>DATIWL010000022.1:0-5031 GCA_035519435.1 Terriglobales bacterium
TTGGCCAGGAGGTAATCCATATCGTCGCCGACGCCGTAGCCAAAGTCGTGACTGATTTCTCGCACACGGTTGAGTCGAGTGATCAGGCTATCCCGGCCGCCAACCGGTAGCGTATTGGTCGACTTGAGGGCTTGTTCGAACATGCCCACCAGCGCGTCGAAAAATCCTTCGTCTTGATAACCGACATCTTGGCAGTATCCTGCCGCTTGCTCGCAGTAGAACACCCTCAGCTCGGTGAGTCCCGCAGGATCGCCCACGGCCTTTTTGTAATGGGAGATGGCCTGCTTGGCCTTGACGACGGATGTGTCCTGATTGCGAAACGGGTCCGGCCAGAGCCAGCGATCGAGGGTTCGTTTGTACGGCTCCAATACGTCCTCGCCCAAGCCAAAGCGGGCGTGCAGGAACATCTGGTTGTCTTTGTGGGCGGCGTAGAGATGGTGAATCAAGTCCACGAGCCCGGCCCGGTCAAACGCGGCGAGCTTGGCTTTGACATCGGTCCAGCTGGGTTGCGATTTCGATTCAGATTTCGTCATAAGCATCTTCTATGATGGCGCGCATGCGCAATTCTCCACGGAGCGCCGGACTCAGAAACAGTAGCCTTGCGCCAGCCAGTAGTGCCAGTCGGCGATGGCCTCGACGGTAGATTCATCCGCGTCAACCGCAGTGAGTTGGGAGAGTGGCACGGCCACATTGCGGCTGTGCCAGCGAATCAACACCAGCATGTCGTGGGCACAGGACTCTTCCGGCGCCAGGCCGCGGACTTCAACCGTTTCTCCCTTGCGGAGCGGAGAGACCACCTTGGACGCGATGCACCGAGCCGAGAAAGGAAACTGGACTTTGTTGTCCAGGTAGTAATACCAGCCGAGAGCCTGTTCTTCCGGCCCATAGGCGTCGACGATGGCTTCGTTGTGGATACGTTCTTCGCGAATGCGGTTCTTGCGTGGCTTGGGCACAGGCGTGCTCGATTCGATCACCAGTTACTCTGTCGTTCTGTCCTCTTCGTCCGTATAGGATTCCAGCACGGCTTGCATCCGTTCGAACAGACGGTCCAGCTCCCTTTGTAGTTTCTTGTCCTTGGCGTGGTTGGCTTCGGCCCCAACATAGCCGCTCAGTTCTTCCAGATCATCCAGCGTGAACGAATACACGGACGCCTTGTTGGAAGCGGGTGCGATGCGCAAAGAAGCCGTGAGTTCGTCGTCGGCGAAGGTGTGTTCGAGAATCAACTCGCGTTCTCGGTGGCTCAGCTTCAGAAGAACCTTTTCGCCGGCACGCACGTGCTTGCGGATCATGAGCGAACTTCTTCTTTCAAGATACGGCGCACCGAGGTACGACCGATGTCGAGGCGACGGGCGATGGCCGACTTGCTGAGTCCCGAACGATGAAGTTTGCGAATCTGATCTGCGTGCAAGGAGACGGTAGCGGCGGCTTCCGCGACGATCTCACATTGCGTCGCCACGGGCAGAGGAATGCCGACACTCTCCTGCAAGTCGGCCAGGCGATTCCAGGGAAAGCCGCTGCCATAGCGCAGCAACGCGATCATGCTGGCCGTAGTGGGGTCGTACTTCTCTCGACCGACGCCCGCGGGAGCTTCTGCCGTGAACACTTCGCCGCACAAGTTGCAGCGCAGCTTCTCCAGTTCGTACACGGTGGCGGCAATCGGCGCCTGGCCTCGCAACCGCACCAGCAGCCCCGGCTCGCTCAGCGGGTAGACTTTGCCGCGCTGACACCCCGGGCAGCGATCTCCGCGATACAACGTGGCGTGCGGCACCGCGATGCGCTGAGCCCCAGGATACGCCTTCGCTCCCGTGCGCCCGTGTCCGGGTTTCTTCGAACCTACCTCCGGCGACGGTGCCCTCGGAGTCGGGCTGCGCGGGATGCCGGCCTGTTCCAACACCGCCTCCGTCTTCTCGCTGCGCGTATGGCACAACAGGCGGCGCAAACTGGCCAGTGTCGCTTTCCGCGTCTCCAGCAACTCGGTCACGTAACTCAGCGTGCGGATGGCCGCTTGCAGCTTCTGATAGCCGGCCTCACCCAGTGCTTCCCGCACCGTCTCCAGCAACGCTTCCAACTCTTCCGGGGTGACCTCCAGCGGTGGAGTCGCGGGCGGCATCTTAGGTCTCCTGCAGTAACTCGCGAAAGCGCGGCGTCAGGGGATAACCCAACACCTCTTTGATCGAGCGATTGGGGCGGTGGGTCTGATCGTCTTTGCCTCGTCCCGTCGTCGCTCCCAACCGAAGCCAGTTGGCCGCGCGATAACAGGTGCCGCGAAACCGCTCCGGGTCGACGAAGGTTTCCACAAAGTAGATGGGATGGTGATAGAGGCGTTCCCAATCCTGCGAGAGACGCTTTGTCACACGCGCCAGAAGATGCGAGGCCAAGTGCTCGACCTCGACCCAGGGCAAAATCAGAAAGCGCGGGTTGTAAGCCAGGAAGCGAAGGTTGCGCCTCCGCGCCTCCGCGCTCCAACCCAGGAAGCGGTCGCGGCTGCCCAGGTGCCGCGGCGCCGAACTCCACGCCAGGCACGCCACCGGACGCCCTTGCGCCCAGGCCACATACTTGAGGTGCTCGCCCACCGGCTGCTCGTAGCCCAGGTAATGATGCTGTTCGATGAGGCTGTTGAACAGCGCTTCCTCGGGTGTGCGCCGCACCGGCTGAATCGCGATGGGTTGCAGCTGACGGAGCGACACGCGGATCGGCGTCGTATCGATCAGCATCCGTGCGGGTGGCTGACGTTGGGCCAGCGGATTCAGCGAGGTCTGACGAACGGGCGGCAGCGTGATCTCGCCCGCCCGGTGCAGCATGAGCAACAGGCCGCGGCACACCATGTCGCGCAGTGCGCCGTTAGCCTGCTTCCATTGCCAGGCCTCACACAGTTTCTCTGACAGCCTGCGGCGGCTGAGCGAGGGATGCTCGGCAATCAACTGCCGAATGAACAGGATGTCTTCGGCGCCAATCTCTCGGCCACGATAGCGGTGGGTGGGCACATCCGCAGTGTGGCAAAGCAATAACCGGAACGCAAGCCTGCAGGGGTTAACTCCGCTGATTCCGGGATGACTACGCGCTCACCCGCCGCCACACCGGCGCCGCCACCGCATCCGGGTTTCCGGCGGCCAGCAGCAACTGGGCTTGATGCGCTTCCAGCACGCGGGTGGGTTCCTTCCCACTCGGCCACCATACGAAACGTCCCTTTGACAGCCGCTTCTGCGCTAGCCAGAAGCCTTGCCCGTCATAGACCAAGATGCGGATCGAGGTTCCGCGTCGACTGCGAAACAAAAACAGGCAGCCCGAGAAAGGATCGGCCTCGAGCTTCTCCTGACACAACTGCGCCAGCGAATCAATGCCCTTGCGTCCATCCACGGCTTCGATCGCCACCAGAATCCGCATCTGCGGCGTAATCTGGATCACCGCCTCACCGGGTTCGCGGCTCCAACAACACTCGGCCCAGCGCGGCCAGATCGGGCGCGCCCATGCCTTTCCACTGAATCCGCATCTTGCCCTGCGGACCTTCCAACTCGATCAGGCACTCCGACCCGGCAATCGCCGAGGAGCCCACCACCTCCAGGAAGGACGGCAGTGGAGCTGGCCGGGCGCGGCTCGCCTTCTGGGTTGCTGCCTCCGCTCCTGCAGGCAGTGCTGCCGTCAGACGGTGTATCCTGCGGCCCTTGCGTGAAACGACGGTTGCGGAAATCCCGTCCGATTCCGCCATCCGCTTCAGCTTGCCGTACTCCAAGCGCAGAACGTTCGCGGTGTGGAACACTCCGTGTTCGCGCGCCACCTTCGCTGCTGCTTTCCACAGTCGTGGCGGGATCGGCAAGCGCACCCCAGGGTGCGCGCTCCGCCAGCGTGCGAAGCGCTGGTAAATCCTCTTCATTCCATGCGGTATCTCAGGTGGGTCGTTCGCCATCGCCAGCCCTCCTCTGTTCAAACCGGAAAGACTGACGCTAGCAGCCGCGGTCACCTCCAGTCACGCAGCTCTGCCGAAAGGACACAGTTCACCACCCATCTCGTATTCTCAAGATACCGGCGCTCTAGCGTATTTCCGAAGGAACTTCCCACCGCGCGTGGAGCGATGAATTCATCCAACAGTTGTTTGAGTTGGGGATTGTTCGTTCGCAACGCCCATGCTATTTGCTCGCCGCTCGCCAGCACGGGTTCGGAATGCACGATCAGGTGATGCAACACCTCTGCCCAAAGCTTGGCCTTCACATCTTGCGCGACCGTCGCAGGAATCAAGCCTGCGTTCACCATCTGACCTAGGTCATCTTCCTGGAGGTATTTGTCAGCGGTTTGATCACGATGAGCGGCTTTCCTGCATTCCTCAGCTTGTCGTTGACTTCCTGCAGCACCTGATACGGCACGCTTAACGGATTTGCGTAAATCTCTTTGCCGCTGAGATCGTCCAGGCTGGTGACCTTGCCGAAGTTCGGACCCGTGACAAGAAGCTGCTGGGCATTTGTTTCAAGGGGAACCGTAAACGCGGCCTGCTGTTGTCTCTGTGGTGTAACGACGAGCGCATAAGCGACGAAGTCGCCCACGCCTTGCATCAGGGCAGTTTCCGCCTGATCGGGCCCCACCGAAATAAAGGAGACCTGGATTTTCAGCGCGCCTGTCTTGAACTTCTGATTGACGTAGGTTTCCAGCGCGCTCAAGGCGTCGTACATGATGCCCATGGGCTGGCCGTTGTCGTAAAAGAATCCGATAGGATTGATCATCACCAGGGCGCGAATGTTACGCCGCTTCACCATGGCGTTCAGATCGTCTGTGTGAAGCCCGAAAGGCGCCCACAAATTCCCGCCGGTCGAAGTGGATTTGTTCTCGACAGAAGCGAACGCCGTCGCTGGCTGTGCTTCCGCAGCAACGGATATGGTTATTGCCGCGATCAGGGACACCAGAAGCGGCGCGGTCCTCCACAGGCCGAAGTGGCGGGGCACCGCAATGCGTCGTTTGTCTCGCAAGACCCGGCTCCCAGATACCGAAGGTGCGCGCCTACATGCCCGGCTATGGCATCTTCCTGCTACCGAGTGTTGAATT
>DATIWL010000023.1:0-4850 GCA_035519435.1 Terriglobales bacterium
TGGCCCGCCAGGTGAACTTCGCCGCCTCCGGTGCCTTGGTGAGCGCTTCGCGTGCACCCAGCAGCGCATCGACGTTCACGCCATTGTTCACTGCATCGTTGGTCGTCGCCATGGTCTTCTCCTAGTGTCGTTGAGGATGGAAGGCGGAAGGAAACACAGACAATTCCCGGCCGGCACCGGCCCGTGCGCGCGGAAAGCAGTGGAGTCTAGTGGGCAGGTGCTGCAGGGAAATGTCACCGGGAGGCCATTTTTGTTTCGTTTGTTTCATGCACCTCCGCACGCGTAAGCTGACGCTGTGCTACCCGCGGTTGAGACGATAGGGTCCGCGGTATAGGAGCTCCCGTGTAGGCATATTCCTACCGCCCGTCGCGGATTTATCTGATACCGCCGTATCCGCCGCGGGAGTAAGGTCGTGGGTGCAATATCCCTCCCTCAACCATTTCAGCTGATAGTCATTCCTCACGAGGAGATCTCATGAAGAACGCATCGTTGTATGCCTGCCTGATCGCTGGAGCGCTGTTGACGCTTGCCGGCTGCGCGACCGCCCCCGATACAGAGGCAAAGAAAACCGAGCTTCACACCAACGTTGTCAACACCATGACGCGCATCAAGGCGCTGGATCCGAGTCTTGAGAACCAGATTACGAACGCGTATGGCTACGCGATCTTCCCTTCGGTGGCCAAAGGCGGCGCGGTCGTCGGCGGGGCCTACGGCCGTGGCGAGGTTTACGAGCAGGGAAAGATGGTCGGCTGGGCAGATCTGTCGCAGGCCACGATCGGCGCGCAGCTCGGCGGCCAGACCTTCAGCGAGCTGATCCTGTTTGAAAACAAGGCCGCGCTGGATAATTTCAGGAACGGGAAGTTGAAGTTCGCGGCGAACGCGTCCGCCGTGGCCATGAAGAGCGGCGCCGCCGATACCGCGAAGTACAACGACGGCGTCCTGGTATTCGTGGAGCCCAAGGCGGGCTTAATGGTCGAAGCCGCGCTCGGCGGCCAATCGTTCAGCTTCCAGCCGGTGTAGTCGATCGACATACCGAAGCGAGCACACCAAGCCGGCGGGTACGGTCCGCCGGCCGACGCGCGCTTGCGACCCGCAGCGGCGCCGCTGCGCGTTGGTGACGTTCCTCCGTCTTGCGACGATCTTGAGCTGGAATCGGGTCCTGCGAAGACTGATTTGCCAGACGTCTTGGCAAGGCCCCCTACCGTTCTTCTCATTGTCCGTTCGTCGGAGGGTAGGCGCGCCACCGACTTAGGGAACGTGCGATTCATGGCACTAGGCGGGGGCCGCTCACCTCGCCACTTTTTGTAAGGCGCATCAGTTGGACTTGCGTACTGTGGGGTAGCGTGGCGATAGCCCGTCGAACAAGTGCCTCATAGGCGAGCGGGTTCGGTGTGTCTGTTGAGTCGCTGCCGAACTCCGACAGGATTGAGAGGCTGTCCTCGCTCATCGCGTCGTTCCGCGTACCTACAGAGTGTGCAACAGCAGTTACGCGAAGAGTCTGCACAACGAGCTCACGCATCTCGACGTTCTTGCGCATCCATTCGCGAGCCTCTGCCTGGACTTGTGGTAGATCAAGCCCGGCATGCGGGGGCTGCGGAGTGTGTCCGTTGAGAAAGTTCGCAGCGGCCGCTGCCTTCTTCGCGTTGTTTTCCTCCGCGCCAGCAGGTGCAGTACGGTCCACGCCGTAGTGCCGCATTAGCGCCATTTCGATGGTTGCCTGTGCGGCCCGAGTCAGACTATCAATGCTGACAACGCCGCTTCGTTTGTTCCGTCCAAACATAAGCTTCCCCTAGACCCAGAAGCGGTCCGTAAAGCCTTCCCTTAGTAGCTGGCAGGACGACAGTGTCGCCGCCGGTCGGTCCATACCGCGTGAGACGCGCCGGGGCCGAAAACAGTTCCAGGAAAAACTGGTGGTCGATCCGGGTGGCGAGGCCTACTGTTGCCGCGGGAAGTATTCCTCGTATGCCTTTGTCCCATTCCGCTCGAAGGACGCGACAAGGGCACTGACCAAGCTGATCGGCCGCAACCAGTGCTGACCGTCGGTGTGTCTGGTTTCAAGGTTGGTGAGATCGGAGACATTTTCTGACTCGTGCTCCTGAGCTGAATCGACGCATCGTTTGCGTTCGATGCACCGCCGGCGCTGCTTGTCAGGCACAATAGTGCAACTTCGACATTCGTCATCGGGCAAACAATCTTGCGGCGCGTGGCTCGACTCTTCAGCTTAACTGTCTGCCTGCTGGGGGCGGCCGGCGGGCTTGCGATTGACCAAGACAGATTGGAAGACGCCGCGCTTTCGGCCGGTACGTTCACGATCAATCGCGCCGACAGGGAAGCGTATTCCAAGCCCGCGCCGGTACTGGATTACCGCCAGCGGGAAAGATTTCTCCGCGGCCGACATCATTTCAATCAGAAATGGGTGGTCTTCCCCTCTCTCGGTGGCGACTGGGGTCTGGGTCCGACTTTCATCGCCGACCGATGCTCGGGTTGCCACGTCGGTGGCGGACGCGGCGATACCCCGAAGTCGGCGGACCAGCAACTATTCTCGGTTCTGGTGCGCATCTCGATCCCCGGCGAAGATCCGGATCGCATTCCAGTCGTCGCCGATCTTGAGCTTGCCGCGATCGAGCTTCTTGGATATCACCGTACTAGCCATTGGCCCTCACGGAGACTCAAGGTACTCTGAGAGGTTGTTGCCGCGCATACGGTTTCATGCGGCGAGTGCCAGCTTGACCCGCTTCCCGCCCCTGACCGCCAGCGTCACCAGCATGTCCAGGCTGAACTTCTCCCATTTCCCGTTCATGAGGTCCGATACACGGGACTGACCAATCCCCAGCTCACGCGCGGCGTCGACTTGTGTCCAGCCGCGCGCTTCAATCAGGCGCCGCAACCGCGCCATGAGATCGGCGCGAAGTGCTAGCACCTGCGCTTCCGCAGGCTCAAAGCCCAAGTCGACGAATACGTTCCCAGTTGATTTGGCCACTCGCTCTTTCTTCATCCCTCACCTTCTATCTGCTTAAAGCGCCGAGCTGCAATGGCGATGTCTGCCTCTCGAGTTTTCCGAGTCTTCTTCTGAAACGCATGCAGGACATAGACGGCTTTCGCGAATTTCGCCACATAGACAATCCGCCACTCCCCAAGAATGGGGATGCGAATCTCGTAGGCCCCGGCGCCTACGCTCGGCATCGCTTTTCAGTCCGACGGGAGCAGGCCGCGCTGCACTGCCCAGAGCTCAAACCTCCAATGACAAGCCCACGAACTTCAGCGGCTTCATAGAGCGCTTATTGTCTCACTAGTTCAATCCACTATCAAGATACTTAGATATTGGGCCTCATGACGGAATGACAGGGTACTGCTCGCGATTCCCAACGCATTCAAGGCTCTCAACAGCAGGTCGCCGCACGGACGAGGCCGGTGCCGAGGACCTTGAGGCCTGGCTGGATCAGATCAATCAGAAAGTCCAGGCGAAGTTCTTCGTACAGCGCTTCTGATCGCTATAATCGGCCACAGCGGGTCCCACGCCCTGGACCGCGGATCGTCTGGTGACATTGAATAACCGTCAGATACTGAGGCACCGACCAATTTGAAGATCACGAAAATCCGAACCACGCGTCTCTATGACCAGTCCAGTGCGCCATTCCAGGATTCAACGATGGCGCGGGCAGCTAACGGCCTGGCCTGGATGTTCGTTGAGCTTGAGACGAACGCCGGCATTACCGGCATCGCTTACTCGGAAGGCGCCGGTCCGGTCCGAGCCTTCATTCACGAACAACTTTCAGACCTGGTAGTCGGTGCAGACCCATTCGAGACCGAGAAGATCTGGAACGACATGTTCTGGCGGGTGCGCGGCAACGGCCGCAAAGGTGCCGCGTTCCAGGCCATCTCCGCCATCGACAACGCTGTCTGGGATATCAAGGCGAAGGCGCTGAAGGTCCCGCTGTACAGGTTGCTCGGCCCGGCGCATGAGCGCGTGCCGGTCTACGGTTCCGGCGGCTGGACAAACTACACGACCGAAGAGCTCGTTCGTGAGCAGCGCGCGTTCGCCGAAAAAGGCTTCACGCGCACGAAGATGAAGGTCGGTAAGGACTTCGGCCGCGCCGAGGACGAGGATATCCGGCGGGTCGCAGCGGTACGCAAGGCGCTGGGCGACGAAGCGACCCTGTACATCGACGCCAACAATGGCTACTACGCCAAGCAGGCCATCAGGCTTGCCGAGTCGTTCAAAGAGTTGAGCGTGGGTTGGTTTGAAGAGCCGGTGCTGGCCGACGACATCCCCGGCCTAGCGCAGGTCGCGGCCAACACAACCATCCCGGTCGCGACCGGTGAGCACGAGTACACGAAGTACGGTTTCCGTGACCTGATTACGGCGGGGGCTGTGGACATCGTGCAGGCGGACATCGGACGCGTGGGCGGCGTCACGGAGTGGATGAAGATCAGCCACATCGCGGCTGCGTTCAATCTGCCAGTGGCCCCGCACGCCTACTGCCTGCAGCACTTGCACCCGGCCATGGCGACGCCGAACCTGATGGTCGTGGAAATGCTGGGGATCGAGTGGGACCCGATGGTCAAGTGGCTCGTGGACCCGCCCATGCCGGACGGCGGCTATTGGAAGCCGGACCCGGAGCGGCCGGGCAACGGCATCGAGCTCAATCCGCACGCGGTGGCACAGTACAAGCTGGACTAGCTCGGGTGCGCTATCGGAGCCCCTCCCTCGGGCTCGCGGGCCAAGTTTTGCCTGGCTTGAGCCGTACCGCGACAGGTGATACGGTTCAATTTCCTATCCGTCGAACCAAGGGAGGCGATCGTCGTGATAACCGTCCTTCATGAACAGCGCGAGACGCGCTTGCCCGATG
>DATIWL010000024.1:0-2526 GCA_035519435.1 Terriglobales bacterium
CTGCGGCATGCCGAGGAGTTGAAGCGAAGCCCATCAGACTGGATGCCCTGGAACTACCGTGACACCCTGGCGCGCCTGGCCACGCCCGCCGCCGCGTAATATGATGAATCCTGCCTGGCCGAAAAGGATCGACTGCGGCCATAGTTAGGTGACGCTCTGAAATGCCCAGAAAACGGGCTTCCCAAAAGGCAAAATCAGGACACGTTTTTGGCCAGGCACGAAGACCGGCGAAAATGTTGCGGGCGGGATTGTACGCTCGCGTTTCCACGAATGATCAACAGACGCTGGCGATGCAAAACCGGGCGATGCGGGAGTATGCCGCCCGGCGCGGTTGGACGATCGCGATGCAGGTGCGAGACGTGAACTCCGGCGCCGTCCGGAGAGAAGCCCGTGAGAAACTGATCGAGGCTGCACGGCGACGGGAGATCGACGTGGTGCTGGTGTGGCGACTGGATCGCTGGGGCCGCTCGGTGACGGACCTGCTGGCAACCCTACAGGAACTCGATCATCTGGGAGTCGGCTTCGTTTCGCTGACCGAGGCTCTGGACCTGACCACCCCAGCCGGTCGCGCCATGGCGGGACTGCTGGCCGTTTTTGCTGAGTTCGAAAGGGAGATTCTGCGCGAACGCACCAAGGCTGGTCTGGCCCATGCGCGAGAGAGCGGGAAACGGCTGGGGCGGCCGGCGACTGCGGCTCTGCACGCTGCAGAAATCCGAAAACTGCACCGCGCCGGCTTCAGCAAATCGGAGATCGCGCGGCGAATGGAGATCGGCCGCACCTCGGTGCGGCGCATCTTGGCGGCCGATTCCTCCCAGAAATAGGTCGTCGTCATTACCCTACGCACGCCTGCCGAAACCTCACGTTCAAACGTACGAACGTATTTTTCGAACGTGAACTGAGCCTGTGAATCGCGAGCGCAATCAACTCCTTTCCCGTCCCGGTTTCACCGTGGATGATAACCGTGGAGTCGGTCGGAGCCACAATGGGTATCTCGTTCAGGACATAACGCAGAGCCGCACTCGAGCCAATGATGTCCTCGAACCCGGACTCCGAAACGATTTCCGATTCGAGATACACACGCTGATCTTCGAGGTGGTTCCGAGAGGCGTTCAGTCGAGTCTGTTGCAAACGGGCGCCGATGATCTGGTAGGGTGACTCGGTGAGGCAAGAACGGCCGGCACTGTTCCGTGGTCGACACTTCGAGGACGTGGTGATTGTCCTCTGTGTCCGATGGTATTTGCGATATTCCCTCAGCTACCGCGATCTGGAAGAGATGATGGCCGAGCGCGGGCTCTCGGTTGATCACGTCACCGTTTGGCGTTGGGTGCAGCGGTACGCGCCGGTGTTGAATCAGCGGATTCGCAGCGAGATTCGACACCCGAACCGGTCCTGGAGGGTCGACGAGACCTACATAAAGGTCGCGGGTAGCTGGGCGTACCTCTACCGGGCCATCGATTCTGGCGGCGAGACCATCGAGTTCATGTTGTCGCCGAAACGCGACCTGATTGCGGCGAAGCTATTCTTGAGGCTTGCGTTATCGGGCGGCGCACCCCGCCCGCGAGTGATCAATGTCGATGGTCATCCGGCGTACGCCAGTGCGGTCGCCGAATTGAAGCAAACCGGCGATCTTGGTCGATGCTGTCGATGCCGGACGGCGCCCTACCTCAATAATGTCATCGAGCAGGGCCATCGGTTCATCAAGAAGCGGATCACGGCGAGCCTGGGATTCCGGTCGGTGGACGGTGCTTGCCGAACGATCGCCGGTTATGAAACGATGCACAAAATCCGAAAAGGTCAGGTCCGCTGGGTCGCCAAGGGCGATGCTGTAGCGCAACGCGAGTTCATCCAAGCCATCTTCGGCATCCGACCCTAGTCGCACCCGTTGCACGACGGCGTCCACGCTGCGCTTGGCTATTTGCAACAGATCCAATGTGTTCAATCCCGCGAGTCGTTTTGGGCTTTTGGGGAGCAGTTGTACCGCTTACCCATACGCGGAGGATAGTTTCTAAACAGCTTCGCCACAGGTCTAGCTAGGCAGCGATAGACCTCGTCGGGGTTCCTGCCGATATCGACTGTCGCGTACGCTGCTTTGGACGCGGAGCCACGCCAGATGACTTGTCTTGTGACCTGTTCGGATAGCTCTACGACCAATCTGCCTATATCGATGGTCGACGTCGCTATTCGGGCAGCGCCAAAGTTGCTTGCAGATCCCTTCTCCTGTTTAATCTCTGCCTGATAAGCGACGAGCAGATCACCGCCTATCTCAACACGCTGCAAACCCTTAGAGGAGAGCTGCTCGTCCACGGCCCGCTTGATGTTCCGATCTAGGATCTCGCCGCCCACCGGCACGGCTTGATCGGGCAGCCACTGGTACGTTCTGTAAGTATTGAAACTCGCCGAACAATTGTAATCGAATTGAACCTCCTGCGCGAAAGCAGGGGCTCCGAGTGCCATAAATGCCATGAGATAGATCAGTCTCATTTAGTTCTCCTTGTGCTTCACCGTATCGATTGCAAGTCAATGCCC
>DATIWL010000025.1:0-15642 GCA_035519435.1 Terriglobales bacterium
AGAAACGGAGCCAGGTACCTCGGTGAAGATGAGGTCGGAGCGCTGCCGTCTGTCGTGTAATAGACCACGGCGCCCGCCGTTGTTGAAGCGAGGCTGACAATGACGGCGCTGTTCTGCGCCGCTGTGGTCGAAACGGTCGGAGCCGCGGTCGTGCCCCCCCCGCCGCCCCCTCCGCCTCCACTATTGTCGCTACCGCCTCCGCATGCGCACAGCAGCACACTCAGTGACAAAGCCGTTATGAACAGTGCCTTTCGCATAGCCCCGCCTCTTTTGAGCAATTTCCGGGAGTTTCCCTGGAATTAGACACTCCGGCGGAAATGAAAATCTATGATCCATATCACATGTGGTAGGAGGAGTGATTCTCCACGTAACCGGGTTACTCGGTTTCTGCCGGAGCAAATAACACCAGCACTTCCAGCTCTTCGGTAATGTCGTAGAACCGGTGCTCGGCTTTGGCTTCGACGAAAATGACCGATCCGGCGTGCACTTCCTGATCGTCGGTTCCGATTTTCATCCGCGCGCGGCCGCGGACCACGTAGTACATCTCATCTTCCCGATGCGGTTTCTGAGGATCGGTCCCGCCTTTTGGCAACACGTACACGCCGGCGCTCATCGCCGGTGCGCGCAGGAATTCGAGATAGAGCTTGCCTTTCGCAGCGCGCTCGCGCGAAATGTCCTCGAGGTGGAAGAAGTGAGTCAGGGTCATCGGGTCATCTCACCATCGGGCCGTTGGGTGATTTGAAATTCAGTGGACTGAATACCTTTTCCAGATCACCCGATGATCCGATCATCCGATGACCCGATCGCCTTCACCCCACCGCGCCCTTAAAGAAGATGTCTGTATACTGACGCACGATTTCGGGCCCGGTGAGCGATCCTTCCGGTCTGTACCACTGGTAGATCCAGTTGATCATCCCCAGCAACGCAAACGCTGCCGCCCGCGGCGTTACCTGGGAGGTCGACCCGCGCAGCCGCTGCGCGTCGGCAATCACATTCTCGACGAAGTGAACGTAGTCTTTTTTTCGTCCATTGATTTTGCGCCGCAAGCCCGCTGGCAAGGGATGGTTCTCGTGCAGCATCACCGTGATCTCGCGGTCTTCTTCGCTGAGTACCACTTCGATGTGCAGGCGAATCAACGTGCGTAGCCGCTCTTCGGGATTTTCGACGCGACGCGCTACGTTGATCACCCGTTCCTCGGTGATGTCCATGGCATGCGACATGATGTGGAACAGGATTTCGTCTTTGGACTGGAAGTGGTGATAGAGGCCGCCCTTGGAAAGCTTGAGCGCGGCGGCTACGTCGTTCATCGACGTGGCGTGATAGCCCTGCTGCTGGAACAGGCGGGCGGCGGTGCGCAGGATTTCCTGACGAGGTTCAACCGTGGCTTCGCGTAGCATCAGGGAAGATGGTATCGCGGAAATGGGCTCGCCCTCTACTGCTCGACCGTTGTCAGGACAAGAAACTACTTCATTGAGGTTCCTCGCCAAGAAACGAGAAGATCTGAATCATCGTGTGGTGTTCTTCGTTGCTGCATCTCGGTCCTTGTCAGAAATCAATAAGTAAGGGATAATTACTATGTAAGGAGTTGTGCAATAGTAAGGCGCATAGACCATGCATTCCACAGTGACAAGTAAGGGGCAGACGACGATTCCTGGCAGGATTCGAAAGGCTTTGGGAATCATGCCCGGCGACCGGTTGGAGTACGAGGTCGAAGGCGATCGCGCTACGATTCGTGTGCATCCGGGTATTCGCTCGCTCAAGGGCATCCTGGCTAGCGAGAAGGGGAAGAAGATGTCGTTCGCTGAAATCCGGAAAGCCGCGGCCGAGGCTGCTCGGGTCGTGAGGGCTCGCGGTGAGTAAGCGAAGGCTTGTGGACACCAATCTGATCGTTCGCTATCTGGTCCAGGACCATGAAAAGCATGCCAAAACCGCTGGCGCATTCTTCGATGCCTGCGATCGAGGCGAAGTGGTGATTGTTCTGTTACCCGAAGTTCTGGCGGAGTGTGTGTTTGTTCTTGAGTCATTTTACGAACATTCGCGCGCCGATATTGGCTCCGCGCTCGGTCGCCTTATTTCCAGTCCCGGCGTCGAGATTCGTGACATGGCGATCCACCTCGATGGCCTGGACCGATACAGACGAACCAAGGTGCATTTTGTAGATTGTCTGATCGCCGCCAACGCTGTAGCTGAAGATATGGCCGTGGTTACCTTTGATCACGATTTCCGCAAATTTGGCGACGTTCGTGTCGAAACTGAATAAGCCCGAACACAAATCCCGGGACGGATATTTCATCCTCTCGTGTTCCCGCTCCCATTTGCACTTGACACGCGTGACTCGACATCCCTAACATTGAAGAAAACCGACCGATCGGTCGGTTTTTGTTTATCGCACTTTTGCTGCATACTGATTGCCTTCGCGGCAACCGCAGAAATCAACTCCTAAGGAGCCATTCCCGTGGCCACTGTTTTTTATCAGAAGAATGCCAATCCGTCCGCCCTCAAAGGCAAGACCATCGCCGTCTTCGGCTACGGCTCGCAGGGACACGCACAGGCGCAGAACCTGCGCGACAGCGGGTACGACGTTATTGTCGGCCTCGATCCCGAGCGCGGCTCGGCCAAGCAGGCCAGAGCCGACGGCATGACCGTGCTGGCTCCCGCCGAGGCGGCCAAGCGCGCCGACTGGATCCACATCCTCACGCCCGATGAGACGCAGGCTGCGTTCTATGAATCGGCCATCAAGCCGCACCTGACCAAGGGCAAGATTCTGGGCTTCTCGCACGGCTTCAGCATTCACTTCAAGGCCATTGTTCCGCCGAGTGACGTCGATGTGGTGATGATCGCACCGAAGAGTCCGGGCCATCTGCTGCGCCGGGTCTATTCGCAGGGCGGCGGTGTGCCGTCGCTGCTGGCCATCCATCAGGACGCCAGCGGCCACGCTCACGAATATGCGCTGTGCTATGCGCACGGCATTGGGTCGACCCGCGCCGGGGTGCTCCAGACTACGTTCAAAGAAGAAACCGAGAGCGACCTGTTCGGCGAGCAGGCGGTGCTCTGCGGCGGATTGACGTCCCTGATCAAGAAAGGATTCGAAACGCTGGTCGAAGCCGGGTACGCGCCCGAGATTGCCTACTTCGAGTGCTGCCACGAGATGAAGCTGATCGTGGATCTGATCTACGAAGGCGGGCTGGCGCGAATGCGCTACTCGATTTCGAACACTGCCGAGTATGGCGACCTGACCCGCGGCAACGTCGTAGTCACCGACCAGGCCAAGGAAGCGATGAAGCAGGTCCTGGCGCGCATTCAGGATGGCAGCTTCGCCAAGGAGTGGCTTGAAGAGAACAAGAAGGGCGGCAAGAATTTCGCTGCGCTGCGCGAAAAAGAAAAGCAGCATCCGATCGAAAAGGTTGGAGCCGAGCTGCGCGCCATGATGTCGTGGCTGCCGACGGACAAGAAGAAAACTGAAGGGTCGAAGCCCGCGCCGCAGGCAGTCAACGCGTAAGTTCAGCTCTCAGTTGTCAGCTCTCAGAACCGGCTACTAGCTTCTAGCTCTAGGCTAGTCGCCAGAAGCTGGTGGCTTCTCTATGGACCTCAAGCACATCTCCCGCAGCATCACGGAAGGACGCAGCCGTGCCGGCGCGCGTTCCATGTACAAAGCCGTTGGCTTCACGGACGCCGATCTTGCTAAGCCTCTGATCGCTGTCGCCAACACCTGGATCGAAACCATGCCGTGCAACTTCCACCTGCGGCGCCTATCCGCCAAGGTGAAAGAAGGCATTCGTGCGGCCGGCGGCACGCCGATGGAGTTCAACACCATCGCCATCTCCGACGGCGAGACGATGGGAACTGAGGGCATGAAGGCCTCGCTCGTGAGCCGCGAGGTCATCGCCGACTCGATCGAGCTGGTCTGCCGGGGCCAGTTATTCGACGCTGCGGTGTGCATCGTGGGCTGCGACAAGACGATTCCCGCAGCGGCCATGGCGTTGGCGCGGATGAACCTGCCTGGTCTTGTGCTCTATGGCGGCACGATTGCCGCCGGCAAGTATCGCGGCAAAGATGTGACGATTCAAGATGTGTACGAAGCGATCGGGGCGAACGCCGCCGGCAAGATGACGGACGCCGAACTGAACGAACTGGAGAACGTGGCGTGCCCCGGAGCGGGTGCCTGCGGTGGTCAGTACACGGCCAACACCATGAGCACGGTGATGGAACTGATCGGGCTTTCTCCGATGGGATTCAACGGCATCCCCGCCATGGACCCGCGCAAGGACGAAGTGGCGTTTCGTTGCGGCGATATCGTGATGAACTTGCTTCACAAAGGCATTCG
Source organism: Terriglobales bacterium (assembly GCA_035519435.1). Classification (GTDB taxonomy): domain Bacteria; phylum Acidobacteriota; class Terriglobia; order Terriglobales; family Acidobacteriaceae; genus Acidiflorens. Next base: position 4,325 of record DATIWL010000025.1, read on the forward strand.
GCCCAGCGACATCCTCACAAAAAAGGCCTTTGAAAACGCGATTGCCTCGGTAGCGACAACCGGAGGCTCAACCAACGCGGTGTTGCATTTGCTGGCCATCTCGCGGGAGATGGGTGTGCCCCTGCACATCGATGACTTTCAAAGGATCAGTGAACGCACGCCCCTGCTGGCGAACTTGAAACCTGCGGGAAAGTACGTGGCAGCCGATGTCGACGCGGCAGGCGGAATTCCGGTCATCGCCAAGCGGCTGCTCGACGGCAAACACGTTGACGGTTCCGCGCTGACCGTGACCGGCAAAACGTTCGCGGAAGAGGCAGGCGGAGCGAAGGAAACTCCCGGACAGGACGTGATTGCTCCGCTGAGTCACCCGATCAAGGGAACAGGCGGCCTGGTGATCCTCAAAGGCAACCTTGCCCCCGATGGCGGAGTCGTCAAGATGAGCGGCCATGAGCGCCCATCGCACACCGGCCCGGCTCGGGTGTTCGATTCCGAGGAGGCGGCCATGGCTGCTGTCACCGGTAAGCAAATCAAGCCGGGCGACGTTGTCGTGATCCGCTATGAAGGACCACGGGGCGGCCCGGGCATGCGGGAGATGCTGGGCGTCACCGCCGCGATCGTTGGCGAAGGCCTCGGTGAAACCGTGGCGCTGATCACGGATGGCCGGTTCAGCGGCGCCACACGCGGACTGATGGTCGGTCACGTCGCTCCGGAATCCGCTCTGGGCGGGCCGATCGCGGCGGTCCATGAAGGCGACCGGATCACCATTGACACCAAGGCACGCAAACTGGAGGTTGAAATCTCCGACGCCGAGATCGCGCGACGCCTGGGTGAGTGGAAGCCTCCAGCCCCGCGCTATGCGACAGGAGTGTTCGCCAAATATGCAGCGCTGGTGACGTCCGCCGCAGAGGGCGCGATCACAACGCCGGGGCGGCGTTAAGAAACCGCAGGCTTTGAGCTTGAAATCCGCCCTGACGAGGCAAGTTCAGTTCTTCATGCGTAAGGGCCTGAAACCTGGAAGCTGCAGCCACGAATCTTTGGCCTCCACTGCTGGAGGCTACCTTCCGGAAGCCTGCTTCGGCTAGACTTCTCTTTCGTCCTGAAGGAGAAGGCTCATGTCCAAAATCATCGTGCGGTTCCTCGCCATTCTGGGCGCTTTGTGGATCATTGCCATGGTCATCATGATCGTGGCTGTTATCGGCACGAAGGGTAAGGTCCCTGACAAGACCATTCTGGAAGCGAACTTCGAGCAGGCGATTCCGGAATACGTTCCGGACAGTCCGACAGCCAAGCTCATGCTGAAGGAACAACTGACCGTCAAGGACGTGGTCGACGCCATTGACCGTGGTGCAGAAGACGACCGCGTCGTCGGCCTGGTGGCGAAGATCGGCGCCGCTCCCATCGGCATGGCGAAGACGCAGGAACTGCGCGAGGCCGTGCAGCGATTCCGCGCGCACAAGAAATTTGCTGTCGCCTACGCGGAAACGTTTGGCGAATTCGGTCCGGGCAACGGCGCCTATTATCTCGCAACCGCCTTTGACCAGATTTATCTCCAGCCTTCGGGTGACGTTGGATTGACAGGGATCATCATGGAATCGCCGTTCGTCAAGGGCACGCTGGGCAAGCTAGGCCTGACTTTCCATGGCGATCATCGCTACGAATACAAGAACGCGCTGAATTTTTACACGGAAACGAAGTTCACGCCTCCGCACAAGGAAGCGATGAGTGCCATCATGATGTCGTGGTTCAACCAGATGAAGGACGGCATCTGCCAGGCGCGTCAAATTTCGCCCGACAAGTTTCAAGCCCTCGTCGATGCCGGACCCTACTTGGGCAAGGAAGCTGTCGATGCGAAGTTGGTGGATGGCGTCGCTTATCGCGACGAGATCTACAGCCAGGTGAAGGCAAACGCGGGTGCGCGCTCCGAGTTCCTCTATCTAGGTAAGTACTTGGACCGTGCCGGTCATCCGCATGAGCGCGGCAAGGCGATCGCCCTCGTGTACGGCGTGGGCGGCGTGACGCGCGGCAAGAGTGATTATGATCCCGTGCAGGGCAGCCAGAACATGGGGTCGGACACGGTAGCGGGCGCGATCCGCGCGGCGGTGCAGGACAAAGATGTCAAGGCAATCTTGTTCCGCGTCGATAGTCCGGGTGGATCCTACGTCGCCTCTGACACGATCTGGCGCGAGGTCGTCAACGCGCGCAAGGCGGGCAAGCCGGTAATCGTCTCCATGGGAGACCTGGCCGGATCGGGCGGCTACTTCGTGGCCATGGCAGCCGACAAGATCGTCGCGCAGCCGGGTACGATTACCGCGTCGATTGGCGTGCTCGGCGGCAAGTTGCTGACGTCGGGTCTGTGGAACAAAGTCGGCCTGTCCTGGGACGAAGTGCACCAGGGCAACAACGCGACGATGTTCACTGGAACACAGGATTACACGCCGGCCGAGTGGGCGCGTTTCGAAACCTGGCTGGACCGCGTCTATGTCGATTTCACCAGCAAGGTCGCTGACGGACGCAAGCTGCCCAAGGAGAAAGTCCTGCAGATTGCCAAAGGACGAATCTGGTCCGGGCAGGATGCGAAGAATCTCGGACTCGTCGACGAACTCGGCGGATTCGACACCGCGCTGAAGCTGGCCAAGAAAGCGGCGGGAATCGGGGACACAGAAGAGGTAAAGATCGTGCTCTATCCGCGCCCTAAAACGTTCTTTGAGGCGCTGCTCCAGCGGGGCGGTGCTGACAATAGTGACAAGGAAGCAGTGGGCCAGACACTTGGAAAGATCCTGGAGACCGTTCGGCCGGTGGCGCGCCAGCTGGATGGCGCTGGAATCAATCGCAAAGATCAGGATGATGTGCTGAAGATGCCGGAATTTGAAGTGGGAAGGTAGACAGTTCTCTCAGTTCCCGGTTCTCAGTGGAGTGGCGCGATCAACTAGGACGGGAAAACAGAATCGTCGGATTGGCCGCAAATGGCGGCTGCGCCGCCTTGCTCCACCATTCATCCAGCGGGAGTATTCCGGGCAGAAAAATGGAGAGGGCTTCGATGGCCTCGTCCCAGCCCCGCATCTGCTCATGAATTTCGATGGCGCTATCGGCTGTGGTCAAACCGATGCAAATGAGGTCGACAGCATAGATGTCGCGCTTGTATGCCACGGCTCCGTTTACATCGGACCACTTGACGGTTGTCTTTTCCGTTGAACCATCCTGCCAGACCTCGTTTACAGTGAGGCCCTTTTCGTCGAACGACACCGAGACGGTGCGAACCCCTCGAACAGTTCGCCACCACCTGTCAAGCCGGAATCTCCATTTTGATCGCCGCGAGTCGGCTTCCACGGTCAGTACTGTATCCTGATGTCGAAGAGGTTTCCAGAGATTGCGAGGAACTGGGAACTGGCAACTGAGAACTGGCTATCAAACGCCCAGCTTTTTCACTTCCTCGTTGTAGTACTTGCGGTAGAGGATGTCCCATTCCTGCGAGCCTTCGAGGATGGTGCGCTTTTGGCTCTCGATCTTCTGGCGTGCAGCCTGGTCGATCCTTGCTTCCTGCAGGAAGAGCTCTTCGAGGATTTTGCGGACTTCAAGTCGAATCGTATTGCGGTCTTCAATGAAGTCGACCGCATCCATCTCAGCGACTGCGTCGGTCACTACGTGGGCCAATTTGTTGACTTTGTCGCGGCTCAATCGCACAGATCGTCCTCAGAGAACAGCTTTGTACTTCCTCGTCAGCTCGGTCTTCACCTTGCGAAACATTTCCTGGTAGTTGGCGCCGGTCTTTTGCATTTCCTCGGAGTAGGCCTCAAGAATGACACGCACTTCGTCGTTGATGCGGTCTTCCAGCGACAACTCGTCCAGCAGCGCGGCATGAACTTTTTCGTTGAGAGCAGGTACCGCCTTGGTCTCAATCAGGCCGCTGGCCAGCAGTTTTTTTGTGACTTCGCGGCCCAGGTAGGCCACGTATTCTTTCGAAAGGAGCATGTCAGTGCGAAGAAAAAGTTTAACACACCGAATCACAGGGCACAGGTGTCAGGGCGAGTCAAAGCCGTGCGCCTTTGTTTCCCTCTCTGACCACCAAGCCTTACAATAATCCCAAGAGTATGTCTCCGTACCCCGACGATCTCACTGGGCTCAAAGACGACATGACTGCCTTCATCGAGGGGCAGGGCATGCGGCGTTTCCTGGGCTACGTGGAAGCTGAGGAGATTCCTACCGTTCTGTGGGATTCAGGCCAGAATCCCGACGGATGGAAAGACTTCGTGGAACTGGCCAAGTCGGCAGGAGCCGCATTCCTGACCATGCATTCCTGGTCGCTCGAGCGCGAAGAACTCGATCGCCTCGCGAAGCGCCTGAGCGACGGTGAATACGTCAACGAAGAAGACCTCGAAGAAGTGCGCTGGCTGAAAACCTACGTCGGCAAGACCGGCTTTGTCCAACTGGGATGGGCTTATCAGGGTTGCGTGTTTCTCTACGAGGTCAGTACCGACTGGTACGACAGCTATCAGCGACTGCGTGAGTTGGCAGACGACGTCGGCGGCTTCATGATCGACGAGCCAGATCAGGACGAAGAGCGCTAAGAAAGTCGGGCACCAGGCCTTGAGAACGTTTAGTTGGGAGTGGCAGGGACAGCGCCGCCCTTTTTCTCGGACTCCTTCATCATTTGCGCAACTTCCTGCTGAACACGATCGCTCACTGTGTCCATGTACTTGCGCAGTATTGGCATCATGGACTCCATCGCCTCGGACATCATCGCCGGCATTTCGCGCAGCATTTTCTGTCCCGTCGGGGATGAATAGAACGCGAGGAGCGAATCAACGTCACCCTTCGTGAGGTGCTTCTGGAAGGCCGGCAATTCGGCATCAAGCATCTCGTCCCAAGGCATGCCCCGTAGCATCTCGTCCATCCGCTTGCTCATCCGCTCTTCGAAATCCGCCGGGAGCTTATCTTTGTCCTTCAGATACTGTTCATGGATCATTTGGTGCAATGGCTTCAACATTGCATCCACCATTTGGTCCATCATTTGGCGCGCATGTGTTACCTGGAAATATTTCTGGATGTCTTCTTTTGTTGCCGGCGAGTCGGCAGTCTGTTGGGCAAGGCCACTCGAGCACGTCGCGAGAGCCAGGACAGAAACGATCAGAAGGCGATTCATCAGCGACCTCCCTGGGTGACAGTAAGATACGCCGGGCTGGCAGATTAGTCTAGTTATTTGAAGACAGTAACTGAGACCTTGTACGGTTTGTGCCGATGGAGGCCACTTTCCTGTTCCTGGACGATCGTGGCCAATGGAGGAGGGAAAATTCCTCACGCCACGGTCGCATCGATTACGTCAATTTCTCGTGCGATTTCCGCAGCCATCTCCCGGACCTGAGGCAAGTGCGTGCGGACGTTTTCCGGAAATTCGGCCAGCACCTCTTCGGCACTATAGGGAGATCCCTGGGGCGAGACCGAAAACCCGAGAGCATCGGCCAGGCGGCACGCCAGGCGTGTCACTTCCGGAGCATCCTCAGCATGGGTCAGCGGGTCGTGATGTCGGGCCGTAATCGCGACGAATTCCTCCGGAAGATGCCATGCAGAAACCAGGCGCGCACCCGCCTGACAATGATCGATTCCAAACATATCCTGTTCGCAACGCAGCATTTCTCCCGGATGGTCGGGAATGCGAGCAAGGAGCGAGGCATAGGAGTCCGGACCCATCGTAGCCAGCACTACCCGCCCAATGTCGTGCAGAATGCCGGAGGTATAGGCGAAATCGCGGTCGACCGAATTCCAGCGAGCGGTTCGCTCCGCGAGCATCGCGCACGCAACGCTATGCCGCCAACAGGACCGTAAAAGTTGAGCCGATGCGTTGTCCAGGTACGAGCGCAGCCCGACCGTGATCACCAGGCGCCGCAGGCGCCGGAAGCCGAGCAACATCGAAGCCTGGAGAACATTGCTGACCTCTTTGGAGAAAGCGACCAGCGGCGAATTGGCGAGGCGGAGAACTTCAGCCGAAAACACCGGGTCGGGGCGAATGACTTCGCAGAGCTCTCGCAAAGAGGTTTCCGTGCCGGCCAGGACATTGAGAGCGCGCATTGCGACCGCCGGGAATGGCGGAAGGTTCTCCATCGGCGGCAGCGTTTTTACCGGCTCGACAGGGCCAAGTGGACTTGCACTCACGATTCCCATAGATTCGCCCTGCATCAGCGAGGCTTGCTTGCGAGAGGTGCTCACCCGGATCGGCATGGAGGCACTGACCGGGTCCGCGAAGCCGTCAAAACTGAATACGTCATCGGCCAAGCCCCGCCGAATCCACCAATTACGAAAGGGCGATCCCTGTGGGCCGATTACTCCACACGTCTCACAGGCGGTTTTCGGGCCAACGGCAACTCTCCGAAACACTTCCCTGGTGGTTTGTGAGATAACTGGGATTGATCTAGTACTCCTCCGGCCGTATGTATGCGTTGGATTTCCGAACCCGTTGATCCGGCAAGAACGCGATCGCTTGCTGCCGCCCTCGCCGCCGGCTCGCTGGGGATCAATCCGGCGAACTTGCCGGTTGTAGCGGATCTCCTCATTCGCCGCGGCATCGCCGAACCTGAGAGAGCACAGTGTTTCCTGCACCCGGGGCTTTCTCACCTGCACGATCCGTTATTGATGAGTGGAATGAGACAGGCTCTGGATCGCCTGGAAGCGGCGATCGAGCGGAAAGAGAAGATTCTCATCTATGGCGACTACGATGTTGACGGCACGACCGCCATCGTAATTCTGAAGACAGCCATTGAACTTTGTGGCGGCGTTTCCGATTTTCATGTTCCGCATCGAATCCGGGAGGGATACGGCATGCGGGACGAGGTGATCGAGCGGGCTGCGGCGGAGGGTGTCCGCCTCATCATCAGCGTCGACACCGGAATTCGGGCCTTTGCCGCCGCCGACACAGCGAAGCGCACGGGCGTCGATTTGATCGTCACCGATCACCACCTGCCGGGACATGAAGGCGTCCCGCAGGCACTCGCCGTCGTGAATCCGAATCAGGATGGGTGCGGCTATCCCTGCAAGTATCTCTGCGGCGCCGGTGTGGCGTTCAAGCTGGCGCAGGGACTTATGCAGCGTCGGCTCGATCAGAACGATCAATCCCGGCTGCTGATGTCGTTCATGAAGGTCGTGGCGATCGCAACGATCGCAGATGCGGTGCCGCTGCTCGACGAGAATCGTGTGTTCGCGAGTCTCGGCCTGCAGGGGCTACGATCGCGGGTCAATGCTGGACTGAAGGCACTGTTCGAAGTGGCCAAACTGGCTGACGGACGTCCGCCCAATGCCACCGAGGTTGCTTTTCGTATCGCGCCGCGCCTGAACGCTGCAGGCCGCATGGATGTGGCCCGCGATGTGGTTGATCTTTTTAGCGTCCGTGATTTGGGGCACGCCCGTCAGATCGCTGGGCGCTTGGACCAACTGAATGCGGAGCGGCAAGAAAAGGAACGCCGGATTCTGGACGAGGTGGAGCGCAGGCTTGCGGACGAGCCGAAGTTGCGGGAAGCATTCTGCGTCGTCGTAGATGGGGACGGCTGGCATCGGGGAGTCATCGGAATCGCGGCGACCCGGGTTGTCGAGAAGTATGGGCGTCCGGCATTGGTCCTGTCGCGAGAAGGTGAGGAAGCACACGGTTCCGGGCGATCCATCCCTGCCTTCCACCTCCTGAATGCCCTGGAGTCCTGCCCCAAGCTGTTCTCACGATATGGCGGACACGCGCATGCCGCGGGATTTGCCCTGCCGTGCGCCAATATCGCGCAGCTGAGAGCCCATCTCGATCAGTACGCTCGGGCGCGGCTCACGCTGGCCGATTTCGAACCGCAGCTTGTGGTCGACGCGGCGCTTCCCTTGGAACAGGTGACCCCCGAGTTGTATCGCGCCGTGAGCCTGCTAGAGCCTTTTGGCATGGAGAATCCGGAGCCAGTTTTCACGGCGTGCGCGGTCCGGCTGACCGCACCCCCTCAGGCCATGAAAGAAAGACATGTGAAGTTGCGAGTGGCGCCCTCCAACCAAGCGAATGGAACCCCCGCTGCGCAGGTTGAATCCGGCTCGCCGACAACAACACCGTCCCAAGCCTGGCGGCGCAATGTCACGTTCGGTGCGATGGGGTGGGGTCGGAAGGAAGCATGCGATCGCCTTCAACTATTGGTAGGGGACCGCATCGACATCGCCTATTCGCTCGGTATGAATGAGCACCCGGAGTTCGGCGGGCTTGAACTGACGCTGCATGATGTGGTGCGCCATGAGCATGGCGGTTAGCTTCGGCTCCTGGATTTTTGGCCTTTACAGCCGCGTCACGCATCTTTATATTCCCGACCATGAATGGAACCATCTTCTGCAATAAGTGTGGCGCCCCGAACGCCACCGGGTCGCAGTTCTGTTCCCGATGTGGCACTGCCATGGGCGGAGTGCCGGCCCCGGCACCTGTCGCTGCACAGCCGCCGGTCCCCTACGCTGCACCGGTTCCGCAAGCTTCGGTGGCCTATGGCGGTTTCTGGATTCGCGTCGTCGCTTCGATTGTGGATGCGATCATCGTACGGGTCATCGTGACGCCGCTCGGTTTGATGTTCGGCGGGATGAGCGTGATAGGCGGCCTCGGCGGATTGTCACATACGGGTTTTGCATTGTTCGGTGGCGGCCCAATGGTAGTCGTGGTTCTGTGTGCGCAGTGGATCTATGAGGCCGCTCTCGAAAGCTCTTCCTATCAGGCCACACTGGGCAAGCTGATCTTCGGAATGAAGGTCACTGATCTCTACGGCAACCGCATTTCGTTTGCACGTGCGACGGGAAGACACTTCGCCAAGATCCTTTCCGCGTTCATTCTCTTCATCGGGTTCATCATGGTCGGCTTCACCGAGCGCAAGCAGGGCCTGCACGACATGATGGCCGGAACGCTGGTCAGGCGATTCTAAAGTCAGAAGTAAAAAGTCAAATTGAAGAAGTGAGCTGCGAGCCACGAGCAACCCAAACCGCGGCAACGCGAAGCTATTTCTGCAATTTGACTTCTGCAATCTGCAATCGCCTTTCCGCTACACTAGCCACAGATGCCGATCACGGTTGTCCATCTTCGCCGGTGGTTTGCCGCGGGCGCGATCCTGATGGTCGCGATCGTGGCGGGCATGTACCTGTATGCGCGCTGGCGGGTGCGCAATGCACTGCACGACATCCCGAAGAGGATTGGTGTTGAGATCTCGCAGACGGCACAAGGCTTTTCCTTCTCCAAGTCCGAAGAGGGCCGCACACTGTTCACTGTCAGTGCGTCGAAAGCTGTGCAGTTCAAGCAAGGTGGACGCGCAGAGCTGCATGACGTCAAGATCGTCGTCTATGGCCGCGACTCGACCCGCTTCGATCGCATCACCGGCGCCGATTTTGAGTTTGATCCGACGACCGGCAACGTGACGGCCAAGGGCCCCGTCACCATTGATCTGGTCGCGAATCCCGAAGGTCTGATTCGTCCCGACCAAGCTCCGCCGCCGGAGTTGAAGAACCCGATCCACCTGGAAGCCAGCGGCCTTGTCTTCAACCGTGACACAGGCAATGCGTCGGCGACGGGTCGAGTCATTTTTCAAATGGCACAGGCTTCCGGTTCGGCAGTGGGCATCGACTACATAGCCAGAACGGGAATCCTGCGCCTGCTGGCGGACATTTCCGTTGACATTGCCAGCCCGCAGCAGGCACATGTGACCGCTGAACATGCCGAGATCCACAAGCAGCCACGCCAGGCTGTGTTCATTCAGCCTCGCATGTCGCGCGACGAGCGGCAGATGCGTGCCAACAAGGCTACCTTCTTCCTCCGGCCTGACAACACGGTGGAGCACGTTGTGGCGGAGGGGGATGTTGAAGGGGAATTGAGTGGCGCCTCTACATCGCGGTCCCGAGCAGATCGCGCCGACCTGCAGCTCGAGGGGCCGCACGGCCTGCTCCGGACGGCCACCCTGACCGGAAATGTCCAGATGCTCTCTGAAGGAAGCAGCCCCATTGAGGCCTACGCGGGGAAAGTTCTGCTGCTCTTCGCAGGGAGACAGGTCCTCGAAAGGGTTCACGCCGAAGAGGGAGTGCGGTTGATCCAGAGGAAAGGGGAGGGCTCTCTAGTGGCGGCCAAGGCTCGGAGCTCCGACCCGCAAGACGTCGAGCTCAGCGCGCCCGCCATGGATTTCGTTGTGAAGGACGGCCACCGTTTAGAGCGCGCAGAGACCAGCGGGTCTCCGCAGATTGTCATCGCCCAGCCCGCCGCCAAGCAGAACACGGTCGTCACCGCGGCCAAGTTTACGTTCACCTTTGATGAGAAGAATCGTCTGGCCGGCCTGCACGGTGAACCCGATGCCAGGATCGTCAATAGCACCATCGGACAAACGGACCGTGTATCGACCAGCAGGTCGCTTGAGGTGATATTTCGCCCCACTGGCGGCATCACTTCGATTGCGCAGGACGGTGATGTCGCTTACGTGGATGGAACGCGCAAAGCCTGGGCGCAGCATGCCCTCTATGCAACTACGGATCAGATGCTCGTCATGTCGGGGTCGCCTCGAATCAGCGACAGCGGGATGACCACGACAGCGCAGGTGGCCCGCCTCAATCGAGCTACGGGAGATGCCTTCGCCGAGGGAGATGTCAAAAGTACGTATTCGGAATTGAAGGCGCAACCCAACGGAGGCCTGCTGGCCTCCGCCGATCCGATCCATGTCACCAGCCGCAGCGTGACGGCGCGACGCTCCCCGGTAGTCGCGGTTTATTCCGGGAATGCGCGCCTCTGGCAGAACGCCAACGTAGTGGAAGCTCCAAGCATCGAATTCGACCGCGAACACCGTTCGTTGCTGGCACAGGCAACGGCAGCGCAGCCCGTGTCCACTGTCCTGGTGCAGATGGAGAAAAGTGGAAAAGTGACGCCTGTTGCGATCAGCTCGAGTCGCCTGACTTACAACGATTCAGACCGGAAGATGATTCTGGATGGTGGCGTCACAGCGAAAGGCGCCGACGTCACCATGACCGGGAAGCTCATGACTGTATTCCTTCATCAAAGAAACGAGTTGGCATCGGCTTCCAGCCAAGCGACACCGGGACAGCTCGACAGGATCGTTGCGGAAGGCAACATTGTGATCACGCAATCATCGCGCCGAGCTACCGGGAACCGTCTGGAGTATGACGCTGCCGAGGATCGGTTCGTCCTGACGGGTGGTTCGCCTAGCATTTTTGATGCCGAACATGGCAAGATTACCGGCGATTCGTTGACTTTCTTTAGACGCGATGATAGGGTGCTGGTTGAAGGACGAGAAACGTCCCCGACAACAACCAGGACGCGAGTGGCACGATAAATGCATACG
>DATIWL010000026.1:0-34129 GCA_035519435.1 Terriglobales bacterium
GGCTGCCGGAGTGATCGACAGATTCTTGTAGGCAAACGTTGTATAGGAGAGGCCAAAACCGAAGGGGAAGAGCGGCTTGGTCTGGGATTTGTCGTAGCCGCGATAGCCTTCGAAAATTCCTTCCGTGTAGTTCACTTTCCTGTCGCCCGTTTTCGGGTAGTAACTGGCGTAGGCGGGATTGTCTTCCAACTTCCGCTCAAAGCTGACAGGAAGTTTTCCGGACGGACTGTAGTCGCCGAAGAGAAGTTGGGCGAGTGCGGTGCCACCTTCCTGTCCGGCATACCAGGTTTCGTAGATGGCGGGAACGTGATCGATCCATGCCGTCATGTCGACGGCGCCACCGGAGGTGATGGAGACGATCGTGTTCTTGTTCGCGGCGGCAATCTGATTGATCAATTCGTCCTGCGCGGGCGGGAGTTGGAAGGTACGGTCGGCGCCTTCTGTTTCGCTGTCAGGATCGAAACCGACGGCGAGAACGACGGCATCGGAACTCGCGGCCAGCTTCTTTGCGGCATCGCTGACCATGGTTTCCGGACGAATGATGCCTGCCTGCACGCTGGGTCCGCCCCAGGTCCAATGCGCGAAATATTCGAAGCGGACTTTGTGGGGGCCGGCTGCGATCGGGATGCGGACTTCGGCGACCTTGGCTTTGGCCCATTGCCAGTTGTCGACGACCAGCTTGTCGTCGAGAAAGAAGCGAGTTCCGGCTCCTTCGCCGGGGCCGTCGACAAAGATAAGGTAGTCGCCGGGAGTTGAGGGCGTGAAGTATCCGGTCCAGCGGGCGGAAACTTCGGTAAGGTTGGTGCCGTCGCCGAGGTTGTGGTCCGCGTTGATGTGGTCAGCAGTTCGATTCACAGCGAGTTTGCCGGAGAGGTTGGGATTGTTGAAGACCTCGAGTTTGAGGCCAGGCTGTTTGCCAGCCGCGTCCTGCGAGAAGTTAGTGGCGTCGGCCATCTCGCCGTACGAGGGGATGCCGCGGTCGTAGTAGACCTTGGCGCTATCGCCGAGATATTGAGCAAGGCCTTCGAGCGTGCTGATTGCGGTGAAGGGGCGGACGCCGGCGCTGCCCCCGCCGACCACGGGCGTGGGGTAAGCGTTGGGACCGATTACAGCGATGGATTTGATTCTCGTTTTATCGAGCGGCAGAAGGTTGCCGTCGTTTTTGAGCAACACCATGCCGGAGCGCGCAGCTTCGAGGGCGATCTTGCGGCCGTCGTTATTCAGCATCGGAATGGAGAGGTCGGCCTGGTCGCGGTCGAACCATCCGAAGCGGATGGCGGTTTGCAGGATGTGGCGGACTTTTTCGTCGATCGTCGCTTCGGTGAGTTTGCCGGATTTCACCGCCGGCAGCAGGTTGGCCCGGTTCATGAACTTGCCGGAGGGCATTTCAAGATCAAGGCCGCCGTTGGCGGCGGCTACGCCGTCGTAGGTCGCGTCCCAGTCGGACATCACGATGCCATCAAAACCCCACTGTTTACGGAGGACGTCGATATTCAGGTACGGGTTCTGGGTGGCATGCACGCCGTTGATGAAGTTGTAGGAATCCATGATAGCGCCGACGTGGGCGTCTTTCACAGCGAACTCAAACGTGGGCAGGTAGATTTCGTGCATCGTGCGCTCGTCGATGATGGAGTCGGCATCGTGGCGCAGGAATTCCTGGTTGTTGCCCATGTAGTGCTTGATGGTGGCACTGACGCCCTGCTCCTGCATGCCTTTGATGTAGGCCGCAGCGGTGCGGGAGGCGAGGAAGGGGTCTTCGCCGAAGTATTCGAAGTTGCGTCCGGCAAGCGGGGCGCGCGAGATGTTGACGCCGGGGCCGAGCATGAAATGAACGCCGCGGGCGCGGGCGTCGCGTCCGATGTTGGCGCCGATTCGGTTGGCGAGATCAAGATCCCAGGTGGCGACAAGGCCCATGCCGCCGAAGGTGGTGGCGGGGCCGTAGTTGCGGACGCCGACGGGTCCGTCAGACATCTTCAATGCGGAAATGCCGGCGTGCTTGATTTCGCGGATATAGAAATCGTTGACGCCGCCGATGAGGTCAACTTTTTCTTCAAGAGTGAGTTGCTTCAGCATCGCGTCAGCGCGGGCCTCGATGCTGGGATTGAGTGGAACCGGCGCCTGGGCCCAGGCGGCGAGGACAGAGAGAAGAAGGAGAAAAGTTAGGAAATGGATTTTGCGAATCATCACGAACTCTCCAGGAAGTTATGTGCGCTAGAAGGTTAACAAAAAGAAGCCCGCGGCGGGATCCGCGGGCTTCGAGTGAGGACTAGCAAGGTTAGAAGATGAACTTGGCGCCCAACTGAATTACGCGGAAGCCGCCGGGGCCCGTACCGTAAGTGCTCGAGGGTGTTCCGAAATTCGACGCCTTGGAGAAGGCGATTCCCTGGTCAGGACTCCATTGATTCGGGAATTGATCAATGTTGACTCCGTAGTTTCTGCTATCGAAGTTGGGATGGTTGAAGGCGTTGAACGCTTCCAGACGAAGCTGCAGGGAGTAACGCTCGGCAAATGGAATGTTCTTGAACAGGGACATGTCCCACGTCTGCATTCCACCTTCACGAAGTTTGTCCCGGGTTGCGCGTACGGGAGCGCCGACAGGAGGAATGACGAGATTGCCACTCTTGTCGATGCTGAAGTAGTAGGGAATTGCGCCCCACATGTTGGATCCGTCGATTGCACCCGACTCGAACGACCATCCGTTGTTCCAGTCGGCGGGCGCCCCAGTCATGAATTGGGTTACGCCGCTCAGTTGGAAGTTGTCGGTTACATACGAGAGCCAGCGTGGGCCACCAAAGTGCTTGGCGATTCCGGGAATGTCATACACGTAGTTAGCGGCAAATACGTGGGTGCGGTCCCAACCGGCCGTTCGATAATCCAACTGGCGGGGGAGGAAGGGGTCCTGCGTGTCCTGATCGGAGTTGGCCGTCGTCAGAGCCTTCGACCAGGTGTAGACCGCGCCGAAGGTCAGACCCTTGCTGAAGCGGCGCTGCAGAGAGGTTTGGAGCGAGTTGTAGTTCGACGTGCCGTCAAACTGCAGGTAGGCGATCTGCCCATACCCTTTATATGGAACGAGTGGGGCGTTGGTGTAGGCGGGCCTGCCGTAAGCGAATTGTCCGCTGTAGTTGTAGCCGGCGTCCGCGTAGATCGGGTTGAGATCCGGTTCGACGTCGGGAACAACACCGCCTTCGTAATTGCTGGGGTCCTGGGCCTCTCTGGTGAAGGCGTAGCCATACGGGATGGCGTTGATGTCACGCGAGGTGACGAGGTGCCGCGAGAGCGTGCCAACGTAGGCCACATCGAGCGTGGTGCCCTTAGCCAGTTCGCGCTGCACGCCGAGACTGAAGCTGTACACCGTCGGGACTTTGCCGCTGCGTTCCGCGCCAACGATGTTGCTCAGGATGGGAAATGAGCCGTTCATTGTCGGAAGATCGGCAATGTTCCCAGCAGGGATGGAGGCGTTCTGTGCAATGGCAGGGTTGTTGAAGACGGTATTAAAGATCAGGTTGCCCTGGGTGCGGTCGTGCATCATGCCTGCGCCGCCGCGGACAATCGTCTTGTGGTTGCTGAACACATCCCAGGCAAAGCCGAAACGGGGTTCCGGCATAATGCCGCGGCTGTCCCAACCACCGCGTGGAAGAGTGTGGTCGGCAGTGAAGCGCATGCCTTCGAGCGGGTTTCCGCTATCGGCAATGATGTTGCCGCCGGAATCGATCTTGACGGCCTGGCTCGGATCGTAGGAAGCGGGATCAAAGAGCCCGATTTGATTCGAGGCATCGTATTGCGGCGGGATCCAGGCAAACCGCATGCCGTAATCGAGCGTGAGGCGCTGCGTGATCTTCCAGGTGTCCTGCACGTAGAACTCAAGCTGGTTATAGCGGAACTTGCCGGTGGGGCGGCCGGTGGATTGCAAGAAGCTGTCGAAATCGCCCAAGAGAGCGCTGGCGTATGGGTCGCCGCATACGGAACCGTCAGGGCAGGAACCACTTCCGGTGGCATTGACGTTGAAGTTGAACTGGCCGTTGATGTTGTTCCAGGCAATCTGATCCTTGCGGTTGCGCTGGTAGAAGAAGCCAGTCTTGAAGGTGTGGTTGCCGCGGACCCAGGTTACGTTGTCATTGAGGTTGATGGTGGTGTTGCTCTGACGCCAGGGCATCGAGCCGAGATAACTCCAGCCGAAGTTGACGTTGTTCAGGCCGCCGAAGCTCATGTCGGGGATGGCCTGATCGTCGGGAACGGGATAGAGCAGAGGCAGGTTGATGCCGTTCTTGCCGCGGGAAATATTTCCGTTGGCGCCGAGGACCAGAGACTTGGTCACGCTGGGCCCGATGGAGAATTCGTTGAGCAGATTCGGCCTGATGGTACTGACCAGGTTGACAGAAAGATTCCAGCCGGGGTGATCCTGAGTGCAGCCGCCGGGGAAGTTGATGGCGGCAAGGCAATCTACAGCGCCGAGGCCGCCGGGCGAAAAGGGCGCGACCAGGTGGTCGCTGTTGTGGATCCAGCGGGCGAAGAGCCGATTGCTTGCGTTGATCTGATAGTCTCCGCGCAGAATGTCTTCACGCCGCGGATTGGTGAATGAAAGTGCAGTCGAGTAGTTGTAGTTGTTCCCGTTGGTTCCGAAGCCGGGAACGTTCGGCAAGGGATAGAGGCTGAGAATCTTGGAGACCTGTTGGAAGACGGCCTGCTGAGCCTCGGTCAGCAGCGAGGGGTCAATCTTGTTGTCTGGAAATGGGATGCCGGTGTTGGGATCATACACAATGATCGGCGCGCCGGTGCCGTCCACTGACTGCGAGAAATCCCCCTGTCTTTCAAGCGCAGTCGGTGTGTAGAACGTCGTTGTTCCATTGATGGGGATCAGCTGACGGTAGAATTCCTGACTCCAGAAGAAGAACAGCTTGTCTTTCTTGATGGGGCCGCCAACCTGGTAGCCAATATAGTTGTAACGATACAGCCCCGGGGTGTTTGGACTGCCGCCCGCCAACTGATTTTCCTTATTGAACCACTCGTTCGCGTTCAAGCCCTCATTGCGGTGGAAGAAACGGCCATTACCGTGCCACTGGTTGGACCCGGCCTTGGTGGTGATGGCGATCTGTCCGCCCGCGGCCTTGCCGAACTCCGCCTGATAATTCGAAGTCAGGACTTTTACTTCTTCAATGGCATCGGGATTCAGCGTGACGTGAGTGCCGCCATTGTTGCCCGTATCCACGTTGGAAGCACCGTCGATGGTGAACTCGTGCTGGTTGGACCGTGTTCCGTTGATGTTGAAAGAGTCGATGCCGCCCGTGCCGGAAGCGTGACCATCGAATGTACCGGCGACGCCCGGCACCAGCTTCATGTAATCCAGAACATTGCGGCCATTGAGAGCGATGTCATTCAGCTGCTTGCCACTGATCAGATCCGACCGCTCGCCGGAGTTCGATTGCAGCTGCACCTGACCTGCGTCGGCAGTGACGGTGACGGATTCCTGGGTCGTGCCCATCGCCAACGTGAAAGCTCCGGCATTCAATTTGTCAGCTGCGCTTAGAACCACACCCGACGCTTCCAGTTTCTTGAAGCCCGCAGCTTCGACGGTAATGTTGTACGTGCCGGGAAGAAGGTTGGGCGCAACGAACTGGCCGTCATCGTTGGTGGTGACTTTGCGGGTGAGGCCGTTGGCCGGATTCATGATCGTGACGGATGCACCCTTCACGTAAGCTCCGGACGGATCCTGGACGCTGCCGAAGATGGTGCCGGAGGTCACCTGGGCGAACGCGGACGATGCCAGCAGGGTGCAGACGACAAGGGTCATCAGGCAAAAGAGTGCGAATGTGGCTCGGGAACTGCGATTCATGACAGAGTCTCCTTGGACCGGGAGCGCGACTGGGCGCATGCAAATTCCTATTCCATTACCAGCCTGCAGAACCCGAACCGAACCTGTGATACGGGTTACGCGTCGCGTGAACCAGACGAGCCGCAGGCGTGCGCATCTGGTGACTGCAAATGAGTTGCTGGGCGACCTGAAATTCTAGGAGCAAGCCGTGGGAAAGTCTGCTATGCAATGGAGTGGGATGACAATACTACTTTCGTATAGGCAGGTCTCAAGGGTCAGGTCTCAGGTGTCAGCGAAGTCGGAGTGGGAAATGTTGCGTTTCTTTTGAACAAAATCGTTAGGGTGCGTGATCGGTAAGTCTCAGAGGTCAGGTTCTAAGGTCCGAGGAAGGTGGACGCTCCGTCAATCCAGCGAAATGATGCCGCGCTGCAACGCTACGGTGGCAGCCTCAGTGCGATCCTTCACATCGAGCTTTTCGAGGACATGACTGACGTGGAGTTTGACGGTCACTTCGGCAATATTCAAGGACGCTGCGATTTCTTTATTGCCCAGGCCTTTCGCCACCATGCGCAGAACTTCGACCTCACGCGTGGTGAGTGAGCGATGCGACATGCGTGCAGCGAGCAGGGGTGCAACGGCGGCGTCGATGTAGCGGCGGCCCTCGGAGACCTCGCGAATCGCGCGCAAGAGCTCTTCACGAATCGCGCTCTTCAGGATGTAGCCGCGGGCGCCGGCCTGCAACGAACGAAAAACTTCTTCTTCGCCGGAGTGCGTCGAGAGCATGAGCACGCGGGCGTCGGCAAACTCCTGGAGAATGGCAGCGGTCGCCTCGGCGCCACTGGTGCCGGGGAGGCGAACGTCCATGATGACAAGAGTGGGATGATGCTTGCGATAAGCGGCGAGCGCGGTCTCGCTGTTGGCGGCTTCGGCGACAACCTCCATGTCGGATTCGACGTTCAACGACGCGGAGAGGCCCATGCGGACCATGAAGTGATCATCCACGACCAGAATGCGTATGGGCTTTGGGGTCGGCATTGGGAACAGGCTGCTGCTCGTACTCTACTTCAACGGCAATGAGGGTACCGCGCCCGGGCGCACTGTCAACGTGAAGGCATGCGCCGAGCGCTTCAGCGCGCTCACGCATATCCAGCATACCGAAATGTCCGGAAGGAGCGGACCCGTCGGAAGTGAAACCGCAACCGTCGTCGCGCACTTTCAGGACAACCTTGCCGGGAGTGTATTGGAGTTCGATCTGTATCTCGGAAGCGTGGCCGTGTTTGATGGCGTTCGCGACCGCCTCCTGCCCGATGCGGAGGAGATTCATCTCAATCTTGCCGGGCAAACGGGCTGGGGTTCCGGTCACGTTGACATCAATCTGGGCGTCATCGCCGGGAATCAGTGGGCGCACGATCTGGCCGAGAGCGGAGGGCAGGTCACCCTGTTCAAGCAAGTCGCAGCGGAGATCCCAGACCGACCGGCGCGCTTCTACCATGCTGTGGCGGCTCATGTTGCGAGCAGCGTCGAGAGCGTTGTAGGCGACGGGCGGGGCCTGGCGGAAGCAATCGACGGCGAGATCGAGTTGCATGGTGATGCCGGCGAGTTCCTGCTCCAGCGTGTCGTGCAGTTCACGGGCGATGCGATTGCGCTCTTCGAGGACGGCGCTGTGCTGGAGTTTCTGCCGGATCACCTTCATCTGCTCGCGCACCTTGCGGCCCAAGACGAACACGACGGCAAGCACGACGAGCAGCGCGGCCGCCATCAAACCAATCATCCAGAGGGCGTTGCGCAGATTCCAGAACGGCGGGGCATGAAGGACTACGACGTCCTGCGGAGTACGCAGGAGGATGCGGAAAGACTGGGGGATGTTCCAGAGACCGCCGTTACGCACAAGGCAGATTCCCGTGAGGCGGAGTTTGCTGTTGGGGCGTGCAACGGCAATGCGGTCGAGCGGACTCCTCGGCTCGAGGGTTGCTTCGAAGATACGATCGTTCTGCTGCAGAAGCAGATGCTGGCCGTCGGGATGAGTCTCCAGTTGCAGCAGAGTTGCGTCGGTCGTGACGAGCGCGCCGTCGTACTGCTCCCAGGGAATGGTGAGGTCGAGGGGCAAGGGATCGGAGACGGCGCCGGGTCCCACGCGGTGGAAGATCGCGTCCTCAAGAAGGGGAGCGGAATCGCCGACGGCAGGGAAGCCGATCACGTCGACCACGTCGCCCACCGCCAACTCGGCGTTCTGCTGCGTAAGAACCCGCAGTCCCATGCCTTGATTCTGAAGAAAGAGCGCCCGTCCGGGTTGCTGGTACGTCACCACGCCGCGCACGCGAACGCGGTGCTGGGCACCTCCGCCCGGCGTGAAGCGCATCAGAGAAGAAAACGGAAGCTCCTTGGCCTGCATTTCGACGCGAATCATTCGCAGGTCGGGGACGTAGAAGAGCACGCCGATGAGCTGCCGCTGGTTGTTGAAAAGGCTGCCGCATACACCTTCGACGAGAACTTCACGGTCGATCCAGGAAGAAGCGTCTTCTTCATGCGCAATGGGAACGCGAACGGCGAAACGCCCGCCGCCGGATGCGACCGTAAGAGCAAGCACCGTTTCATGCCACGAATTACGATCGATGGAGGCAGCGCGGACAATGCCGCGCACCGCGGCCCACTGGCTGTCCTGCTGACCACTGGAAAGTTCGCTGAAGGGATAGACGTGCGTCGGCGGCATCGTGCCGCGTCCCAGGACGCGCACACGCTGCTCCCGAATCACCGGCGCGTATTTGCCGGGCCCGGTGACGCCTTCGACTTCGACGAGATCGCCCCAGCGATGCTCGAACTTGGGCGACTGGCTGCCTTCCACATAGATACCGGCAGTCGCGTCCTGGACAAAGAAATCCGGCGCGGGAACGTTGTTGGTGATGATGCCACGGACGCGGACGGGATAGCCGAGAGCAGCTTCTTCAGGACTGAGGTGCCGGATCTGATCGGCCTGGGTGAACAGAGGGAGAGACTGGTGGGCAGGCTGTCCCCAGGCAGCGATGGACACGAGGCCGAGCATGAGGAGTGCGCAGGGCCGACCTTGAGACCTCCACCGCATCGTCAGTGCTCCCATGAGCTTCATCGCCCGAGAGGCATTCCCGCCCTTCCTCCCCGGCTTCGGCGATTTGCTATCTTACTCCGACCACGCACGAACGATGCAACTCGTCACAGACATGGGTGACTAACTTGACTTTCCTTCGCGCGAGGCGCACAAGAGAGACGGCGACGTTGAGATTTTCGTTGGAAACGGTGGCGCGCACGGTTCAGAGTGCACTCATGGTTGAGGAGAGACAGAAATGTCCCAGGGTTCGACGAGACGCAATTTTCTGAAAACATCGGGTTGGGCGATCGCAGCCGGAGCTTTTTCGGCGGCTGCAACTGAATCGTCTTCAGCGGCGGCAGGGGAGCGAGCGGCGGGAGAAGTTGCCGTCTGGACAACGGGGGGAAGCCAGCGATTTGCGCGCGCGGCCTCCGTGACCTGGCAGCGGGTCTCAGGCGCGGCGCCGAACGCCATCGTGCTGGAGCCGGAGAAGAAATTTCAGGAAATCGTGGGATTCGGAGCTGCTTTTACCGACGCCAGCTGCTACATGTTCCATCAACTCGATCCGACGGCGCGCGAGAAATTGTTCCATGAACTGTTTCATCCATCAGAACTGGGGCTGAACGTATGCCGCACCTGCATTGGGTCCAGCGACTACTCGACGAAGGCCTACAGCTACGACGAAGGCGATCCGGACCCTGAGCTGAAGAGATTCTCGATCGACCAGGATCGCGAGTACGTCCTGCCGATGCTGCGCCAGGCGCGGGGCATGAATCCAGATCTGTTCCTTTTCTCGTCGCCGTGGAGCCCGCCAGGATGGATGAAGGCAGGCGGATCGATGCTGGGTGGATCGATGCGCAAGCGGTTCCTGCCCAATTACGCACAATACTTTCTCAAATTCCTTCAGGCGTACGCGGCTGAAGGGGTGGAAGTGCAAGCCGTGACTCCGCAGAATGAAGTGGACACCGATCAGGATGCACGGATGCCGGCCTGCATCTGGGCCCAGGAATACGAAATGGAGTTTGTCGGGAAGCATCTTGGGCCACTGCTGGAGCAAAACGGTCTCAAGACGCAGATCTGGATTCTCGATCACAACTACAACTTGTGGGGACGGGCGGTGGCGGAGCTGGACGATGCGAACGTGCGCAAGTACTGCGCCGGGATCGCATGGCATGGCTACGTGGGCACGCCCGATCAGATGACTAAGGCGCATCAAGCGTATCCGAATGTGGGGATGTACTGGACCGAGGGCGGACCCGATTACACCAGCCCGAGCTATCTGACAGACTGGGCACAGTGGGGCAAAACGTTTACCGAGGTATTGCGCAACTGGTGTCGCGCGATTACGGGCTGGAATCTTGCGCTCGACGAACAAGGCCGGCCGAACATCGGACCGTTCCCGTGTGGCGGGATGGTTACGATTCACTCGCAGACGAAGGAGATTACGCGCAGCGGGCAGTACTGGGCGTTCGCGCATTTCTCACGATCGATTCGGCGGGGTGCGCGGCGATTCGAATCGCAATCCGCACTGGCCGACCTGCAGCACGTGGCATTTGAAAATCCGGACGGTCAACGAGTGCTGGTCGTGACCAACGGAGGCGTGGCACGAGATGTTGTGCTCCAGTTGGGGAACGCGAGAACCACAGTGCAACTGGCGGGCGATTCCGTTACGACTCTGGTCTGGTCGTGAATCAGGTGCCGCCGGTCTCACGTTTGCGGAACCGTGGGAGCAGTTGAGTCCTGCGGGATGACAATCTTTTCCGACCAGGGGTCCGGTTGAACATCAGGGCTCGCCTCGACGGAAGCGGGCAGAGACGTCGTCTCGTCCGCTGACGCGGGGGCGGTGGCCTCGTTCTGCGTCATCGTCGGCGGAGCGATGCTGCGGGGGTCGATGGGCAGCAAGTGAGCATTCTGCGCGGCCCATTTCGCGGCCAGGCCGTTCAGCGGACTCTTCGTGTTGTATTCCTGGTAGGCGATCAT
Source organism: Terriglobales bacterium (assembly GCA_035519435.1). Taxonomy (GTDB): domain Bacteria; phylum Acidobacteriota; class Terriglobia; order Terriglobales; family Acidobacteriaceae; genus Acidiflorens. Next base: position 10,851 of record DATIWL010000026.1, read on the forward strand.
GCGTCCGAGGCGGACGATCAAGTCGTCGAGCCGCTCGGAGGCAGCCCAGAAGTCTCCCGTGCACACCATGGAGTCGTCGAAATTTGGATGGAAGACAGGCGTGAGCATGCGGCATTGGGGGGCGCGACGCGGATAGCCGAGGGACAGATTGACTTCCAGGATGTGCTGGTCGCGTTCCAGAATCTCGCCAGACGGCGAGACGAACAGTCCCCGGATGTTATAGGTAAAACGATAGACCTCCGGCGGAATGCCGGCCTTCCCGGTGATCTGAATCAGCGGCCAGTCGCGCAGGCGAGTTTCAAGCATCTGCTCATCGAGCAACAGACGTCTTATGCGCGGAGAAGGCATGGCAATGACTCGTTACAGCTTACAACACTCCCGTCTTTTTCCACTTGGCGATCTTGTTGACGTGATACTGCAGATAGATCGTGCTGAAGAAGAATGTCATCACACCGCTTAAGCGGAGATAGATATTCTCGGTGGAATTGTAATATTCCTCCATAGCATGCTTCACGCTGAAGATGCCGACGAGGTAGACGATCGCACCGGCAATGATGAACAGGCCTCCGAGCCAGTCCAGAGAGCGGTCGGCGGCGATCACGAGGATTCCGGCAATCATGCTCGCGGGGTACATGGCGACCAGCACCATCGGCTTGTTGTTGTTGATGAGCTTACGAGCCCAGTTGGCGAGGATCAGGGCCCAGATCAGATTGAACAACTGGCGCGTCACGATATCCAGGAATAGAACGATCAACCAGTGCAGATTCGGAGGCAATGGCACGAGTTCCGGAGCGGGGCCTGCCACGGCGGCCGCTGGAGCCGGGGCGGGAATGTTGCCGAGTATCTGGGAAACGGGCGCCCAATCCGTCATGCCTTCGCTTTGGGCAAGGTCATCGTTCAAGATATTTCCGGACTGGACGTAACGCTGCAGATCAGTCAGGTTGTAAGGTCCGAATGTCTCCTCACCTCGCTTAACGAAGTACTGCATAAGTTCCTCTCTAGGAAGCGAATTGGACTCCGTTACTGTCGCGATCGACGGTGCAGATATCGATGATGGCCCAAATCCAACTCATGGGACTGCCGAAACCGAGGGTAAGAACAGTGATGGCGAGTTGCGCACCGGCTTTCTTGTAGTAGCCGGCGTACCAGTTATGCGCTCCGAGCGGGCCGAGCAATGCTCCGAGGATCATGAAGCCCATGCGGTTCTTCGGGGGGCCGGGAGGCGCGGCCGTCGCGGATGAGGTCGTCGCAACCGGACTATCGTACGAAGCGAACATCGAAGGGACAACCTGGGAGGCTATTTGCTGCAACTCAGCGGTCGTCATCCCCGGACGTGGCGGCGGGGGTGGTGGTGCTACAGGGTCGGGAGCGGGTGTCGACAGAGTAGCGGGTATTGGCGGTAGAGGACTCATCAAGTCCGGTAGGGAAAGGCTGAGTTTCGGTTCTTCGGGGGGCGCGCACCGGCAACCGAAGACGGTGCAGCCTTTGTTTTCTTCGTAACAATCCTTGTGGTGTGGCGTTTCACACCCGGTGCAGACAATCGTCTCCTCTCTCTCCGTGATGGGTCCCTGGCAGTATGGGCAGAGAGTCGCGGTCACGCCCGGTGTCTCTCCTTGTAGCGGAATGAGTAGCGTCCGATCTGCAAGAGATCGCCGTCCTGGAGAACGCGGGTGGTGACGGAGTGGCCGGCGAAAAAGACATTGCCGAGGGCACGAACCTGCACACGCGCGCCGCTGATCTCAATGACAGCGTGCTCGGGAAGAATATTGGGATCTTTGAAGAGGTAAATATCGGACTCCTGGCGGCTGCCGATGGCCGTTTTGTTCTTGTAGAGAATGAATTGTTTCCCGGCAAGAGGACCAGCCGTCACATAAAGCCAGCGGTCTTTCAGTGCGCTTTCGACAAGGCCCATGCCGACACCAGTGGCGAGGCCAACCAAGGCGAATCCGACGGCACGGCTAACAGCGCCGCCATGCGTCGCCATAGCGATCGGATTGAACACGAATCCGCCGAGGCCGGCACCGATGATGCCGCCGAGGACACCGTATTTTCCTTTCTTCGCGGATTGGCCGACGATACCGTAGACCAGGCCGCCCGCGGCTCCGAAAACCATCCACGCGATGCCGCGAGCGACCCAGAACGCGGGATTGCCTTCGGTCTGCGCTCCGGCTTCGAAGCTCAGGCGCATCCCGATGGAATAGATGATTTCCGCCATGAAGGAAAAGATGAAGCCGAGCACGATTCCGAGAGGAAGCGAAAGGATGCCGCGCAGGACTGCTTTCTTGACGGAGCGTTCGACTGTGCTTTCGGCAATCGCGAAGCCGAACGACAGGAGCGCGATGATCACGGGAATGATGATGATGTTGCCCCAGCGATTGGGGTGAGGACCGTCAACGAAACCGGGCTCAGCAATCCCCCATCCTACGAGGGCACCGAGAAGGCCAGCGGCGCCAAGGTAGAACCATCCCTGAAGAAAAATGCTGCCGCGCTCCTCGGGGAGAACAGGGCCTTGTTCCGCAGCTTCCGTCACTGTGCCGTAAGACCGGACGCCCGCAGCGTTCGTGATGACGGGCGAAGCCTGAGGTTCGGGCACAGTAACGTTGGCCAAGTCCTCCAGCGTGATCTTGATCGCGTCTTTGTCGTTACCGCTGGCCATGGTCCGCCTTTCCTGAATCAGGTTTTCCCGGCTTGGACGAAGAGCCGGGAGCCTGGGGCTGGGTGTCTTGCAGCGATCCGGCGCCGGACCGGTCGGAATCAGGTTGCTGCATGATAAGGGGCTTGCCGGTATAAGGGTCAACCGGAACAGGGACCAACACTATCTTGGGGAAGAAATACCATCCGATGATGAATCCCAGGAGCAACACGGAGAGATGAGAAAGGATGGTGACGGAGAGTTGCGCGAGGGACATTTCTTCGCGGTCTTCGGGCTCGGGTTCCCATCGCTGCGCGGGGACGGGCTCATCGTCGTCGATCTGAATGATGGGCTCGGGGCGTCCACCAACGTCAGAATCCTGGCCCCCCTGACGATCGAGGATGCGGATCTGGGTGAGGCGTTCGATGTGGCCATGGATCCATCCAAAGCATCCTTCTTCCTCGGAATGAGGGTCGTAGACCCAGGCGACTTGTTTGGGCGAAGAGAAGAAATTCTTGTGGATGAAAGTGTCGTGGTCGGAAAGAAAGATTCCGAAGCCGGGATGCGAGTGATACCAGCCAACAATACGATGGTTGGGAAACTGCTGGTCCTTGACCTTGTAAATGTGCTCCCAGGTGTCTTGCGTGAAGGTGACGTGGGCCCCCGCCTGGTCTGCGTTGAGGCCGTGAATACAGGCTTCGATTTCCACGCTGTCGCCGCTCTCACTTCCTATCAGCACCCCGCAGACCTCGGTTTTCATGCTGGAACGAGCGTGCTGGCGGATCTGGCGGACGACATCACTGCCGATCGCGACCCACGCCTGTTCCTGCTCCTTGGACCTGCGGCTCATGCCAGGGCGGCCTCCATTGCCAGCGGACCAAGCACTTGTGGAGCGTCGCCGAAGGGGATGTAACCGATTTCGCGCTGCGGCGAGCGGGCGAGAAACAGGTCGAGCAGGGGCAAACCCAGCTGGCTGAGCGGCCGGGAGCCGTAGCCTTCCTTGCCGGAAAAGTTGTGAATAGAAATCACGGTGCGAAGATGTCCGTCTCTTGGGCAGGCCGCTTCCTGGAGGCGAATTCTTCCCGCGGGCGCATACACTTCCTCTTCGCTGCTGCAGGAAGGGCAGACAAGCTTCTGAATGACATCGCGGCTGAATTCGAGGACCACGTCATGTGAGCCAAGGTCGGCGCGGGCACGCTGGAGGAGTTCGGCCAAAGTCAGGTCACTGGAACTCTCCGAAAGGTGGACGATGTCGGGCACGGTGTAGTGACTCATGCACTCGGGATTCTCGGTGTACTCCACCGTGTAGGAAGAGTGATTGAGCCCTTCGAAGATGAATCCCTTGCCGCCGAGAGTCGGCAGGCCGTGGATCATCTTGACGGCTTCCTGCACCTGAATTCCGGCAATCACGGAGGAAATGGTGGGGGTGGTCGGAGTCTTCCCTTCGTCGTTCGCTTCGAGGGCAAGCAGGTTACAGGACATACGCTTTTCCAGCAGCGCCCAATCAACTTCTCCGAGCGTGCATTCGTAACACGGCGGAACGCCGGGGACAAAGACGCGGACGACGCCGTTGATGCCTTCGATCGCGCCATCGAACCAGGGGCGGTTGACTTTCCAGGCGGAGCGGTTGATCCACAAACGGGCCTCACGATTGTCGAGCCCGGCAATGATGAGGTCGGACCACTCAAACAGGCCGAGGCCGCAACCGTGCACGACGTTTTCCACCAGGGGACGCACGGCGGCGTCGGGAGCGATCTTTTGATAGGCGTCGGCGGCGACGTCGGCCTTGAATTTTCCAATGTCCTCGGCACGGAAAAGAATCGTGCGCGAGAGGTTCGACTCGTCGATGCGATCGAGATCGACCACGACGATTTTTCGGAATCCGAGCAGGGCAGCGTTTTTCAGGATTTCGTTGCCGAGCGCGCCCGCGCCGACCACCAGGAGCTTGCAGTTGGCGATCTTCGACTGGTCCCACCAGGGGATCAGGCGGAAGCGGCTATAGCGATCCTCGTGCAGTTCTCCGCGAATTACGGGTTCCACGGGGCGCCTGCCGTGATTTCTGGCTGGAGCCGCAGGATATCGCCGTCCTGCACCTGGGCTTGAGCCAAGGTTTGAGTGTCCTGAATCTGGCGGCCTGAATTCTTATGATGGAACTTATAACTGAGCGGGGCTCCGTCGGGACCGTTCGTCGGAAGGCGCAGTTTCTGCACGAGGACGGCAACAATCTTGTTGCAGGGAGCATCGTCAGGCAGTTCGACGGGAACGCGCTTGTTTTCGGTCGAGTCGTAGACGGTAACGTTGATATTGGCCATTTCCGATGTCCGTGCCGGGATGTAATCTCCGCTGCACCCACTTCAAGTTAATGGTTCTGTTTCAAGCGAGTCTGGAAGTCTAGCAGGTGTTGCTGCCCGTCGCCAAAGAACTTCCAGCCCGATTCGTCCAGCAGGGCATCGGCGCGCACAGCAAAATTGATGTTCTCGGCGTTGGGATCGTTATGTTTGTCAATTACAGAACTCACGATCGCGACCAGGTTTCCTTTGTCGTCAAATACCGGACCGCCACTGTTCCCCGGACTTGCCGGGGCGGTCATCTGGATCATGTGGGAATCGGTGCGCGAGATTACGCCGGTGCTCAGACTGAATCGGAGACCTTCCGGATGGCCGATCACGAAGACATTCTCACCCTGGGTAACATCGGCGTCCGTCGCGACCGGCTGAGAGAAGTCACCATGGCCCGATCCCCGTGGGAGCCACAGAAGCAACAAGTCAAGATACTGATGTTGAGCGACGACCTCTGCGCCTGCCCAGGTTCCCGATGCCATGGCAACGAGCGCATGCAGGTCATTGTCGCCTGCCTGGCGGAATGAACCTGAAATGACGTGGCGGGCAGTGACGAAGAGATATCCGGCGGAAGTGACCTGCAAGAGCGAGCCGGCGCCGAAGCTGCCGGTGGCGACGTCGCGGTCGTGGAGCCAGGAGCGATGCGTAGGCGAGATCACGGCAACGAGGGGCTTGAGTTCCTGCGAAACATCCTTGGCGGAGATGGCCGCCGGCGACGGGAGATGCGGGAAGTCACTCTTCTCGTCGAGTTCGGTGAGGTTGCGGCTGACGAAGGATGGCGGGGGCACCAGGGAGATCGCCAGGATGGCGACCACGCAGGTCAGCAGTCCGCTCGTGGTGAGTAGTGTCGCCAGGAATCCGGTCCAGGCAAATCGTGTGCGTGGCGGCAAGCCCCGCATGGCAAAGCGAAGAATGATTGCAATGAGGCAGAGTAAGGGAAGCACAAGAACGAGGGGCCACATGGCTAACTTGGCCCACCAGGCCACGGCAGGCGGGAGTTTGGGTTCGAGCCGGGCCGGGCCTTCAGACAAAGGGGCGGTTTCCGCCACCTCAGCGGTACTGATGACTATCTTCTCCATTGCGCGAGCTGTCCAGCGGCGGGAGCCAAGAAATTCTTGGGTATTTCCCGGAAAATTGCAAGGACTGATTCGCTATCTGCAGAGGTTAGGAACGAATCGCCACCATCTTCTTCTTGTCCTTACTTGATTCCGCTTCAGAGTCGGCAAAGGTGGAGACCTTCTTAACGTTGCGGAGCCACTCGGCGGCGCGGCGTCTTGCTTCGGCAATCTGTTCGGGCGACATTGTGTGACTGAGGCTTGCCTTGCGGGTCTCAATCTGATGCTGCATCGAGGATGCCGCAGTCTCGGACAGCAAGCACCACGTGTAGGCTGAGACTGGATCGGAGCCGTTGTCCTGGGTCGCTTCGTAGTGCTCGGCCAACCGGAGTTGCGCCCAGGCATGACCGGCTTCGGCCGCCTTAAGCAGGCTGGCGAATTCCGCAGCCGTCTCTCCATTCGAAGGGACCTCGGAGTGGGGCAGGCCGTTGCTCATGGTGAGATACAGGAGTTCGGTCCGGCTGGAGACGCCGAGCTTGTCGAAGATCCGAAACAGATAATTCTTGACGGTGTGTGGACTCAGGCTCAGGGACTTGGCAATTTCGCGATTCGTCATTCCCGCTGCCAGGTACTGCACGACCTGGCGTTCCCGCGCGGAGAGCAGGTCGAGCCCCTTGTGATCGGTGGCGCGCACGAGCGGAGAATTGGCAATGGCTTCCAGGGCATGCTCAAGTTCGACGCTGCGCGCCCAGATCTGTCCTTCATGCACGCAGTGGATGCATTTGCAGAGGCTCTCCAGACGATCGTGCTTGGAGAAGATTCCTTTCGCGCCGGCGCGGAAGCAGTCCAGGACATCCTGCGGGCGCGAGGTGTCGAGCAAAAGCACGCCCTTGATCTGGGGACGAAGAGCCCGCATCTCGCGAAGGACCTCCGTACCACGGCCCTGCTGATCATCAAGACTGTAACTAATGATGGCGACATCTACGGGCACCCGGGTGACCGCGTCAAGGAGATCCTGAGAGTTCGAAGCAGAAGCCACAACCTGCAATCCATGGTCGCTTTGCATGGCCTCGGCCAGCAGCTGGGTATGAATGCGGGTACTGTCGGCGACCACAATACTGATAAAGTCCGAGCCCTTTTCCTCGCGGGACGGCATCGAACCTCCTAGGTTCAATCTCTGGGCCGGGCGCGTCTGGAAAGGCGGCCAGATAGACGCTCAGGCCAAGACCAACATCACTGGGGGAACCGCTTCCTGGGGGGAGGCCGAGAACCCGATCACCAGGGTTCGATCAGCGGGTTCCAGAGTACCATCAAAGGGCCCACCGGGCAAGCAATCGCGTGCAACCTATGCAGGAAGATGCACAGGGGTGGGGTCATTGTGTCCCAGGTTGGGAAGGAGTACGAAAGTTGCATATGTTTGCCACGGCGGAGAAAGAGACAAGAGCAGAAGGCCGGGCGGAGAAAGTACATCTAAGACACACAAAATAAATGTGATAGTTTGCTTGCATCGAGCCAGCATGGGAAGCAGCAAATTGCATGCCTGCCGAAGAGTGACACCTTGTCCCACGGTCGTGCCATGGAAGTATGTCTCCGAACCGGACGGAAGATGAAAGGGAAGAGTGCCTCTAGCGGGGGTAGGGTCATCGGGTCTCAAGAAGCAATACCACTTGCACGGACTTGCAGGGGGTTCTACCGTAAAGCTGCGAACCAGTTCTAAATAACTTCCCCCAAAGAAATCTCCTCCCCCGAAGTTGGCGTTTCCCTTTTTCTATGCGATTTCCGGCGGACCTGTGCAATGGGACCCAGAGGGCGAAGCTATGAGCACATTTAGTCAAAGCTACGAAGTCAACAGCGTCCTGCCGGCAATGATGGCAGAAGAACCGCGCTGGTTCGCGCTGCACACGCGCGCCCGTCACGAGAAGATGGTGGAAAACCGTCTACGCGAGCAGGGGATGGAAACGTTCCTGCCGACGGTGAAGGAAGTGCATCGCTGGAGCGATCGCAAGAAGACGGTGGAAGTTCCGCTGTTCAGTTGCTATGTGTTTGTTCGCTGTGCACTCGGTACGGAAGACCGCAATCGGATTTACCGTGTGGACAGCATTCTGGGTTTTGTCGGCGTGCGGGGCGCGGGTTCAGCGATTCCCGACGAACAGATCGAGAGCGTGCGCTCGGTCCTGTCGCAAACGGCGCCGTGGCGCTCGCATCCATTCCTGAAAGCCGGACAGCGCGTTCGTGTTTGCGGAGGGGCGCTTGACGGCGTAGAAGGCGTGTTCCTCTCCGAAAACGGCGACAACAGCCTCATCATTTCGGTGGACGTGATTCAGCGGTCGCTGGCCGTACGCATCGACGGTTACGATGTAAAGCCCATCTAGTGGGCGCTCCGTTTTCCAGGGTTCTCTTCTTCTAGTCCCAGTTCGTTCCGAAGTCTTCCCGGACCACAGCCATGCACCAACCAGAGATCGAGCAGATCGGCGAAGAGCTGTACTTTGTGTCCGCGAGTCCGGCGACCCGCCGGCTGCGGACGCAAGCCGAGCTGCTCTCCCAGACTGATGTCCCGGTACTCATCACCGGGGAAGCGGGGAGCGGAAAGGCGACAGCGGCGAGGCTGATTCACTCCCTCTCCATTCGGTCCAGTTTCGAATTCATGCGGGTGAATTGTGCCGCCCTTACGGCCGACCTGCTGGAGAGCGAACTGTTTGGCTACGAGCACGCGAACGGAACCGGACGGCTCGAAACCCGGCCGGGTAAATTCGAGCAGTGCGCCAAGGGAACGGTCCTGCTGGAAGACTTCGACACCATGCCGATGTCGGTACAGATCCGGCTGCTACGGTTGCTCCAGACCCGGGAGTTCACCCGTTTTGGCGGGCAGTCGCCGGTGCGGGTCGAGGTCCGCATCATTGCTTCGTCCCAGGGCCATCTGGAACGAGCGGTAGCAGAGAAGAAGGTCCATGAAGAGCTGTATTACCACCTGAGCGCGTTCGGGCTGAACGTTCCCCCATTGCGGGAACGGCGCGAAGAAGTGCCGCTATTGCTGGGGCACTTCATGAACCGGCTGACGCGCCGCTACGGCGTTCCCGCCCCGCATTTCTCGTCGGCGCTACTGGAAGCGTGTCAGCAGCACACGTGGCCGGGAAATCTGCGCGAGATGGAAATCTTCGTGAAGCGTTTCCTGGTGTTCGGCGACGAAAGTGCCGCGCTCGAAGAACTGAGATCGCATCCACGGGTGGAGACGGGAGCAGCGCAGACGAATGGACACGGACACGACAGCGGACGGTCTGCGTATGCCGGAGGGGATGAGAAATCGTCATTGAAGTTGCTGGTGCGAAACGCCAAGGGAGAAGCCGAGCGCAATGCGATCGCGCATGCGCTGGAGGAGACGCACTGGAACCGCAAGGCGGCGGCGCGGCTGCTGAGCATCAGCTATCGCGCGCTGCTATACAAGATTCAGGAGTACCGGCTGGTTCCTCCGCCGGAGATGCATCGGATGTATAGCTACAACGTCAGGGAAGCAAAGTAGTCTTGTTGTAAAGAACGAGATGAAGGCCTGAGAGGCATTGCTTATGACGGTCTGGATGAACGCAGTGGGCAAGTTAAAGATGGCAGGTTTGATGGCGCTGGTGTCGGCGGGCCTGTTGGCCCAGGCACCGGCCACAGCACCGGCGCCGGCAACTGGGGCCGAAAAGAGCAGCGGGGATGCCCAAGGGGCCGCGAACGCCGGCAAGGGCCGCTCCGACGACGTCTACGTAATCGGCGCGAACGACACACTGTCCATCAACGTGTGGAAGGAGCCGGACGTTTCGCGCTCGATTCCAGTGCGATCGGACGGGAAGATCTCCCTTCCGCTCGTGGGCGAACTGCAAGCGGCGGGTCAGACGCCGCGCCAGTTAGAGCAGGAAATCACGAAACGGCTGCTGAACTACATTTCTGAGCCGGAAGTGACGGTGATTGTCACCGAGAGCCGGAGCCAGAAGGTCAATATTCTCGGGATGGTCGCCAGGCCGGGAACGTACCTGCTGAGCGGTTCGACGACGATCCTGGACGCGATCGCGATGGCGGGCGGGTTCAAGGACTTCGCGAAGAAGAAGTCGATCTACGTCCTGCGCACGCAGGCGGACGGCACGCAGAAAAGGTTCCCCTTCAACTACAAAGAAGTGATCAAAGGCACAAACCCGGAGCAGAACATCAAACTGCAGCCGGGAGACACACTGGTAGTCCCGTAGAGGCCATCATGAGCATTCGAAGTGGTTTCGTGCTCGTTGTCGTGCTGGCCGGGACGCAAAGCCTGGTTCTGGCGCAGGGTGCGCCGACGCAGAATCCGGGGGCGGGGAATCCTCCGGCGCAAACCGGGGAAGGGCAGCGGCCGACGCCGCCCACCGCCCTGTCGGGCATCATGGGAGTGGATACGGAAATTCCGCAAGAGGACACGAGCAGCCGGCTTCCGCAATTGCCCATGATTGTCGGCGGACGTGGCCCTTCGTTGGTCTTTCGAGCGGAGCAGGAACGTTCGAACTATGTGCGCGGCGGCATCAATGTCGGCGGGACGTACGACGACAATGCATCGATGTCCTCCACCGGCGCCCTCACGAACACAACGTATTCGGTTTTTCCGAATATCACTGTGGAACAGACATTTTCGCGAATGCGATGGGACCTGGCGTACGCAGGCGGCCTGACCGTGAATCAGCGTTTCACGAACCGAAACCAGGGCTCGCACTCGCTGAGCTTCGATTCGCAGTTCCGGTTGAGCCCACATGTAAATCTGAGGGTGGGAGAGAATTTCTCGCTGACGACGGGATTCTTCGATTCCGGCAATCTTGCCGCCATCGGGGGATATGGGCCCAACGCGAGCCTGATCGCGCCCTTGTCGAAACAAAGGTCATCGTCGACCGTAGCGTCCGCCGACTATCACTTTGCGTTGAACGATATTGCCGGCGCGAGTGGTTCTTTCGATGACCTGCATTTCAGCGATGAGGAACCGACGTCCCTGCTGGCAGACAGCAGGTCCGCATCGGGATCGGCGTTCTGGTTTCACGGATTCGGGCGGGACTGGATCGGAGTCAGCTACCGGTTTCAGCACTTGACCTTTGATCCCGGCAACGGAATCAGCAATGTTCATAGCGTCCTGGTGGTGAACACCATCACCTTGCCGTCGCGATTTACGCTGTCGGCGTTTGCTGGTCCGGAGTATTCGGACAATCGCGCGCAGACGGTCGGAGCCGAGAGCGCTACCAGCTTTGCCGAGTGGTCGCCTTCGGGCGGAATCGAGCTCAGCTGGCAAGGCGATCACACCGCAGTGTCCGGGGGATTCTCCCGCCAGATCAGCGGTGGGGGCGGCGTTCTTGGTGTCGTGCGGCTGCAGGACGTGCACGCAGGCATTCGCCAGGAACTGTATCGGGGATGGGCGATGGGGGTTTCCGGAGGCTACGGGAACAACAAGGCGCTGACGGTTCCGACGACCAGCGCGGCAAGTTCCATCGATACAGCGACGGTGAGCGCGTCGTTGGAGCACAACCTGGGCAGGAGTTTCACCTTGCGCCTGGGATACGCGCACGCGTTTCAAGACCAGTCGGCGACGGCGAATCCGGCATTTGCCGGCGGGGCGCACGCTAATCGCTACTTCGTGACGCTCGGCTATCAGTGGGAACGGCCACTAGGACGGTAGGTATGGAAGAACAGATTCAGGATCAACAATCACCGATGCCCGATGTCCAGCAACTGCTGGGTGTCGTGCGCCGCCGCCGGTGGCATTTCCTCTTGCCACTGTTTGTTGTATGGCTTGCAGTCTGGGGAGCGAGCTGGCTGCTGCCATCGGTATATAAGTCCGGAACCCTGATCCTGGTGGAGCAACCGGCGGTGCCGGAGAGGCTGGTGGCCTCAAACATCGACAACGACCTCCAGCGACAGCTCGACAGCATCACGCAACAGATTCTGAGCCGGACGCGGCTCGTGCAGATCATCGATCACCTCAACCTGTATTCCGGCGATCGCAAACGCAAGTCACCGGAGGATCTGGTTGAGGAAATGCGCGGCGACATCGAGATCGAGCTGTCCAAGGGCGACGACCGAAAGCTCTCTGCGTTCAACATCTACTATTCGAACCGCGATCCGAAGATGGCACAGCTGACGACGATGGAGCTGGCCAATCTGTTCATTGCCGAAAATCTGGAACAGCGGCAGGAGCGCTCCGAAAGCACGACGAAATTCCTGCAGGACCAGCTCGACCAGGCACGCGAGAAACTCGCCGAGCAGGAAGCGCGCGTCCGGGAATTCAAAGACAGGCACATCGGAGAGTTGCCGAGCCAGACGCAGAGCAATTTGCAGATCCTGGGCGGCCTGCAGACACAACTGCAAGCCCAGGAAGACTCCCTCAACCGGGCCCGGCAGCAGAACACGTACCTGGAATCACTGATCGGGCAGTATCGCAGCATGGAGACGGGCACCAAGTCCCCGGACGGCGGGCCTGTAGGATTGGCGGCCATTGATCGTGAATTGGACCGGCTGCGAGCGCAACTAACTGACCTGATGTCCCGCTACACCGAAAAGCATCCGGATGTTCGCAAAACGAAGGAACAGATCGCAAGCACCGAGAAAATGCGGGAGCGGATCGTCGCACAGATGAACGCGGCCGGCAGCAGCGCGGCAACCGACGGGACAACGGCAAGCGCAGCCTCGAACAAAAGCGCGCCCTTGTTGGAACTGGAAAGCCAGCTGAAGGCCAACCGCGCGGAGATCGCGAATCGGCAGGCAGAGATCAAAGACTTGCAGGGAAGAGTCGGAGAATACCAGGCGCGTCTCAACCGCGCTCCTTTGATGGAACAGCAGTTTGCCGATATCACGCGGGACTACGATCAGTCGAAGGCGTACTACGATTCACTGCTGGCCAAGAAGAATCAGTCGGAGATGGCCACCAATCTGGAGAAGACACAGCAAGGAGAGCATTTCCGGATGCTCGATCCGCCAAACCTGCCAGTCAAGCCGGACAAGCCCAACCGCCTCAAGTTGTGCGCCATTGGCCTGATGCTGGGAATGGTGCTGGGAGGCGGAATCGCAATGGGATTGGAGATGATCGGCGGCAAGGTGCACACGGAAAGAGAAATCAAGAAGGTCGTGCCATTTGAAATCTTCGCGGAGATTCCAGTCCTTCCGACAGTCGCGGAACAGCAAGCTACCCGCCGTGGGAACCTGATGGCCGTCGCGGCAGCCGCACTGATTTTCCTCTGCATTCTGACAGGGTCGGCGCTAACCTATCTGCGCGGGTAAGGAATTCGTGTACAAGTCCTTTTACAAGCTCCGTCTCAACCCGTTCGAGATCACGCCAGATCCGTCCTTTCTGTTCTCGACGCCACGGCACAACGAAGCTCTTGCTTCGCTTTACTACGGTGTCCGGGCACGCAAGGGATTTGTCGTGCTGACCGGCGAAGTGGGAACGGGCAAGACGCTTCTGGTGCGTTGTGTCCTTGAACTCTTGCGCCGAACGGGGGTGGCGTTCGCTTATGTTTTCAATCCCAGCCTCTCGGCGGTGGAGTTTATCCGGTACATCGCCGGTGATTTTGGATTGCCGGTGGCCGGCAAAGCAAAAGATGAGTTGATCCTGTCCTTGAGCGCGTTTCTGGTGGATCGGCATCAGAAGAAACTCTCGACGCTGCTGGTTGTGGACGAGGCTCACCATCTGGCTCCGGAACTGCTGGAAGAGATCAGACTACTGACCAATCTGGAGACAACACAGCAGAAGCTGCTGCAGATCGTGCTGGCCGGACAGCCGGAACTGGATGAGATGCTCGACTCGTTCGAGTTGCGGCAACTCAAGCAGAGGGTCGCGTTACGCTGCCACCTGGAACCGCTGAATCTGGAAGACACGCGTGGATACATCCGGCGACGGCTGGAAATCGGCGGCGCACCGGCGGGGACCGTGATTTTTTCCGACGCGTCGATCAGCGCGATTTTCCGTCACTCAAAAGGCTTTCCCCGCATGATCAATACGATTTGCGAGAACTCGCTGCTCAGCGGGTATGCGCGGCGGGCGTCCGTGATCCTACCTGAGGTGGTTGAGGAAGTAGCGCAGGATTTGCGACTCGGCATCGTCTCCGATGCCCGCAAGAAAGCCGCCGGGCCGAACCCGAAGGAGCAGGAGAAAGATGAGCTTTTACGGGCAGTGAAGACGTTGCTGGAACTGCACGATTATTTGCAGGAAATGAAAACCACGGAGTCGAAGGAGACCGCTCCGGTATCGCGCCGGGCCACTGAACATGAGCCGTATATTTGACGCGCTGAAGAGATCGGAGACGGAACGGTGGGGGAACGAACTGCTGACTCCAGCCGAGTCGGTAACGGAACTCCTGCAGGCAGCCGAAGGACGATTCCTGCAACAGGCGGAGGCGGTGCCGTCACCGACGTTAGCCGACGCCTTCATGGCCACGCCGGCAGGCGGTTTTGTGCCCACCGCACCGGCGCTGCGGCCGTCTCCGAGTCCGGAATCGCGACTGGTGTGTCTCACGCAACCCGGAAGCCTGGGCGCGGAAAAGTTCCGAGTTCTCGGCCTGCGTCTGCGGAACCTTCGGGAGTCACGGAAGCTCAAGAAACTTGTCGTGACCGGCACCGCTCCCGAGGAAGGGAAGAGCCTGATCGCGGCAAATCTTGCGCTGAATCAGGCCCGCAGCAAAGTGCTGAAGACGCTGCTGATCGACGGGGACCTGCGCCGGCCGACTCTGGCAAAACGGTTCGGCGTAGGAGAGTTACTGCCTGGACTCTGTGAGTGTCTGCGGGGAGAGCGGCAACTTTCCGAAGTCGTTTACAAGCTTGAAGGAGCCGGATTGTGGCTGTTGCCGGCAGGCATGGCACCGGAAAATCCGCTCGAATTGATGCAGTCCGGGCGCCTCACGGAACTTCTCGAGCAGATGGGGACATTTTTCGACTGGATCATCATCGATACGCCGCCGATCTTCCCGCTGGCGGACGCCACCTTCTGGATGAAGCTCGCGGATGGCGTCTTGCTTGTGATCCGCGAGGAAGTCAGCGAGAAGAAGCTTTTGCAGCGTGCGGTCGAAACCCTCGACCGGTCGGCGTTGTTGGGGGTGGTGGTCAACAGCTGCAGCGACGGCGAACACAAATACTATTACTCACGGTACGCCAAAGATGCGGTACAATCCCAGTAGAGTTACTTCCCCCTTTGCTCGATTGAGCACATAGAAGTCAAGCTGGCCTGGATCCCTCGCCAGGTCAACCAAAGCCCACCCCCAAAGAATCCCGAGCCTTGTCCAGGCGGCGGCAGCGCTGCCGTCCGTGGGCTCCCAGAGGAGATGTTCGCAGTGGCATCGACAATGACAAGACGGCTCTCGACCCAGCCTAAGTCTCGAGTGCGGAACTCCGTTGCCCCCTCGGAGGTTCTACCCGCGGAAGTATTTCGCCACATGATTTCGCTGGAGCGGAAGCGCAGCGAACGGACGCAGCGTCCGTTCGTGCTTCTGCTCATGGATGCAGGGCGCAATCTGCCTTCGGAAAAGAACGGGCGGATTCTGCTCGAAATTCTTTCGGCTCTTCAGGCCGCGACCCGGGAAACGGATGTGATGGGGTGGTACGAGCCGAATTCGGTCGTAGGCGTGATGTTCACGGAGATCACGCTAGACAACAACCTGATTCTCAGTACGATCCTTGCCCGCATCAGCGACGCGTTGCGCGACCGCCTTACGCTCGAACAATTCAGCCAGCTCAAGTTCTCGTTCCATCTTTTCCCGGAGCAGTGGGATCCGTCGAATCCGGACCAGCCCAGCAACCCGATGTTCTATCCCGATCTGCATGACCGCAAGAACAACAACTGGCTGGCGCGCGGAATCAAGCGCGGAATGGACATTCTTGGGAGCCTCTTTCTTCTGCTCCTGCTTTCGCCGGTATTCTTCCTGATCGCTGCAGCAGTCAAACTCACATCGAGGGGGCCGGTTCTCTTCCGGCAACAGCGCATCGGGGAACATGGCAGGCCGTTCACATTCCTGAAATTCCGATCCATGTATGTGAACAACGATTCCTCAGCGCACGAGGAATATGTGAAGCAGTTGATCAACGGGAAGGCCGAGAAGCAGCCGACGAACGGCAACGGGAACGGAAACGGAAACGGCATTTTCAAGCTCACCAACGATCCACGGATCACACGCGTGGGTAGTTTCCTGCGCCGCACAAGCCTGGATGAATTGCCGCAGTTCCTCAATGTGTTGCGTGGGGAGATGTCGCTCGTGGGCCCGCGGCCGCCGGTGCCGTACGAGGTGGAGGCATATGCCACCTGGCACCGCCGCCGCCTGCTGGAGGCGAAGCCGGGGATCACTGGATTGTGGCAGGTGCACGGACGTAGCCGCGTGGGCTTCGATGAAATGGTGCGCCTCGATTTGCGCTATGCGCGGCAGAGTTCTCCGTGGCTCGATCTGAAGATTCTTTTGCAGACTCCGAAGGCGGTCATCGCCGGGGATGGAGCCTGCTGACCGTACCGGTTCACTGTTTCTTTCCAACACCTCCCCTGCATCGTTGACAGAGTGACTCATCTCTAACTTCTTCTCACGGGCCGAGTCCATGGCCCCCGATCAGGGTGAAATCAAATGCTTAAATTTGGAGTCATTGGTTACGGCTACTGGGGGCCGAATATCGTTCGGAACCTTCGGAGCCTGGAGGGATGCCAGGTCGTAGGGGTGTGCGATCAAAGTCCTACGGCACGGAAGCGGCTGCAGGGCGCCCATCCAGGAGTGCCGGTTTACTCGGACCACAAGGAATTGATCGCATCGCCGGATGTGGATGCCATTGCTGTCATCACTCCCGTCTGGACCCACTACGAGCTGGCCAAGGCGGCGCTAGAAAATGGAAAGCACGTCTTCGTCGAGAAGCCATTTACCAGCAATGTGGCGCAGGCTGAGAACCTGATCAATCTTGCCGAGCAGAAGAACCTGAAGATCATGGTCGACCACACGTTCCTGTTTACCGGAGCGGTGCGGAAGATCCGGTCGCTGCTCGACGAGGGAGTCCTGGGCAAGCTGTATTACTACGACTCCACGCGCGTGAACCTGGGACTGTTCCAGCACGACTGTAACGTGATCTGGGACCTGGCGCCGCACGATCTGTCGATCATGAATCATCTGCTGCATCAGGACGCGGAAGCCATTTCCGCCAACGGCCAGACGCACCTGAATGGGCACGAAGATATTGCGTTCATCACTGCGTATTTTCCCGAGAAGATGATTGCGCATATCAACGTTAACTGGCTCTCTCCGGTAAAAGTGCGGACGACGCTGATCGGCGGCGAAAAGAAGATGCTGGTGTGGAACGACCTGGAAGCGGACGAGAAGCTCAAGATCTACGACAAGGGCGTAGACGTCAAGAACCAGGAAGGTCTCTACAACCTTCTCGTAAGCTACCGGTCCGGTGACATGTGGGCTCCGCAAGTGGAACAGGTTGAGGCTCTCCGTCTCGAACTCGGATATTTCGTCGAGTGCATTCAGAAGGACCAGAAGCCCTTTAACGACGGCTGCGCGGGTTTGAAAGTGGTCCGCATGCTGGAGGCGGCAAATGAATCGGTCGCCAAGCGAGGAGCTCTGGTCTACTTGTAGTCGGCTGTTCCCCGCAACACTCCCCTCACGCTGTTCGCGGTGCTCAACAGATTTCCTCAGAGATGACAGGGCAACTTGGCGGCCTTGGCTGCCGGTGAAACGAGTACTGAAGAGTTAACAGGGAACGAGTCATGGATACCTACTTGTGTATCGCTCCAACCGTGAAGCTGGGAAAAGACGTGAAGCTGTCGCGGTTCATCAATCTTTACGGCTGCGAAATCGGCGACGAGACGAAGATCGGCGCCTTTGTTGAGATCCAGAAGAACGCGACTGTCGGCAAACGCTGCAAGATCTCCAGCCACACTTTCATCTGCGAAGGCGTCACGATCGAAGACAACGTCTTCGTCGGACACAACGTCGCCTTCATCAACGATTCCTACCCGCGGGCCACGACCGGTGGCGCACTCCAGACCGAAGCCGACTGGAAAGTGGAGCGAACCTTGGTGAAGAAAGGCGCTTCGATCGGATCCGGCAGCACCATTCTGGCCAACATCACGATTGGAGAAAACGCTCTCGTTGGAGCGGGCAGCGTAGTGACGAAAGACGTTCCAGCCAATGCGATTGTGGCCGGCAATCCAGCACGAGTTCTTCGTTATATCGAACAGACCACGGAGGTCGTAAAGTGAGCCATTCCAGCATTCCTTTTCTCGATCTGGTTACTCCCCACGTTGAGCTCGAGCAGGAGCTGACGCATGTCTTTCAACAGGCATTGCGGACCGCTGGGTTCATCGGTGGGCCGATGGTCGAGAACTTCGAGAAAGCGTTCGCATCGTTTTGTGAGACCAACCACGCGGTGGCGGTCAACAGCGGGACAGACGCGTTACGCTTTGCCCTCATGACCGCGGGCGTTCGTCCGGGCGATGTTGTCGTGACCGTGCCGCACACGTTCATCGCCACGACCGAAGCGATCTCGCAGGCAGGAGCCTTGCCGGAGTTTGTGGATGTCGACGAGCGCACGTACAACATGGATCCCGAGAAGCTTCGGGAATATTTGGAACGAAAGTGCACGAAGGACGGCTCGGGCAAGATGTTGAGCCGCCGCAGCGGACGTCCGGTGACGGCCGTGGTGCCGGTCCACCTGTACGGCCAGATGGCGGACATGGACGCGATGTGCGAACTGGCGGATCGCTTCGGTCTGATCGTGGTGGAAGACGCTTGCCAAGCGCATGGAGCGCAGTACTTCTCCCGTAAGCAGAATCGCTGGCTGAGGGCCGGCTCGATTGGACGGGCGGCCGCTTTCAGCTTCTATCCCGGGAAGAATCTCGGCGCATGTGGCGAGGCTGGGGCCGCAACGACGAATGATCCGGCCATTGCAGCGCAGATCAAGATGATCCGCGATCACGGCCAGGCGAAGAAGTACTACCACGATGTCGAGGGCTATAACGGTCGTCTGGACGCCATCCAAGCGGGACTCCTTCATGTAAAGCTTCAACATCTTGCGAAGTGGAATGAGCAGCGGCGCGAACGCGCGGCAGAGTACAACCGCCTCTTTGAAGCGGAAGGAAATCCAGTTGGCATTCCATTCGAACCGGAGTGGTCGCGCGCCGTGTATCACCTCTATGTCGTGCGCACTGACGATCGCGAAGGGCTGATGGTGTATTTGAAGGATGCGGGCGTAGGTACGGGAATCCACTATCCGATTCCGCTGCACCTGCAGAAGGCTTACGCTCACCTCAACCACGTAGCTGGAGATTTTCCGGTTGCAGAACGCGTGGCGGCGGAAATTGTTTCGCTGCCGATGTTTCCCACTCTGACCGCGCAGCAGCAGGGATGGGTGGTCGCCTCGGTAGGACGATTTGCGGAAGCGCGCAGTGACATCAGGACAAATGAGACCGCTGCAGTTCGCTAAATCCGAAGATTCTATTGGACTCACGCAGTAGCCGACGGCTCTCGTGGGAAAGGCTTGATATGAATACGGCAGTAGGGAAGGCGCAAATCCGAGTAGCAGTGGCCGGAGTGGGCTACTGGGGCAAGAACTTGGTTCGAAACTTTTCGGACCTGGGAGCGCTGGAAGCTCTTTGCGATGCGGATCCGGCGGCGCAGTCGCTGTGCAGTAGCAAGTACAACGGCGTCAAGTTCGTCTCTGACTATGCGAAGCTGCTGGCCGATCCGTCGGTGCAGGCAGTCGCGCTAGCGACACCGGCGGTCACGCACTATGAAATGGCCAAGGCTGCGCTCGAAGCCGGCAAAGACGTGCTGGTTGAGAAGCCGCTGGCCATCGACGTGAAGCACGGCGAGGAACTGGTGAAGGTTGCGGCTGCCAAAGGCCGCATCCTGATGGTTGGGCATATCCTCCGCTACCATCCGGCGATCCTGAAGCTGAAGCAGCTCATCAAGGACGGCGCGCTCGGCAAGATCAACTACCTGTATTCGAACCGGCTGAACATCGGGAAGATCCGCACGGAAGAGAACATCCTGTGGAGCTTCGCGCCGCACGACATCTCGGTCATTCTGTCTTTGCTCGATGAGATGCCGGAGCGAGTGACCTGCCAGGGCAGTGCGTATCTGAATCATGACGTCACCGATGTCACGCTGAGCCACTTCGAGTTTCCGAGCGGAGTGCAGGCGCATATTTTCGTCAGCTGGCTGCACCCGATCAAGGAGCAGCGGCTGGTCGTGGTGGGCTCGGAGAAGATGGCCGTGTTCGACGACACAGCCGAGCACAAGCTGGTTCTGTATCCGCACCGAGTCGAGTGGAAGAACCGGATCCCGACTGCGGTGAAGGCGGACGCGGAGATCGTCGCGCTGGAGAACAGTGAACCGCTGCGGGCCGAGTGCCAACATTTTCTTGATTGTGTGAGCAGCCGGACTGCTCCGGTGAGCGACGGCAACGAAGGCTTGCGCGTGCTGCGTGTATTGGATGCTTGCCAGCGCGCGTTGCACAACGGCGCTATCACGATGGAACCTGCCGCAAAGAAGGCAGAGTTGCCTTACTTCGTGCACGAGTCGGCGTACGCGGACGAAGGCGCCCAGATCGGCGCACGGACCAAGATCTGGCATTTCTCGCACGTGATGAAAGGTGCGAAGATCGGCGAACGGTGCGTGATCGGACAGAATGTGAACGTCGATGGCGGAACGGTCATCGGCAACAACGTCAAAATCCAGAACAACGTGTCGGTCTATACGGGGGCAGTGATTGAAGACGATGTTTTCCTCGGACCGTCCTGCGTGTTGACCAACGTCACCAATCCGCGGTCACAGGTCAACCGGCACTCGCTCTACGAAGTCACGCAACTGAAACGCGGCTGCACGATCGGGGCGAATTCGACGATCGTCTGCGGAACCACGGTTGGCCGCTATGCTTTCGTGGGCGCCGGCGCGGTCGTGACCAAGGATGTTCCTGACTTTGCTCTTGTCGTCGGAAATCCGGCTCGCCAGGTCGGATGGATGAGCCGGCACGGACATCGGCTGGGCGAACCTGACCTCGACGGCATTATGCGCTGCCCGGAGAGCGGTTACCGATACAAAGAAGTGGAGCCGGGAGTTCTCCGCTGCTTAGATCTTGATGAAGAAGCTCCCTTGCCCACCGAACTGAGCGTGGGCAGCAAGCCCTATCGGCAATTCAAAGAGGATTCAAATTATGAATATTCCGCTGCTCGATCTTAAGGCGCAGTACGCCACTATCAAGGACGAAGTCAGCGCCGCCATCCAGGAGGTGCTCGAAACGCAGCATTTCATTCTGGGGCCGAAAGTGGAGCAGTGCGAAAAGGCGATTGCCGCCTACTCGCAGTGTGGGTTCGGCGTTGGGGTTTCGTCCGGCAGTGACGCGCTGCTTGCCTGCCTGATGGCCGAGAATATCGGCCCGGGTGATGAAGTGATCACGACGCCGTACACGTTCTTCGCGACGGTCGGCGCCATTTCGCGGCTTGGTGCCACGCCGGTATTCGTGGATATCGATCCCGCAACCTACAACATCGACGTGAATCAGATTGCGAGCAAGGTCACAACGAAGACGCGTGTGATCATCCCGGTTCATCTTTTCGGGCAGATGGCCGACATGGATCCCATCATGGCCATCGCCGAGAAACATGGATTGGTGGTCATCGAAGATGCCGCGCAGGCCATTGGAGCCGAATACAAAGGGCGCCGCGCGGGCTCGATCGGACACTACGGATGCTTCTCGTTTTTCCCATCCAAGAATCTGGGGGCAATCGGCGACGGCGGCATGATCGTGACCAACGACGCGCAACGCGCCGAGAAACTCAAAGTCCTGCGCGGGCATGGAGCCAAGCCGAAGTACTATCATCGCGTCGTGGGCGGGAATTTTCGACTGGATGCGATTCACGCAGCGGTTGTTGCTGCGAAGCTGCCTCATCTTGATTCCTGGACGGAAGGCCGCCAGCGGAATGCCAAGCGCTACGATCGCCTGTTCCGCGAAGCCGGGTTGCCGGTCGGGTTGCCGGCGGTCACGACCAATCGGCACATCTTCAATCAGTTCGTCATTCGCAGTACTTCGCGTGATCAACTACAGGCATTCCTGAAGAGCAAAGGAGTGGGCAGCGAGGTCTACTACCCGGTGCCGATGCACATTCAGGATTGCTTCGCCTATCTTGGCGTTAAGGCAGGAGCGTTTCCGGAGAGCGAGAAAGCGGCAAAAGAGTCGCTCGCCATTCCCGTGTATCCGGAGCTGAATGACGAGCAGGCGGAATATGTGGTGGAGAAGATTGCAGAATTTGCCGGAGCAGCGGCGTCAGCGCCGGCGGAACTGACGCGAGCCTAGTACGAATTCGATATCTCAGCAAATTCCTTCCCCATCAAATAAAGCAAGACTGGAGTGTAAGTGCACGGTTTTTTCTCTCACCATCATTTCGAGTTCTTCAGCAACATTCTTAGCCGGCTACGGCTCATGTCAGGCGTGGGAGTTCTGAGCCCTCTTGACCAATTGCAACAGCGAGTTGGCAGTTCGATCCGAAGGGACTATGGTGTTGCAACGATGGATCGTGAGACGCAAGGTCACGAAACTCGACCGGGCGGCCCTGGAATGACGCAGAGAACCACAGGCGTTGTCGAACCGAAGGAGCCAACGCGTCCGGACACTGCGGCGCGTTATTCGGGCGCGCTGATTATGAATGCCGACGACTGGGGCCGCACCCGCGAAATTACGGAGCGGACTCTGCACTGCGTTCGGCGGGGGACAGTTTCATCGGTAAGCGCCATGGTGTTCCTGGAGGATTCCGTTCGGGCCGCCGCCATTGCACGGGAGTCGAAGATCGATGCGGGTCTGCATCTGAACTTCACGATGCCGTTTTCCGCGGCGGATTGTCCTCCCCAACTTGCAGAGCGCCAGAACAAGATCGCCAGCTACCTCCTGCGGCACCGCCTTGCACAAGTCATTTACCATCCCGGTCTGAAACAATCGTTCGAATATGTCGTGTCGGCGCAGATCGACGAGTTCCGTCGGTTGTATGGTAAGGACCCGGATCGGCTTGACGGTCATCATCACATGCATCTGTGCGCGAACATGTTGCTGGGAAATCTGCTCCCGCCGGGCACGATGGTGCGTCGCAGTTTCTCTTTCGCGGCGGGGCAAAAGCCTTATGTAAACCGCCTCTACCGGTATGTGGTCGACCGCCGCCTGGCGAAGCGCCATCGCATGGTGGACTTGTTCTTCTCCCTGGCCCCCGTCACTCCCGACGACCGCGTGGACTACATTTTTTCCCTCTCTCGGGAA
>DATIWL010000027.1:0-88527 GCA_035519435.1 Terriglobales bacterium
GTCCGCGCCTGATCCTTGGCCACCGGTTTGGTCAAGATCAGTTCTGCACCCAAGCGAAACGCGGTCGGCAAACCTGCCCTGCCATCGACGATCGCAATCGGAACTGGATTCCCGCCTTCTTTTGGGCGGCGGCAAACGTCAAAGATGAGCTTGGCGGCAGGAAGATTTTCGCAATCCACCAGCACCAGATCGAAGGTGTGGGAACTCAGTTTCTGAGCTGCGGAAGGCCCGTCCAGAGGCCGTTCGCAAGTGACGGACATCTCCGCCAGCACACCTGTGATGGCGCTGACCGCCTGATCGTCCGGCGACAGGAGAAGGGCATGGGGCATAGCCCTTTATGCTAGAAACCGCCATCCCCTGCCGCAAGTTACGCAGGTAAGGGAAACAGCACTTACTTGGACTTTCGTGCAGCAGGCCGGGGGGGCCGCTCACCGCTTTCCCCCTCCTGCGGCCGACTCGGGAGGCGGGTAAACGATGGACCCCCGGAAAGCGGATCTGTCTGCCGGAGAGAAATCAGGGAAGGGAAGCTGGTTCTGATCGCGCCATTGCGCGACTTGCTGCTCGGCGGACGCAGCCCGGTCCTTATCCAGTCCGGGATCATGAGCCATGTAGACGGTGCGCGACGGGAAGGCAAAACTGCTCCCAGACAGACTGACGATTTCGATAATGCGCAGCAGCAGGTCCTCCCGAATGGCGGTGAATTCGTCGGAGTCAGCGGTCAAGACGTAACTGAAGATCTCGAGGTTGAGGGAACTATCGGCGAGAGCAGCAAAGCGAATGCGAGTGCTCTCGTGCTCGATCTTGGGATGCTGGTAGAGCATGCGTCGAAGCTCCGCCAGCAGGAAACGCATCTGGTCCGGAGTGGTTTCGCACCGGACACCGAAGGTCGGATTGAAGAGGATCTTGTCGCGGCGAGCGAAGTTTTCAACATTCATGGTCGCGAGTGTGCCGTTCGGGATGGAAAGGATGGTCCGGTCCAGCGTCCGGACCCGGGTCGAACGTAGGCTGATGTCTTCCACCGTACCAACCCGATCTCCAAACCGGCAGAAATCTCCAACCCGGATGACTTCATCGGCCAGAACCGACACGCCGCCGAACAGGTTCTCGAGCGTCTTTTGCGCCGCAAACGCGATGGCCAGGCCGCCGATACCAAGTCCTGCCAGCACCGTGGTCAGGTTGAAGCCGAGAGTGCCGAGAACTGCCAACAAGGCGATTCCGGCAATGATGGCTTTCAGCAAGCGCTCGCCGAGCAGCATCAGAGTGCTGGTCCCAGTGTGGCCGGCACCGATGGCATGGTTGCGCAGGCGCTGCATGGTGATTCCCGTCACCCGCAACACGAACCAGAAGAACCCGATTGCCAGGACTACCCCGGTGGTCCGGTAGTAGTAGACGCGGGAGAGAAAGGGCAGACCGAGAAATCCCGCCATGATGCGATGAGCGAAGGCTCCGAAGAACAACAGCAATGGCGCAGAGACGCGGCCATAGGAATGCAAGTTCGGTTTGTGCGTGTACCTGAGCCATAAGCGCCGAGGAACGGCGAGAATCAGAACGATGGCCCATCCCGAAGCCGCTGCCAACGGAACGAAAATCAGCAACGCCAGCCATTGCCAGAGAGGCATTCCCAGGAAGGTCTTCCCGACAAGAATATTCGGCAGTCTGGTTTCGATCTGGTGAACGCGGAGGTTGTCGTACAGGTCAGGAACCTTAGCGAGCGTGTCAGAGGAGAAAAGCCAGATCTTGCTTCCATTGGGATCGCTGGCGTGAACCAGGACGACGGGGACCTCGGCCTCTCCGTCGACGGAAAAAGAGCCGATCGTCTGTGCAGTGAAGTCGCCGCTATCCGGACTGCCGTCGGGGCGTGTACTGATGCGGCGGACACTCCCAACAAAGGCGCGGTCCATCAGGAGTTTCAACTTACTCGCAAGATCCTGTCCCTGGGACTGACGACGGACGGCGCTCAGCTGCAGGTAGTCGGCGGCAGCTTTGTAGTTGCCGGCCTGAGCGGCCTGAAGAAAGCCAAGCACTGTGCCGGAAGGAGTGTCGCGCCCGAGCGGATCGGAGGTCGTTGTCTGCGCCGGTTGCCCGCCGACCAGGGCATTGGTCAACGACTGGGCGGGGAGAAGGCACGCAAGAAAGGCAACCACCAGGAGCGACAACAAGTACTTCTTCATGAAGAACTCCGAAGTAAGGGAGACCCCCGGTTCGGGAAAGAGGATCTCCAGTCGACGACGGCGCTAGGCCCGCTTTGGGCGATAGATGTCGGTCGCTTGACCGTAGAAGACTTCAGCCGACTCCATCATCGTTTCCGAAAGCGTGGGATGCGGATGAATCGTCATGCCTACATCAGCCGCCAGCGCACACATTTCGATGGCTAAAACGCCTTCTGCGATCAGTTCGCCGGCACCGGGGCCGACAATTCCGACGCCCAGGACGCGCTCGGTCTTCGGGTCAATGAGCAGTTTGGTCAGACCTTCAGGCCGGTCAAGAGTGATGGCGCGGCCGGAAGCGCCCCATGGGAACTTGGCGACACTGATGGTTCGTCCTTGTTCTTTCGCTTGCGTTTCGGTTAGGCCAGCCCAGGCAATCTCAGGGTCGGTGAAAACCACCGCTGGAATGGCGTTGGGCTCGAAGGCGACTTTGTGTCCCGCAATGGCCTCGACTGCGGTGCGGCCCTCATGCATTGCCTTATGCGCCAGCATTGGCTCGCCGGCCACGTCGCCGATGGCGTAGATCGATGGATCCGCGGTGCGGCGCTGCTCGTCGATCTCGATGAAGCCCTTGGCGTTAACCTTGACCTGAGTTTTGTCGAGTCCGGGGATCTCTGAATTCGGACGGCGACCGACCGACATCAGCACGCGGTCGAACACCTGCTCTTTTTCCTTCACGTCGGGACCGTCGAAGGTCACGCGGATGCCGTTCTTCTCTTCTTTCAGGGACTTCACGGTGGTGTTCAGCAGGATCGATGCGAACAGTTTTTCCAGACGCTTGTGCAGCGGCAGCACGAGATCGCGATCCGCGCCGGGCAGCAGGCCGGAGAGCATTTCAACACAGGTCACTTTCGTGCCGAGCGTGGCATAGACGGAGCCAAGTTCCAGACCGATGTATCCGCCGCCGATGACCAGCAGAGTTTTTGGAATATCGGGAAGATCGAGAGCTCCGGTTGAATCCATCATGCGCGGGCTATCGAGCTTGAGGCTGGGAATCACGGTCGGCCGCGATCCGGTGGCGATGATGATGCGGTCGAACGACAGCGTCTCTTCTCCGGCCGCAGCAGTCTTCGTGATTTTGAGCGTGGTCGAATTCACGAACGCCGCTTTGCCCGAGATGAACTTCACCGAACGCTGCTTCGAGAGCTGGCCGAGGCCGCCGGTCAGTTTCTTGACCACGCTCTCTTTCCATCCGCGCAGCTTGTTGAGATCAAGCTTGGGCTCGGCGAATTCCACACCCCAGTTCTTCGCCTGCTCGGCTTCTTCGAGCAGCTTGGCAACGTGGAGCAACGCCTTCGACGGGATGCAGCCGCGATAAAGGCAAACGCCGCCAGGATTGACCTCGGGATCAATGAGCGTAACTTTCATGCCGAGGTCAGCAGCGAGAAATGCCGCGGCGTATCCACCCGGGCCGCCGCCGATTACAGCCACACTGAGATTCGAGGAGTTCGTCATTTGCCATCCTTATTCCATGCGTTTCACCGCCGAGACGCCGAGAAAAGCTCAAGTGTATTCGTCTTGATTGCGGCTGGCGGCTCCGAATGTGTGATAGTCGATCGAGTTTGCGCCATGGTCGAAGACGTTCTGGTTTGCGAAATTGCCATTCTCGGCGATCTCTGCGTCTCGGCGGTGAGCCCTATCCCTGTACCGAAAGCAGGAATGGCTGCTCGAACGCTTCGGCGATCCAGCGTAGGAAGCGCGCGGCGTCGGCGCCGTCGATCAGCCGGTGATCGTACGAAAGCGAGAGCGGCAGAATCAGCCGCGGCTCGAACTTGTTGTTCACCCACTCCGGCTCCATCCGCGAACGTGACAGCCCGAGGATCGCGACCTCGGGATGGTTCACGATCGGCGAAAATCCCGTGCCACCGATACCGCCAAGATTTGTGATCGTGAATGTTCCTCCGGTCATTTCTTCTGGCGTCAATTTGCGATCGCGGGCTTTCTTCGAGAGCTGCGTGAGTTCCGCCGCGAGCTCGACAATGTTCTTCTTGTCCACGTCGCGAATCACTGGCACCAGCAACCCGCGATCCGTATCGACCGCGACTCCGATGTTGATGTACTGCTTGTAGACGATTTCTTCTTTTGCAATGTCGATCGAGGCGTTGAACTGGGGAAAGACCTTCAGCGCCGAGGCGACAACTTTCAACGCGATCGCGGTGACCGTCATCTTGCCGCCTGCTTCTTCGGCGCGGGGAGCGAATCTGGCACGCAGTTGCTCAAGTTCGGTGATGTCGGCGCGATCCTGCTGTGTTACGTGCGGGATCGTGTTCCACGCGTGACGCAGGTGCTCGGCCGTCTTGCGTCGCACACCCCGCAT
This sequence comes from Terriglobales bacterium, assembly GCA_035519435.1. GTDB lineage: Bacteria > Acidobacteriota > Terriglobia > Terriglobales > Acidobacteriaceae > Acidiflorens. The sequence goes on from DATIWL010000027.1 coordinate 4,525, forward strand.
CGAGACGCGCTCAATCTTGCCCCATTTGCTGAAATCCGGAAGCTCAGGCTCAACGAATCCGACGGCGGGACCCTGCGCTGTTGCGGTTGCTGCTGCCAGCAGGTTCTTGGCATGCAACTTGACATCATCGTCGCTGATGCGGCCGCCAGGCCCGCTGCCCTTGACTGCATGAATGTCGACACCCAGTTCACGGGCCAGGCGCCGCACGCTTGGTGCGGCGGGAACCGGATCCCGGTGTGTGCCTGCAACCTTGTCTAGTTGCACGGGCATGGAAAACGCAGGCGGAGGAACAAACGGCTGATCAGGAGGCAAGGCCTGCTCTTCCGTCTTGCCCTCGGCTTGCATCGCCATCTGGAAGGCAAGACGAGCGGCCTGCTGACCAGAGATGTGCTCAACCGGGCCGCGTTTCTTGGGAGTAGCCGGTGCCACAGCCGCTCCGCCTTGCAGCGTGAAAATGACCTGCCCGACTTTGACCGTAACGCCTTCCTTGACCTTAATCTCGCCGACAACACCGCTGACGGTAGACGGAACTTCGACAACCGCCTTGTCAGTTTCGAGTTCCATGACCGGCTGGCCCTCGGAGACGCGGGCTCCAGGCTGGATCATCAGGCGAACCAGGTCGCCCGAGTCGATGTTCTCGCCCAGTTCAGGAAGTTTGAAGTCGGTCGCTCCGGACGCCGGCGCAGCCGAGGCCTGAATCGTGGCAACCTCTTCGGCCTTCACCGACTTTGCCGCAGGCTCTGGAGTTTCAGGGGCCGCAGCCGCTGGAGCCGCTTTTGCAGGCTTCGATTCCGCCTTGGCCGCGCCGGATCCATTCTCGACAGTAAAGATGACCTGGCCGACTTTGAGCTTGTCGCCTTCCTTGACGCGAATCTCGCCAACGGTCCCGCTCACGGACGACGGCACTTCGATGACAGCCTTGTCGGTCTCGAGTTCCATGACTGGTTGGCCCTCGGTGATGCTCGCGCCGGGCGCGACCATCAGGCGCACCAGGTCGCCCGATTCAATATTCTCGCCAAGCTCAGGCAGTTTGAATTCAGTCGCCATTCCTTCGTTTCGTCCTTAGGTATGAGCCGGGTTCGGTTTTTCTGGATTGATGCCGAGATCGCGGACCGCTTCCGCGAGGACATCCCGGCCAATTTGTTTGTCGCGCGCCAGCGCAGTCAGTGTCGCCAGCACAATATGCTTGGCGTCAACTTCGAAAAAGTCGCGGAGCGCGGCGCGATTTTCGCTGCGCCCGAAGCCGTCGGTTCCAAGCGATACCAGCGTGCCCGGTACCCACTGCGCAATACTCTCCGGCAGCACCTTCATGTAATCGGATGCCGCAATGAATGGGCCGGATGCGCCCTGCAGCGTGCGCGTAACGTAGGGAACCTGCGGCTTCTCGGTCGGATGCAGCATGTTCCAGCGCTCGCAGTCATTGGCCTCGCGGTAGAGTTCCTTGTAGCTGGTCACGCTCCACACGTCGGCAGCGACGCCATACTTCTTTTCCAGAATTGCCTGCGCCTTCAGCACCTCGAACATGATGGTACCGCTGCCCAGAAGTTGCGCCCGCAGCTTGCCATCTTTCTTCTGCGACGTGCTATAGCGATAAAGCCCTTTCAGAATGCCCTCGCGGACGCCTGGCTCGTTTGGCATCTCCGGCATGGGCAAGGGTTCGTTGGTGACGGTCAGGTAATAGAAGATGGATTCGCCATCCACGTACATGCGTTTGATGCCATCCTGAATAATGATGGCGATCTCATAAGCGAACGCCGGATCATAAGCCAGCAGATTGGGAACCGGCAGCGCCAACACGTGGCTGTGGCCGTCCTGGTGTTGCAGGCCTTCGCCGGCCAGCGTGGTCCGTCCGGCGGTGCCGCCGACGAGGAATCCGCGGCAGCGCATATCAGCCGCCGCCCAGATCAGGTCGCCGATGCGCTGGAATCCGAACATCGAGTAATAAATAAAGAAGGGGATGGTGTTGATGCCGTGGTTGGCATACGCGGCCCCCGCGGAGATGAACGAGCAGATCGATCCGGCTTCGGTGATGCCTTCCTCGAGAATCTGGCCGTTCTTCGCCTCCTTGTAATAAAGGAGGGTGTCCATGTCGACCGGCTCATAGAGCTGGCCGACGCTCGAATAGATTCCGACCTGCCGAAACAGGGCTTCCATGCCGAAGGTGCGGGCTTCGTCGGGCACGACCGGCACGATGAACTTGCCGATTTCCGGATCGCGCAACAGCTTCGACAGCATGCGCACGAAGACCATGGTCGTCGAAACTTCGCGGCCTTCCGTTCCTTTGTAGAACTCTTCGAAGTGCGCTTCCGAGACCGGTTTTAGCGGCGTGGCGCGGTTTTTGCGTGCCGGCATGTATCCGCCGAGCTGCTTTCGCCGCTCCTGCATGTACTTGATTTCGGCGCTATCGTCGGCTGGGCGGTAGAACGGAGCGTTATGCAACTCGTCGTCCGGCACCGGAATACCGAACCGCGAGCGGAACACCTCCAACTCGTCTTCATTCAGCTTCTTCTGCTGGTGCGTGATGTTCTTGCCTTCTCCGGCCTCGCCAAGTCCGTAGCCTTTAATCGTCTTTGCCAGAATGATAGTGGGCGAGCCGGTGTGTTCGACCGCGACCTTGTACGCTGCGTGCACCTTGATAGGATCGTGTCCGCCGAGACGCATGCGTGCCAGCTGCTCATCGGAGAGATGTTCGACCATCTTCAGCAAACGGGGGTCCGTGCCGAAGAAGTTCTGCCGGAAGTAGGCACCGCTCTCCACGAAATACTTCTGGTATTGGCCGTCCGTGATCTCGCCCATACGCTTGACCAGCAGCCCGTCGCGGTCCTGCTGGATCAACGTGTCCCAGTCTGTGCCCCAGATGACCTTAATGACGTTCCATCCGGCGCCGCGGAAGATGGCCTCCAGTTCCTGAATGATCTTGCCGTTGCCGCGTACCGGGCCGTCAAGCCGCTGTAAATTGCAATTAACGACAAAAATGAGGTTGTCGAGGCGTTCGCGCGAAGCCAGCGTGATCGAGCCGAGCGATTCGGGTTCATCCATCTCCCCGTCGCCCAGGAATGCCCATACCTTGCCGCCAGTGGAAGGTTTCAGGCCGCGATTCTCGAGGTACTTGATGAAACGCGCGTGGTAAATCGCCTGGATGGGGCCGAGTCCCATCGAGACCGTGGGAAACTCCCAGAAATCCGGCATCAGCCACGGATGCGGATACGAGGAAAGGCCGCCGCCGGGCTTTAACTCGCGGCGGAAGTTCTCCAGCTTCTCTTTCGGGATTCGCCCTTCGAGAAAAGCACGGGAATAGATGCCAGGAGCGGCGTGTCCCTGGAAGTAAACGATATCGCGATCGCCGGTTTCGGTCTGGGCGCGCAGAAAATGATTGAAGGCAACCTCATACAGCGTGGCCGCTGACGCGAAAGTCGAGATGTGCCCGCCGATGCCTTCCTGAATCTTGTTGGCGCGCACCACCATGGCCAGCGCGTTCCAGCGCACCAGGCTCTTGATGCGGCGCTCCATCTCCTGACTGCCGGGGAAAGGCGCCTGTTGCCGGGAGGGGATAGTGTTCTGATAGGGAGTCGTGGCGGTAAAAGGAAGGTTGATGCCGGCCTCGCGCCGCGCATGCAGGGCGAGTTGCTGCAGGAGCCGTCCAGCTCGCTCCGGCCCTCCGCGTGAGAGAACGTAGTCGAGGGAATCAATCCACTCGCGCGTCTCAACAACTTCCAATCCGTTCGTATGCTGCGTCTGTTGGGCTTGTTGTGTTTCAGCCACCTCTGACCTCACCCGTGAGAAGAATGGAATCTTCCATGATAAAGAATTGGGAGAAATTTTGCTGAAAGCAGGTGTCGGCTGCCAGGTCTCAGGTGTCAGGTTGCGTGCTACAAGGATGCTGGATATTAGCCGAGGCTTTCGGGCTCTTACCCCAAAACAGCCGGTTTCCAATTCTGAAACCTGAGACCTGAGACCTACTCCCGGGTTACCGCTTTCACCAGGTTTCTCGGGCGGTCGACATCCAGGCCGCGCTTGGCAGCGACGTAATAGGCGAACAGCTGCAGCGGAACGATTTCCAGAATCGGCGAAAGTAGCTCCGGCGCCCTCGGAACAAAGAAAGTGTGGTCGGCGATCTGAGGAATTTTCGCGTCGCCTTCGGTCGCGAGTGCAATCACTGTACCGCCCTGATTCTTGAATCCTTCCATGTTGCTGACATTCTTGTCATAGCGCAGCTGCGATCCGGGATCATCAGAATCGTGCGTGGCGATCATCACCAGCGGCAGCCGGTAGTCGATCAACGCGTTGGGGCCGTGTTTAGCCTCGCCCGTGGGATAGCCCTCGGCGTGAATGTAGGAGATTTCCTTCAGCTTGAGAGCACCATCCATCGCGATCGGATAGTGAATGGCTCGCCCGAGAAACATGAAATCGTCGACTCGGTAGTAAAGTTCTGCCAGCTTGTCTACCTGGTCGGTTGCTGCCAGCACGGTTTCGGTCTGTCCGGGCAGAGCGAGGAGGTCACCGATATACCGCTTCGACACAGCTTGCGAGAGCTTCTCTTTAATCTGTCCAAGCTGCATCGCAAATAGGAACAGGCACACCATCTGCGCGGTAAAAGCTTTGGTAGAGGCGATGCTGATTTCCGGCCCCGCATGGGTGTAGATCACTCCGTCAGCTTCGCGGGCAATCGTTGAACCGACGACATTCGAGATCGCGATGGTGCGAGATCCTCTCTTACGCGCTTCGCGCAAAGCTCCGGTCGTGTCCGCCGTTTCGCCCGATTGCGTAATGAAAATGCTGACCTCGCATTTGCCGATGAGGGGATTACGGTATTCGAACTCGCTGGCGTAGTCGACGTCGACCGGCACGCCTGCCAGCTCCTGGATCATGGATTGTCCCGCCATGCCGGCGTGCCGGCTGGTTCCCGAGGCGACAATGTTGATCCGCTGGACCGCGCGCAGCTCCTCCGGTGCGATTCGGACGTCCTCCAACCGGACCGAGCCAGTTTCCAGCGAGACGCGCGGTTCAATCGTGCGGCGCAAACCCTCCGGCTGCTCGAAGATCTCGCGGATCAAGTGATGTGGAAACTTGCGTGTTTCAGCCATCTCTCTCCTTTATACGGCGCATTCCCGCCCGCCAACGAAGGTTCGCAGCACATCGCCAGACGGATTCAGCACGACAAAGTCTGCGTCCGCGCCTGGTGCGAGGATTCCCTTGTTTGCGAGGCCAATAACGTGAGCGGGGTTTCGGCTTGCCGCAGAGATTGCCTGTGCCAGGTTCCAGTCTGCGAAGCGCGACAGGTTGCGTACCGCACGATCCATGGTCAGCACACTGCCGGCGAGCCTGCCATTCGCCACGCATCGGCCGTCTTTGACCTCAACTTCGAGCGATCCCAGATGGTAATGGCCATCAGGCATGCCGGCTGCAGCCGTCGCGTCGGTGATCAGCACGGTCTTGTCAGGGCCCTTGGCGTGGGCGACAAGTTTCACGATTGCCGGATGGAGATGCACGCCATCTGCGATGATATCGGCGCTCACGCTGGAATCGGTGAGCACCGCGCCGAGAATCCCGGGACTGCGATGATTGAGCGGTCGCATCGCGTTAAATGTGTGCGTCGCGTGGCGAGCTCCAGCGGAAACGCCGCGCACCGCCGCGTCGAAATCCGCATCGGAGTGCCCGAGGCTCACACAGACACCGCGCCGCGAAGCCTCGGCAATCAACTCCGGCGCTTCCTCGAGCTCGGGTGCGACCGTCATCATGCGGATGTGCCCACGCGCGGCCTGCCAGAACCGGTCGAATGTAGCGACCTTCGGTGCAAGGAGATGTTCAGGGGGGTGCACGCCTCGCCGGTCATGGCTGAGGAACGGACCTTCCAGGTGGATACCGAGTGGGTGCGCCATGCCCACCGAGTCCTGGCGCTTGTCGGGGCGGTGTTCGACTGCATCGGCAAGGCGCTCGAGCGCGCGCAACGTCTGCTCCAGCGGGGCAGTGATCGTCGTGGGGAAATAGCTTGCGACTCCGTGCCGCGCTAGTAACCGCCCGATTGCGGGCAAGGCGTCCGCCGTGTCGTCCATGACATCGAAGCCGCCGCCGCCGTGAATGTGGAGATCAATGTAGGCGGGCGCGAGGATGGCCTCGCCGAACGAAGTCGGAGAAATACCAGGCGGAAGGGGCCGCTCTTGTTGCCTGGAGACGCTCACCACTTGTCCGGCTTCCACGGACAGCAACGCATCTGCGATCGTGTGCGTCGGAGTCACGAGTGTAGTGGCGGTGAAAGCGAGCATATAAACGTTTTAATAAGGGCAAAATGATGCGTTGACGGGAATTGTATCCGGGATTTCCTGTTCCCGCCAGCCGCGCACTTGGGGTGAGACACAAGCGGGAAGTGACTGCGCCAGCAATGCTATACTGAATCCGCGAGCGCCGAATGGTTTAGTCGCACGTGATCTGTTCGACTGTCGGGGAGTGGCTCAGCCTGGTAGAGCACCTGGTTCGGGACCAGGGGGTCGGAGGTTCAAATCCTCTCTCCCCGACCATTCAATAACTTTCAGAGATTCCAACTCCTTGCGCGCCACCCGCAGTTTTGACGATTGGATACATTATCCATAGAATGCATTCAAATGTCGTCAAACGATTCCTCCTTCCCGCGCTTCCATCCGCTATTTGCGTGCGGCCGGGTGGTCAGGCTCCGTGCGTCGGTGATCTTCTTCAGCCTGCTCCTGCTGGTTTCCATCTCCGCGTTCTCACAGGGAACGCTTGACGACTACAGGCGCGCGCAACAGTTTCTTCCTCCCAACCTGCAGAGAATCGTGACCAATGCCGAGGTCATTCCTCACTTCCTCGGCGAGACGAGCCGTTTCTGGTATCGCAGGTCTGAACATGGCGGCAAGCAGTACTTCCTGGTCGATCCGGTCACAAAGACCCGGACACCACTCTTCGATCACGCCAGGTTGGCGACAGGACTCGCGCGGGCTGCGCACCGCGAATACAGTCCCGCGAATCTGGCGCTCGACAACCTGGAAGTATCGGCGGATCTCGCGACGATCCGCTTTGAGACCGATGGAGGGTTCTGGAAGTGCATGCTGGCCACCGGCGAGTGCACCAAAGACACTGCGCAGGGCAAGAAGCCGGGTATGTCGCCGGACGGCGCTTGGATCGCCTTCGTCCGCGATTACAACCTCTGGCTGCGCTCCACGCTCTCCGGACAGGAAGTGGCGCTCACTCACGATGGCGAGAAGGACTATGACTATGCCACGGAACTGCCCGAAGGGAAATTTCTGATCGAGCAGGCGAGCAAAGGCGTCGTGCCACCTGCGCAAGTCTTCTGGTCGCCCGACTCTACGCGCCTCGTGACTTATCGCATGGACTCGCGCTATGCCGGGAGATTCACCACCATCCAGTCGGTTCCTCCCGGGCGCTTGCGGCCGCAGGCGTACACCTATGTCTATCAGCTTCCCGGGGAGTGGCTGCCTCGTGCCGAACCTCTCGTCTTTGAAGTAGGTTCCGGTAAACGTATTCCGTTGCAAACCGACCCGATCGAGATGGAGTTTCAAGGCGGTCCTTCATTGGAGTGGACAAAGGACAGCCAGCGCATTTTCTTCACCACAAACGGGCGTGCCTACAAGAGCAGTGAGTTTCGCGAAGCGAATCCAGCCACGGGCGCCACCAGGGTCGTTGTTCAGGAGAATGCGGATACGAATATCGATCCAGGTGCCAACTTCATTCAACCCATTCGCGATGGATCGTCGCTGCTTTGGGGTTCTGAGCGAAGCGGCTGGAACCACATGTATCTCTACGACATCAGGACCGGGGCACTCCAAGCACAACTCACGAGCGGAAACTGGGTCGTGCACGAGATCGTACAGGTGGACGAGAAAGCTGGCTTCGTCTACTTTCTCGCCGCAGGACGTGAAGCCGGTGAAGACCCCTATCAGACCCATCTTTATCGTGTTGGTCTGGACGGGAGAAGCCTCCAGTTGCTCACGCCTGAGCCTGCGAATCATTCCGTCGTCATGTCTCCGCGCCACGACTGTTTCATCGACTCCTACTCCCGTCCCGACCTTCCGACTAAAGTTGTGCTGCGCAGCGCATCGAACGGCGAAGAATGGATGGCGCTCGAAGAAACCGATGTCAATGCGCTGCAGAAGACTGGCTGGCGCTACCCGGAGAGTTTTCGAGGAAAGGCGGCGGATCAAACCACCGACCTCTATGGAATGATCTGGCGCCCCTCGAATTTTGACTCGCGGAAGAAATACCCGGTGATCGAGCAAATCTACACGGGACCACAGGGCTTCTTTGTGCCAAAGATGTTTGGGCGCGGACTGTTCAACTCGCTGCAATCCACCGCCGAACTCGGATTCATCGTTGTCATGATCGACGGTCGCGGTACAGCCGGACGCTCGAAGGCATTTCACGACGTTTCCTATAAAAACCTCGGCGGAAAAGGAGGCATCGACGATCACATCGCGATGCTTCGTCAGATGGCAGCGAAATATCCCTACATGGATCTCGCGCGTGTCGGCCTGTACGGCGGCTCCGCCGGAGGCTATGACACGGTGCATGCCATGCTCACGCATCCTGACTTCTACAAAGTCGGGGTGTCGATTTCCGGCAACCACGACCACCGGATGGACAAAGCCTGGTGGAACGAATTGTGGATGGGTTATCCCGTCGGCGATCACTACCGCGAGCAGTCCAATGTCACGATGGCGGACAAACTCCAGGGCAAGTTGCTGCTGATCCACGGTGATCTGGACGACAATGTGAATCCTTCGGCGACCCTGCAATTGGTGGATGCCTTGATCAAAGCCAACAAGGATTTCGACCTCCTGATCGTGCCCAACCAATACCACGGAGATGGCGGCGCCCCTTATCTCTGGCGCCGGCGCTGGGACTTCTTCGTCCAGCATCTGCTGGGCGTATCGCCGCCAAAGGAGTTCAAGATTGAGATCGACAACGAAGCTGCACGCATGGCGCAGCAACGCTGAATGACTGAACCGCACGATTTCGGAAGGCATCTATGATTCGAACTCTATTTAGTCGCCGAACAGCCTTCATCAGTGTCGTAGCTTTCGCGGTCGCAATGCCTTCGGTTTCCGGAGCCCAGGAACAGCCGGCAAAACCTGCTCCCGTGCCGGGACCGATGCTGAACCAGGGCACGATTGAGATCGATACCCCGCAACTGGTGCTTCGTTTGGTGAAGTCGTCGCAGACCGTCGCCGCACTCATTCCGAAGAAGGAGCCGGGCTTCGACTTCACACCGGGAGATTTGTTACTTCAGCGTTCGCACGATGGGTACTACCACCTCGGCGACCTCGACTTACGTATGCGGACTGGAACCAGCGGAGAGTGGAAGAGCTACTCGACGGCAGTTAGGCGCACGCCGATTACACCGCTTCCTGCACGCCAGGGAGTGTTGGCGTCGGCGGACATCTCTCCAGCATTCGGGGATGTGCCGCTGCAGATTACGCGGAGCTGGTTGCTGGCTGATGGCCATCTCACGCTCCGCTTCACTTTCAAGAACGCGACGAATCTGCCCGTTCAGATTGGCGCTCTCGGTATCCCGATGGTCTTCAACAATGTGCTGAACGAGCGTTCGCTCGAGCAGGCGCATGCGGTGTGTTCTTTCTACGATCCGTATATCGGGGAAGATGCCGGTTATCTCCAGGTGACCAGGCTCAACGGCCACGGTCCGGCACTGCTGGTTGTTCCGGACGGGAGAACTCCGTTTGAGGCCTATAACCCGATTCTCGGTCCGCGCCGCGAAAGCACTGGCCCGGCGCCCATCTTCACTGACCCAACTCCGCGGGGCATGACGTTCGAGGGCTTTTATGACTGGATGGTTCTGAGCCAGGCATTCGCGGAGAACGAATGGGCCAAAGCTCAGCCGTGGAACCCTTCCACGATGGTGACGCTGTCTCCCGGCGAATCCAAGAGCTACGGAGTCAGGTTTCTGGTCTCCGAGTCGATCCGTGCGATCGAACCAACGTTAGCTGCTGCAGGACGTCCCGTCGCAGTCGGCATACCCGGATACGTACTCCCACAAGATATGGAAGGCAAGCTGTTCCTCAAGTATCGGCACGCTATGCGGTCCATGCGAGTCGAGCCAGAGTCAGCTTTGGAGATTCGCCGCCTCGGCAAGAAAGCAGGCGGAGACGAATATCTTGTGCAGGGCAAGAAGTGGGGACGTGCCCGCCTGCTCATTACTTATGAAAATGGTGTCCAGCAGGCGATTCACTACTTTGTCACCAAGCCCGCCGCCGAAACCGTGGCCGACATGGGCCGGTTCCTCACCCACCAGCAGTGGTTTGTCGACGCCAAGGATCCATTTCATCGCAGCCCCTCGGTGATGAGCTACGACCGCGAACTCAATCAAATCGTTACCCAGGACAGCCGCGTTTGGATTTCAGGCCTGGGCGACGAGGCGGGATCGGGGTCGTGGCTGGCCGCCATCATGAAGGAACTTGGCCAGCCTGATAAGGAGGAACTCGACAGGTATCAGCGGTTCGTTGATGGAGTGCTCTGGGGAGGGCTCCAATACAGTAACGGCCCCTATAAATATGGTGTGCGCAAGAGCCTCATGTACTACGAGCCTTCGGAACTGCCGCCAGGTTATTACCGCAGCGATCTCAACTGGAAGTCCTGGACAAGTTGGAACAAGCCGCATTCGGAACTGGTCGAACGGTCATTCAACTATCCGCATGTTGTAGCAGCGTATTGGGTGCTCTACCGGCTTGCCCGCAACCATACAGGGCTGGTCACGAATCATGCGTGGGATTGGTATCTGCAGCAGGCTTACGAAACCTCAATCGCAATGACGAAGTTTGCCGAAGGCTATGCTGAGTTCGGTCAAATGGAGGGGGATGTCTTCCTCCAAGTGCTACAGGACCTCAAGCGAGAGAATCTGACCAAGGAAGCGAATTCGCTGGAAGCCGCGATGATGAAGCGCGCCGATCGCTGGAACGGCCAAGCTTATCCGTTCGGCAGCGAGATGCCCTGGGATTCGACTGGCCAGGAAGAGGTTTATGCGTGGACCAAGTACTTCGGCTACAGGGACAAGACCGCGGTCACACTCGACGCGATTCTCGGCTACATGCCCACGGTTCCGCACTGGGCGTACAACGGGAGCGCGCGTCGTTTCTGGGATTTCCTCTACGCAGGCAAGTACCCGCGCCTGGAGAGGCAGCTGCATCACTACGGCTCGGGGATCAACGCGATCCCTGTGCTCAGTGAATACCGGGATCATCCCGACGATCTATATCTCTTGCGTGTAGGCTACGGCGGAACCATGGGCGCCATTACCAACATCGACCGGGATGGATTTGCATCCGCTGCGTTCCACGGATTTCCAGACATGTTGAACTTCGATCCCTACTCCGGCGACTACGGGCCGAACTTCTTCGGGCACGCGATTAACGCAGCCACGTACGTGGTGAAGACTGACGCCTATGGCTGGCTCAGCTTCGGCGGGAATCTGAAGGTGACGGACGGTGTGGTCACGGTCAAGCCTTTGGACTCGTTCCGCTCCCGGATCTACGTGGCGGTGTTGGGCTTGTGGCTTACGCTCGACGCAGGTCAATTTGAGGAAGTGGAAGTCAATCCGCGGACAAAAACTGTGCGTGTGGCGCTGAGCACGGCTACGGAGTTTACCCCGTCCGCAATCCTCCGCATTGAACAGCCAAGCGCCGTGCGAAAGATGGGGAAGATCGGGCCCATTTCGGAATTCCGCCAGGAAAGAGGGGCTTTTGTTGTCCCCTTGACGAAGGATGGACCGACCTGGGTGACGCTGGCAACCCAACCCTAGGACGCCTCTCAGTCTGCGCCTGACAAAAAGCTACGCTGCCGCCTGCTACAGAATTCGGAAGGTATTCCTTTCTCTACGTATTTCCGGAGTTGGCGCGTGGAAGTACATATTTCGGGAACACGTTATCTCAGAATGGGCAACGGAGCCCGTAACAAAATGCGTTAGGGGTGATAATTCTTCTTGACTTCTTCTGGATACAGGATACAAAATCCGTACGTCTTGGATACCCGATGAGTGCGGCGCGGGTGTTGAGTCAGTCGAGTAAACGATTTCTCAGGACGGATCAGAAGCACGCGGGCTGGTCCACCCTGCCACGGCGAGAAGCGGATCGTCGGATGCGGCGCGTCGCGTCGCGGCTCAATCTTCGCAACGCACGGTGAATTCACAAAGGAGGCGGTATGTTGCGATTCCTCACTATGGCGCGCTCGCGTGCCTTGGTAGTGTGTCTGCTGCTGTGCGTGTGTTTTCTTCCCACGTCGTATGGGCAGAATACGCAGGGGACCGTGAGTGTTGTCGCCATAGATTCAACCGGAGGACTCATTCAAGGGGCTGATCTCACCTTGGTTGACTTGGCGACCAACGATACCCGGAAGGCTACAACCCAGGAAGCGGGCAACTATAGATTTGTGGGCCTCAACTTCGGCAAGTACAAACTGACGGTCGAGAAGGTCGGCTTTCAGAAACAGGAATACGAGATTGAGGTCCAAGTCGGCCGAGTCGTCGACATCAAGGCGGAACTGAAAGTTGCTTCCGTAGGAGCAGTGGTGGAAGTCAAGAGCGTAGCTCCGCTCGTTGAAGCTTCCTCCAGTGCTACAAGCATGACGGTGGACACTCGCCAGATCGAAAATCTTCCCCTCGCCGGCCGTGACATCAGTGCCCTCACGCGACTGACCGCCGGCTACACGGGCGACCAAAACGGCGGCACTTGGAATGGGCTGCCTGTAATGGCGCAGGGCAATAACTTCGACGGCGTAGTCGGCAACACGAGCCGCATGAAATTCCGCAGTCCGATTTCCAGCCCGATTGTCAGCCCGCGCATCGAGAATATTGCTGAGATGACCGCTCAAACGGATCAACTGGACCTCGATCAAGGATTTGGACAGTCGAATATGCAGATTAACTTCGTAACGCGTCGTGGAACCAACAATTTTCATGGGCGTCTCTACGAAGATCACCGCAACTCTGCTCTGAATGCCGCTCCTTGGAACTATGCTCCGGGGCAGAAGAAACCTGCACTAATCCTTAACGAATTCGGCGGCTCCGTCGGAGGGCCCATCCTGCGGGACAAACTGTTTTTCTTTGGCAGCTTCTCAATTTCCAAACAGCCTGGTGCTTATGCAACCGACAATCAAATGATTACTCAGGCCGCGCAGCAAGGCCTGTTTTCCTATGTTGACTCCGAAGGCGCAACCCAGACCGTAGATCTCTTCGGCTTGGCCGCAGCATACAACGAAGCGCACGGGACGACGCTGCCGACGACCGTGAACAGTACGATCCAGGAAGAGTTCACCAACATTAATGGATGGGTTCAAGGAGGAACCTTGGATCCCGGTGCTGCCAATAGTCCGAACCTGGCATTTGTCCGCTGGAATCAGCAGAGTCCAACCACGCGCTACTATCCGACGTTCCGTGTTGACTATCTGCCGAAGCAGAGCGTCCGCGTGAATTTCGCATATAACCAGACCTGGATGAACCAGCTCGGGGTAAACGCAGCCTTCTTCCCCAATACTCAGACTGCCACCGCGAACAAGTCGACCTATTCCACTTCCGCACTCGGAGTCGAGTGGACAATTTCTCCGACCCTGGTGAACCAGTTCAGGGGCGGATACCTTCACAACACGGTGTGGAACAGTTACAACCCGCCGAAATACGACGAGACGAGTCAAATCATCAACTGGAACTACGCGAATGTCGACTGGCCGTATGGCGGCAACATGTCGGGGCAGCAGTTCTATCTCCCAATTACGACGCGCTACCCGGTGTTCAACTTCTCCGACAATCTGATCTGGCAAAAGGGGAAACACGGATTCTCGATGGGATTTTCGTGGTTCCGCGAGCAGGATCACTATCAGAACGCTCCCGAAGGCATCACGGCCTACGATATGGGGCTGGCGACTGGAGACCCTGCGCTCAATGCTTTCACGACAGCTTCGTTCCCGGGCATTTCGGACAGCAATTTTGCGGAGGCTAAACAGCTGTATGCCATCTTGACCGGACGCCTCTCCCACATTGGCGCGCAGCACGCCTATGACGTAAAGGCCCAAGACTATCTGAAGACGCTCGGTCACTACGATCTAAACGAACTGCAAAAGGCATGGGGTTTGTTCTTCCAGGATTCGTTCCACGTAAAGCCGAACTTGACACTCAATTACGGCTTGCGCTGGGATTTCACCGGTGACAATCACGACCTCACGGGCTTCTATCATTCTGCGAGGCCGACGGATGTCTACGGTCCGTCTGGAATCGGCAATCTCTTCATGCCGGGCACTCTGTCCGGTAATATGGACCCCACACTCCAGGCGATGGCTCATCAGTACAAGCCTTGGAACGTGAGTCCTCAACCCGCGATCGGCATCGCTTGGAGTCCGCACGCCAGCAGCGGTTTCCTCCACAAATTGACTGGGGACGACGCATTGGTGGTACGAGCTGGCTATTCTCTGCGGCGCTTTACGGAACCTCAACAATACTTCTGGAATATGGCGACGGATTTTGGATCGTTCTACTATCAGAAGTTCGATCTGTATCCTAACGCCGAAGCAGACGGGGAGACTCCCGGAATATATCAACCTGGATCTTTAAGCTTGGGATATAACCCATCCTCGGCCCCCCCCTATGCATACACGCCAGCTCAATACATGGCGACCGAGTCGGTCTCAGATTTCACTTGGACCTACGCGGTTCCCGTTGCCGGTCTGGACCCCAAAATTCCGCAACCCTACACCCAATCTTGGAATCTTGGAATTCAACGCCAGCTCGGGCAATCCCGAGCCTTGGAAATCCGTTACAACGGCAACCGGACACTGCATCAGTGGATTACGAACAACCTGAATGAAGTGAATATTTTCGAAAATGGTTTCCTGGACGAATTCCAGAAAGCCCAGGCGAACCTGGCCACTTACATCGCTGCCAATCCAAGTTGCATCGATGATGGAAACTGCAATTTCGGGAACACCATAGAAGGACAGTCCGCGCTCCCGATTTTGGAAGCTGCGTTTGGCGGTTCTGGGAGCGGCCAGTTTGCTAACCAGGACTTCGTTAACATGCTGAACAATGGCCAGGTCGGCACATTAGCCAATACCCTCACCCGTTCCGATTTCTTCTGCAACTTGGTTGGCACTTCGTTCGTACCTTGCGCCAACTCCGGTGCCGGAGCCGGCGCGGGGTATCCCATCAACTTCTTCCAGGCGAACCCATTTGCCAGCAATCAGGGCGCGCTCTACATGACCGCTGGAGGCTATTCCACGTACAACGCGTTGCAGGTGGACCTGCGGCAGAGAGCGTGGCATGGCATTCAGTTCGATGCCAACTACACGTGGAGTCATACGCTGGGTGTCGCCGAACATCTGGACTGGATTGCCGTCTTTCCGCAATATACAAACCGCAATCCGCGCCTGAACTACG
Source organism: Terriglobales bacterium (assembly GCA_035519435.1). Taxonomy (GTDB): domain Bacteria; phylum Acidobacteriota; class Terriglobia; order Terriglobales; family Acidobacteriaceae; genus Acidiflorens. The sequence goes on from DATIWL010000027.1 coordinate 19,928, forward strand.
CTCCGACTGGTTACGATCTGCGTCACGTCGTGAATGTCAACGCGTCATACGACCTGCCGTTTGGGAAGGGTAAACAGTTCCTGAACAGCAGCAGCGCCCTGGATAAGGTAGTTGGAGGTTGGACGGTTTCGACGATTTACTCCTTCAAAACCGGCGCCCCGATCCGGTTGACGGGAGGAATGAGTACCTTCAACTTCATGCCCGGTGTCGGTGCTACGGGCGATGTGGCGGAAGGCGGTGTGAACCTGGACGGAATCTCCGTTTCCCAACTACAGAACCTGATCGGTGTCTACCACCCGTCGGCAGGCTCTACGTACATCCTGCCTTCGGACCAGGTGGCCCACCTCAAGACGCTGGCGACCCCGAATACGACCGCCGGTACGATGGGTCAGATCGTTTATCTGCATGCTCCGCACCAGACCTTCGATGACATAGCCATCACGAAGGAAATTGGGATCACGGAACGCTTCAGGTTCAAGTTCCAGGCGGAAATGCTGAATGCCTTTAACCATCCTGTATTCAACGCGAGCGGAGGAGGCAGCCAGAATGTCGGCAGTGGCACCTTCGGCCGCGGTGGATACGTTAACAATGGATATATGGGTCTCGTAGCCCCACGCCGTATTGAATTCCGGGCGAACTTTGAATTCTGATTCCAACGCGTGAGCTGATCCTTCCCCTACTTTCCGAGATGCTCTTTTCGAGAGCATCTCGGGAAGTCTTTTTGTCTGCGCCGCCTAACTTATGGATTGTGTGGCCTTGGGCTTGCCGATCTCGTATCCTTGCCCACAGGAGCGGATTTCGGTGCGCCGACGGAACGCGAGGGGGCGGGCAGATTGGCTCTCATGGTCCAGGAGCCTTAGTGCGATCATAATTCTCTCTTTGGGGTTCTTGTTTCAAACTGGCCACGGACTGCACGCGCAAAGCACGGGTCCAGGTTCTCAGCGTCAACCGCAGATAGGTTCGCTCAATGAAACCGCCGATGCGGGAATCCAAACGGGAATATCGCTGACGCGCCAAGGCCGGTTTAAGGAAGCGATCCCTTACCTGAAGACGGCCCGGGAGCAGGGAGACCATTCATTTGCTGTGGAGTTTGACCTTTCTCTGTGCTACGTCGGAACGGAGCAATATGGCCCGGCTGTCGAGATTCTCAGCAAACTCAGTGCAGCCAATCCGAGGAATGCGAACGTATTCAGTCTGCTCGCACAGGCTTATGTCGGGAGCGACAAGATAGATGATGCAGTCCGCGCGCTCCACACGGCCGCGGCCCTGTCGCCGAAGAACGAAAAGTTGTACCTGCTGCTTGCCGACGCGTGCATGGAGCGCAGTCAGTATTCACTCGGCCTGGATGTGGCCAATCTTGGCTTGAAGAATCTCCCCCGTTCCCCGGGCTTGCTTTATCAGCGCGGGATGTTCCTGACTCTCCTCGATCAGTTCGATACGGGAAAACTAGACCTCGAGCGCGCGTCTGAACTGGGGCAGGGAAACCTGGTTGCTTTTCTGGCCGCGGCGCAGAAAGCGAGCTTTGAAGGAGACATGACAGCGGTGGCCCGCATTGCGCGCGAGGGAGCAAAGAAATATGAGAGCGAAGCCCTGCTGACAATGCTCGGCGAGGCTCTCATCCGTTCTGGCGTGAAGCCTGAGCAACCGGAGTTCGGTGAAGCTGTGGCGGCGTTGGAAAAAGCTGTGAGCATCCGTTCCGACAGCTTGCCCTCGCGCCTCGCGCTGGGAAAACTCTACCTGATGAGTTCTCGCGTACAGGATGCCATCGTGCAATTGGAAGCGGCGCGTCAGCTTGATCCTTCCAACACGGGCGTCTATTTGCAATTGGCAAAAGCGTACCGCCGTAACGGAGACCCGGCAAAAGCTCAGGAAATGCTAGCCATTTTGAGCAAACTTAATTTGCAGCAGGCGGACAACATTCGCTCGGCTCCCGGAGAGCGCAAGTCGAGTTATCTGAGTTCCCGGCCGGAAACGGGCCGGCAGTCGGGATCCACTCGCCCAAGCGGCCAACCACCAGAGGAGAATCGATGAGGCGAGAAGCGTCCTGCGTAGATAGAGCGATTGCCGTCAACCGCCAGAAACAAAGAAAGCGTTGCTTCATGGCGGCGCTGATGATCTCCGCATCTGCTCTGTGGGTTGGGCAGATCGCCGCTCAGGGAACAAAGAACTCCCCTGCGGCCAACGTGTCATCATCAGTACAGCACGCCATCAGTTTGGCGGAACGTGGACGCTGCCGGGAAGCATTACCGATTCTTAAGGGCGCCATTTCGCGCGTCACGGATACAAAGCTGAAATACAGGGCTGCAATCCAGAACGCGCAGTGCGCCATGAGCCTTGGCCATATCGACGCAGCGCTGGATGCGCTGGCCATACTGAATCATCAGTTTCCGAATGATCCTCAGGCGCTCTACATAACGGCACATTTTTGTTCGCAGCTGGCCGAAGGCGCTGCGCAAGGTTTGGCTCAGAACGCGCCCTCGTCATATCAGGCACAGGAGTTGGAGGCAGAAGCTTTCGAGGCGCACGGAAACTGGGACAAAGCTGTCGCTACCTACAACAGGATCCTCGAGCAGTATCCCAAACTGCCGGGGATTCACTACCGTATGGGACGAATCCTGCTGCAGCGCCCGGCGACCCCCACGACGATCGACGATGCCCGGAAGGAATTTGAAGCCGAGCTTCAAATCGACCCTTCAAGCGCGGCCGCCGAGTTCATGCTCGGCGATCTGGCCCGACAAACCCAGCAATGGGACGAGGCCGTCAAACACTACACGCGCGCAGTGGAGCACGACGCCGGTTTCTCTGAAGCCTATCTGGGCCTTGGTATGGCTCTCAATGCTGCGGGGCGCTACTCGGATGCGATTGCTCCACTGGAAACCTACACGAAGTCTGTGACGGATGACGCCGCTGGCCACTACCAGCTCGCACTCGCCTACCTTCGCACCGGACGGAAAGAAGATGCAACCAGGGAAATGGAACGGCAGCGGAAGCTCAACGAGAAAGTCAACAGCGACAATCAAGGGAAGGTTCCGTAAGCGTCAAGGCGCAGATTTCGTCGGCGACGGCGTGCGTGGCTCCTCAATCGTTAATATCTGGTCCGCGGCACTGTCTGGCAGAGTCTGCCGTGTGCCGCTTGGCCAGCGAATCTCAATTCGGTTGATCCGCAAATTTGCGCCGAGGCCGAAGTGCACGCGGCTGTCGCTTGACGATGCATAGCCTACCGATGTCGTCACTTCATTCCACTGCGACTTGCCGTCAGGCGTGACGATGTGCACTTGTGCCCCAATCGCCATGCGGTTACTCGCGGTTCCTATCAGGTTGAGCAAGATCCAATGATTGTGAGTCTCTGACATGTTGTGGAAGAGCTTGACGGGCCCTCCGAGCACGCTCACGACCATGTCGATGCGGCCGTCGTTGTCCAGGTCGCCAAACGCAACTCCGCGGTGAGGCGCCGCCAACTGAAAGTCGGGCCCGGCTTGCGAACTCACTTCTTCGAAATTGCCATTCTCCAGGTTTCGAAATACGGAATTCGGCTCCGGATATTTGCGGTCTGTCGTGATCTTCTCAATCGTGTCCATGACATTCGACCGCGCCACGAAAAGATCCTTCCAGCCGTCATTGTCGAAATCGAAGATGCCGTTTCCCCATCCCGACATGTTGAATGTGGGGCCCACCAAGCCGCTGTTCATGTTCAGGAAATTTCCACCGCCCTGATTCATGTAAAGCGGGAACGTCTCGTGTTCCACGGCGGTATGCCAGATGTCAGACTGTCCGTCATTGTTGGCGTCGCGGAAATCCGATCCCATTCCTGACAGCGCGTATCCATTTGCGCCATAGGAGACCCACGCGGTGTCGGCGACTTCTTCGAATCGTTTTCCGCGGACGTTGTGGAACAGGAAGTTGGCCATCGTGTCATTCGCCACGAATGCGTCAAGAAACCCATCTCCATCGTAGTCTGCAAACGACACGCTCATACCCTTGCCGAGATGCGACAAAATTCCTGTCTCGGCCGAAACATCGGTGAATGTTCCATCGCCGTTATTGCGGTATAGCGTGTTGGGAAGCGGCTCGTAATATTTGGGATGGCAGTATCCCCGGATCCCGTTCGTTCCGCAATTCGGGTCCTTATTGACCTCCCATTTGCAGTAGTTCACGACGAAGAGATCCAGCAATCCATCGTTGTTATAGTCGAACCAGCCTGCGCCGACTGCCCACATCTTCTTGCCGTTGAGAGTTGCTCCACCGACGCCGGCCTTCTCCGTAACGTCAGTGAAAGTTCCGTCATGATTGTTATGAAATAGTTGGTTTCCCGTCACATTCGCCAGAAAAATGTCTGGCCAGCCGTCATTGTCGTAGTCGCCAATTGCCACGCCCATGCCGTAGCCCTTTCCGCTGACGCCGGCTTTCTCCGTAACGTCGGTGAACGTCCCATCCCGATTGTTGTGGAAGAGCCGGTTCCAATATGCAGGAGTTTCTTTAACCAGCGAAGGAATGGCCGCGCCTCCAACCAGATAAACGTCGAGGTAGCCGTCGCGGTCGTAGTCAAGCAGTGCGACGCCGGCGACCATCGTTTCCGGCTGGTTCTTGTTTGGAGTCGGCGAATTCTCTGTCACGTAGTGGAGCCCCGACTTCGCCGCGATCTCCTCGAAGCGAATTGCAGAGCCGGCGGTCTTACCGTTTCTTGGATTGGTCGGCTGCTGAGAGACTCCACGAGCGGCGATCGTCGCGATCAGAAACACCACAGCGATGCGCGGCCGCCAGCACCGCATCAGGGCGGCTGCCGCAGCATCGCTTCGATGGGAAGAAATGTTGCGCATAACGCACTTCAGTCGCAAGCGGGCATTGCCCGGATTTACTTGAACTTCACCAGTGGAAATGGCCGCTCCACAATTCCCGTGCCTTCTTTGATCGCGATGATCTGGTCCGCTTTCAGGTCGGTCAGTCTTGTCGTCGCGCCGCTCGGCCAGATGACTTCGATGGCATCGATTTTCGTGCGCTGGCCAAGCCCGAAATGCAGCCTCGGATCCTGCGCCGACTGATAGCTCATACCGCCTTTGCGCTGATCGTGCAGAATCAAATCCCCCGCCGTTACCTTCACACGTGCGCCGACTCCATCGCGATTGGAACTTGTTCCGATCAGCAGGATTTCGAGCCAGTGGTTGGCATTTCCGCCGTCGTTCCGAAGAAGTTGCGCGGGCTGCCCGCAATTACTAACAAGGATATCGAGATCCCCGTCGTTGTCGAAATCGCCGACCGCGCATCCGCGGCTGGCTCGGGGAAGCAGGAAATCCGCGCCGAGACGAGCGCTCACATTCTCGAAGGTTCCGTCACCCTTGTTTCGGAACATGAGTTTCGGTTCGTTGTAGTGGACGTCGCCTCGGTAGCGTTCGATGTTGTCCAGGACGTGGCCGGTGGCCATGAACAGGTCGCGGGCGCCATCATTGTCGAAGTCCATGAACTTCAGCCCGAACTCGCTGAATTTGTAAGTGATGTAGCCGATGTTGGAGACGAGCGTCGCATCCTCAAAACCATCAGGCTGGTTGCGGTAGAGACGCGCGAGTTGCATGTCGAGATGAGCCACGGCCAGGTCGAGCCGGCCCGATCCTGTCGTGTCCGCCGCGTCCACGCCCATGCCCGCCTCGAACTGGCCGTCGTCGCTCACTGCTACACCGGCTGCGTAGCCGATCTCTTTGAAGGTGCCATCACCATTGTTATGAAACAAGAAATTCGCCATGTGGTCATTGGAAATGAAGATGTCCTGCCAGCCGTCGTTGTCGTAGTCGAACGTGACCACGCCGAGGCCGTTGCCGCCCTTCGCGCCAACGCCCGAAACTTTACTCACATCGGTAAAGGTTCCATCACCGTTGTTGTGGTAGAGCGTCGGTGGCTGCGGGTTGAAGTCATCCGGATGGCAATAGCTGCGCATACCGGGGGTTGTGTCGCCGCAAAAGAAGTTGCGCTCGGGGGACCAATCGACGTAATTGGCGATGATAAGGTCGAGCCGCCCGTCATTGTCGTAATCGAACCACGCGGCGCTCGAGGCCCAGCGTCCTGCGTTGCTGACGCCTGCCTTTTCCGTGACATCAGTGAAAGTTCCGTCACCGTTGTTATGGAAGAGAATGCAGCGGTCATAGCCGGCGATTAGCAGATCGGGAAATCCGTCATTATCGTAATCTCCGACCGCCACGCCCATGCCGAACAGGCCTTCGGCGCCCACCCCAGCTTTCAACGTGACGTCCGTGAAGGTCCCGTCGCCGTTGTTGCGATAGAGCGCTCCGCGCAGAGGACTTTTCGGAGAATACACCTTAGTCGCAGCGCCATTCACCAGGTAGAGGTCATAGAGACCATTCTGGTCATAGTCGATCCATGCTGCCCCAGCGCCCATTGTGGCGATCAGGTATTTGTCCGGTGTGGCAGCATTGTCATGCTGAAACGTGATGCCGCTGGACGCAGCCACGTCGACGAATATGACTGAAATCGCGGAGGGCTTTGTCGCGGAAGGTGCGGAGCGCGGAGCCAACGCCGTGGCAGCCAACATCTTGAGCAGACTCCGCCGCGAGAGACTAAACAGAACCGCCTCCGATGAGGGAAACAGTAGCTATCTTGCCGCGTCTTCGGAAGACGGGCTAACCCATGGTAATGCGGAATACACAGCGTTTTCCGCCGCGGAGAATCGATTCCTCGACCTCAGTTTCCACCGGACGGCCAAGAATTGCCGAATACGTTTCCTTCTGCCAGCCAAGCGTACACTTGCACTGTACCGCAGGCGTCACGCCGGCTTTGACCAGCGGGCAGGTGCACTTCCCGGCACGATCGAAAATGCGGATGATTCCAGCTTCCTTGTCGTATTCAACTTTCTCCACCCAACCATCGGGACGCTGGATGGACTTCAGGAAACCGTCGATGTCCCCTTTGTATTTGTCGAATGTGATGCTGCGGAACTGGCGCGCGCATTCGCGCCCCATGCTCTCGAAAACCTTAGCTTTCTGTTCCTCGTTCAATTCCTGATCGAGAACGTTGACGAGCTTTGCATAACGTATGCGCATTGCGTCGGTCTGACTTCGCAACCAGTCCGCTTCGGGATTGGTTCCTTGCTGCGCGGATGCTTCCGGCACTACGGCTATTGCAGCACAAGAGCACAGACCCGCGACGCAGCACTTCATGAATTCACTTCGTGTGACGGCCGTCATACTGCCTCCAGGCGTGAAAAAAATGCGCTAACCCGTACTTTGCATATTGTATACAATCCCTCCCATGCGGACATCATTTTTCCTTTTGCGTGCTTTTCCCCGCAGGATTTCAGCAGTCGCCCTGTTGCTGGCGCTGGCGATTACCACTGCCTGGGCGGCATCTGGCACCATCGAACGCGGAAGTTTTCGTTTTCATTTCGGTCGCAAAGGCGTAACTGGCATCGCCAATCCCGCTGATCCTTTCGGCGCGGTTGTGACGAGCCCCAAAGTGTCGCTGGGACTTCTTGTCAGCTACCAGAACAGGGAGGGCGGATGGGTCGAGATCAAGCCCAAAGCTGCTTCGGTCCGCCGGATTGCGAACGACGTGGTCGTCGTTGAGCAGGGCGGAATGAAAGATCCTCTGAAGGTTGTCCAGACCTTCAAGACCGACGGCCGAGCCCTGGATTGGGTTATCGAACTGCAGGCAACAACTGCCGACGCTGTCACAATCGGCGATCTCGCGATTCGCATTCCCGAAGTTCACCCGGACGGCGAGGAGCCACATCGGATCTTCGAACGGAGTTTCGTCCGCCATCAGTTCATCTCGGGGAACGGTTCGTTCCTCTTCTTTGTGCGCGCTTCGGGCGTCTCGCCTTTTCTGGTAGCCACGGTCCTGCCGGGAACGAAATTGGAATATTTCACTCTGAGTCGGCAGGGAGTCCTCGACTTTGTGCATTCTGGCTTCAGCGGCCCGCAAGAGAAGCATGGAACCTGGAGGCAGGAGCACACTTTCCTAAAACTCAGCGGTACAGGAAAAGACGGAAGCAGTGTCCGTTATGGGTTCCGGTTTCGATGGGCTGCGTCGTACGAGCAGATGCGCCAGGTTCTCTACGAAGAGGGCCTATTCGATGCACGATTCGTTCCCGGCATGGTCATTCCATTAGACCTAAAAGCGAAATTCTCATTGCGCACGCGGGCCCGAATCGATTCGATCGAAAGCGAGTTCCCCGACCAGACGCGCATCAACAAGTTGGAGGAGCGCGAAGATGGCCACCGTATCTACGAAGTCAAATTTCGACGCCTGGGAGAAAATAAGCTCACCATTCATCACGATTCCGGCCGGGCTACCTATCTCGAGTTCTTCGTCACCGAGCCGATCGAGACCCTGATCAAGAAACGCAGTTCTTTCATCATCCAGCGGCAGCAGGTGCGTGATCCTTCCAAGTGGTGGGACGGCGTTTTTGCGCCCTATGACATGCGCACCGGAGTTCTCCGCACGCCCGCCGATCCCGACATTTTCACCGGGAGAATGTCCTATGTGTTGACCTGCGACGATCCGGGACTCAGCAAAGCGCCATTTGTGGCCGAAAAGAACGTGAGCTTTCCTGATGCCGAGGAGATCCGCGGCCTCGAATACTATCTGCAGCATTTTGTCTGGGGAAAACTCCAGCGCACCGATCAGGAGCAGCCATATCCATATGGCGTCTACGGCACGCCGGACTGGTACACCAATCGTGATCCTGAGCGGCGCAGGCGGATCACGCACAAGAACCTCGACAAGATGCACGTCTGGCGATCGTACGACTACCCGCACATGGTGAGGCTCTATTACCACATGTACGAGATCGCGAAAAAATATCCCGATCTCTCCAGTTATGTGGACGCGCCGGGCTATCTGGAGCGCGCCTGGCAAACCGCGCATGCGTTCTACATCTATCCCTACCAGATTTTTCCTTCGTACTACGAAACCTACAAATGGGGCTTGTACAACGAACTCGTTGTCCTGAATCTCGCCGATGCGCTCGACAAGGAGGGCTTTCCTGATCGTGCCGCCTGGCTGCGCTCCGAGTGGGAAAAGAAGGTGAAGTACTTCGTCTATGACGACCCCTATCCGTATCGCTCGGAGTATGCGTTCGACCGTACGGCATACGAGTCCAGCTATGCCTTCGCCAAGTACGGTTCCACGCACGACATGAAACCGGACGAGCATCTGTGGTGGGACATCAAGCTGAAGCGCTGGTATTCGCATCCCGTAGTGCGCCGTCAGGATTCGCGCGATTTCATGGAACGGCAGCTGGCCGCGGGGCTCGCGGTGCGCGGGTGGATCGAGTCGTCCTACTACCAACTCGGCGCTGATCATGGTCTCAGCTATATGGCTGCCATGGGAGGCTGGGGCGTCCTCGACTACGGCCTGAATTTTTCTGAACGTCCTTACAATTGGCTGCAGCTGGGATATGCGTCCTATCTCAGCTCCTGGAGCCTCATGAATACGGGCCCGGCTCAGTCCGGATTCGGCTACTGGTTCCCGGGCAACGAAAAAGATGGCGCCGCAGGATGGGAGTTCATGCCCGCGAAGTACGGGTATGCCTGGATGGGCACCGAGGTGCCGCGTGGCCCGTGGTTCTACGATGGCGAGATTGACCTGGGGTACGGCGGAGCGCTCCGAATGGCGTCGACAATCCTGACCAAGGATCCGGTCTTCGGCTGGGTTGCCTACGGAGGTGTTCTGACTGAAGACGGCGACAATCTGTGGATCACACCGCGCGACGGCCTCCGCCAGAGATTCGCGGCCATTGTTGAAGATGTCAGTGGGCATGATCCCGAGCCGCGTCGCCTGAAGATCGAGCTTGACGGCGACGGTTTCGCCGCCAACCAGCCCATTCTGGCCAACAAACAGCTCAACCGGATCGCCTTCAACGTCGAGAATCGATCTTCCCGCCGTCACACAACGACGATCCGCATGGCAACTCCGTCCGGCCTACGGTACGAACTGCGGCACAACGGGAACCCGGTTGACTCTCGTGAGACTGGCGCCCCCGACTATCCGCTGGAATTCACGCTTACGGTGGAGGCCGCCAACCATATTGAAATTGTTCGGGCTTCGGGACCTGCAAATCCATAGGCAAGTCCGCAGGGAACAGCAGACGTGTCGCGCGATGGGAATACGTTATCTTAAGACGGCGAGCCACCCACCGCTGGCTCGCCACTCCAAATTCCAGAAATGGTTTGAGCTATTGAAAATAAAGGATGGAAGCCTATAATTTTCTTGACTAACACGGGATCTTGGATACAGAATCCAAGCGGCAACCAAAACGCCATGATTGATGAAATGGGAAAACGTTTGCACAAAACGTTTTCCGTTTCGAACAGCATCGCGTGCCTAGCCGATCGAGGATCAAGATGACGAACGCCCTGCGAGTAACCCTTGCCGGCCTTCTGCTTTCGGCGACACCAGCCGTCTCCCAGGACAAGATCCTCGCTCCCACTCCGCCCATGGGTTGGAACAGCTGGAATCATTTCGCCGAGCGAGTCGACGACAAGGCAGTCCGCTCCGCAGCCGAGGCGATGGTCACCAGCGGCATGCGCGACGCGGGATACGTCTACATCAACATCGACGACACCTGGGAGGCGCAGCGAGATGCTCAAGGCTTCATCCAGCCGAACGAAAAGTTTCCTGACATGAAGGCGCTGGCCGACTACGTACACAGCAGAGGTCTGAAACTGGGGATTTATTCTTCGCCCTCCGCCAAAACGTGTGCCGGCTATGAGGGCAGCCTCGGACATGAGGAACAGGATGCCCAGACCTACGCGAAGTGGGGCATCGACTACCTGAAATATGACTGGTGCCTCGGTTCAGGCACAAAGCAGGAAATGCTGGCTGCCTACAGCAAGATGCATGAGGCGATCAAGAACACCGGCCGTCCGATCGTGTTCAGTCTCTGCGAGTATGGCTGGAACAAGGTGTGGGAGTGGGGTCCGTCAGTAGGCGGCAACTTGTGGCGCACGACGGGTGACATCACGGATGAGTATCGCGTGATGGCCGAAATCGGATTCAACCAGAATGGACTGGAAAAATTCGCCGGACCCGGCCACTGGAACGATCCCGATATGCTCGAAGTCGGTAATGGCGGTATGAACGATGACGAATACCGCACCCACATGAGCCTGTGGGCGATTCTCGCCGCACCCTTAATCGCGGGAAATGATCTCTCCCGAATGACTCCGTATACGCTCGAACTGCTGACCAACCACGAAGTAATTGCTGTTGATCAGGATCCCTTAGGCAAGCAGGGCCATCGCGTTGCGCAGGAAGGCCCATTCGAAGTATGGATGAAGCCTCTGGCTGATGGCAGCAAGGCCGTCGGGCTCTTCAACCGCCAGAGAACCACCGAGCAGATGACGGTTGACTTCGCTACGATTGGCATCACCGGTGAGGCGACCGTCCGCGATCTTTGGGTAAAGAAGGACTTGGGTACTTTCCGTGAGAAGTTCAGCGCATACGTACCGAGACACGGAGTTGTCATGGTTCGAGTCAGGCCGAAATAGGCACGGGCCGGGTTTCTGCAGGAGACTGGTTTGGGCAAAGGAGCTGATATGAAGTCCAATGGAATGTCACGCAGGGGATTCGTAACCACAGCCGCGGCCGTCGTTACCGCTGCCGTTTTGCCCGACAAGCTCTTTGCCGCGCCTCAAGATCCGGTCGTAAACACTCTTCAAAAAAGTGGAAAGACAGTCTCCTATGAAAAAGTGCCGTGGAAAGTCTGGCCATTCCCGTCGAAGCAGGTGACACTGGGCGATGGGCCGCTCCTGCAAGCACGCGAGGCCAACCGGCGCTTTCTGATCTCCTTGCCGCCGGATAGGCTGCTTCACACCTTCCGGATCAATGCCGGGCTGAATTCGTCGGCTGAACCCTTGGGCGGTTGGGAAGCTCCTGATTGCGAACTGCGTGGACATTTCGCGGGGGGGCACTATCTCTCCGCCGTGGGCTTGGCTTACGCGGCCACCGGCGACGAGGAATTGCGCAAGCGCGGCGACAGCGTTGTTACGGGACTCGGGCAATGTCAGAAGAACTTGCAGAACGGCTACTTGAGCGCCTTCCCAATCGAGTTCTTCGATCGTTTACGCGAACGCATTCGGGTGTGGGCGCCGTTCTACACGATCCACAAAATCATGGCCGGTCTCCTGGATATGTATGTCCACACCGGGAATACGCAGGCGCTCGAGATAGCGGAAGGGATGGCCAAGTGGGTCAAACTCTATACGCAGCCGCTTAGCTACAACCACATGCAGCGGGTTCTCGGCACTGAATTCGGAGGTATGGGTGAGATCTTTGCCAATCTCTACGCGGTGACCGGCAAAGAGGACTACCTGGAGGTCGGCCAGCGCTTTGATCATAAACAATTCTTTGATCCGCTCGCCGCGCATCGCGACGAACTGAGAGGCCTGCACGTCAACACGCAGATTCCGAAGGTGATTGGAGCCGCACGGTATTACGAACTGACCCAGGAGAACCGTTACCGCGCGATTGCCGACTACTTCTGGAATGAAGTGGTTTCGGAGCGAAGCTACTGTACAGGCGGCACCAGCAACGGCGAGATCTGGAACACCGATCCGGGCGTGCTCTCGACGGAACTAAGCCCGAGCACAACCGAATGTTGTTGTGCCTACAACATGATGAAACTCACGCGCCACGTCTTCGGCTGGAATCCTGATGCGAGGCTGATGGATTACTACGAACGAGTGATGTTCAACCATCGCCTGGGCACCATCAATCCTGAGGATGGCGCAACGATGTACTATCTGCCCTTGGTTTCAGGGTACTGGAAAGTGTTTGGCAAGCCCTTCGAAGCCCTCTGGTGTTGCACCGGAACTGGAGCCGAGGAATACGCGAAGCTGACCGACACGATCTATTTCCACGACGACGATTCCGTCTACGTGAACCTGTATGTGCAGTCCGAGTTGGAGTGGCCGGAAAAGGGCATTCGCCTGAAACAGGAAACACGATTCCCCGAGCAACAGGGCGCGGCGTTCATTGTCAAATCGTCGAATCCGGTTGATCTCACTTTGCGTTTCCGTATTCCTTATTGGGTGCGAGGCGGCGGAGTAAAGGTGAATGGGGTCCCCCTGGCAGCCTTCTCGAGTCCCGGTAGCTACCTGGCCATCTCGAGGCAATGGAAGAATGGCGATCGGGTGGAGATCAGCCTCCCTATGGACCTCCACATTCACGCCATGCCGGACGACGGCGCGATGCAGGCCGTGATGTATGGTCCGCTCGTTCTCGCCGGGAAGTTCGAGAGCGTCACAAAAGACATGATGTATGGCGAATACGAACCTCGCGGAGAGGCCTACCAGGTCCCCAAGATCGTGGCGGACCCGGAAAAGCCAACCGCATGGGTCGGACAGGGAAACGAACCCTTGACTTTCAAGGCGGCCGGCCAGGAAAAAGACTTTTCTATGGTTCCCTTGTACAAGGTGATTCAAGACCGTTATGCCGTCTACTGGAATGTGCGCCGGAAGAATGGTTGAAAAGGGTCGTCGTGGACGCCTCGTGCCCGGAACGCGTTGTCCCTCCCATTTGGCCCGCTCCTGCCATTCAGGGTCGGCCATCTGTCTCTGTAACCGAGTGGAACGGTGTCTTAGTCATCGACTACCTTTTGAGTTGAGCTGTGGACTTGTATATTAATGACATGATTACCGCGAGCAGGACCCGGCCTGTTTTGTCAGGAGTCCGGCGAACCGCCCCTATTGAGCGGCAATCTTTGGCCGATGCCGTTGCAGAAAGACTCCGCGAACAAATTCTCAACGGCGATCTGCACGAAGGCGAGCAGCTGCGCCAGGATGCCATCGCCAAGCAGTTCGAGGTTAGCCGCATCCCGGTAAGGGAAGCATTGTTGCTCCTCGAGGCGGAAGGCTTGATTACGACAGTGGCCAACCGAGGAGCAGTGGTATCCGCCCTCTCGCCGGAAGAGATTGAGGAACTATTTGACATCCGTGCCGTGCTCGAATGCCATGCCCTCCGCTTGGCGATGCCGAATATGGCCAATGAGGACTTTGCGCAGGCCGAGAAAGTCTTGAAGGAATATGAGCTTGCGCTCGACAAAAATGCCGATGTGGCCACCTGGGGAGAGTTGAATTGGCGTTTTCATTCAGCTCTGTATGCGCCGGCCAATCGTCCCGCCCTGATGGCGCTCATGAAAGTTCTGAACAATAATTGTGACCGTTACACGCGCCTCCATCTGGCGATTACTCGCAACCTGCATCGCGCGGGCAAAGCACATCGGGCCATCCTGAACGTGTGTAAGACTCGCAACGTAGAGAAGGCTACCGAAGAGTTGCACCGCCACATCACCGAAGCGGGTCAGTATCTGAAGGAGTTCATTCGCAAGCGCCGCGAAGAGCACACCCAGGCTGCGCACAAATAGTTTCGGTGCGGGCAACCCTCCGAACCTGACCGGGGGACGAGTTTGCGCGGCGGCCTCGTAGAGGAGGCGGCGGCTCTTGACTTTGGATATTGTATACAGTTATCCTCGAAGTGTAATTCGTGGTGCCCCGGAGACCGATTTTGGCGCACCTGACGTCCACGCCCGCCCACCCGACCCAAACCCTAACCGGTTTGATTTTCAATGTCATGCGGTTTGCTCTGAACGACGGCGCGGGAATTCGCACCACTGTCTTCTTTAAGGGATGCCCGCTCAACTGCCGCTGGTGCCACAATCCCGAAAGCCAGTCTTATTCCCCCGAAATCCTCTATTCTCTCGATCGCTGTCTGAGCTGCAAGGACTGCTGCTCGGCCTGCAAGACCGGAGCCCTGCAGTGGGACGGCCGCCCGGTGCGGGATCGCTCGCGATGCACTCTCTGCGAGGCTTGCATTCTGGCATGTCCCGCGGACGCTCGAAAGCTCATCGGCAAACGCATTTCTGTTTCGGAACTGATGGAGGTCATCGCCCGCGATCAAGTGTTTTACGAAGAATCCGGCGGAGGAGTCACTTTCTCAGGCGGCGAACCCCTGGCGCAACCGGAGTTTCTGGAGGCGGCTCTGCTCGCCTGCCATGATCGGCAACTGCGAACGGCGGTCGACACCTCCGGCTATGTGACTCCGTCAGTATTGAGTCGAATCGCCGGCCTGACGCAGGAGTTCCTCTTCGATCTCAAGATGATGGACGACACGAAGCATCGTTGGTTCGTGGGGGTCAGCAACGAAATCGTCTTGCACAATCTCGCTCTCCTGTCGAGAGAGCATCCGAACGTGAAAGTTCGCGTTCCGGTGATCCCTGGCATC
Source organism: Terriglobales bacterium (assembly GCA_035519435.1). GTDB lineage: Bacteria > Acidobacteriota > Terriglobia > Terriglobales > Acidobacteriaceae > Acidiflorens. The sequence goes on from DATIWL010000027.1 coordinate 35,156, forward strand.
AATGATGACGACGTAAATCTGGAGCAGAGTTGCCGGTTCCTCGAGCAACTCGGGCTCCGTCAACTCGACCTTCTGCCATACCACGAAATCGGAGTCGAGAAGTACAAACGGCTGGATGCCTCGTACGGAATGGCGGGTGTCAAGCCACCCACCGCAGAACGCATGCTGGAACTCGCGGCTCGCTGTTCTGCGCGCGGATTCATAGTTCGCATTGGAGGCTGACCATGAATGACCGTGTCGCTCGCTTGCGCCAGCAGAGCCTGGACCTGCAGCCCAGTCTCTCCATGGAGCGTGCCGGATTGATGACGGAGTTCTACCAGGCCGCGCCCAAGGGCAGCGTGCCTGTCATTCGGGCGATGTCCTTGGACTATCTTCTGCGACATAAGAGCGTGTATATCGGCGAGGGAGAACTCATCGTAGGCGAACGCGGGCCGGCGCCGAAGGCCACTCCCACATTCCCCGAACTGTGCTGTCACAGCGTGGAAGATCTCGATGTCCTCGACACGCGCGAGAAGATTTCCTACTCCGTGAGCAAAGACGCACGCCGTATCCAGTGCGACGAAATTATTCCGTTCTGGAGCGGCCGGTCCATGCGCGACATGATCTTTCGCCAGATGACCCCGGAATGGAAGGATGCGTACGAGGCGGGCGTCTTTACCGAGTTCATGGAGCAGCGTGCCCCCGGACACACTGTGCTCGGCGATATGGTCTACCACAAGGGACTGCTTGGGCTCAAAACCGAGGCGGAGCGAGCCTTGGAGTCTCTCGATTCTTCGGCAGACGCTGACGCGCCGACCAGGCGCGAGCAACTGAAGGCGATGATGCTTGCCGCCGACGCGATGATTCACTACGCTGCCCGGCACGCTGAGAAGGCCGGCGAGCTAGCGAAGATCGAGCCTGATCCTGTTCGAAAAGCCGAACTGGAGACCATTGCGGAGGTTTGCAGGCATGTGCCGGCTCATCCGCCGCGTACCTTCCAGGAAGCCCTGCAGACTTATTGGTTTGTACATCTGGGCGTGGTCACAGAGCTGAATACATGGGATTCTTTCAGCCCCGGCCGTATCGACCAGAATTTCTATTCCTATTATGAGCGCGACCTTCGCGAAGGCATCCTCACGCGCGAACAGGCGCAAGAACTCCTGCAATGCTTCTGGATCAAGTTCAACAATCAGCCCGCGCCACCGAAAGTTGGCGTCACTGCTGCAGAGAGCGGGACATACACCGACTTCGCAAATATCAACACTGGCGGCCTCACGCCTGAAGGAACGGATGGCGTCAACGATCTGACCTACCTTGTGCTAGATGTGATCGATGAGATGCGGCTGCTGCAACCGTCTTCCAATTTGCAGCTAAGTCAGAAAAATCCTGATCGTTTCCTCAGTCGCGGGCTGGAGATCGTCCGCAAAGGCTGGGGCCAGCCTTCAATTTTCAATGCCGACCGGGTAGTGGAAGAACTGATTCGCCAGGGCAAGAGTGTGTACGACGCGCTATGCGGTGGGATTTCTGGCTGTGTCGAGACCGGGGCGTTTGGCAGGGAAGCGTACATCCTCACCGGCTACTTCAACTTGCCCAAGGTGCTTGAAATCACATTGAACAATGGCATTGATCCGCGTACCGGGAAGCAAATTGGCGTGGCGAGTGGCGATCCACACGCTTTCAATGGTTACGATGACCTTTTCAGCGCCTTCCGCCGCCAACTGCATCACTTCATCGAGATCAAGGTTCAGGGCAACGCTGTGATTGAACGGCTTTATGCGGAGCGTATGCCGGCGCCTTTTCTTTCCCTTGTAATTGAAGACTGCGTTTCGAAAGGGAAGGACTATAACGCCGGTGGAGCGCGCTACAACACTACCTACATCATGGGAGTGGCACCGGGGAGCTGTGCGGACTCGCTGTCCGCGATCCGGTATCACGTCTTCGACCGCAAAACGATCGGCATGGCAGAGCTCCTGGAAACCTTGCACGACAACTTCGAAGGCAAGGAGAAACTGCGTCTGCTGTTGTGGAACAAGTCGCCGAAGTATGGGAATGATGATGAATACGCCGACCGGATTCTGCAGTCAGTATTCGACGCCTACTACGATGACATCAACGGCCGCCCAAACGGCCGCGGTGGTTCCTACCGCGTGAACTACCTGTCAACCACTTGCCACGTCTATTTCGGGTCGGTTACAGGCGCGACCCCGGACGGTCGCAAAGCCTGGGAGCCGCTCTCCGATGGCATCTCCCCGGCACAAGGAGCGGACAAACTCGGGCCCACGGCTGTGCTGCACTCCGCCGCAAACATGGACCATGCTCGCACAGGCGGCACGCTGCTCAATCAGAAATTCACGCCGCAGATCCTGGAAACCCAAAAGGGAATCGACGCACTCACTCACCTTGTCCGTGGATATTTCAAGTTAGGTGGACATCACATCCAGTTCAATGTGGTTACAGCGGCGACCTTGCGTGAGGCCCAACGGCAACCTGAGAAATATCGCGATCTGATCGTGCGGGTAGCGGGCTACAGCGACTATTTCTGCGACCTTACGAAGCCGTTGCAGGATGAGATCATTGCCCGCACAGAGCAGGGCTCGTGGGGTGCGTTGCGCCAGACTCCGGACGCAACCAGCGGTAATAAGCTGCCCGCCGCGGCAGAGGTCGTTGCGCATGATCGAGATTGACGCAATCCAATCGGAACTGCGGGCGCGTGGCATCGACGCATGGCTGTTTTGCGATCACCACCACCGGGATGCCATTGCCTATCGAATCCTGCACCTTCCGGAATCGCTCATGGTGTCCCGGCGCTGGTTTTATCTGATCCCCGCCGAGGGCGAGCCGGTAAAAGTGGTTCATCGAATCGAGCCATTTCATCTCGAGTCGCTGCCTGGCCGCCAACTGGTGTACGCATCCTGGCAGCAGCTGCTTTCCAGTCTTGAGACGGCGCTGTCTCCGTATCAACGCATCGCCATGCAGTTCTCCCCTCGTAACCTGATCTTTACCGTGTCCCTGGTGGATGGTGGAACCATCGATCTCGTAAAGAGCTTGGGAAAAGATGTTGTCAGCTCAGCAAATCTGGTAGCGAAATTCGAAGCGGCCTGGACTCCCCAACAGATCGCCAGTCATTTTGCCGCGCGCGATTCCGTCGATTCGATTGTGCAGGCGGTATTTCCTGAGATCCGAAAGCAGGTTGACCGGGGCGGCGCCACCGAATACGCGATCCAGCAATGGCTGGTCGAATGTTTCCGCCGTGAAGACCTGATTTCAGACAGCCCGCCAATTGTCGCCGTCAATCAGAACAGCAGTAATCCCCACTACGCCCCCACCGCCGATCACTCATCTGCCATTGCCGCCGGAGACTTCGTTTTGCTGGATGTGTGGGCAAAAAAGAACACGCCGGATGCGGTGTACTACGACATCAGTTGGACCGGATTTGTAGGGCCGCAAGCGCCGGAACGCGTGCGCGAGATCTTCGTGATTGTATGCCGCGCGCGCGATGCGGCCATTGCCAAGGTTCAACAAACCATCACAGCGGGTTCGACGCTCTGCGGTTGGGAAGTCGACAAGGCGGCGCGTGACGTCATCGAAGCGGCCGGTTATAGCCAGTACTTCAACAACCGTACCGGGCATTCGATCGGCACCGAGGTGCATGGCAATGGCGCGAACATGGATAACTTCGAAGTCCGTGATGAACGCGAAGTGATTGCCAACTCCTGCTTCTCGATAGAACCCGGCATCTATCTGCCGGAATTTGGCCTGCGCAGTGAGATCAACATGCTGGTTCGCGAGCGGTCAGCAGAAATTACCGGCCGAATGCAGAACTCGGTCATTGCAATCTGATATGCACGCAAGCGTGCTCTATATACAGGAAATGCCTGGATTATGAAGCAACATGTCTCTCGCCGGCAGTTTATGAAAGTCGGAACGGCTGCCTCGGTCGTTTCTCTGATTCCATCGTGGGCCAATGGGGATGCTGCCTCGAACCCACGTCGTGTGGTTGTACATGCAGACTGGCCGATCGGAACGGTTCGTCCAGAATTTCACGGCCACTTCGCTGAGCACCTCGGCTCGTGCGTTTACGGCGGGCTGTGGGTCGGGAAGAATTCGCCAATCCCCAACATCAATGGTTATCGCAAACAAGCCGTGGAATATCTCAAAGAGTTGGGAGTCCCCGTATTGCGGTGGCCCGGAGGTTGTTACGCAGACGACTATCACTGGCGCGACGGCATTGGCCCCGCAGCCGAGCGGCCGAAACGGGTCAACATCCATTGGGGGGGCTACATCGAGGATGGCAGTTTTGGCACGCACGAATTCATCGGGCTGTGCCGTCTGATCGGCGCCGAGCCATACCTCGCGGGCAATGTCGGCAGCGGAACGCCGGAGGAATTGCGGAACTGGGTGGAGTACTGCAACATGCCCAAAGGCAGTACGCTTGCCGACGAGCGCGCCCGCAACGGTTCACCGGAGCCGTTTAGAGTCCGCTACTGGGGAGTCGGGAACGAAAGCTGGGGCTGCGGCGGTTGGATGAAGCCTGAAGTCTACGCCGACCACTATCGACGCTTCAGTGTTTACATCCGCCCCTTCGGTGACACTGAGCCGATGCTGATCGCGAGCGGACCGAGTGGAAACGATGCTCGCTGGACTCGAGGCTTCATGGATCGGCTGGATGGAGCGATTCCCGGCGGCATCTCAATGCATTACTACGAAGGCGGCAACGATGCGCCGCTGAGTTTCTCCGCCGACAACGCCGCTGAACAGTTTGCGATCTTCAAGAAGGTCGAAGACGCCATCGTGCAACAGCGCGCCATCCTTGACGGCTATCGGGACGGCTCGAAGATCGCGCTCCTGCTCGACGAATGGGGCGTCTGGGACAAGATCCCCGAATCGGACGAAAAGCGCAACGGAGCGCTCTGGCAGCAGAGCACGATGCGCGGCGCGGTAGCCGCCGGGCTGGGACTGAACCTGTTCAACCGCCAGGCTGACAAGCTCTTCATGTGTAATATCGCGCAGATCGTCAACGTGCTCCAGTCGCTGCTCATGACGGATGGGCCGGAAGGCAAGAATTGCGTGCGCACGACAACCTATCATGCCTTCTCGCTGTTTAAGGCGCATCGCTCGAACCTATCGGTACGGACAGAATGCGATGACACGTCCAAGTTGGGGCTTTCCGTCTCGGCATCGAAGAAGGACGCGGGTCTTGTTCTTAGCTTCGTGAACCCGCGGCTTGATGCCGACATGGAAGTCCAATGCACTTTGCAGGGAGCGACGGCCAGGAGTGGTACGGCGCGGATTCTGCACGATCCAGACTGGAATGACTACAACAGCTTCGACGGTCCTGATCGTGTCGTGCCAAAGCCGCATCGAGTGGTGGTGGAGAATTCTCGCGTTCAGCTCAATTTGCCGCGCTTATCCGTAGCAACTGTAATATTGAATACCGCGTAACCTTCAGTTGCCGGAAAGACTCTCGCAACTGTGCGGACGAATTCGTATCGAACCGGTTTCCGCCCGGGGCCGGATGGGAGGAACTTGTGAAGATTGCTTTTCGCGTCATCCTTTGCTCTGTTGTCCTGCTTTGCCTGGCCCTTGCACAGGCCGCTGCCCAGGAAGCCAAGGCGGGTCTTGAGCGGCAGCCTTTTGGCAAGTCTCCCGATGGATCTCCGGTGGACTTGTATGTGCTTACCAACAGCAGCGGTATGCAAGCATCCATCACGAATTACGGCGGTATTCTCCTCTCTCTCAAAGTGCCGGATCGTAATCACAACTTCGCCGACGTCATATTGGGCTACGACACGCTCGAGGGTTATGAGGGCGACAAGTCCTTTCTCGGTGCAACCATCGGTCGATACGGCAACCGGATCGCTCATGGCAAGTTCACGCTCTACGGCAAGGAATATACGCTAGATCGCAACGACGGCGAAAACCACCTGCATGGCGGCAACCGCGGATTCAACAAAGTACTGTGGCAGGCGAAACCAATCTCAAGCCGGGATTCACAGAGTCTCGTGCTGACCTACACTTCGCCCGACGGCGAGGGCAATTATCCGGGAAACCTCAACGTGAAAGTGACCTACACGTTGACCGACAACAACGAGTTGAAGATCGCCTACGAAGCGACGACCGACAAAGACACGATCGTCAACTTGACCAATCATGCCTACTACAATCTGGCTGGCCAGGGAGAGAGTGACATCCTCGGACATGTGCTCACGATTTATGCGGACCGCTTCACTCCCGTGGATAAGGGTCTGATTCCGACCGGACAACTGCAGAGTGTGAAGGGGACGCCGTTCGACTTCACTCACCCGACGGCAATTGGAGCACGCATTGATCGCGACGACGATCAACTAAAGGTGGGTCATGGATACGATCACAACTTTGTGCTGAATGCCGGTATCAATGCCGCACCGGTCCCCGCTGCTAGTGTGTACGAGCCGAAGAGCGGGCGCATGCTCGAGATCGCGACCACCGAGCCGGGCATCCAGTTTTACAGTGGCAATTTCCTCGACGGTTCGATCAAGGGCAAGCAGGGCAAAGTGTACAAGCATCGTTACGGATTATGCCTCGAGACACAGCACTATCCCGATTCGCCGAATCATCCCGATTTTCCATCGACCGTCCTCAAGAAAGGTGAAACCTATCGCTCGATGACGATCTACTCGTTCTCCGTCCGCTGGAGATAGGGATTCGCACTCGGAATCGCGGTCCCGTAATTGATGGCAAAGGTCAATCTTCGCTCACAATTTCTGCTCCAGACCTATGGCTCGCGGGCGCCTTGATCCGCTTGCCACGATAGGCATCGACTGGAATTTCATGGTCCGGATAAACCCGGCTCAAGAGCTCATAGAGTTTGGGATCGTAACGCATGAGATCCTGCGGCGAGTTGATGATGTGTTCACCGTCCCGATATTCGTAATTGGAATAGAACCAGAACTGAGTGCCTTCCGCCCAGTATTCATCGGGGTTGGTGGTTCCGTAGGATCCCGTCCACAGGCCGATCGCCATAGCATCCCGATACGCCTGGTCGATGTCAGCGGCGAGTTTCGGATCGGCGATTCGGATCGCAGCATGAATAGCGTGCGAAAATTCATGCACGAAAATGTTCTCTCCATAGTAGCGCGTGTCCGGATAGCCGAGCAGATTCTCCTCCGCACAGGTCGTAGGATTCCCGCCAAGCCCGCGGGCGCGCTTGTCCCAGTATTCTCGGTCGGACATTTTTGAAATGTGGTCCCAGTGTGCCCGCTCGATGTCCGTTACTTCGTCATAGCTGGGTTTCTTGAGATTGCGATGTTCCGGAATGTCGGTGGTTTTCTCCGACTGCGCCATCACACCGATCCGCCAGTTTTGAGCGATCATCGCTTCCCGGAGATCCGTTCGCCGCGACAACATGTGAATCACGATATCTCGCGCGACAAGCAAAGCTGCATTCGGGGCCTTATCTGAGCTCAGCACCGGGATCCCGGAGGCATCCGTGTACTTCTTGTAGAAAGGATCGGCATGTAGCCGGTCTGGCGGCGAGGTAACGACTGCCGCGATGTAGTCCTTCAAGAGAGCATTCTGCTGTCCGGCAAGAGGCAGGATAAGGACTAATGCGATCAAGAGAGCGGAAAGGCAGCGCCGATTCATAGGTCCTCCATGCCGATTGTATATAATATCCACATTGGCATCACAAGAACCTCTCGGCCAAAACGCGGGGAAGATCGCGATCCGAACCCGCGAATCGCGGCACAGTTCGCGGGAGACTCGTCTGGATTGAAGGGTGGCTTACTGAACGCAATAGTCAGAGCCTAACGCAACGTCGCTCTGATCTCCACGACGCGTGAACCTGCCTCTGGGATGGGCACCACATTACCCTCGATCGGTGCGCCGTTCACTTCAAGAGACACTCGGTTCCCATCCCCGGTCCGGTGAACTTCGATGCGATAGGTAACGCCGCGAAATTTGCGTGTCGCCTTGAAACCGCGCCAGCTCTTCGGGATAACCGGCGCGATCTGCAGGCCGTCCCACGAAGTACGAATCCCGAGGATCCATTGCGTGATGGCGTAATAGTTCCACGCGGCCGTGCCCGTGAGCCACGAGTTCTTGGCTTCCCCGTGCGTGGGAGCATCGCACCCTGCGATCATCTGCGCATAGACATAAGGTTCGCAACGATGGAGGTCGCTGATTTCTTCACGAGCCGATGGGTTGATCCGGCTGTAGTAGTCATGGGCCATATCCCCGTTCCCGACGCGCGTCTCTCCGATCATGACCCAGGGATTGTTGTGGCAAAAAATGCCGGCGTTTTCCTTGTAGCCCGGCGGGTAAGAGGAAATCTCGCCCAGTTCAAGGTAATACTTCGAATACGCAGGCTGCTGCAGAACGATGCCGTGCTTGGTGGCGAGCAGGTCCCGCGTGGATTCCAGAGCGCGAGCCGCGAGGCCGTCTTCAAGGCCAACGCCGGCGAGCGTGCAGAATCCCTGCGTCTCGATGAAGATCTTGCCCTCCGCACATTCCTTCGAGCCGATCTTGCGGCCGAAGTCATCGTAGGCACGGACGAACCACTCACCGTCCCATCCGTGCTTGCGAATCGTGGCTTCCATCTTCGCAACTTCGGCCAGATATGAGGAAGCTTCCGCCGCGAGCCCGCGATGCTTCGCGATCCCCGCGAGTTCACGCCCGGCGAGCACGAACAAGCCGGCGATAAAGACGGATTCGGCAACCTTGCCATCCTTGTTCGTCGTCGTCTGGAAAGACTGTCCTGGCGAATCGGAAAAGCAATTCAGGTTGAGACAATCGTTCCAGTCGGCGCGGCCGATGAGGGGCAGGCCATGCGGCCCGAGACGCTCGAGCGTGTAACGAAAGCTGCGCTGGAGGTGCTCGTAGAGCGGGGTTTCGGAACCCGGCGCATTGTCGTAAGGCACCGCCTCATCCAGGATGCCCCAGTCGCCGGTCTCCTTGAGATAGGCAGCGACACCGACGATCAGCCAGTGCGGATCGTCGTTGAATCCGCTCCCTACATCGTTGTTGCCTCGCTTGGTCAGCGGCTGGTATTGATGATAGGCGCCGCCGGTGGGGAGTTGCGTGGCTGCCAGGTCGACGATGCGCTCGCGGGCCCGGCCTGGCACCATGTGAACAAAGCCGAGCAGATCCTGATTCGAATCGCGGAAGCCTAAGCCGCGTCCGATGCCGGATTCGTAGAATGACGCCGAACGCGACATGTTGAACGTGGCCATGCACTGATATGCATTCCAGATGTTCACCATCCGATTCGTGTGCACGTCCGGCGTGTCGACCTGGCAAAGACCTAGTAACTCGCTCCAATAATTGCGGAGCCTGCAGAACGCTGCATCGGCATTCGCCGGAAGCAGATATTTTGCGATCGTGCTTTTCGCGGCCTTCTTGTTAACGATCTGCGAATCGGGTGGATCGAACTTCTGATCCCGCGGGTTCTCCTGGTAGCCAAGCAGAAAGATGACTTGACGGGATTGGCCCGGACTGAGCGTGAGCTTCACATGATGTGAGCCGATGGGAGCCCATCCATAGGCGACCGAATTGCAGGAACGTCCGGACTCGACCGCGGCGGGATTGTCCCATCCGCGATATGGACCGAGGAAAACGTCGCGCTGAGTATCGTAGCCGGCGATCTTCTCGGAACACGCGAAAAATGCGAAGTGGTCTCGCCGTTCCCGGTATTCCGTCTTGTGGTAGATCACGCCGTCTTCGATCTCGACCTGGCCAATGCTGAAGTTGCGCTGGAAATTTGTGGAGTCATCCTGAGCGTCCCACAGGCAGAACTCAATGCTCGAGAAAACGGACAGTTCCGCAGCCTGCGAGCGGTGATTCGCAATTGTCAGTTGCCAGATTTCGAGATTCTCGCCCAGAGGTACGAAGTAACGTGTGCTTGCTTCAATGCCGCTGTATTTCGATTCGATCGTGGTGTAGCCCATGCCGTGACGGCATACGTAACTGTCCAGCTTGTGCCGCGTGGGCTGCCAAGAAGGAGACCAGAAGTCGCCGGAATCATTGTCGCGAACATAAATGTAGCGGCCGCCGAGATCGAAGGGAGCATTGTTATAGCGGTAGCGCGTGAGGCGGCGCAGCCGCGCATCGCGGTAGAACGAATAACCGCCGGCGGTATTGGAAATGATTCCGAAATAAGCCTCGCATCCGAGGTAGTTGATCCAGGGCAGAGGCGTATCGGGTTGAGTGATTACGTATTCCCGGTTGGGATCGTCGAAGTACCCGTATTTCATGATGACGCCTTTCTGAGCGGGGCGCTCGGTTGGAGGACGGTCTAGTATAACGATTTTCTACTGGATTTTGGCAACTTTGAGGTGTAGATATGTTAGCTGGTTCTGAGGCAGGCCATGCCGCCAGTTCTGGCGGCGTGATGACCGTCACGTCCTCGCGTGACGTACGCTGCCGCGTGTGCCGGAACCGGTCTTTGTCACGCGCGCAAATGGGAGAAGCGAAATGACGAGATCCGCATGTGCTTACGGGAAGGGCAAGGCAGGATGGGTTGTCTCGTTGATGGTCCTTTTGGCCTTCTTGATTGCCATTCTGGGACAAGCGTTTGGCGATGAAACAAGAATCCAAATCAAGGTGGATCAGGTAGGGTACTTGTCGAGTGCCCCAAAAATAGCGCTAGTGACTGTCGCTGCCAAAACATTCGAAGTGAAACGCGCAACCGGCGGCGTGGCCGTGTTCAAGGGCACGCTCGGGGCAGCCAGCCTGGATGCCGACACGGGCGACTCCGTGCAAATTGCCGACTTCACGAAGCTGAATGACCCCGGAACCTACTATCTGGACGTTCCCGGCGTGGGGCGAAGCTGGACATTTTCGATCCGGCCGGATGTGTTCTCGCACACCTATTATCTGGCTATGCGGGCATTCTATGGGCAGCGCTGCGGAACCGCAGTTGATCTGGGGCCGGAATTTCCCGGCTACAAACACGCCGCATGCCACTTGAAAGGCGAGTTTCACCCCTCTTCCGGGAAGCAAGGGGAGCGAAACAATGTCGGCGGGTGGCATGACGCGGGAGATTATGGCCGGTACGTCGTGAATTCGGGAATCACCACGGGGACACTACTGTGGACCTGGGAAATCTACGGGCCGAAATTGAAAAGCATCACCCTGCAGATTCCGGAGAGTGGAAATGGCACACCGGACATCTTGAACGAAGCACGCTGGAACCTGGAGTGGATGCTGAAGATGCAGGACGAGGACGGCGGCGCTTGGCACAAGCAAACCAGCGAGCATTTTCCCGGGTTCATAATGCCGGAAGACGATCACCTGCCAAGCGAGGTGATCGGTACCGGACAAACACCGTACAAGAGCACCTGTGCCACGGCCGATCTGGCGTCCGTGGCCGCAATCGCTGCGCGTGTGTATCAACCCTTTGATGCCAAGTTTGCCGCGCGCAACCTCGAAGCCGCGAAGAAGGCGTGGCTCTGGACAGAGAAGAATCCTGACGTCATGTTCAAGAATCCGCCCTCCGTCAATACGGGCGAGTACGGCGACAACGACTGCAACGACGAGCGGCTGTGGGCCGCTGCGGAACTCTGGCGGACCACTGGGGAAACTGTCTACAACAAGTATTTCCTGAAGCACTATCTTGACTTCCGGCAGACCTTGACCAAGCCTGGCCCGGAAGGCTGGCGAGAGGTTGCTGCACTAGGCCTCTGGACGTACGCCTTCGCCACGCACAAGAATACGGATCCTGCCGTGGCTGCGGACATAAAAAAAATTACGGCCGCTGCAGCGCGCGGCATAGTCGAGCGGACAAACAAGAATCCCTACCGCGTAAGTTTACTGGCCAAGGACTACGTGTGGGGTTCGAACGGCGTAGTCGCAAACTACGGCATGGAACTGTTGGTGGCGAACCAACTGGCGCCTGATCCGACCTTCGTGGAAGCTGCCTTCGACAACCTTCACTACCTGCTTGGGCGCAACGCGTTCTCGATTTCGTGGGTGACCCAAGTCGGAGAAAATCCCTACCGCAACCCGCACCATCGGCCGAGCGGGGCAGATAACAACGCGGAGCCCTGGCCCGGAATGCTCTCCGGCGGACCAAATGCCGCACGCCAGGACGATGCGTTGAGGAAGCTCCCCGAGGGGTTGCCGCCGGCGAAAACATACGTCGACGACCAGAATTCGTATGCGAGCAATGAGATTTGCATCAACTGGCAGGCGGCGCTCGTGTTCTTGCTGGCCGGCACGCTCCCGTGATGCCGTAGTTCGCGGGGAAGGCCGGCATCCTCGCGATTCTGTACTTGCAACCGCAACACTCTGTCGAAGTGACTGGGCTCTGAACGAATCACAGACTGAACGTGCACTGGCGTAGCAGGCGCGGCAGGCTGACTCAATCGAGGTGGACCGTGCATCTGCATTTCGTTGACCTTGCCATCATCGTTGCCTACCTGGCCCTGTCGGTGCTCATTGGCTACTGGGTTTCCCATCGTGCATCGCGCGACATGAAGGCCTACTTCCTGGGCGGCAATGTGATGCCCTGGTACATCCTCGGCATTTCCAACGCTTCGGGCATGTTCGACATCAGCGGAACGATGCTGCTGGTGTACTGGATGTTCGTGTATGGGATCAAGAGCGTGTGGATTCCGTGGCTCTGGCCGACATTCAACCAGGTCTTTCTCATGGTGTACCTCTCCACCTGGTTGCGGCGATCGAACGTGATGACCGGCGCCGAGTGGATCCAGACGCGTTTCGGCAAAGGACGCGGCGCGCAACTGGCGCACATCATCGTCGTGATCTACGCGTTCTTCAGCATCATTGCGTTCTTTACCTATGGATTCAAGGGCATCGGAAAATTCGCAGCCACATTCCTGCCCTGGCACCTGAGTGCCAATGAAGCGATGAACGTCAACCTGTATGCACTCTGTCTCATCGCGATCACTGCCATCTATGTGATCAAGGGCGGGATGTTTAGCGTGGTCATCACGGAGGTTCTGCAATTCTGCATCCTGTCGGTGGCATCCTTCGCCGTCGGGATTATCGCGATGATGAAGGTCGCTCCCGGCACGTTCCAGCATTTCATCCCGGCGGGTTGGGACAACGTCTTCTTCGGGTGGCACTTGAATATGGATTGGTCGACTCTGCTGCCGTCGGCCAACCAGCGCGTGGCGCAAGACGGATACGGCCTGTTCGGATTCTTCGTCATGATGTTGTTGCTCAAAGGGATTCTGATCAGCGCCGCTGGGCCTGCTCCCAACTACGACATGCAGCGCATCCTTTCCTGCAAGAACCCACGCGAAGCCTCGATGATGAGCGGCTGGGTAAACGTCGTTCTGACCTTTCCACGTTACTTCTTGATCACTGGGCTCACGGTGCTTGCCCTCGTGTTCTTCAGCGAGCAGATCCGCGCCATGGGCACGAACATGGACTTCGAGCGCGTCCTTCCTGAAGCGCTGGGACGCTTCGTTCCCGCCGGCTTGTTGGGGTTCCTGATCGCTGGATTGCTGGCCGCCTACATGTCGAACTTCGCAGCCACCGTCAATGCGGCGCCGCCGTACTTCGTCAACGACATCTACAAGCGCTATATCAATCCCAGCGCAAATCCCAGGACTTATGTGCGTCTCAGCTATCTCAGTTCCTTTGTCGTGGTCTTGCTGGGCGTGCTCTTAGGGTGGTACGTCACGAGTGTGAATGGAGTCGTGATCTTCATCGTGACATCGCTCTGGGGCGGCTACACCGCCTCCAACGTCCTGAAGTGGTACTGGTGGCGCTTTAACGGCCATGGATATTTCTGGGGCATGGTCGTCGGCATGTTGTCTTCGCTCGGTGTTCCTCTGCTCATCGACAACATCGCTCCGCTGCAAGCCTATGCTCACCGGCACTCGTTGAATCTGCAGGTCTCCGTGGGGTTCGGCCTGGTCTTCTTACTATCCCTCGTCGCATCCATTGCCGGCACGCTGCTTACCAAGCCGGAAGACGAAGAGATTTTGAAAGACTTCTACCGCCGCGTTCGTCCGTGGGGGTTCTGGGGACCGGTCTTGAAGAAAGTGCTGGCCGAAGATCCTTCCTTCCAACGCAACCGCGATTTCTTCCGCGACATGTTCAACATCGTCGTCGGCATGATCTGGCAGGTTTCTCTGGTGACGCTGCCGATGTACATCGTGACCTGGAAATTGCGCTATGCCGCAATTGCTGCGGTTGTCAGTGCGGTGACTTCGCTGATTCTGAAGTTCACTTGGTACGACCATCTCAAGGAACTCGAACACATCAACCAGTACGCAGGCATGGACAAGGCCATACCCGACAAGGCAGCGACGAGAATATAGCCTCGACGTTTGGGCCGCGAGAACGGTACTTCGTTCACCATGACGATTGATCGAATCTCGTATCATGACTGGCCGGAATCTATCCTGCTGAGCAACTGCGTCGTCGAAGCCATTGTGGTGCCTGCACTTGGACGCGTGATGCAATTCCGTTTTGCCGGTGATGAGACGGGCCCATTCTGGGAGAACCCTGAGCTGCATGGCCAGTTGCCAGACGCCCACACGAACGGATGGCTGAATTTTGGCGGAGACAAAGCCTGGCCGGCTCCGCAAACGGAATGGGAACAACATACTGGTCAGTCTTGGCCGCCACCGTCGGCATTTGACTCGAAGCCGTTCCATGCGTCGGTTGCGGACGAAAAAGTTGTGCTTGTCTCCGAAGTCGATCCCCACTACGGCGTGCGAGTTGTTCGACACATAAAGCTGCTGGCGAAGTCGACGCAATTGGCGATTACCACTGAATTCCAGAAGCACGAGGGTGTCGACGTGGAAATTAGTGTGTGGGTGATTACGCAGTTGGCCGAGCCCGACCGTGTATTCGTGCTTTTGCCGGGCAACTCACATTTTCCGAACGGCTATCAGCAGCAAAGAGGACCTTCTCCAACAGACTTGCGGCGCGATGGACGCCTGCTCTCGCTACGGCGCGATCCACGTGAATACGTCAAGATCGGGACGGAAGGCACATCTATGCTCTGGATGAATCAGCGCATGGCACTTCTTATCTGCACTGAGGAAACAGCGGGCGTGTATCCCGATGGCGGTAGCCGTACCGAAGTCTATACAAATCCCAATCCCCATTGTTATGTCGAATTGGAGACGACGGGGCCATTGGCAACGCTCGCAGCCGGCGCACGAATTTCCCGGACAAACAGTTACACCTTGGTTCATCGGAGTACGCCCGACTGCATGCTGGAGGCACGCCGAGTGTTCAGGATTTAAGAAATTTCAAAGCGGAGAAATTCTGAAAAGACTTCCCTAGACTCGGCCGTCTGCATCAGAGCTGGCGGGCAGGGCCGGTCGATTTGCGGACAATGAGTTTCGGGGCGAGTGCAATCTCAGGAACGAACGGAGCACGATCCTCAATCCGGTCGAGCAGGGTCTCTGCTGAGACGGCACCCATTTCGAACAGCGGTTGGTGGACAGTTGTAAGCGGAGGGACAGCGTAAGAGGAGAAATCGATGTCGTCGAAGCCGACGACGGAA
Organism: Terriglobales bacterium; assembly: GCA_035519435.1. GTDB lineage: Bacteria > Acidobacteriota > Terriglobia > Terriglobales > Acidobacteriaceae > Acidiflorens. The sequence goes on from DATIWL010000027.1 coordinate 50,604, forward strand.
ACGGCATCGGGAATGACGATGCCGGCTTTGCGGAAGGCGATCATGGCGCCCATTGCGGAAGTGTCGTTATACGCGAACAACGCAGTGAAAGGAACCTTACTCGCAAGCAGTGCTTCTGCGGGGCTGATTCCGATATCGGGAGTGTTTGGAATGTTTTCGAGCTGAAGAACGAGATCCTCTTGGATCGTGAGATTCAGCTCGGCGGCCACCTCTCGGATGGCGTTCCAACGCGGAACGGAGTCAGAACTGGAAGAGGGCCCTCGGAAGAAAGCAATATGCCTGTGCCCAAGCTCCAGGAGATGCTGGAAGACGAGCCGTGCGGCACAGTGGTGATCGAGAACTACGTTGGTGACGTTGGGAATGATCTGATGGCCGGCAATTGCAACCGTCGGAAGGATCGGCTTTTCATCCAAAGAGGTGTCGATGGTAATGATGCCCTCGGCGCCCCGCGTGAGAAGCAACTGCGAATGCGAACGGATCAGGCCCTCATCGTGGCGGTGGACCACGGTGAGGAAAAAGTATCTGTTTTTGCGGAGGACAGATTCGATGCCGCTGATGAGCATGGCGCCATAAGCGTCTCCGATCTCTTCCGCGATGACTCCCACGGTGTAACTGCGTTGGACCCGGAGAGAGCGCGCCAGGAAATTGGGCCGGTAGTCGAACTCGCGCGCCGCTTTGAAAATTCGTTCGCGGGTTTGCGCCGGGATCGCCCTTGAGGCAGGCGAATTGTTGAGGACGCTGGAAACAGTCCCCGCCGCGAGGCCGAGATGGGAAGCCAGCGCTTTAAGCGTAACTGCAGGTGCTTTTGTGACGCGTCCAGTGTTCTCAGCCTTCTTCATCAGATCAAGGCTCTTTGCACAGGAAGAACCGCAAGGAGAATTCTAGCGTAATTTTGTCACTCGTGGCATCGTTTTCCCTTTACAGTAACGTTTTTGTTCCTCGACGCGAGAAAGGGCTATCGTGGACACCTTGGGAGAGCGGGTAGAGCGGGAATTGCGCGGCAACATACTGCCGTTTTGGTTGAAGTACGCGGTGGACGATCAGCATGGCGGGTTTCACGGGCAGATTGCGAATGACCTCACGATCGACCCCCTGGCGCACAAAGGGTTGATCTTGAACGCGCGCATTCTCTGGACATTCTCCAAGGCGTACAAGGTCTACGGAAATGAAATCTGTCTGCGCACCGCGCAGCGGGCATACGAGTATCTGTGTCAGCACTTCTGGGACCATGATTTTGGCGGCGTGTACTGGATGGTGGACCATCTGGGAAATCCACTGGAAACGAAAAAACGAATCTACGGACAAGCTTTTACCGTGTACGCATTGGCGGAATTTGCCTCCGCGAGCACCGGGAAAGAAGCGCGGGAGAGAGCCATCGCGCTCCATCATTTAATTGAAGAAGTGAGCCATGATCGAGAGCACGGCGGATACTTCGAAACCTACGAGCGAGATTGGAAGCTGGCGGGGGAACAACGGCTGAGCGCAGTCGACATGGATGAAAAGAAGTCCATGAACACGCACCTTCATTTGCTGGAAGCATATGCGAATCTTCTGCGGGTATGGAATGACAACGAACTGCGGAAACGGCTGCGCGACCTGCTTCTGATTTTTCTCGACCGCATCATTGATCCCCAAACTCGCCATTTTCGGATGTTCTTCGACGAACTGTGGCACGACCGCTCAGACCGTTTCTCCTTTGGCCATGACATCGAAGGAAGCTGGCTGATTTGCGAGGCAGCGGAAATGTTGGGAGATCGCGCGATTCTCGAGAGGACTCGGGTCGCAGCCGTGGACATGGCCCAGGCTGTGTACGAGCAGGCTCTGGACAAGGACGGAGGACTCTTCTACGAGGGCAAAGGCCACGAGATCATCGATTCCGACAAGCATTGGTGGCCGCAGGCGGAAGCAGTGGTGGGATTTCTCAACGCCTACGAACTTTCCGGGAAGGACCATTTCCTCGCCGCGTCAGAGAAGAGCTGGAATTTCATCGAGAAGTACATCGTCGATCGTGAACGAGGAGAATGGTACTGGCTGGTGTCGCGCGACGGGACACCAAGCAACGTCAGGTACAAAGTGGATCCTTGGAAGTGTCCGTATCACAACAGCCGGGCCTGCTTTGAAGTCATCGAACGGCGGGACAGGATGGCCGCAAAAGACAAGGGCTGACGAAAACAGGGTCCGAAAACCGACGGCCGAATCTCTCTGGAGCTGAACAATGAACTCAACTGAGTATAAGAGGAAGGTACAGAACCTGTTTCGCCAGCACGCGCGACTGATTACGCGCAAGAACCTAAAAGTGAAGACCGGCAACGGAGTCTTCGACCGCTACGTGAACCCAGTGCTGACGGCTGAGCATACCCCGCTTTTCTGGCGCTACGACTTCGATTCAAAAAGTAATCCACATCTCATGGAACGCATGAGCATGAACTCGACATTCAATGCTGGCGCCATGGAGTATGAGGGGAAGTTCCTGGTGTTTGCCCGCGTTGAGGGCGTGGATCGCAAGTCCTTCCTGGCAGTAGCGGAAAGCCCGAACGGAGTCGACAACTTTCGTTTTTGGGATTACCCGATCCTGATGCCGGAGACGAGCGAACCTGACACGAACGTGTACGACATTCGCGTCGTGCGGCACGAGGATCGCTGGATCTACGGTCTGTTCTGCGCCGAGCGAAAGGATCCGAAAGCTCCCTCATGGGACACGTCCTCAGCGGTGGCCCAATGCGGAATTGCGCGAACGAAAGACCTCAAGCAATGGGAGCGCCTTCCGGACTTGAAGACGAAATCCCCGCAACAGAGAAATGTCGTGTTGCACCCCGAATTCGTCGATGGAAAATACGCGCTCTATACACGGCCCCAGGATGAATTCATCCAAGCCGGGAAGGGCGGCGGCATCGGTTGGGGACTGTGCTCGACGATGGTAGGCGCAAATATCGACGAAGAGATCATCATCGACAATCGCGAGTACCACACTATCAAAGAAGTGAAAAACGGTCTGGGGCCGGCGCCGATCAAGACTGCCAAGGGTTGGCTTCATCTGGCGCACGGTGTACGCAACACCGCCGCGGGATTGCGCTACGTGCTCTATACCTTCTTATGTGACCTGCAGAAACCGTATTCGATCACGCACCGACCGGCAGGGTATTTCCTGTCGCCACAGGGTGAGGAGCGGATCGGTGATGTCTCGAACGTAGTTTTCAGTAACGGATGGATCGCGACGAAACGCGGAGACGTTTACATCTATTACGGCGCATCGGATACGCGGCTGAACGTGATCACAAGCACTGTAGAGAAGGTGCTCGACTACACAACAAACACGCCGGAAGACCCAATGCGGAGCTTTGCCTGTGTGGAACAGCGGAACACATTGATCCGGAAGAATCTTGCCGTCCTGAAGACATTCGGGCAACTTAAAGGTCACGTGCCCAGGCGCGCGCAAGAGTCGAGGACTCGCCCCTTACCCTCCAAGTGAAGTGCGCGTGACTAGAGGCGGGCGTCAACTATAATGACTTCTCACCTTTATCGGGGCCGCCGTTGCTACATCAGCGCTACAAAGACATTGCCTTTGGAGCGATCTCCAAAGCCGCTCTTCCCAACCATCTTCTGCGGCGCTTTTTTTGGCGTTTGCGGGCTCCGCAACGAACGCTCCACGTGCACCTCGGCTGCGGACCCAAATATCTGCCAGGTTTTGTCAACGTCGATGCGAATCCGTTCGCCAAGACTGATCTCTGGTTGGATGTAAGAAATGGTCTCCCCTTCCCCTCGGGTTCTGTGGATTCCATCTACGCGACTCACATGTTCGAGCACTTCTACGACAACGAACTGCGACGCTTAATCGACGAATGTCACCGGGTCCTCAAGCCGGGAGCGGGAATCCGGCTGATCGTTCCCAACCTCGGCACGGCCATCGCCGCCTATTGCCAGAAGCGTATCAGCTGGTTCGAAGGCTCGTTCCCGAATCATTTCGACTCTCTCGGTGGGCGCTTCTCCAATTTCGTCTTCTGCGATGGCCAGCATCGTACCGCCTTCGATTTTGGATACATGGAGGAAGTCCTTCGCGCTGCCGGGTTTCGAGAGGTGGAAGAATCTGCCGAGGGCAACAGCCGTCTGTACGGAAGCCGTGTGCCCCCCTACGAGCCCGGTGACTCCACCGAACTACCGCACTCTCTCTACGTGGAAGGATTCAAGTAGGCCTGAAAGGGCACTTCCAGCACCCTAGAGACATTCCGTCTCGACAGAAGACTTAAGCTGGGGATATTTCTCCACCAGCATCCTGGGGCCCTTCACTTTCTTCCCCGTCAGCAAGTGGGCAATCTCAAGAGCACTCACGGCAGCTTTGCCATCGGGGTGATTGTTGGTAATGACGAAGGTCTTCTGCGCGTTTTCACTGATCGTTCTCACGCGCTCTGCCCACCCCTCCAATTCCGGACGAGTATAGAGGTAGTTGTAGCGGTCATTGCGGCTCCCGGACTCAAACCACTCTTTGTAATTGCGCCCGTGGAGACGCACGTAACCAACGTGCGAAGTGACATGACTGCTCGGACGAATGGCCTTGCCCAAAATAGGCTGGTCGATGTTGGCAAAGCCGACGCCTTGCCGGGTGAGTTGTGCAAAGAGGTTGGGATCATTCCATGTGGCATGACGAACTTCAAGGACCAGCGGATAATCAGCAAACCTTTTGAGCAGTTGGTCAAGATAGGCCTGGTTCTCCTGGGTGTTCTTGAACGAAATCGGGAACTGGATGAGCAAAGCCCCGAGGCGGCCCGCATCGGCCAGGCTATCCAGGCCCGCTCGGGCAAGAACTTCGTCTTCTGGAAGAGGACGCACGGTCCCGGCAGAAGTCGACTGAACGACCGCCAACGGCGAGTGGGTGAAAGCCTGGTTGAGTTTTGCCGTGAACTGAAACCGGGAATTGACGGTCGCTACCTTCGCCGCCCATTGTTTCCCGGTCTCCGGCTTGATGTGGCCGTAAAACGAAGTGTTGATCTCGCAACAATCGAAGAACCGCGCCAGGTATTCCAGTGGGTGGATTTTTCGTTTTTTCAGATCCTTCGGATAGACGGTTCCTTCCCAGTCTTTATAGGAAAACCCTGCGGTGCCAATAAAAATATCCACCGATTCCTCAATGTTTTACGGCAAATCCTGCGATTCCCACATTGACAGGGCCGTGTCCTGGGGCTAGTGTAACTCTTCCGGAAGGCGAACAAAAAGCGAATATATGAATGCCACCCTGCTCCGCACTGAAATCGAACGGAAGATACCCTGCGCTTTCCAGGCGTATCGACGTGCAGAACATGGGAGTATTCGCACTGGTATCGCACAGATTGATGATGCCGTCCAGGGTGCTCCGCTTCGCGCTCTGACCGAGATCTGCGGCAATTGGTCGTCTTCCGGCAAGACATCCGTGCTGCTTTCTTTGCTGGCCCAAGCCACTCGCGATCATTTCTGTGCGCTGGTGGATGCTTCCGATTCCTTCGATCCTGGTTCCGGGCAAGCCGCCGGGATCTGCCTGCCACGGCTGCTGTGGGTGAGATGCGGGAAAAATAGAGTCAAACTGCCTCCTGTAGAGCAGGCGTTCAAAGTCGCCGACATCCTATTGCAGAGCAGCGGTTTTGGGCTTATTGCCGTGGACCTTGGCGGTGTTCCGGAATCAGTAGTTCGCAGAGTTCCTCTGAGTTTGTGGTTCCGTTTCAGCCGTGTTGTCGAAAAACAATCGGCGGCCCTGGTCTTCATTGAGCAGGAGCCACACGCCACCAGCTGCGCCGGCCTCGTGTTGCGCGTGATGACAGAAGCGCCTGCATTTGTGGGGAATTTGATCACGCAATGCAACCTCAAAATTGAGGTGGCACGCGGGCGGGAAAAGAAACCCGTCAGATCGGAAAGGGCAGGATTTTCTCTGCGGATGCAATGGGCCTAGTTCGATGTTCGCATGCTTCTACGTCTTCGATTTTCCTGTGCAAGCTTGCTTGTTGCCGGAACTGGCGGAAGCCAGGAGAGTCCTGCATCGGTCTCCTCTTGCCATCCTCGATGGACCTGCCAATCTTCCGAGAGTCTTTGCCACGAATGCGGTTGCCCGCCATGCCGGTATTCAAATCGGAATGACAAAGCTGCAAGTCGAAACCTACAGTGGCGTCCTGTTGCGAACACGATCCATCGCTATGGAAGGAGTCGCGCAAAACACACTGGTACAACTGGCAGGAACGTTTTCCCCACGCGTGGAATCGACCTGCCCGGGCGCCGTCATCATGGATCTCGCAGGCACGGAAAAGCTCCTTGGCCCATGGAAGAACGCAACTCACACCATGGTCTCAAAGGCAGCGGCTGCAGGTCTGAATCTTCGCATTGCCATTGCTGCCAATCCAGACGCAGCCTTCCATGCGGCGAGCGGCTTCTCGGCGAACACAATCATTCCTGCAGGAGAAGAAACGCGAAAGCTGGCTTCACTTTCGGTCAGTTCCCTCCCTGCATCACCCGAAATACTGGAGATCCTGGACGGTTGGGGAATTCGGACATTCGAGTCCCTCGCTGCGCTTCCTGAAGTTGCGGTTGTTGAGCGTCTTGGGCAAGAAGGCCTGTACTTCCAAAAGCTGGCACGTGGACGAATCAATCGGCCGCTGCTGACCGTCAGGCCGGTCACGGACTTTGTCGAGAGGTTTGAGTTCGATGATCCCGTGGAAACGCTGGAATCGCTCTTGTTCATTCTTAACCGGCTTCTGCAGCGGCTTTGTTCCCGTTTGATTTCCGCTTCTCTGGCAACCCATGAGCTGCGGCTCACGATGGGGTTGGAAGTACGGCAAATTCAGGATGGGCAGGAAGGGGAAGGGTACAAGCACGATTGGAAACTTCCTGTTCCCACGCAAGACAAAAATCTGTTGTTTGGACTGGTGTGTATTCATTTGGAGAAGGCCACATTTACGGCGCCGATCCGCAAGTTGACCCTCGAAGTAATTCCAGTCAACCCGAGGGTAGCGCAGGGCAACCTGTTTGCTCCGCCATCACCCGAGCCGGAAAAACTTGAAATCACGCTGGAACGGATTCGTGAGGTAGTGGGTAGCGTCGACGAAGAAGGTGCGGCATGCGTAGGTTCTTCCCGGTTACTGGACAACCACAAACCGGGAAGTTTCTCGGTCGAACATTTTTCTGGTATGGGCGGACTTCCGGACTTTTATCAGCCGCAAGTTCCGGTCAGCGCTTTGCGAGTGTTCAGGCCGGCCATCGAAACTTCTGTGCAACTTCAAGGGGAAAGGCCTCATTTTGTCAGGCTCTGGCGACGGCACCGCCGCGTGCTGGCGGCGTCGGGCCCCTGGTCGAGTTCGGGCAGTTGGTGGAACTCGTCGGCCTGGGCCCGTGAGGAATGGGACGTGCTCGTGCGGGTTCCCGCTGGGGTTGGTCTCTATCGCATCTATCACGACTACATCCGCAAGCAATGGTTTGTGGAAGGTGTCTTTGACTGATGAGTTATGTCCTACATCGAATTGCATGCCCGGTCTGCCTTCAGCTTCCTGGAAGGCGCCTCTTTGCCGGAATCTCTTATCACGGCATGCGTGGAGCGCAATCTCCCGGCGATGGCTCTTCTGGACAGGCACGGCGTATACGGGGCGCCGCGATTTCACATGGCGGCGAAACGAGAAAAGATCAAAGCCCATGTCGGAGTGGAAATCGCTGTCGCCGAGAGCGGCCATTATCCTCTTCTGGCGGCGACGCGAACCGGTTATCAGAACCTCTGCCGCCTGATCACCACCACGAAGTTGCGTGTCCAGAAGAAGGACATCGCCAAAGCCAGCCTTGCCGAATTGCAAGACCACGCGGGAGGGTTGATCTGTCTCACCGGAGATGAGCAGGGCCCGTTCGCTTATGCGCTTGGCAAAGACGGCATGGAGGCAGGGCGGCAGTTGTTGCAGCAACTGATTTCCATCTTCGGACGGGAGGGCGTGTATGTGGAACTGCAGAGACACCGGGACCGTTCTCAGGAGTCGCGCAATCAAGCCGCGATTTGCCTGGCGAAAGAACTGAAGTTGCCGCTGCTGGCAACGAACGGAGTCGGTTACGCCACGCCCGCCGAGCGCCAGATTGCCGACGTATTCACGTGCCTCAGGAACAAACGTCGGCTCGATACCGCCGGCAGGCTGCTCGCACGGAATTCGCAACGCTACGTCCGCAGCGCAGAGGAGATGTCGCGCCTGTTTTCCGATGTGCCGGAAGCCATCGCCAACACCTGTGAGCTGTCATCGCGGTTGGAATTCACCTTGGAGAATTTGGGATACGAGTTCCCGCGCTATCCCGTCCCGTCAGGCGAAACCATGGATTCCTTCCTGCGCAAGCGCACATGGGATGGCGCTCGTTGCCGTTATCGTCCGGTGAGCGCGCGAGTCCGGGTGCAACTCGACAAGGAACTGGCGCTGATCGAAAAGCTCAAGCTCGCAGGGTATTTCCTGATCGTTTGGGACCTGGTGTGTTTCTGTGAGCAGAACGGCATATTGGTTCAGGGGCGGGGGTCGGCCGCCAATAGCGCTGTGTGCTATTCGCTGGGCATCACTGCGATCGATCCGATTGGCATGGATTTGTTGTTTGAGCGTTTCCTTTCAGAAGAACGGGGAGAATGGCCCGACATTGATCTCGATCTGCCTAGCGGGGACGAGCGGGAAAAAGTAATTCAGTACGTCTACGAGCGTTATGGCAAACGTGGTGCCGCCATGACCGCGAATGTCTGCACCTACCGCGGACGTTCAGCGGCGCGCGAGATGGGCAAGGTGCTGGGCTTCGATGAAGCCACCTTGTCCCGGCTGTCGGCAGTTGTCGGAACGTGGGAGTGGCGCGACCCGAACGACACGATGGAAAAGCAATTCACCAACACCGGCCTCGATCTCAGCAACCCCCAGATCGGTGTCTATCTCGATCTCTGCCAGAGAGTGCAGGACTTGCCACGCCATCTGAGCCAGCACTCCGGGGGAATGGTCATTTGCCAGGGACAACTGGATTCCGTGGTGCCGCTTGAACCCGCCACCATGCCGGGAAGGGTTGTCGTGCAGTGGGACAAAGATGATTGCGCGGATCTGGGCCTGATCAAAGTGGACCTGCTCGGCCTGGGCATGATGGCGGTCCTCAAGGACAGCATTGGCTTGATTCGGGAGCACTATGGCGAAGATGTGGATCTGGCGCATTTACCGCAAGACTGCCCTGATGTGTACGAAACCATCCGGAAGGCCGATACCATCGGCATGTTTCAGATCGAGAGTTGCGCGCAGATGGCCTCATTGCCCCGCAACAATCCCACCCGTTTCTATGATCTGGTTACGCAGGTTGCGCTGATCCGCCCCGGCCCGATCACCGGCGAAATGACGAGCCCTTATCTGAAGCGGCGGCAAGGCAAAGAGCCTGTCACCTACCCCCACGAGTCTCTGATCCCCGTTCTTCAACGGACTCTCGGAGTGCCGCTGTTTCAGGAACAATTGCTGAAGCTGGCCATGATTTGCGCCAATTTCAGCGGAGGCGAAGCGGAAGAACTGCGGCGGGCGCTGGGCAGTAAACGCTCCCAACAGCGCATGCGTGAGATCGAAGCAAAACTTCGCGCCGGGATGACCAGCAACCGCATTCCTCCACCGACCCAGGACCAGATTGTCAAGTTCATCAGTTCCTTCGCGCTCTATGGTTTCCCTGAGTCCCACGCGGCGAGTTTCGCTCTCATCGCCTATGCCAGTGCATTCTTGAAGGTCCGTTATCTCGCGGCTTTCACCGCAGCCCTGCTAAATAATTGGCCAATGGGTTTCTATCATCCGGCGACCATTGTGAAAGATGCGCAACGGCATGGCTTGAGAGTACGGCCCGTGGATGCGGCTTGCTCCGACTGGAACTGTTCGCTCGAACACGACGACAACGGCGAGCGGTCACTTCGTATTGGCCTCCGCTACGTGCGCGGATTGTCGCAAATCGCGGGTGAGACCTTGGCCGCGCAACGCGCGCGCGCGCCGTTCGGCTCGGTGGAAGAGTTGGCGCGGCGAGTGACTCAACTCAGCCGCGAGAACCTGGCCATGCTTGCGAGAATTGGTGCTCTCAACAATTTATGCGCCGATACAAAGCTGAACCGCCGAGATGCCTTGTGGCAAGTCGAAAAGGCTGTCAGGAGAACGGGCCCTTTGCTTGATGGCGTCGTGGAGTTGGACTCCGCCTCGCCGCTGCACCCCATGGATGTCGAAGAAAGGCTGGTCGCCGACTATCACGGAACCGGATTGACGACCGGACCTCATCCCATGGCGTACCGTCGTGACGCTCTGCGGGCGCAGGGCGTCAAATCGGCCATGGAATTAAGAAGTCTTCCACATGGAAAGGAAGCCACGGTAGCCGGCTGCGTGATTACGCGTCAGAGGCCGGGAACGGCCAAAGGGATTATCTTCATGACGCTCGAAGATGAGACCGGAACATCCCGGATCATTATTAGTCCGGATTTTTACGACAAGAACCGGATGGTGGTGCTCAAGGAACGGTTTGTTCTAGTTTCCGGCCTGGTCCAGAACCAGGACAATGTCATACACGTCAAAGCTCGAAGCATACGGCCACTCACCATCAGCGCCGCCCAAACACCATCCCATGATTTTCGCTAGTGGTGGCGGAAAACTACCAGGATTCAGGCCCGAAACCGTTGCCGATGAACCGGTCTACACCTTTTCGGACTTGGTATATACCGGCAATCCGTTTTCGACCTTCAGATCGCTGGGGTGGTAACGAGGGATCGGCAATTCCGGCTCCCGGTACTCGACAGGAACCGTCTTCTTGTCCACCAGGCCGAGGGCAACGGCTACCCCGTAAATAATGGCTTCCGGGCGAGGAGGACACCCGGGAATGTAATAGTTGACCGGAATGATCTTTTCGACCGGGCCAATCACAGAATAGGAATCGAACCAGACGCCCCCGCCGCACGCGCACGACCCGATGGCAAACACCAGCTTCGGCGCTGGCATTGCCTCATAAGCGCGCTTGAGGGCGGCGGCGGTGGACCGCATCGCCGGACCCTGGCATAGCATCACGTCGGCGTGGCGGGGCGAACCGACGAGCTTGATGCCAAAACGTTCGACGTCGTAATAAGGCGTCAGAACATTCAGCACTTCAATGTCGCATCCGTTACAGCCGCCGCTGTTCGCGTGATATACCCACAACGAGCGGCCAAACATCTTCTGGCATAGGTTCTGCAACATAGCGTCAGTCCATTTCAATCGCGATATCGTCGACGACCGGATCTCCTTGCAGACGCGCCTTGGAACAGAGAATCCAGCGCTCGCTCTGCAGGTCGTCAAAGCGATATCCCTTCATTTTCAACTCTTCCAGCGCCGAGGGGACCGTGAAGCAGCGGCCGCAGCGCTGGCATGTGCTCATGAAAAGATCGAGCTGCTGTTGCAAATCGCCGACCCGGTCCGTGCCATTCTCGAACTCGTGGCTCATGGTGATGGCTTTTTCCGGACAAACATCCGCGCACCGGCCACAATATGTGCACCGTCGTCCCAGGTATTTCAGGATGCGCACTTCCTGGCACGGATCGAACAGCAGGATCTCGCGCGCTGGACAATTGTTGGCGCAGCCTCCGCATCCGATACACTTGGCCGCGTTGAAAATCGGCCGCCCGCGAAACTTCTCCGGGACTGGCGCCGCTTCAACCGGATAGGGCAGCGTGACCCGCCCCGCCTTCAAGCAGATCAGCGTTTCTTCGAGTTTGCTGAAGACCGACATTCCACCTTCTCAACTAGTAGCCATAGCTCGCCAACACTAGACTCCCAAGGGCAACCGCAATCAGGCCGGCAAAGAAACGGATTGCCTGGTCAATGCGGTAGCGTGCGTGGGTGGCGGCCACCAGAGTGACAAGAATCACCATCACGACTACTTTGACCCAGAACAGCAACCAGCTCAGCGGAAACGGCAGATTGGCGCCAAAGGGCACGAACATGGCGACGAACAACGCCGCGTAGACGACCAGCTTTGCCATCTGCGCGTACTTGAAAAGCGCCAGCTTCGGGCCCGAATACTCCATCAGCGGACCTTCCATCAGTTCGGTTTCCGCTTCCGAGATATCGAACGGAATGCGTTGTGCAAAAGCTTGGAACGAAAGCAGCATCACTATCAGCATCAGCAGGCCCGACCAGGGGAAGGCATCTCTGGCATACACGGCGCCGTTCAGCACGTTGTCCAAACGAAGCGAGTGCGCGTGGACCGCTCCGGTGACGAGTGCGATGACCAGCAATGGCTCAAGAGAAATCATCGTCATCATTTCGCGGCTGATACCCACCAGCGAGTACGTCGAACCTGCCGCGAGACCGGCGAGCAACGTACACACACCGGAGACCGTCAACAGATAAATCAGCAGAATGATGTCGCCAATGCCATCCATCCGCGTCGAGAAGCCCATGGGCACGAGGCAGGCGACCGTCAACACGATTGCCAGCGACAGATACGCCGCAAATCGCTGCATCGCCGGAGCCTCACCGCTCTCGATGTCCTCTTTGCCCAGGAGCTTCAACAAGTCGAAGTAAGGTTGCCACAACGGCGGGCCCTGGCGTGACTGGATGCGCGCGGTGAGTTTGCGCGACACGCCCTGCAGGAACGGAGCCAGCACCAGCAGCATGATTATGTTCAACAAACCGCCGCCAATGGCCCACAAGCCGGATCGGCTCATGACTTCACCTTTCCTTCCCGCATCTGCCTGAGTTCGGCCGGGGTCCATACCTTGACCGTACCGGATCGCAGGTCAACCGTTTCCAGGCGGTCGGTGCACGAGAAGCAAGGGTCGATGCTTCCCAGCGAGATCGTCATGTCCGCAATTTGCTGATCTTTGATCATCGCCGGAATACCCTGCAAATTCTGATAGGTCGGCGCGCGCACACGCCAGCGGCGTGGCCGGTTGTTCTCGCCGGTGATCACGAAATGATGGCTCTCGCCACGCGGAGCCTCCACGGACGACAGCCCGATGCGGCCCACGGGCAGTTCGTCTTTGATTTCGACCTGAAGCGGACCATCCTCCATTTTGTTCAGGCACTGGCGAATGATCCGGATGGATTCGAAGACCTCCTTCATCCGCACTTGCAGGCGCGACCACACATCGCCGTCGCTGGCGGTGATGACATCGAATTTGATCCGGTCGTAGGCAGCATAGGGATGATCGCGGCGGCAATCGATGTCCACACCGGCGGCGCGTGCGACCGGTCCAATCAGAGCAGAGGACTTCACCATTTCCTTCGTGGTGACTCCGACTCCCCGGGTTCGCTTCTGGATGTTCTTATCCCCGCTCACCGCTTTCACCACGGTCGTCCACTCTTGCTCCAGCTTGTTAAGCACCTGGAGGAGATCCGCCCTCATCTCCGGCGCAATGTCCCACCGCACTCCACCCACAAGGTTCAGGGCATACGTCTTGCGATTGCCGGTGATCTTTTCTGCGACCCACATGATCGGCTCGCGGATGCGAAAGCTTTGCATGAACAAGGTGTCGAAGCCGACAATGTGACACGCCAGGCCAGTCCACAGCAGATGACTGTGCAGGCGCTCGATCTCCAGCATGATCGTGCGTATGTACTCGGCGCGCGCAGTGGGCTTCAAGTTGGTCGCCGATTCCACCGCCTGCACGTAGGCCACGCTGTGCACACAGCCGCAGATTCCGCAGATGCGCTCCGCCAGCATCGGAATGTCGTTGTAGCCCATGACCGACTCGGCAAGCTTCTCAATGCCGCGGTGCGTCATGAATCCGCGATACTCGCACCCGCGCACCATCTCGCCCTCGACGTACAGGCGGAAGTGCGCCGGCTCATCGAGCGTGGGATGAAATGGCCCGAAGGGCACGACCATGCATCCTTCCGGCGGCTCTTCAAACTGAAACTCGCGTTCCTCGTTGAACGACTCGGGGACCAGATTCCAGGGCACATCTTTTCGCAGAGGATGTGAATCTTCCGGCCATCCATCCGGCAAGACAAGGCGTTTGAGATAGCGGTGCCCCACCGGCTCGATTCCGACCAAATCGCGCATTTCGCGCTCAGCCCAGCTTGCCGCGGGCACGATTTCGGAAATGCTCTCGATGCGCGGATTCTCGGGTGGGAGGTGCGTGATCACGCTGCACAGGATGTGGTCGTTGTCGAAAGCGAAATCATGTGCCACGAGAAAATTGCCGGAGTGCGGCCGATCATCGATGCCGATGCTGGTCACGTAGCGGGCATCCAGATCGTGAAAGATGTAAGCGCACAGATCTTTCACCACGGTGGGCTCGGCGTAAACAAACAGGCGGCCATTCTTCGGCAGATCCATCCGCGGCACACCGGGACCGAACTTCTGTTTGATCTGTTCGAGTCGGCCGCAAGCGATCATTTTGACTGCCCTCTAAGGAACGGATTTTCGGTCATCGGCTTCCGTGGATTGCCGCCCAGCCAGCCAAAGTAGCGTTTGATTTCCCCGTAGAAATTGTGCGCGCCGTAGCGGTGGCACTCTGCTTCACGCGCGTACCCGCACAACCACGGGACCGTAGCCCGGCGCGATGCCCGACCTAGTCTCGAGATTCTGTAGCTCACGAAGAACATCAGTCCCAGGACCGCCGCCAGTGCGAGCGGCACAAAAGCCGCTTGTACGAAGTGAATTCCTGCAACCGAACTCGTACCCGTCGGAGCTGCATCCGCCAGCACGATGCCAAAGCCCTGCCGTCCCGCTTCCAGAGCTCGCTGCATCAGGCGGAAGCCAACCGCCGGAACAACGCCCAGAAAAATACACAGCGCAGCCAGGAATAGTTGCGGCAACTGCATCATCCAAGGGACTTCAAGCCGATGTTGAGCCGCCCGCGCATGAACCAGCGCGCTGACCCTTGAAAGGAAGCTCACGCCATAGAACTTGATGAACGAGGCGAGCGTGAGCGCGCTTGTCAGAATCGCGATGACAGCGCACACGACTAAGTATCGCGCCGCGCTTCCGCCCTGGATGCCCGCGACGTAGATGCTCCACTTGCTGACGAAGCCGTTGAACAGTGGAACACCGGAGATGGAGAACGAAGCCACGAGCGCGGTTGCGGCCGTCAGAGGCATGAACTTGATCAGGCCGCCCAGCCGGTTGAGATCCTGCGTCTCGGTAGCATGGAGGATCGATCCTGCATTCAGAAAGAGCAGCCCTTTGAACAACCCATGGTTCAGCACATGCAGCAGTGCTCCCACGAACGCCAGCGCCGCGAGTCCAGCGAAAGCCGTCCCACCGGTGGCCAGCAAAGCCATGGATGCGCCTGTGCCGAGCAGGATGTACCCGACCTGCCCGATGCTGTGAAAAGCCAGTAGCCGCTTGGACTGTTCCTGCTTGAGAGCCTGCATGGTGCCCGTGAAGAGCGTGATTGTGCCGAGAATCGCGACGGCCATTCCCCACTTGGCCAAGGGATACATCTGAAGCGCAGTCGCCGGGACCAGCCACAGGAAGTAGCGCATCAAGCCATAGACGCCAGTCTTGATCATCACGCCCGACAGCATCGCGCTCACCGGCGAAGGCGCCGCTGGGTGGGCATCCGGCAGCCAGACTTGCCCGAAGGGCCACATGCCCATCTTGATCCCAAAGCCCACAAGGAACAGCCCGAAAGCCACCGCAGTTGCAATCGGTCTGGTGCTCAGCAGGAGCGGCAGGTTGGCGCTGACTGTATCAAAGTCGTACTTCAGATTTACGCCGCCCGTGACCGCCGCACCGGTTACCGCCAGCAATTCCGCGCCAACCATGGTCGCGGCGCAGGCGATCTGCATCATGATCAGGTACTTGTTGGCCGCCCGGACATGCTCCGGCTTCTGGTTGTCGTAGCGGATAAGAGCGTATCCCGGCCACGTCATCATCTGCCAGAAAATGAAGAAGAACCACATCATGTCGGTGGTGCTGAGCAAGCCGTACATTGCGGCCAGAAAAAGCAGGAAGTACGGGTAGTAGCGGGCAACGCCCCAATTGGCGTAGTGCCGCATATAAAGGATGGAGTAGAACGCCGCCGGGACCGCAATCAGCACCGATAGGATGAGGAAGACGGAAGTCAGCCCGTCGACATAGAGCCGCAGCGCGAAGCGGATCTTCGGCATCGCCCAGAAAATGCCGGAATGAGCCGACGGACCCGTTGCCAATACTCTGGTCACAGCCGCAACAATGAACACGGCTGATGCCAGCGTGGCCGTAAAGGCAAACCAACCGGCCACCATCTTATTGCGCGACATCGCCAGGACCAGCACAGCTCCGACAACGCAAATCAGGATGGCCGTAAGAACGTATTGTTCGGGCGTCATCATGCGTACGCCTCAACTTCGGATGAACTGTCGGCCGTTATGTTCCGTGCCGGCAGAGATAGCGTCTCCAATAGCAACCCGCGAATCATTCTCGCGCTCTCCCGCACCGCCGGCGAAAGCGCCGCGCTCTCCCGAATGCTCTCCGGTTGCACACCCAGCAACCACATATGCGTAGCGCCGTTGGACTCGATCCATTCCGCCAGCAACGACAGTGAAATCTTGTGGGTCGAGACCTGCGGGAACCGTGCCGCCGCTTCCCGCCCGTTAAGCAGAACCACGGATCCTGGAGCGCCGCCGAATTCAACCGCGTCGAGGAATACAACGTGGGCAAATTGCGGATCGGCAAGGCGCGATAGCCAGCGCTCAGGAGAGACTCCCGCGACGACTACATGCGGCACGCCTGTTTGGTGCAGGTCTTCGGCCATGCGAACGCCGAATCCATCATCGCCAAAGTCAGGGTTGCCGAGACCGACGAAGCAGACTCGTCCGCGCGCAAGACTCTCGAGTTGCTGGCGCAGGTCGAGCATTAGATATCTTCCCCCAGGTTCTTGATCTGCTGATATGTGAACACCGGCCCATCCACGCACACGTAGGCCACACCGATGCAGCAATGGCCGCACTTGCCAACGCCGCACTTCATGTAGCGTTCCAGGGTCGAAACAATGTCTTGCTCCTTGAATCCCATGCCCAGAAGGTCCTTGATGACAAAACGGAACATGATGGGAGGCCCGCACACAAAAGCGATGGTGTTCTCGACAGGCACTTGCACGCCAGGTTTCTTGAACAAGCTGCCCACCACCCCCACATGGCCGCTCCATTCCGGGTTACCGCGGTCCACGGTCAGGTAGCATTCCACTTCCGGCGTCTGCGACCACTCGCGCAGGTTCTCGACGTACATCAACTCCTTCGGAGTCTTGGCCCCGTGAAAAATCTGAATGCGCCGGTACCGGCTGCGGTTCTGGAGCGCATATACGATGCACGACCGCAGGGGGATCAGGCCGATCCCGCCCGCTACGAATACCAGGTTCTTTCCGTAGTACTGCTCCATGGGAAAGCCGTTGCCGTAGGGGCCGCGCACGGCGAACTTCTGGCCAGGCTCGAGGTCGTGCAACGCGGACGTACAGCTTCCCACGCGCCGTACCGTGAAGAATGTTTCTTTTTCCGTGGGGCTGGGGGGAAGGGAAGTCGGAAATTCGCCGATGCCAAACAGTGAAACCTCGGCAAATTGACCGGGTCGAAATTTCTTGAACGCCTGCTGCTCGTTCTCGTCCTCAAAATGCCAGTAAAAGGTCTTAACGTCGGCAATATCCGACACGATCCGATCGAGGACCGCAGTCTTCGGCAAATAGACGTTCTCAGTGGCCGACAGGCTCATTTTTCTCGACCTCAGACGTGGCACGGCGAATCATCTCGACGACAGTTGGCATCCCGATATCACCATGGCAGACGTCAACGCACCGTCCGCAACCTACGCATGCCATGGAAAGCTCTCGCTGTATAAAGTGATGGGCAAGCTTCCGGAAGACGCGCCGGTTGCGGCGGTCATGGATTGCCCGCCGTGGATTAAAGCCTCCCGCCATACGCGTGAAGCCGGCCAGCGCGCACGAGTCCCACATGCGCACCCGCTCGACTTCGCCTGCACTCAACTCGCGATCGCTCACCGTGAAACACGTACAGGCCGGACACACGTAGGTGCAGGCTCCGCATTCCATGCACCGGTTCCCGATCTCTTCCCACGTGTTCTCGAGAACATCGCCCCGAGACACATAGCGGACGACCGCCGAGAACCAGCTCGTGGTGTCCTTGAAACGGTGCCGAACCTCGTCGAGAATCTTACGGCGTCTGGCGAGCTGAGCCGCGACGCCCTTGTGGAAGATCGCATTCGAGAAAAGGGCCTCCCCCGCGGCGGAGCCCGCAACTGCCATAAACTCGTCGCCCAGATCCATCAACTGCAGATCAAAATGTTCACGCGCAGCAGGGCCGGTGTCGGTGCAGAGGCAGAAGCAGCGATCGCTGATGTCTTGTTCGACGTCGGTGCAGACGAGATTCACCAGAAAGAGATTCCTGCGATGCTTCTCGTAGTAGATATCGCAGTGTTCGCGGCCGAGGAAGAAGCGGTCTAGATGATCGATGCCGGCCACGTCGCACGACCGGATACCGAAGATCGCACGTTTCCGCTCGTCGTATACGGGCTCAATCTGGATGTCGCCGTTCTTGCGGCGTGCTTTCAGCAGGTGCTCGATCGGAGGAAATACAAACCGCTTCGGCGGATAGTACGGATTCGGCAGGTGTAACTCGATCTCGCCGCGGTTTTCGTCGGTGACGGTGTCGAAGTACGTGTCGCGCGCGCGGCCCCGGAACGGCGCCAGCACTTCGTATCCTTGCTGCCGGAGCAGATCAACCACCTTCAGCACATCGCCGCGGTCAAGGATGCGGGCCCTCATGCCACAGCCTCCTTTTCGACGCGGACCTGGACGTTGCCTTCATCGGCCGCCCCCAGGAACTGCTCTTCAACCTCGCGCACGAAATAAGGGACGTACAGCGTGCCGCTTCGCACCTCCGGCGTAACCCGTGCCGTGGAACTCGCCGTTGCACGCGCCGTACAGATACGCACCCTCTCCCCGTCGCGGATCCCGAGTGCCTTCGCGTCCTCGGTGTTGATCTCGACAAAGCCCTCCGGATAGTCGAGCAACAGCACCTGGTACTCGCGCTTCAGAGTCTCGCTGTGCCGGATGAGCACATTCTGATTCCAGTAGTAGAGCGAATGGCCAAACACTAAGGTGAACGGGAACTGCCGGGTTGGCTTCCCATCGAGTTCTGCGGGTACTGGGATGGCCACGAAGTTGAAGCGGCGCCCACCAGTTCGGTCGGCAAACAGATGGCGTGTCCCGAGTGGTTTCTCCTTGGTGCACGGCCACTGCCGGCCGTATTCCGTTGTCAGATTCTCGTAGTTCACGCCGCTGTAGAACTCGATCACTTCCGCGATCTCCCGCATCACCTCGCCTGCCGAGGGATAGTCCCAACGGGCTCCCATGTGGCGGGCAACTTGAACGATATGCCACCACGCGGGCGTCAATTCCAGCGGCGGCTCCACGACTTTCTCCGCGACTTGCACGCGGCGGTCGGTGCTCGTAAAGGAAACCTGTTCTTCGCCGTAGGCGGTGGTGGGCAGGATGACGTCAGCGTACTTTGCCGTCTCTGTCATGAACAGGTGCTGCACGACGACAAACTTGCACTGACGGATGGCGCCGGCCGCATCCGCGACCGCGGCCGTGCTCACCGGGTCATACCGGCACAGCCACAATGCTTTGATGGGGACCTCGCCCGCCAGCAGCGATCGCGCGCTCGCACCGGGCCGGCTTGGCAACTCCGCGCCCCATTGCCTTTCGAGTGCTGCGCGTGCCTCGCCGTTGGTTACCGGCAGGTACCCCGGGAGACGGTTCGGCAACATGCCCACATCGCACACACCCTGCAGGTTGTTCTGTTCGCTCAGAGCGAAGATGCCGGCCCCCGGTTTCCCCAGATTGCCGGTCAGCAGAGTCAGGTTGACGAGCGCACGGATATGGTCGGGACTGCGAAATTCAATCCCGGTAGAGTAGAGCGTGGCGGAAGATTTCGATTGCGCGTACAGCAGAGCCGCCGCCTCAATCAGCTCCGGTGAAACACCACAGATGTCGGCCGCCTGAAGAAGATCGTAGTAGCCGACCTCCGAGCGAAACTCCTCATAGTTCTGGCAGCGGGCCTTGATGAAATTCAGGTCCATCAGCCCGCGGTCTTCAATGATCTTCGCCATCGCTCCGTACAAGTACTGTTCCGTTTGTGGCCGGATTTGCAGGAAGATGTCAGCACTCTGGGCGACACGATGACGTCGGGTCCCAATCGCAATCAGCCGGGCACCCTTGATCTTCGCCCGGATCACTGTGCCTCCCAGCGTAGGCAGGCGCCGGGCGAGATCGACGCCATCAACCAGGATCACATCGCTGTGCGCCAGTTCGGAGATGGAGCCCGTCGTCGCCGGAACTCCAATCATCTCCAGCAACGTGTCCACCGAATTGTTGCTGTATACCCCGGTGCCGTGGTCGACATTGTTGGTGCCGACAATGCTGCGGGCGAACTTTTGAAGAAGATAGGCCTCTTCATTCGAACACCGTGGAGAATTCAGAAAAGCCAGGGAGTCCGGGCCATGTTGGTCACGGATTTCGCTCAGGCGCGCTGCGATCAGGCTGAACGCTTCTTCCCAGCTCGTTTCCTGAAAGCTGCCGTTCTTCTTGATGAGGGGCCGTTTCAGGCGATCGGGCGAGTTCGCGATTTCATGCACATGCCAGCCGCGTAAGCACAGCCTGCCGGAATTCGAGGGATGGGAAGGGCTCGGATAGACTCCGACGATCCGATTGTCTGCTGTCTCGAGATATAGACCGCACCCGACTCCACAAAACGTGCAGGTCGTGAGGTGATGCGCCATGCGACCTCAAGAAGGTAGCCCGGCTGGATGGGCCGTGTGTGCATGAACCTTCCCGCACACTCCATCACTTTGAATGTTAGGCATGCCGGCAGCATGCCTGATGTGACTCGGGTCACGCGAAAACGTGATTTTCGGTAGACGTGTGGTTCATGTCCTTTCGTACGGATTGCTGGATCCATGCCCGCCTCAAGATGGCCCGCACAACGATGTGGCGCCGCGTCGACAATAAGTCATTGCCGAACAATGAGTTTAGCCTCCCACCTCACGGTGCTTCGGCCACTTTGGTTCCATCATTTTGCGGTGATTCCTTGACGCCGTATGGTGGCACGGGCGCGATGCCGAGCAGATGTCTTTAGCACTTTTTCACTTTTCCAGGCGTATGCTTACTCCGGAGCGCAACGTGTGGCTGTGAACGGCATCCAAGGGTGGTGCAAGGTCCTTCCGCTGCACCGGATCTCGATGTTCCCGCAAGTCTTCGATCGAATCAGATCTGCTCTTTATTGCTTTGTACCGCTCTTCCTGCAAGCGGCATGGGTTCCGGCCGCTGCACAGGTCGACATAAACCAAGTGCAAACCATTCACCGCACGGTCGCCGCACCGCGCACATCTGCGAACCACACGGTTCTCAGTCGAGTCGACCTCGTGCTGGTAAACGTGACCGTTCTTGATCATGCATACCACGCGGTCACCGGCCTGGAGCCCGCCAACTTTGCTGTCCTGGATGATCGAAATCCGCAGACGATCAAGTACTGTTCAAGTACGGATGATCCAGTCTCCGTACTTGTCGTTCTCGACGCCAGCGCCAGCATGGCGGTCAGGATCAATGATGCGATGAAAGCATTATCCGAATTGGAGAATACCTCCAATCCGCAGGACGACTTCGGTCTGGTTGTGATTCACGACAAGCCACAGCTCGTTGCTCATCTCGATTCCATTGGAAGTGAAGTTGAACCTCCGGGAACGATTCAGCCCGACGGCTCCACCGCTTTATGGGACGGCATGTACCTCGGACTTCGCGAACTACAGCACAATTCGCGCTATCAGAGGAAGGCCATGGTCGTGATTTCGGATGGTGGCGACAACCATAGCCGCCATACGGAAGATGAACTCAAATCACTTCTGAAAGAAGCCGACGTCGAAGTGTACGCAATCGGTCTCTACGATCGAAATGCCTCAAGAGTCGAGGAAATGAGAGGACCGTTCCAGCTTGAAGAAGTCACCTCGGTGACCGGCGGCCGAGTCTTCTCGGCACACACCGCAGAGGAACTCGCGCATGCTGTGACGCAGATCAGCCACGAACTGCGCAATCAATACATTCTTGGCTACTACCCAAGCAACCGAAATCGAGACGGCAAATGGCGCAAGCTCACCGTTCACCTTGCTGGCCCGGGGCCGACGGGCAAGTTCCGGCTGTATGCGAAGAAAGGCTACTACGCGCCCGCCGAGTGAATTGAGTCCGCCTCTCCTCCGAATATCCTTGCGCCTTCCGGCTAACGCGACCTGTCCAGCGGCAAAGTATCGTAGAGCGGCTGCGCTGGAGGGGCATCCCCGCCGGCAGACGATGTGGTAATCGCCAGTATCCGAACCTCCGGATTGTCGGGCAATGTCAACTTCTTTGCTCCAACCGGAATATCGATCGCATATGCAAACAGGTACGAGTAGGTATAAGGTTCGTCGGCAGCACTCGGAGAATGCCGATGCGATGCGAACCAGGCCACGTCGGCCGGTTTGATGAATCCGGGTGTGATGTTGCCTGCGAATTCAGTGACCGTCCGCATACGGAGAGGAGCGCCTGCATCCTTATCCTGCGAATCCGCTGGCTCCGGCTCCAGATGCGACTGCCAGGTGCGGTTGTCCCATTGCCCGATGTATCCGGTCCATTCCTGAATTTTGAGATCAGTCGGCCGTCCATCTACAAGGAAGGTCGCTTTCGTATCTCCGTGCGCGGCAGCCGCGAGCAGGTAGATGCGGCGAAAATCGCCGTTTGGCAAATCGAGAGTCTGCGCGTGAGCTGTCATCGCGTTTGGCTTGCCAGTTGCCGCAGCCAAACGAAAACTGATCCCATCGTAGTCGAGCGACGTAGGCAACATCTCTGCCGGCAACGATGCGCCCTGCGGAGCGGTTGGATCGTCGAAAGAACAGTCGAAACAACCTTGCGCCGGCCGGTTCTCCGATGTCGCGACCGAAACATCATAGGGCAGTGAAAGCGGCTTCCATTGCAGACCAGGCGATCGCCTGACCGGTGGCGCCAGCTTCACCGCGAAAGTGTGAGTCTGAAATGGCGTGAAGTCCGTGACAAGCTCTCCCTTCGACAGCGCCGCGGCTCCAAGAGGCATTTCCTGGCCGTTAACTTCCCGCGCGCCCAGCAAAGGTGCGCCGAATGCAAAACGAACTTTCTGGGCCGGTTTGCCGTCGAGTTCCACCACGCGGACGATGACCTCGTCACTGTGTTCCGCTTTCTTCAGTGCCAGCACTCGAACTCGGTTGCTGCCGACTTTCAAGAGCGAAAACTCTTTGCCCAGCATGCCCGGATGCGGTGAACTCCGAAAGCCGATGAGCGGCTGGTTCAGCCGGTACGCTTCCCAGTCCGTTTCGGCCTTTCGCCAATCATGATCGTGGCCCGCAAGTCCATACACGAACTCATGGCGTCCCCAGTCCTGCATAGTCTGATCGGGATACGCAATGCCTCCACCCAGCCCCGGCGTATAAATCAAGGTGAGGCGCAGTGTGTGATCGTCCGGTTTGTCGGATCCGTACTTGCAGTCCGAGAGCACAGTCACACCATAGCTTCCGTCAGCATCAGTCAGGTCAAACCACTGGTGTGACGCGACCTCGAACTTTTTGGGCGAATTGTTCTCGCGCTCGATCGTTCCGATGTCCCAGTTGTAGCTCGCGGTCCGATTACCGGCTGTAAGCGGGAACGTGGCTTTAAGCGCGGCTTCTTTTGTTTTCCAGTCAACAAAATTGGCAAACTCCACGCGATTCCCCGTATCGCCGGCGGAGAGGCGAATGGTCTGAACGAACTTCGAACCTTCCGCTTCGCGTTCGATCTCCAGCGCGACTCGTGCCGGCCCGTTCTCGATGATCCTGACTTTCGCCGGTCCTTGCACATAACCGCGCGGAGGCTTCTGCTGGTCTGCCCAATCCATGTTCCACGCTGGCCAGTCGTACGGCTTCTCCGTCTGGAATGCCAGGCGTGCCGGACCGGAAAGCAATTCCTTGTTGAGTTTCTTGTCGAACAGGCTGCTGACATCGCCATTCCCGTCGACTTGGACCCTGTAACGTCCGTTTTCGAGCCCGGAGTCCGAGACCTTCAGTTCTGAACCTGTGTCAGGCGCATCGGAGGCCTGAACGTCGTACACGCTCCATCCGACCGACGGTACCCTCGCCAAGAAGAGAACCTTCGTGGATCCGTGCGCGGTTTCCAGTTGAGACGGCACTTCTTTCCCGTCTGGACCAACAATGCGCACACCCTTCGCTGTCCCTGGCGCGAAGGAGACTTCCGCTTCCACCACATCTTCGCGGGAGACATTCAGCGGGTTATAGACGACGATCGGGATCCCCTTGCTGCGTGTATCCATGTCGCCAATGACTCCGGCAGCCGCGCTCTTCAGAACGCTGGCGAACTGATTCATGGCGAGCACCTCGTCATTCCATGCGTACTCGTAGGACTTCGGGGTCGCCGTGCCGGCCATGATGTCGTGGAACTGCCCGCCCAGTACGAGTGTCCACGCGTTGTTGATCCGCTCCTGCGGATACGGTCGGCTGCCGAGCCAGGCCGCACTGACCGACGCTTTCTCTGCGGCATCGGCGAGGAGTTCGTTTTTCCGGTTCCACCGCTTCTGATATGCCTCTGAAGTCAACGAGCCGGCAGAATGGTTCGTCAGCTCGAGCTCTCCTTTGTAGTGAGGAAGCCGCGCTAACTCAGTCGGCTTGATATCAAGAAACATCTGATCAGCACTCGCAGATATGACCTTCACGGGGCCATCCCCGACCAGCATTCGATTTGTCGGCGCCGGCTTGTCAGACCCATCCGGTTCAGGCGCCATAGATACCACCCCTTCCCGCTTCTGGATGATTGCCTCCAGCAAGCGGACGGAGGACTCCGTCGGGGCTCCGCCAACATCCCCCGTACCGTAGTACCGATAATCAGTGAACACGCCACTCGCCTCACCGTTGTGCTGGACGCGTCGCGCCCAATCGTCCTGGTCTCGCCAAAAGCGGCGCTCTTGTTCCTTTGCGTTTGTAGAATCGATCGCCCGCAATAGCGGAAGTGGCTTACTCATGTCGCTCGTGATGTCCGCGCCGTAGCTGCCGGGATTGAATGCCGCCAGCACCGACCTGCCGTCTGGTCCTTCCCAAATCCCGACATTGAAGGGCGTTCCCAGCGGCGTGTGCTCGGCGGAGCCCGGACCACCGGCTGCCGCTGAGGATCCCCACGTCAGCTTCTGTGTTGAAAAGCCTTTGACGCCGGCATGCGCGAGAATGCTTGGCAACGATGCAGGAAACCCAAAACAGTCCGGCAACATGTATTCCGCACTGGCGACGCCGAAATCTCGCCGGAAATACTCATTCCCATACAGAATCTGGCGGAAGATGGACTCCGCCGACGGCGAATTCACGTCGCTCTCTTCCACTGACGAGCCAGCCGGAAACCAGCGTTTTGCGGCCACATATCGCTTCAGCGTGGCGTAGTCGGCGGGGTAATACTCCTTCATCATGCGGTATCGATTGGAGCCACTGAAGTTGAAAATGTAGTGCGGATATTTCGCGAACAAAGCGAAGTTGTTCCGCATGGTCTTCGGCAAGTACTCCCCGATCACCTGGGGATATTCCCAACGCCATTCCGTATCGAGGTGCGCGTATCCGACTGCGTAGAGCGTCGGTTGGGTGGCCAGGTCCGGTCGCGGCGTTGGCCGGTCCGTTTGCCCAAATAGAGGAGACGAAGACAGAAGAAGGCAGAACAGTTGGACGAATCGCTTGAAAATTGCAGTCATGATTTGAACCTCATCTGGATCCGTGGTCGGAAAAGGTGATGGTCGATGAGTGAAGGCGAGATGACCACGGAGAAGGATACCAAAGACGAGAAGCGAGCGGCCCGCTCAGCGCCGCCGGGCCGCAGTTCTGGGGAGAGCCGAAACGCGTGCCAGCGCCCGTGATGCGAACGGGCATTCCGTCAAGCATGCGTGAGAATGCAGAGAACGTGGGCGTGGTTGACGGCAGCCCTCGCGGCGACGCTCGTCGGCAAAAGCGTGGCGGCCGCCTTACAGGGCCGCCACTCCACGCTCTTGATTACGGATTCGAATCGCCTCATCCACTTTCGAGAGGAAGATCTTCCCGTCGCCAATCTGGCCAGTGGCAGCGGTTTCGACAATCGCCTTCACCGCCGCGTCGACCAGGCTGTCATCCATGACCGATTCAATCTTGACCTTGGGCAGAAGATCGACCGAGTATTCACGGCCACGATACATTTCGGTGTGGCCCTTCTGTCGGCCGTGACCGCGCACTTCCGAAATCGTGAGCCCCTCGATGCCGAGCTCCGACAGCACTTCTTTCACGGCGTCTAACTTCGAGGGCTGAATAATCGCTTCCACCTTGGTCATCATCGATTCGTATCCTCTCGTTGCTGGAGATTTGAAAAGCCATTCCTCAAGCGAGCAACATCTTTTATTCTTGCCCGGACGACTCCGATTCCAGTCACGCATCCGCCAGATCGGCCGTAGCCAGATCTGGTGCCGGTTCTTCTGCAGAATTGACCATGGGCGCCGGAAACATAAATCGCAACAACCCCGGTGTAATCAGCGTAGTCAGAAGAACTAACGCCACCACTTGGATGTAAACATCGCGCGTTACCAGGCCTGCCGACCATCCCAGGCTGGCAGTAATCAACCCCACCTCGCCGCGGGGAATCATTCCTACTCCGACAGTCAGAGACTCTCGCGCCGAAAACCCATTGCTCAATGCGCCCAGCCCAGAGCCCACAATTTTGCCGGCGATGGCGATTGCAAGGACCAGCAGAAAGAAACCCAAACTTCCATTGAGATGCCAGGCGTTCACTTCCATGCCAATGGACACGAAAAACACGGGTCCAAAAAACGAATTCAACATCGGTTGTACATCCCGGCTCACCTTCTCGCGGTACGGAGTCATTGCCACAAACAGCCCGGCGAGATACGAGCCCGTGATCGCCGCCATGCCGCCGAGCCATTGCGCTTCAAAGGCAAAAAGCATCGCGACTGCGACAGCCACAGATGCTTCCGTGTGATGGCCATGCAGCCGCGCCGACTGCTTCAACGCCCATCGAGTAACCCACGGGCCCAGCAACCCGATGGTTGCCAGGCACACCATCATTCGCACCAGGATCATGCCCAACCCAGCCCAGGAGGTGTCGCCCTTGTGCGCCAACTGAGGCGCCAGCGCAATAACGACAGACAGAACGATCAGTCCCAGAACATCGTCGATGACCGCCGCTCCCAGGATGGTTGCCCCCTCTTTCGAGCGCAGCCGGTTCAGGTTCATCAGTGTCTGAGCTGTGATCGTCACGCTGGTAGCGGTCAGGATTGTCCCGATGAAGATTGCTTCGGCGGTCCCGAAGCCAAAGCTCTTCGAAAGGAAATAACCTCCGGCCATCGGAAGAATCACGCCCCCTGCTGCAGCCCAGAACGCCGGTCCAACCGTGCGGCGCATCATGCTCACATCGGTTTCGAGTCCGGCGACGAACATCAGCAGGACCACCCCGATGTCAGCCATGATCTTGAATATGCTCGCCGCAGAGATTGCTCCTGGATCGACCGGAGCGAGCCAATGCTGCCCCCAGATGCCGATGAGTGACGGCCCCAACAACACGCCGGCCAGCAACTCGCCGAGCACCAGCGGCAACCCCAGGCGCGAGGCCAGAGTCGCGGCCAGCTTCGCCGTCACGATCACAACGGCGATGCACAGAATGATTTGGAGCGAAATGCTCACTTAGTTCCTCGCTGTGCAGTCGCTGGCCAGGCGCGCAGAACTGCGACGCCAATAGCGAGAAGACACCCTGCCATCACTGGAAACACAGGCGCGCGTCCAACCACTGTGAGAAATAGTCCAACCAGGATTGCGCACGACCAGGCCAGGCGCTGGCGTTTTGCAACTTCCAATACCGTCAACATGGGGAAACCTCTTCTTTCCTTCATCGGATGTATGCGATCAGGGAAATCAGCGCCGCAGCGATACCACTGCCCGCCATAATTAGCGTTTGCCGGCTGAATGGTTTGGCGAAACTTGGCCGTGCGATACCGTTCCGTTCGCGCGCTCGCTCTTCTTTGAGAAGCTGCGTCAACATGGCGCGTTGTTCCAGCGTCGTTGCGGAGCGTAAGGCATCTTTCGCAGCCGCATATCCTTTTTCTGGAATACGCAGTTTGAAATTGAGCTGCGCCAGAGTGAAATGGGCGGCGAAGTTATCCGGCTGTAGCTGAGTTGCCGCCTCGAGATGATCGAAAGCGGGATAGATATTGCTGGTGAGTGCGTGCGCGAGTCCGAGAAAGATATGAGCCTCCCCGAACCCGGGCGCACGCAACACACTTTGCGAGAACGCCGAAACCGCCGCTTCCGGATCGCCGGCCTGAAAGTGGTCCAATCCCTGGCGAAAGGTGACGAGGGCTTCCGGCGGCACTGCAGTTGAGAGCCGACTCTCAACTGCTGCGCACCGTTCCAAGAGATTCTGCTGCAAAGCCAGAGCGTATTCCGCCATTACGCAGTCTCCTGCGCAACGCGCAACGGGGCTTTCATTTCGGTTCCCTGGCTGGCGGCTACGCCAGTCGGCATGTGCTCGGGTTTCAGGACGAACTCGGGATAGCAGAGGGCGCCCATCTCCGGGATATCGAGACCGGCGAGTTCGTCTTCCGCCGAAACACGCTGCCCGACGACGATGTCGATGACCCAGTTCGCGACATACGAAACCACGAACACGCAGCCGAGCAAGGTACCTACGCCGATCAGCTGCGCGATCAACTGAGTCGCGTCACCATAGAACAATCCGCGTACGCCTCCACTCACGCCATTCCAGCTCCCACCATAGTTAGAGCTGCCGTCTGCAAACAGCCCCACTGAAATAACGCCCCAAATGCCGTTAGCGCCGTGAACAGAAATCGCTCCGACCGGATCGTCTACCTTCAACACGCGCTCTACGAACTCGACACTGACGCATACCAGCACGCCCGCAATCAGGCCGATAATCGCGGACGCTGTCGGGTTGACGAATCCACTCGGTGCTGTGATAGCGACAAGGCCGGCCAACAGACCGTTGCCGGACATGGAGGCATCCGGCTTGCCGTACTTGATCCACATATAAAGGAGCGCACCGAACGATCCGGTACAACCCGCGAGCATGGTGTTGACCGCGACCGAGCCGATGCGGAGAGCGCCGTTACCGGACGCCGCCAGCGTGCTGCCCGGGTTGAACCCAAACCAACCGAACGCAAGAATGAAGCATCCGGTCAGCACAATCACGATGTCGTGGCCGGGCATCGCATTCGGCGTCCCATTGCGGTTGTACTTGCCGATGCGAGGTCCGATGATCATCGCCATAGCTAATGCGGTTACGCCGCCTACGGCGTGCACGACTCCGGAGCCCGCGAAATCCGCATAGCCGTGTCCCAGGCCGAAGTTGGCCCCCAACTGAGACAACCAACCACCTCCCCACGCCCAGTTCGCAAAGACTGGATAAGTGATCGCCCCCATGAACACAGAGGAAACAGCGAAGGCGACATATTTCCAACGTTCCGCCGCGGCGCCGGTCACGATGGTCAGAGCAGTGTCCATGAACACCATCTGGAAGAGGAACAACACCATGACCCCGACGTCATAGGTCACGCCACTCAGGAAGAATCCATGGGTCCCGAAAATCCCCCACGTCTTTCCCAGTAGGGAAATGGTATGTTCCGAGTTCAAAGGACTGGCACCGCCAAGCGTTCCCGCCGGCGCGCATCCGCCCATCTGCAAGGCGAAACCGCAAACCCAGAAGGCGAACAGGCCGAAGCCGTACACCATGAAGTTCATCATCATGGTGTGATTGGCGTTTTTGGCGCGGCACAAGCCGGTTTCCACGATCGCGAACCCGGCCTGCATGAACATGACCAGGAAGCCGGTGATCAGCGTCCACGTGAAGTTGATGGCGACGCGGTTCTGTCCCGCTTGATTCGCCATATCCGCCAGTGTCAAACCCTTATTCGTATCGGAAACAACGATGTCGCTCACCGTCCCTGTCTTGGTGCCGCCGGGATCGCCTTTGGCGAGATCGTCGGTCGAGGGAGGCTGTGCCGCCTTCACATCGAGCGGAGCCGTCATCGATGGAGCCGGCGGCGGTGCGGCGGCAGGCGCGCTGCTGGCCGGAGCCGCGCTCTGCGCCCAGGCCGAAAGGCCGCACAGGAGCAGCGCCAGGATCACTGTCCATGAACCTCGTTTCATGCCTTCACCGTGCTTGATCATTACCTTGTTCTCCTTAGGAACCATGTTGGGTGAAACTTGGCTATCCACCTGGGCCCTCTGCAGGCGAAGGAGTCTCTCCCGCCCCCGCGCGACGCCTTACCTTATTTAGGCCTTCCAGAGCGCATGTTTGAGGTGAGCCCTGTTTAGAGCCACAAGTATTCCGACTAAAGTGATGGCGATCCCTGCCAGACAGACAATCATGCGAACGGCTGTCGACTGTGTCAGGACGACGGTCACTACTGGGATCAACCAACCCACAAGTGCCAACAAAAGACCAACGATCCTCATGCTTCCTCCTTTCGGAAAATGTCGTGCCTTACGCAACGGACTTGATCCGGTAGAAACCGAACCCGGAATACAAGAGCAAACCCGCTCCCACCACCGCAATCAATGCCCCCAGACCTCCGCCGCTATACAGACCGGCAGTAAAAGCCGTGAAGCCTGTCAGACTCGTTCCCAAATACGTTCCCTGCTGTCGAACTGCTGCCATCTCGGTGCTCCCTTCGTTTAGGAATCAAATGTTGTTTTCGATCGTTTCGGCTCTTCATCATTCCGCTGTTTTCCGTCACTCCGAATTTCACTCCCGCAAAGCCCGGCGATCGGGAAAAGCAAGAACAACATCGCGCTCAAAATAATCAGTACTGCGGACAGGGGCGAGGTCGAGAGTCGCGATAATCCTTCAACCAAGCCAGTTCCTCCCAGCAAGACCAGCGCGACATCTAAAGCCGCCTGCGCGCCATTCATTTCGATCTCCCATTGCTGGCAACATGGACCGCCCAACCCGCGGCCCTTCTGGCAGCACTACACTGAACTGGCGGGGGGCAGCGAGGGCGCTGGCACCAGGGGTTGACTGGGATTGAGCCCCCGCCGCTGGTCCCCACATCACGGGCAGTTCTTTCGGGAGCTGCCCGCAAACTGCTTGCGCTATCTGCGCAAAGCCCATCGTTAGTGCCCCTCACGACTGTCAAACGTAAAGATCAATCCAGCCGTCAGCGTGTTCTGATCCTTCACTGGATCAACGCCTTTCACGAAATACGGTTGATTCGACATATCCCGCCGGAACTCGAAGCGGCTGATGAGATGTCCGGCAACGACTTTCTCGAACGTTGTGGTGAACTCGTTGAAGTGCTGCGGCACGCCACTCGTGAAACCATCGTGATCGTTGTAGTACTCGTACCGGGTGCTGAACGCTGTTGTGCTGGTAAAGGCGTACTTGATGTAGCCGGCTACGCCGGTCCAGTACGTTGGCTTGGAGACTCCGCCCTCACCGTCATAGAACCGGTCGCCTCGGCCGTAGTCGCCATTGACCATGAACGTCAGCTTGCTGGTTGGTGAGATCGTGATCACGGTGTCGCTGAGCTGCCGCCAGTCAGAGTTGTTCAGCGTCTGCTCTGGACCGGCCATGTAGCTCTGGATGATCCCGAATTTCTTGCTCGGGTTCCACGCCACGCTCATGCCGTATGTCTTGCCGGTGTTGTTGTCGATGATGTTGTTCCATCCATTCACGAAGTAGCCCGTGAGTGCGAATTTGTCGTTGAACGTGTACTTCGCGCGCATTCCGAAGTGGTAGTACGGGATCGCGTACGTGAACAAAATCCCGCGTGAGTAGTTCCAGTTGTCCTTGGTCTCAATCACCTCGGCGCCGTGCGGCGTCACAAACTTGCCGGCATCAATCTGCAATCCCTTGCCGATGGGCGCCAGATAAGAGAAGTAGGCTTCCTTCAGATACTGATCGAAGCCCAGGCCGGCCTTTGGTTCCGAGCCGTTCACGACGTTCATCGCCTGGCCAAAGCCCAATGCGACGTGGTAGCCCGTCCGGCTTGCGGCAGCGTCCGGCGCCTTATCGACGACGAGTTCCACAAGGTTCAGCCCGAACGAGTTCGTCGCACCGTCAAAGAACCGCAGGCTGTTGTTCTGCGACGTCGGGTTGTTGAAGTTCTGTCCGTAGTACATATCCACGAAGCCGCTCACACTCGTCGGTCCAAGCAAACTCGCGAGAGTCGGTCCCGCCGGAGCTGCCGGAGCGCTCGCCGACGTGCTGGCGACGAGGTTGCTCTGTGGCACTGCGGCTGCCGCAGCTGGTGCGGCCTTGTCCGCAGCTTTCAGCGTGGCAACTTCGGCGCGCAATTCCTGAACCTGTTTCTCCAGTTCCTGCATGTGCTGCAGGATTGCATCTTGCGTCGGCGGCGTGGTGCTCGTATGCTCCTGCGCCCGGCCAGCCGACACCAACATAAGACTTGCCCATACCACTACAGCTCCTGCGTGGGAGCGCCTCCTCATTGAACTGCTCGCTTTCCCCCCTGGTGCGTGCAACGAATGCAGTGCGCCTCCATTGCCAGCGCGCTCAAAGTAGCGATTCACATGAGGGCAGTCCAATTCATACTTTTGCTGCGGAGCATCGAATTTCTTCGGAAAGAGAAAAGTTATGCGATCAATAAGGACGCACTAATGCCCTGCGAACGTATCGATTCACTTCGCGCCGGTGGAAGTCAGCGTCTGCAATTTTTCAAGAAATGAGTTTGTGGCTGTAAAAACAGCAGCCTAGAGGAGAAGCTCTGGCTCACGGCATGGAGATGAATCGTTCTTCTAGTGGGAATTTAGATGGACGCAGAGAAGCCGCGGGCGTTTCGAATCTCGCCACAAGAAAGCGATGCATCAAATCAATATTTTGACAGACGCGGAGCCTCGCTCCGACTGTAGAGATAACCCTAAATCTGATAGTCCATGTAATCGTCGGCGAAAAGTTGCTTCGGTTCAACACGCTTCGGCACCCCTTCTTCGTCGATCGTCAGGTCGGGTTCCACTCCGAGTGCCTGATGCGTGTGCTCCTGAAATTTCTCGCGGAGTTCGTGAACTTCGGTCGCCAGCTTGATGATTACGTCGGACAGGGGATCGCGAATGTCTTTGGGGTCTGTAATTACCACTCGTTGTCCATCGCGAAGCACAATATGTCCTGGTACCCCTACAACGGTCGAATTGGCCGGCACGCTGCGCAACACGACAGATCCTGCTCCCACGCGGCAGTTGTCGCCGACCGTGATATTCCCCAAGATTCTCGCGCCGGCCCCAACCGTGACGTTGTTGCCGATCGTCGGGTGTCGCTTTCCTTTCTCTTTTCCTGTACCGCCGAGAGTTACTCCCTGATACAGCGTGACATCATCCCCGACAATAGTGGTCTCGCCAATGACTGTTCCCATGCCGTGGTCGATAAACAGCCGCCGCCCGATCTCCGCGCCCGGGTGGATTTCAATGCCCGTGAAGAACCGCGCCACCTGTGAGCCGAAGCGCGCTAGGAAGCGCAGCCGGTGGCGCCAGAGCCAGTGGTTCGGATGATGCAGCCAGACCGCATGCAGCCCGGGGTAGCAAAGCAATACCTCGAAGTAGGATCGTGCCGCCGGGTCCGTTTCGAATACGGCGGCAATGTCCTCTCGCACCGACTTGAAGAAGCCGATCATGCTGGTAACGGAGCCGCAATCATTTGAGCCGCTTGCTGCCGGAGTTGATCGAACAGGATACTGCTCAAGTATCGCTCACCGAACGACGGCAGTACTACAATGATCAGTTTGCCGGCATTTTCTTTGCGTGATGCGATCTTCAGCGCAGCAACCACCGCCGCTCCCGAAGAAATTCCAACCAGCAGTCCTTCTTCCAGAGGCAAGCGGCGCGCCATCGCGATGGCTTCGTCATTCGTCACCGTCACGACTTCGTCGATGTATTCTGTCTTCAGGATGCTGGGGACAAACCCCGCGCCGATGCCTTGAATCTTGTGCGGCGACGGCTTCCCGCCCGAGAGCACCGGACTGTCGGCTGGTTCCACAGCAATCGCCTTGAACGAGGCCTTCTTTGGCTTAATGTATTGGCAAACGCCGGTCAGCGTTCCACCGGTGCCCACACCAGAAACCAGGAAGTCCACGCGCCCGTCCGTATCGTTCCAGATCTCCGGACCGGTCGTCTCGACGTGAATCTTCGGATTGGCCGGATTATCGAACTGTTGCAGCATGTATCCATTGGGCGTGCTCGCCAACAGCTGCTCTGCCTTCGCGATCGCGCCTTTCATCCCGTTCGGCCCCGGTGTGAGGACGATCTCCGCGCCCAACGCCAGCAGCAGCACCCGCCGCTCCTGACTCATCGTCTCCGGCATGGTGAGGATCAATTTGTAGCCCTTCACGGCCGCCACGAACGCCAGCGCAATTCCCGTATTGCCGCTCGTCGGCTCAATCAGCACAGTCTTGCCGGGCTGAATCTTGCCCGCTCGCTCCGCTTCCTGAATCATGCTGACGCCGATGCGGTCTTTCACGCTCGCAAGCGGATTCTGGCTCTCCAGCTTCGCCACAACCTCCGCGTGGCTGTCTGCCGTAACGCGGTTCAGCCGCACGAGTGGAGTGTTTCCGATGAGTTCTGTAACATCTTTCGCAATTTTCATAGCCTGTCCTTTGTAGAAAGGGGATGTGCTTACACTGAGCAATTGCTAAAAGTTTCGATGATTCCCGCGAGAGAAGGCTACAGCGTGTGACATCGCATGGCGAAGCCACTTGCCATCGACGTGATGTGGCAGGACGTAAACAGAACCGGCACCTTGATCTTAAGTTACTCCTGTCGCCCCGCCGGACGCAAGGCCTGCCCGGGGAATACCCCCGGCACGATCTTTCCCTGATCGACCAGCAATGTGCCCGCGACCAGAAGAAAGCGAACGCCTACGCTCGGCTCCATTGGAGCCTGAAACGTAGAACGGTCGCTGATCGTCTTGGCATCGAAGACCACGAGATCCGCGTCCGCGCCCTCCTGCAGTCTGCCTTTCTTGCGTGCGGCAGGCGTTGAACGCTCCAGCATCTGCGCCGGCATCAGGGTCATCTTGCGGACGGCGTCCATCAATGTAAGAGTTCCTTTTTCTCGCACGTATTGCGCCAGCACGCGCGAGTACGTTCCTGCATTGCGCGGATGCCCGGGAGCGCCGTCGCTCGCGATCATTACCAGCGGATGCGGAATAATGGCATCAACGATTTCCTGGGTGTTGGCAAAGACGAGTACGGAGCGCGTCACGCTGGACTTGTGCAGTTCGTCGAAACGCTCCTTCGTCAGGTGCTCTCCCGTATCGGGTAACACGAGATCTCCATAGTCGATTCCAAGCTTCTCGCGCCAACCGGGATTGAAAAGCGCGGAGTTGATGCCTGTCATTCCCGCGATATAAGGATAGGCTTCCGTAGTGACGTCCAGTCCCCGAGCCCGTGCGCCTTCCACCAGCGACAGGCACTCCAGAGATTGCCGAAGACAGCTGCTGTTCATGTGAACAATGTGCACCGGCGTGCCCGTGATCGCCGAAGCCGCGATCACTTCACTGATGGACTCAACCGCCGATCCCGGCTCGATTGTCCCGGCGCTGCGAATATGCGTGTACACGGGCAGGTGTCGTTCCGCTGCGACCCGAAACATATCGATCACCTCAAGCCGCGTTGCGCCGGGAGTGTACTGAAGCCCCATCCCGATTCCGAGCGCGCCCGCATCCAGCTCGCCGCGGAGTCGCTGCTCAATGCGGGCAATCTGCTCGGCCGTAGCGGGCGTGTCCGTGGCGGGTCCGCTTTTGGGAAGAATGTCGGGGATGCCGTTCTGCGGATCTACCGCGGGACCCGGGAGCGGTGCGCCAAAAATTGCCGCCCGAGCTGCCGCGTGGCTCGCCGTCGTTCCGTAGTGAATGAGCGAGTGGCCCTCCTTGAGCTTGAGGAATTGGGCGACATCCGTCACTCCAATTTCCATCTCGAGGGCGGTAGTCACTCCATCGAGGGCTTTCACCCGCTGGCTCGCGATTTCCTGTCCGTGCTGATGGATGTCGATGAAACCGGGAGCAACCACCAGTCCGGTCGCGTCGACGACGCGCTTGCCCTGCAGAGGCTCTGCGGCAATGCGCGCAATCTTCCCGCCGGTAATGCCCACGTTGCGGATGCCATCGAGTCCGGTTTCTGGATCGAGCGCGCGTCCGCCTGTGATGACAACATCGTATTGCTGACCGAACAGCGAGCAAGCGAACAGAAGAACGAAAACAGAGATCAGGGTTCTCATGGACTCTCCCAGTTCATTCTGCCGGCACAAAGACGATGCACACTGGAGACGGGGCCTTGACCACCTGCCCCGTTGGCTTCAGGCCTCCAGTCATATGGTCAATCTCGAAAACAACAATGTTGTTCGATTCCTGATTCGCCGCCAGCAGATATTTCCCGGTAGGATCGATCGCGAAATTTCGCGGTGTTTTGCCGTCGGTCGCAACATGTTCCACCGGCTTCAGCTTTCCCGTGCCCGAATCGATCGAGAAGACCGCAATCGTGTCCGGTCCCCGATTGGACGCATACAAGAACTTCCCGCCGCCACCGATCTCGATCTCCGCCGAGTCATTCGAGCCCTTGAATTCGGCAGCAAGCGAAGAAATTGTCTGTACATGCTTCATTGCCCCACGTTTCGAGTCGTAGGCGAACACATTCACGCTTCCGCCCATTTCGCCCAGCAGATAGACGAACCTCCCATTTGGGTGCAGCGCAAAGTGCCGGGGGCCTGCCCCCGGCTCGACCTTCGCGAAAGGTGGATCATTGGGCGTGAGCGTTCCCTTCGCAACATCAAAACGGTATACCAGCAGTTCATCCAGTCCGAGATCGGCGACCACGGCAAAGCGATTGTCTGGAGTCAATTGAATCTCGTGCGCATGCGGCCCTTCCTGCCGCTCGGCATTGGCGCCGTGGCCGCTGTGCTGTACGAAGGCGGAACGTTCTCCTAGTCGGCCATCGAGGAGCACGGGAAAGACCGCCACGCTGCCGCCGTCATAATTAGCAACGAGTACATATTTTCCGGTTTTGTCGAGCGCCACGTGACAAGGTCCAGGACCGCCCGAAGGGACCTCATTGAGAAACGTGAGCTTGCCCGTCTTGCGATCGATGGCGAATGCGCTCAACCCGCCGCTCTTTTCGCCTTTGTAGTCACTGACCTCGTTGACCCCATAGAGGAATTTTTGTTGCGGATCGACCGCCAAGAACGACGGGTTCGTGCTCTCGGCCGCTATTCCGTCAGGCGTCGCCTTCCCTGTGACTGGGTCGAAGCGATACGCATAAATGCCCTTGCTCTCGGGCCCGGTGTAGGTTCCCACGTACATCAGGTAAGCGCCTTTCGCCGTTGGATTCTGCCCCGCAACGAACTGCGCAAGCCAGGCCACTACGATCAAGGTCAGGAACAGGTGCTTTCGCCGCATTTTTCTCTCCGCCGCGTCGGGCTAATTTGACGGAATCTCTTAGATTTCCAGACGCGCCATCCTAACAAGACAGTCCCGATCGCCGCTACCCGCCGCAGTGCTGTTTGGCTTGACCTCGGCGGCAGACTTCAATACAGTCAGAGCGCTGGCAAGGCATTCTGCATATCCTGGCACGGCAACGCTGTCGCCTGCGACCAAACCTTCGTCGGGGTACGAGCAAACCATGAGCACTCAACGCGCGACTCCAAAACCTGTGCTGCGCGAAAAAGTTCAGCTGATGTCCGCTACGGAAATGGAGCGCACCCTCGTGCGTCTGGCTCACGAGATTCTGGAAAAGAGCGATGGTGTGAATGGATTGGGCCTCATCGGCATCCGCCGCCGCGGCGTTCCCATTGCCGAACGGCTGGCGAAAATCATCAAGCACCGCGAGAAATCCCCTGTTCCTGTGGGCACGCTCGACATCACCTTCTACCGCGACGACCTCTCAACTCTCGGCCCCAAACCGCTTGTGCAGCAGTC
>DATIWL010000028.1:0-7409 GCA_035519435.1 Terriglobales bacterium
GACATTGGCACTGCCGACTACCGCAATTCGAGGACGCTTCGCCATGGACTCTCTTCCGGCCGCACTCCGAACGGGCGAGAGAGCGACCTTGCACGGAGGGTGAAGTCTAGTCAGCGCAGGAGAGAGTGTCAACCTTCACCACGGAGAAGTACCGGCGCAACTTCTCTGCATCCAGCTTGCCCCCGGTCCTCACTCCCGAACAGATATCCACCCCAAACGGCCTCACGTCCGCGATGGCCTGAGCAACATTCTCCGGATTCAACCCACCCGCCAGAAACATCGGCACGTCGATGCGTTCTCGGATCTCCCGGCTCAACGCCCAATCGTGCGTTCGGCCCGTCCCGCCCAGTTCCTTCACCGCCAGCTTCTGGTTGCCGGAGTCGAGCAGAATCGCATCCACATTCGGCGCGATGGTTACCGCCTCCTCAACCGACTCGGGCCCGGTGACGTGCACGACCTGCACGATCGAAATGCCGGGCAACGCCATCTTCAATTCACAGTGCGTGCCGCGAATGAGGTGATCGCAGATCTGGATCGTGTTCGTCCGGCAGGCTCGTTGCTGCTCGACAATCTCATCCACGCTCTGTCGCGAAGTCAGAAGAAACGTTCCGATCGCCGGAGGCACAGTCGCAGCAATCTCAGCAATCAGTTCGTCGCTGATCACCCCGGGCCCGCTGGGCATGTGCGACACCAGCCCCAACGCCGATGCGCCCATCTCCACTGCCAGCTCGGCTTCTTCGACGCTGCCAATGCAGCAGATTTTGACGCGGGGAATACGAGTGGGTTTCATGTCGTGGAACCTAAACAAAGCTTAGGCGATGAAGCGTTTTGATTTTGGGTGGCGCAGCGCTTTAGCGCTGCGGTCACGGTCGATTTCGATGGCGGCTTTAGCCGCTGAGGTGCACATTACTCTCCATACGGCACCCAGATATTCTTGACCTGCGTGGCGTGTTCCAGGAACCAGCGTCCCTCCGCCACTTTCGCATCGAACCAGTCGATCGCGCGGCCCTCGTTGGTGAAGACCTGCTTGAGATTTCCAACCGACGCCGACTTCGCCGCAGCCGCCAGCGCAGCGTCGCCGAAGCACCAGATCGCGTCCACGTCGTCGTGCTCGGCCAGCGTCTTCAGCAACTGTGAAGTATAGCCCGTCACGATATTCACCGCGCCACCCGGCACGTCGCTCGTGTCGAACAACTGGTACAAATCGCCAGTGATCAGCGGGTAAGTCTCCGAAGGAATTGCGATGACAGTATTCCCAACTGCTAGCGCCGGCATCACAGACGAAAGAAATCCCAGCAGCGGAGCCTCGTTCGGACAAACTATGCCGACCGTCCCTACGGGCTCCTTCATGGCGATCGCTACATTGCGGAATGGCGGGTTGTGCACGTCGCCGTCGAACTTATCGGCCCATGCCGCATAGTAAAAAATGCGCTCGATCCCGAGATCGACTTCCGCTGTTGCTTGTTTCTCACCCACAGCCGCAGCCAGCCGCCGCACAATCTCTTCGCGGCGCTGCGACAGATTCTCCGCCGCGTAGTACAACACCTGTGCCCGCAGATGCGCGTTGGACTTTGCCCAGCTCTCTGCCTTGCGTGCTGCCTCGACTGCATTGCGGATATCTTTGCGATTTCCAAGCGGCGCTTCGCCCAGCAACTGTCCATCGGCTCCGCGGACTTCCATGCTGTAGCCCGAATCCGGCCGCGTCTGCTTCCCGCCAATGTAGAGCTTCACGGTGCGGTCG
Source organism: Terriglobales bacterium (assembly GCA_035519435.1). Classification (GTDB taxonomy): domain Bacteria; phylum Acidobacteriota; class Terriglobia; order Terriglobales; family Acidobacteriaceae; genus Acidiflorens. Next base: position 1,742 of record DATIWL010000028.1, read on the forward strand.
ATTGCGGGGAAAGCCGAATCACCGGCATGCTCGCCAGCCTTACCTGTGACCTGAGACCTGTCACCTGTGACCTGTCGCGCAAGCTCCGGCGCATTCTTGAACCACGTCGGCTCCAGATATTCGCGCAGGCCTTCGCGTCCGCCTTCGCGGCCGTATCCGCTCTCGCGATAGCCGCCAAACCCGCACGCCGCGTCGAACAGATTCGTGCAGTTCACCCAGACCACGCCCGCCTTGAGCTGCGCGGCCACATGCAAAGCGACGTTGATGCTCTCGCTCCACACACACGCGGCCAGACCATAGACCGTGTTGTTCGCTAGTTCTACGGCCTCGCGCGGCGTGCGGAAGGTCATTGTCGCCAATACCGGCCCGAAAATCTCCTGCTGCGCCACGATCGACGTCGGATGAACGTTGCTTAAGAGCGTCGGAGGATAGTAGTACCCGCGTGCCGGCAACGCTACCTGAGGCTGCCAGCAAGTAGCGCCCTCGGCCACTCCCTGATCGACCAGCTTGCGGATTCGATCGAGCTGCACACGCGCGACGATCGCGCCGATATCGATGGCTTTGTCGAGCGGCGCACCAATCCGCAATGTACTCATCCGATCGCGAACTCGTGACATCAGTGCTTCGGCCACGCTCTCCTGTACGAGCAACCGCGAGCCGGCGCAGCAGACCTGTCCTTGGTTGAACCAGATGCCGTCGACCAGTCCCTCGACCGCGCTGTCCAGATCGGCGTCTTCGAAGATGATGAACGGCGATTTGCCGCCAAGCTCGAGCGATAACTTTTTGTGAGAAGTCGCCGTCGCCGCCCGAATCGCGCGTCCAACCTCGGTCGATCCGGTGAACGCGATCTTGTCTACGTCCGGATGCTTGACCAGCGTCTCACCTGTCGAGCCATCGCCCGTCACAATGTTGACCACGCCCACGGGCAATCCAATTTCCTGGCAGATTTCTGCGAACAGCAGTGCCGTCAATGGCGTGAATTCGGCAGGCTTGAGAACAACTGTATTTCCCGTCGCCAGCGCCGGGGCGATCTTCCACGCCAGCATCAGCAACGGGAAGTTCCACGGAATAATCTGGCCGACGACGCCGCACGCCACGTATCCGGGAAACTCCTTGTCGAGCAACTGCGCCCATCCGGCGTGATGGTAGAAATGCCGCGCGACCAGGGGAATATCGATATCGCGGCTCTCTCGGATGGGCTTGCCGTTGTCCATCGTCTCGAGCACGGCGAACAACCGCGAATGCTTCTGAACCTGCCGTGCGATCGCGTAGAGATAACGTGCACGCGCATGCGGAGTCAGCGCCTGCCACTTCGGCGAAGCGGCGCGCGCAGCCTTCACGGCGGCATCGACATCCGCCACCGATCCCTGCGCCACGCTCGCCAGCCTCTCGCCATTCGACGGATCGGCGGTGTCAAAAAACGCTCCAGCCGATGGCTGCGTCCATGCGCCATTGATGAAGTGCCCGAAGCGCCGCCCATGCCGTTCCAGCCATGCAGTTGCTTCCTTCGGATCCTCCGGTGCGGGACCGTACTCCATCGTCGCGAATTTTTCAGCAATGCTCATATTCAACCTGTCATCCTGAGCGAAGTGAGGTGAAGCGCAGCATAGCCAAACGGAGTCGAAGAGCCTGCCCCGAGCGAAGCCGAGGGGACCCCTACCTCACCACCAGCCTCTGCTTGCTACGCCACCGGATGCCGGTACTCCGCCGAATACCGTCCCGTCGCATAATGCTCCAACTGCCGCTCGATATCATTCAGCAGACTGCTCGCTCCGAAACGGAACATCTCCGCCCGCAGCCACGAATCGCCCAGCTCTTCTTTCATCATTGAAAGCCAGTCCAGCGACTGCTTGGCTGTGCGGATTCCTCCCGCCGGCTTGAATCCGACGGCCATTCCAGTCTGCTGCGCGTATTCGCGGATCGCCCGTACCATGACGAATCCAACCGGGAGCGTCGCGTTTGTCGGTTCCTTGCCCGTCGAAGTCTTGATGAAATCCGCGCCTGCCATCATCGCAACTACGCTCGCCCGCGCCACGTTGCGCAAGGTAAGCAGATCGCCCGTCCCGAGGATGACCTTCATGTGCGCAGCGCCGCAAGCCTGTTTGAACGCCGCGATCTCGTCGTAGAGCGCCTGCCACTGCCCGCCAAACACATGCGCCCGTGTGATGACGACATCGATCTCGTGCGCACCTGCCTCCACCGATCGCCGGATCTCCGCCACACGTTCCGCTAGCGGAGAGAGTCCAGCCGGAAATCCTGTCGAGACAGCCGCCACGTGAACCTTCGTCCCTTCAAGCGCGCGGACCGCCGTCTCCACGAACGTGTGATAGACGCATGCTGCAGCAACCGTAATGTTCAGTTCGGAGATTCCCAGTTTTTCGACCAGGTCCTGCCGGATCGGATGCCGCGCCTTGGCGCAGAGCCGTTTCACGCGCTCTTCCGTATCGTCGCCGGAGAGTGTGGTCAGATCCATACAGGAAACCGCGCGCAACAGCCATGCCGCCTGCCATTCCTTCTTCACCGTCCGGCGCGCGACATGCGATTGCGCCCGGCGCTCCACGGCGCTCGTATTTACGCGCACATCCTCGACCCAGTCGAGGTTGAGCGGAATGCCATTATTCGCCAAGAGTGGCCTCCCGGCGAGTTCCGCGATTGCATGTTCAGGATGATTTGCGCTCGTCGCCAGGTCCTGCGCCACGCCCCGAGATTGTTGGTGATCGGCGGACATAAGAATTGGATTCGAAAGGACCTGCCAACTATTCAAAACATCGTCCCCACGTCCCTATTCGCCGTTCGATTGTACGGCAGAAGGGAGCAAATATGAATTCCGGCTTCACCCTGTTGTCTCCCGTGTTTCTCCGTGTCCTCCGTGGTTAACGTATTTCTCCTCGTCCTTCGCTGAATTCGGGGTTTGCGGAGATTTCTTGCCACTTTCACCCTTGACACTTCGCCACCGCGAGAATAGCGTAAGGCGCGGTTCGCAGGCCCCGGGGAGAATCGTTCTGAAAACGCTCATCAGGAATACTCGCTTCCGCAGATTTGTCGTTTCATGCCTCGTCCTGTTTCTGACAATCGCAGTACTGGCTCAATCGGCCCCTGCCGCTGCCCGAAAAATCATCTTCGACACCGACCCCGGCACCGACGACGCCATGGCGCTGATGCTGGCCCTGAACTCGCCCGAACTCGACGTCCGTGCCATCACCGTTGTTCCGGGCAACGTCACCGCGCAGCAAGGGCTCGAAAACGCCCTGCGTATGGTCTCCCTGGCGAATCGTTGCGACATCCCCATTGCCGCCGGAGCACAGCACCCGCTCTTTCAGAAACTGATTACCGCTGAGTTCTGGCACGGCAAGAACGGACTCGCCAACGTCGAACTTCCCGCGAGCAAGTGCAAAGTCGATCCTCGCTTCGGACCCGATCTCATCATCCAGATGGTGCACGCCGCCCCGAACGAGATCACGCTGGTTCCCGTCGGGCCGCTGACGAACATCGCCCTTGCCGTCGAGAAGGATCCGTCGATCGTGCCGCTGGTGAAGGAAGTCATCATCATGGGCGGCTCGATCACTGGCGGCAACGTGAATGCTGCGGCCGAAGCCAACATCTACAACGACCCCGAAGCCGCGCAGATCGTATTCCAGGCCGGCTGGCCGCTTACCATGGTCGGCCTCGACGTCGGCGACAAGACACTTCTCGGTCGCAAGCAGCTGGCGCAACTGAAAGAAACTCATGGGCCGGTCAACGACTTCATAGCGCAGATCGCGACCTACCTGATCGAACTCTCGGAAAAGTTCGGCGAAACCGGCACACCCATGTACGATCCGCTCGCGGTCGGTGTCGCTGTAGACGCAACTCTGGTCACCGCTCCTGCTATGCACGTCGATGTCGAAACTCGCGGTGATTTCACGCGCGGCGAAACTGTCGCGAACCGGCGTGGTTACATCGAGCGCAACGTCCTGCATGGCGACCGCTACATCATCGAGGGTGCCGACAAAGTCGAGCCCAACGCCAAAGTCTGTACCGACGTGCAAGCAGAGAAGTTTCTCCAGTTGTTTGTATCGCGAATTCGCGGCAAATAGTCATCCACGGGCAAGGAGCCTGCAATGTATATTCCCCAGAGTTTTGCGATTGCGCTGTTGATGATGATCGGGAGCGCCATGTGCTGGGGTTCCTGGGCTAATACCTACAAGGGCGTGAAGAACTACCGCTTCGAATTGTTCTATTGGGACTATGCCGTCGGCATTTTCCTGATGGCGCTCCTCTTCGCTTTCACCATGGGCAGCACCGGCCACGATGCCTACAGCTTCGTGAACAATATCCACTCCGCCGATACGCCGAACATCGTCTGGACGATGGTCGGTGGCGCGATCTTCAACCTTGCGAATCTCTTACTCGTCGCCGCGATTGACATGGCTGGCCTGGCGGTTGCGCTTCCTGTGTCCATCGGAATTGCTCTGGTTGTGGGCACCCTGCTGAGTTACATCCTTCAACCGAAGGGCAACATGCTCTTCCTCGCGTCCGGTGTCGTGTGCGCTCTAATTGCTGTCACCTTCGATGGCAAGGCGTTCGGCAGCCTCGCCGGAGGCCGCACCGCCACCCGCAAGAGCATCATCATCTGCATCGTCTCTGGCGTGCTGATGGGGCTGTGGAATCCTTTTGTCGCCTACGGCGCCACCCGCGGCAACGCGCTGACGCCCTACAGTTCCGTCGTCTTCCTCACGCTGGGAGCCCTGCTGTCCTGCTTCATTTGGAATATTTACTTCATGAAGAAGCCGCTCGCCGGCGACCCCGTCAATTTCTCCGGTCTCTTCAGCGCGCCCGCTTCCGGACATCTCCTCGGCCTGCTCGGCGGCGCGATTTGGACCACCGGAACGATGTTCAACGTGGTTGCGGGAAAGGCAACCGGCTTCGCAATCTCCTACGCCATCGGACAATCTGCGCCCATGGTCGGAGCGCTTTGGGGCGTATTCGCGTGGAAGGAATTTGCCGGTGCCGGCGCCAAAGGCAAAGCATTTCTCGCTCTAATGTTCATCTTCTATTGCCTGGCGATTTTGCTCATTGCCCACTCAAACAGCTGAGATTTACCTCGATTGCAGCATGAGGGGCGCGCATCGCATCCTGAAGTTTGCGAAGTGCATTTGATCATGCGCGGAATTTACCGTTGCGCGCTCTTCTCCAGTCGTTCTGCCTCTGCCTGTTCAGCAACAGCCTGCGGGTGCTTGCCAGTCTGCTCATAGACCGCCGCCAACCCTCGATGCGGCTCAGGCTCCTGTGGCCGCATCTTGGCGGCTTCCTGGAAGTAGCGGAGCGATTCTTCAAACTTTCCATCCGCTCCGCTCTTGTACCCAAGTTTCAGAATGGATAGAAACAGCAGGTCCGACGTCGCCGTGTCTTGCCCGTTCAATTCATGCGCATGGCGCAGCACCTCGTACGCAGGCAAGTCTTCACCCAGCTTCGCCAATACCGTTCCGTACAGCGCGTTGAGTTGGAACACGTCCGGCCAGCGCGACACGGGTTCCTTCAACACTGCCTTGGCGTCTTCCAGGCGATTCAGCTGGAAATACGCCAGCGCCAGGTTGTATTGCATTTGCGGCGATTGAGGTGCCAGCTCTGCCGCTCGCTGTAGCGGTTTCAGCGCCGCTTCCGGATCGCCGTGCTGGCCATAAATCGT
>DATIWL010000029.1:0-108781 GCA_035519435.1 Terriglobales bacterium
TTCTCCGTGCCTCTGTGTCTCCATGGTGAAAGCGCTCTATACCGGCGTTGCCGTCTTCCTCTTGGGATTGAAGAACGGCAGCGGCACGACTGTGGCGGTCGTTTTCAGGCGCTGCGCCTCGATGGTAAGTTCCATCTGCAATTTCGTCCCGGGCTTTGCAAACTCGCTGCTAATGCTCGCCAGTGCAATGAGTTTTTTCAGCAGAGGCGAGAACGCGGTCGTCGTGGCGCGACCCACGTGCCGTCCATCGCTGTATACCGGAACCGCTACGCGCGAGGCCTGGCTTGGCGCGGCCGGCGATAACCCGAACTTGTCGTGCTGCTCCTCGACTTCGACCCAGTCGACTTCCAGTCCGACCAACTGGCGTGCCACCCCATTCTTCGCATCACGGGCCAGTGCGCGCTTGCCGATGAAGTTCTCTTTCTCGAGATGCACCATCTTGCCGAAACCTAGTTCGTACGGCGAGTACTTCTGCGACGGGATCAGCGCCTTCTTCGAGCTGATGTAATCCACTTCGATCAACAGCAGCCCCGCCTCTACGCGTGCCACGTCCAGGGCGAGCATCCCCGCGGCGTGGATGTCGAACTGCTTACCCTTGGCCATCAGTTCGTCCCAGACTTTCACAGCGTCGTTCCAGGGAATCCAGATCTCGTAACCGAGGTCGCCGGTATATCCGGTGCGCGAAATATCGACAGGCACGCCCGCGATCGTGCCGCTTGTTTTACGGAAATACTTCAGGTTCGCGATGTCCGCATCGCTGACCTGCTTAAGCAATTTTCCCGACGTCGGTCCCTGCAAAGCGAGCGCAGCCGTCTGCTCTGATATGTCCTCGATCTGCACGTCCATGTTCAGGCCATTCTGGCGGAACCAGCGCAGGCTCGGATCGGCCGCCGTCCAGCGATATTTGTTCTCTTCCAGGCGGGTGATTGTGCCGTCGTCAATGACTTTGCCGTCCTCGTCGCACCAGCAGGCATAGATCACCTGCCCCACGGCGACTTTGTTGATGTCGCGCGTGATGACGCGATTGACGAGTTTGGTCGCGTCCTTGCCCGAGACGATGTATTTGTACAGTGGGGAGATATCAATCAGCGCGCAGGCGTTGCGGATGGCGTTGTATTCGTGCTCGTGGTGTACCTCATAGACGCTGACGGTGTAATATCCCGACCACTCGCGATAGTTCAAACTGTGGCAGAGCGCGAAGGTTCTCTCGTGAAATGCAGTTCCGACAGGCAAGGTGGCCTCACGTGGCTTCTAAACGCCGGATTATAAGCAGCGGAGTGCGCAGTCAGCAAGTTAAAACCATATTGACCTAAAGTCAGGAATGTCACGTAAAGCGGAGACAAAAATATACTTTCTCGGTAGAATGGCGAGTCACTTTCAGTAGACTTCTTCTTTCCCGGGTCCTACGATGCCAGCTGTGAACGGCAATAAGAAATACGACGTCATCGTTATTGGCGGAGGCCACAACGGCCTTACCACCGCCGCCTACCTAGCGAAAGCGGGCCGGAAGGTTCTCGTCCTCGAGAGGCGCTACGTTCTCGGCGGCGCCGCGTGCACAGAAGAAGTCTTTCCCGGTTTCAAATTCTCGGTGTGCTCCTACGTCGTGTCGCTGCTTCGGCCCGAGATCATCCGCGACCTCGACCTTCCCCGTCATGGGCTGGAAATCCTTCCTCTCGACGGCACCTTCACGCCGATGCCAAACGGCGACTATCTCTGGCGCGTGAACGATCACGGCAAGACTCGCCGCGAGATTGCCCGCCACTCGAAGCTTGACGCGGAAGCCTATGAAGAGTTTGGCAAAGCGATGCAGGCCATGTGCCGTTTCGTGAAGCCGATTCTCGGCATGGTTCCGCCCGATCCGTCAACCTTGAATCCGCGAGAATTGATGAAGCTGCTCTTCATCGGACGCCGCTTCCAGGGGATGACCAGCGAGGACAAGTACAACCAGGTCCAGCTCATGACCATGAGCGCCGTTGATTTCCTGGACCAGTGGTTCGAGACCGACGTGCTCAAGGCCACGATGTCGGCGTCGGGAATCATCGGAACGTTCCTCGGCGTGCGTTCCCCCGGAACGGCGTACGTGCTGCTGCATCACTACATGGGTGAAATCGACGGCGCGTTCCGCGCCTGGGGGTTCGCTCGCGGCGGCACCGGCGCAATCTCGAATGCGATTGCCGGTGCGGCACGTGAAGCCGGAGTTGAGATTCGCACCGAGGCGCCGATCGCGAAGATCCTGATTAAAGGCAATCGCGCTGCCGGCGTTGTTCTCGAAAATGGCGATGAAATTCACGCCGATGTGATTTCCTCGAGCGTCGATCCTCGCCAGACTTTCGTGAAGATGATTGAGCCGGGTCACCTGCCCGATGAATTCATGGAAGGCGTGAAGCGCTACAAGTTTCGCGGCTCTTCCGGCAAGGTCAACATGGCGCTCGACGCGCTTCCGGAGTTCAAGTGCCTGCCGGGAATCGGCGCTCATCAGCGTGGCGCGATGTCCATCTCACCCAGCGTCGAGTACATGGAAAAGGCGTACGACGAAGCCAAGTACGGGCACTGGTCTTCACACCCGTACATCGACATGGTGATTCCCACTCTCACTGACACTTCGCTCGCGCCCCCGGGAAAACACATCCTGTCGTGCTTCTGCCAGTACGCACCCTACAAGCTCGCGCCCGGGCTTGATTGGGATACGGAAAAAGAGAAGTTCGGAGATGCAGTCGTGAACACGATCTCCGAATATGCCCCGAATCTCAAGAACATCATCCTGCACCGCCAGGTCGTGACGCCGCTCGATATGGAGCGCGAATGGGGACTGAGCGAGGGCAACATCTTTCAGGGCGAGCTGTCGCTTGAGCAGTTGTTCTTCCTGCGGCCCGTACCCGGCTACGCGGCCTTCCGCACTCCGATCAAGAATCTCTACATGTGCGGATCGGCCACGCATCCCGGCGGTGGAATCATGGGCGCTCCCGGACGACTGGCAGCGCTTGAAATTCTCAAAGATGGGAAAGCGGCATAGCCCGCTAGAGACCTAACGATGCCTGACCCTCGCGACGTCATCATCATCGGCGGCGGACACAACGGCCTGATCACCGCCTTCTATCTCGCCAAGGCTGGATTCAAACCGCTCGTGCTCGAACGCCGTCCGCAGATCGGCGGCGCTGCGATTACGGAAGAATTTCACCCCGGTTTTCGCTGCTCGACGCTGTCGCACAATGCCGGCTCCTTGCGCGCTGACGTGGTCCGCGACATGGGCCTCAAGCAACATGGCCTGGAGCTGACGACACCTGCCGTCAGCACGGCTTCGCTTTTGCCGGACGGCCGCGCCCTCGTCCTCTACGCCGACGAGAAGAAAGCAGCACAGGAAATCTCGCAGTGGTCGCAAAAAGACGCTGTCGGCTACCTGGAATTCAGCAAGTCTCTGGCCAAGATCGGGAAAGTGATTGGTGAAGCGCTCACGCTCACGCCGCCTAACATCGACAATCCTTCCACCGGCGATTTGTGGGGGATGCTGAAGACCGGCCGCTCCATCCGCAAGCTGGGCAAGAAAGACATGTACCGCGCGTTACGCTGGGGACCGATGGCGGCGGCCGACCTGGTCGCCGAATTCTTCGATACTGAGCCGCTGCGCGCGACCGTTGCCGCTCGCGGAATTTTCGGAACGTTCCTCGGACCTTGGTCTGCCGGCAGCGCCCTGGTGCTTTTGTTGCGTGCCTCCACTGATACGACACCTGTTGGCACCGTGAAGTTCGCCACCGGGGGCGCCGGCACAGTTACTCAAGCGATGGCCGCCGCCGCCCGCCAGGCCGGAGTCGAAATCCGCCCGAACGCCGATGTCGCGGAAATTCGCGTGAAAGATGGCGTCGCGGTGGGCGTTGTGCTTATCTCCGGCGAAGAGATCTCGGCTCGAGCTGTTGTCTCCAATGCCGACCCGAAGCGGACGCTGCTTCGGCTGGTTGATCCGACGCACCTCGCCCCCGAATTCGTCCAGAAGATCAAGAACTACCGCTCCTACGGTACGATCGCCAAGATCAATCTCGCGCTTTCGGGATTGCCTGAGTTCCCTGCTCTCAAGGCAAAGGGCAACGGCGATCTGCTGAAGGGCCGCATCCAGGTCAGTCCCGAGATCGACTACCTCGAGCGCGCTTTCGACGAATCGAAGTACGGCAACTTCTCGCGCGCGCCGTATCTGGAGATCACGTTCCCGTCGCTGACCGATCCTTCGCTGGCGCCGTCCGGACAGCACGTCATGTCGATCTACATGCAATACGCGCCCTACAAGCTGAAGGGCACCGATTGGGAGACGCAGCGCACGGCACTGGGCGAGGCTGTAGTCAAGACGATCGCGCAGTTCGCTCCGACGTTGCCGAAGCAGATTCTGCGCCACCAGATCATCACGCCCAAAGACCTGGAAGAAACCTATGGCCTCACCGGCGGACACATCTTCCACGGCGAGCTGGCACTCGACCAGTTCTTCACCATGCGGCCGCTGCTCGACTGGGCACGCTACCGCACGCCGATTGAGCGCCTGTATCTGTGTGGCAACGGGACGCATCCGGGAATGGGGTTGACCGGCGGTTCCGGGGCGAATGCTGCAAGAGAAATCGTGGCCGCGCTCAAGAAGTAAAATCGTTTCTCCGTGCTTCCCTGTGCCCTCTGTGGTTCAACAGGTTTTGAAATACCACGGAGGACAGGGAGTCTCAGAGAGGAAACGACTTCGTGCACAATTCCGCCATCCTTCTCGTCTCCTGTCCTGACCGCAAAGGCGTTGTCGCCACCATTGCCGACTTCATTTATCGCAATGACGGCAACATCCTGTTCGCCGACGAACACGGGGACGAGGAATCGAACCTCTTCCTGATGCGGGTGGAATTCGATCACTCCGAATTCAAGTTCGACGTTGCGGAATTCGGGCAACACTTCGCCGCAGTCGCGAAAGAATTTCAGATGAACTGGCGGCTCGCTCACTCGACCGACCGCGCGCGCGTAGCGATTTTTGTTTCCAAGTACGACCACTGCCTGCAGGACTTGCTCTATCGCCACCAGAGCGGAGAACTCCACTGCGAAATTCCGCTCATCATTTCCAATCACCCCGACAACCAGCGCATCGCCGATTTCTACCGCGTCCCGTATGTCGTCGTACCCGTAACCAAAGACAACAAGCGCGAGGCTGAGCAAAAACAACTTGCTCTGATCCGCGAGCACAAATGCGACCTGGTTGTTCTTGCGCGCTACATGCAGGTGCTGTCTACCGAATTGACCGCGGCAATTGGCACGCGGAACCTGATTAACATTCATCACTCGTTCCTGCCCGCTTTCGTCGGATCCCGTCCTTACCACCAGGCTTTCCAACGAGGCGTGAAGCTCATTGGCGCGACCGCCCACTACGTTACGGAAGTACTCGACGATGGCCCGATCATCGAGCAGGATGTCGTGCGCATCTATCATCGGGATACGATCGAAGACTTGATCCAGAAAGGCCGGGACATCGAAAAAGTAGTTCTTTCCCGGGCGGTGCGCTGGCACGTGGAGAACCGCATCCTGCTGTATGGGAATAAGACGGTAGTGTTCCAGTAATAGCTCTCAGCTCGCGGCTCTCAGGTTTAGGTCACAGGTCCCCGGTCACAGATCACAGGGTCATTTGATTCTTGCGGGCAACTGGGTGCTGACAACTGGCAACTGGGTGAAGGCAACCGCTCCACCGTCGTGTCACTTCCGTAACCAGCCTGACAATTGCGCGGCCATCCGCTTTCGGAGTCTACTAAAGCTAACCATTTTTTGATGACGCTAGGGCTCTGCCCGCGTTAGGAGCACGTTTGGCCGAGGACCCCAAATGGGAACTGGCCCTGCTGGCAACAGTGCAGGGCTTCTACCAGCGCCTGATGAGCGACCATCTCGGCGGTGAAATCCCTGAGCCTGCAGAACTTACACCTCAGGCCATCGGACACACCGATGACGTGCGCGCAACCCTCCAGCGCATGAAGGTTTGGATCCAGTTGCTCGACATGGCCGTGACTCCTGCGATCCTGCGCCTCGGCATGCCGTCCACGCTCGATCCCGAAGTCGCCGAAGCGCTGCTTCGTTATTTCGCGCGTCACCGTGACGATTCCGCTTCCAACCGCGACAAGACCGACCTGGTGGCGACCTTTCTCTTTCGTCATCCCCGTGTGCCGGGCCAATGGGAGCGGAGCGGATACGGGCTCGACGGTTCGCTGCCGCTCTCGCCGTTCGAGATTGCTTTGCTCGAGATTCTCTCCGAGTCCGACGCCCCGGTGCTTCCGGAGGAGCACGTACAAAAGCTGCGCGAGTTCGGACCTCTCCTCGACGAAACCAAGCATTTTGAGGACTTCAACGAACTCATGGATTCCGGCATTATTCAAAGGGTACGGGACTTAAAAGCTTCGCTGGGAGACTCGTTTTATCATCCCGGCGTGCTGGCCACTCTCGCCCCCTACAATGCCGCCTTTGGCGACCGCTTCGACCAGCTCTTTGCGGCAGCCACCAACGAAATCAAGGATTTTGCCCGCCGGCTGGAAGAATTGGGCGGGAGTATTCTGAGCACGGTGGATGGGGTTGAGGTCACGGTCGAACATGTCAGCGCCTTGAATGAAGCCGACCTGCTCAAACTGGACTACGCCGCGGCTCTCGACAAGTTCCGGCGCGTTTCAAAACTCAGAAAGGAACTCGAACGGCGTCCGCCGCTCCGGCGCGCGCCTCAGCCGGCGACTGCCCACTCGGTGGGAGCCGGAGGTGCTGCTGCGGCTCCCGCCCGCGCTCCGAAGTTTGTTCCCCCGGCCATCACACCGCAGGTTCTATCCATCGAAGAAGCGAAACTTCGCCGCGTGGAAGAATCGATTCGCATTTTCGTCCGCGTCGCCGATCCCAAGTTCCGCCAGATCGTCCCCATGCGTTACTTCAACCTGATGTTGACCCTGGAGGAGGTCGAGGCGTACACCGCCGACTACCTCGAGGAAGCCAGCCGCCGGGCGGAAGCTGGACGCATGTTGCTTCGCATCGTAGCCGTAACCGCCCGGATTACGACGGAACTCGAGGAATTGAAGCGCTCGCAGAATTCGCCGTCGATCTGGAAATTGCACGCGGACTCTCTGGTTGTACTCATAGACCTGGCCCGCCGGCTCACAGAAGCAGCTGAGTCTCTGGCCCTTCAACTCGCTCAGGACAGCGACATGCATTCGAGAGGTGAATCTCTCCGCGGTTCGCTTGCCAAACTCCAGGAGCGCACCGACCAGGTCGCCAAGATACTGGGAGAATCGTAATTGGTTTGCGCAATTCCGGTTTCTGACGGATTATGGTAGGGCGAGCGGCCGGTTGCGATGACGCCGACACTAATCTGGATAGAAGATCCCAGCCATCCTGGATGGGCGTGTTCGAATTGCTCGTGGAAGTATCCTGTTCCCACTTTTCTCAGTGATCCCGAAGCTCGACGCGCTTATGACCGCCTGGCAGCCGCCCAGTTCCGCGAGCACTCTTGCCAGCCGGCATTCCCGCCCAAACCTGTCGAAGATACTTCGAACGAACCCACTTTCGTTTCGCGAGTGATGAAGCTCATCAAAGTGGGGTACAAACCCAAAGACGCCGTCGACATCGCCATCGATGAAATCGGCCTGGAATACCGCAATGATCCGAAGGTGATGGCAAAGGCGCACGCCGACGCCAAGGATTTCCTGCAAAGGGTTCGCGAAGGAAGAATCTAAGTTCGCTCCTGAAATTGCTGGAGATGCAAGAAAGTCGAGGGACGGAAGTTACCGTCCCTCGTTGGCTTGCGAACCTGTGGGCGCCGGCTAGTGAATGTCGAACTGCTCCTGGTGGAGCGCTGGATCGGATTTCACAATGATCGTTTTCTTCACCAGCTCTTCCATTTCATTGAGCAGCCGCGCATTGTTCGACTTCAACGCTTTCGCCACATCGGGATTCACGCGCAACATCACATCGCTGTGCTCCAGGTGCGTCGAGATCTTCCGCATCTCGACGTAAATCTCGTTGCACACGGTGTTCACCGATTTCACAAAGCCCGTAGCCTGACAATACGGACAAGGCGACCCAATGGTCCGTTCCAGCGACTGTTTGACGCGCTTGCGCGTGATGGCTACAAGGCCAAAGTCATTAAACTGCAGCACCTTCGAGGGCGCCCGGTCGGCTCGCAATGCCTCTTCGAGAGCCTGCATAACCTTCTGCCGGTTGCGGCGTTCATCCATGTCAATGAAGTCGATGACGATGATTCCGCCAAGATCACGCAGTCGCACCTGCCGCACGATCTCCTTGATAGCATCGACATTGGTCTTGACGATCGTGTCTTCGAGCCGCGCCGTCTTGCCGACGTATTTGCCGGTATTCACGTCGATCGCGACCAGCGCCTCCGTCTGATTGATGACGATATAGCCGCCACTCTTCAGCCAGACTTTTGACTTCAGCGCCTTGTTGATCTCTTCGTTCAAGCCAAACTGCTCGTACAGCGGCGTCTCTTTCGTATATAGCTTGACCCGCTTCACCAGCGAAGGCTGGAAGCGATTCGCAAACCGCAGAATCCGCTCATATTCCTGCTCCGTATCGACCCAGATCACGGAGAAGTCCGAGGTTACCTGGTCGCGCAGTACGCGCTCTACGACGTTGAGATCGTGGTAGATCAGCGCCGGAGATTTGCTGTTTTCCGATCGCGACTTGATCTCAGACCAAAGGTTCTTGAGGAAACGAATGTCGGCGCGCAATTCTTCGTCGGAAGCCCCCTGCGCAGCCGTCCGCACGATGAAACCACCGTGACCGTTCTCCCGCTCGCTTTGAATGATCCGCTTGAGCCGGAGGCGTTCCTCTTCCGAAGCAATCTTCCGCGACACACCGGTGTGGTTCACGGTTGGCATGTAGACCAGGAAGCGTCCCGGCAGCGCAATGTGGCTGGTAATGCGCGCTCCCTTTTTCCCGATCGGTTCCTTAGCGATCTGCACCAGGATCTCCTGACCCTCCTTGAGCAGTTCGCTGATCTGCGGCACTACCGTGTTCTCGCGACGCCGGAAGCGACGGCCACCACGACGTCCGCGGCGCCGGTCGAAGCCCGGCGCTGGACGGGTTGCCCGCTGTACCAGCCTCGCCTCCGGAGAGGCCGTGCGCACTTCTGCGCTCGCGTCGACGGTCCCGGCGCCGATCGCCTCAGCTTCCAGGAGTGCTTCTGCCTCCTCCTGCGCCTCCTCCAGTTCGCGCTCTTCCGCTTCCAACTCGTCTTCTTCCAGTGCAGCCGCCGGGGCTGCTCCGTCAGCCGCCGGAGCGTCGACCGCGCTCTCCTCTGCGGAGGCGGGGCTCATCTCCAGGGTGCTGGTTGTAGCCGTAAGGTCACCTGCTGCTCGCGTTTCTTCTTCCAGGTCTTCAAACGCGGCGTCTTCTTCCAGTTCCTCGACGTACGCACCGAGATCGGTCTCTTCTCCCTCGATCTCCTGCTCTTCGATTTCGCCGCTGGGAGGAAGCTCCAGCGCCGCGCGGAAATCCTCCTCATGGGCAAGAGTCAACTCAGCGGGTTCTGCAATCGGAGCCTCCGGGGCCTGCTCCATCGCGTGCGACTCGGACTCTTCCGGATCTTCATAAGCGTCGGCCACTTCTTCATACTCGTGTTGCTCCTGTAGAGGTTCCACGGGCTCAGCAAACATCGGCTCATCGTCCGGGAAGCTGCTCGCAACGGACGTGGTCGTGGGCTGTTCCTGCGCCGACCGTTCCGCCGGAACGGCTGTATTTGGGGCCTGCCGCTGGTACTTGGAGATCGACTCCCCCGGCAGAATGATGGGCTGATAGCCCGGCGGTGGGCCATAGTCGTAGTCGCGTCCCGGCCGTGACTCCAGGGGCGCCGGCCGCTGATAGCGCGTTTCGGACCCGTTCCGGTCGCGCTCGCCTCGTTCTCCTCTCTCTGCACCACGTTCCCCGCGCCGTCCGCGGCGGCGGCGACGCCCGCGGTACGGCCGTTCCCGACCGTCATCGCCGTTCTCCGGCCCCGACGAAGTGGTCTCCGCTTCCGTCACCTGCTCTTCGGGCGAATGCCCGTTCGCTGCCGCGTGACCTTCGCTCGCAGGTGCGGCGGGTTCAGCCGCCCGCACCGGACGCTCCCCAGAACCACGATTCGCGGGAATCACTTCGTCCAGGTCTTCGTCCTGCTGTTCCAGATCCATGAAATCGGAAACGTAGAGGAAGGCGTCACGCTCCAGCCCGATATCGACGAATGCCGACTGCATGCCGGGAAGCACGCGCGTCACACGGCCTTTGTAGATGGAGCCCGCTAAGGTGTACTCGTTTTCAAGTTCCAGGTAGATTTCAGCCAGCTGATCATCTTCCACGATGCCCACTTTGGTTTCATGGGGTGTGGAAGACACGTACAATTCTTTGTTCATGACCACTCCGGTTGTTCTTCACCGGAGCAAAGTGGAAGGTGATCGGAAGGATTGAACCATTCAGCGCAGTCCCATGTCTAGGTCCGGGCATTCCCGGAGACTTCGAGACTCGCACAACCGTGAAAGTTCAGAGCTTGTCTGCACTGATCGCGTCATGTGCACTGCGCCAGGCTTGTGACCGCTCTCTCAGTTTCCTCTGAGGGGGCCGTTACCCAATCCTGACGGGCTTCAATCCTGTCCGGCAATCCCTTTGCCGGTGATTTTGCCCTCTTTGTCGCGAGGGCGCTCGTAATCTTGTTTCTCAGCGCCCGCCTCACGGGCGCCAGTCTCTGCTCTCCGCCTCAATTCACGAAACGGCGCATCCGGACATTCATCACCATCCCCAGCGCCAGAAACATGAACAACACGGAAGACCCACCATAACTCATGAGCGGCAGAGGTATTCCGGTGACCGGCATGAAGCCGACCACCATGCCAACGTTGACCAGGACGTGGAAGCTAAGCACCGCCACCACTCCCATTACCAGAAACGTCCCAGCGCGGTCGGGCGCCGTTTGGGCGTTCTGTGTCAAACGCATCAACACAATGAAGTATAACAGCAGAACCCCGAGACTACCTACAAACCCGTGTTCCTCGGCGAACGCTGCAAAGATGAAATCCGTCTGCGGCACCGGCAGGAACGCCAGGTGAGTCTGCGATCCCTGGCTGCTGCCCCAAATCCCACCTGATCCAACCGCGATCAGAGATTGATTAACTTGATACCCGGAGCCCTGACGATCCGCGTCCGGATTGAGAAAACTGGTCAGGCGCTCCTTCTGATACGGCTTCAGAATGTGCACCCGGTCCGAAAAAAAGACGATTCCCACCAGCAGCGCTCCGATCAGAACTACCGGCAAGGCCTGCCGCACTCGCAACCCGCCAAGAAACAAACCCATGATGGCGATCGGAGCGTATGTCAGCGCCGTTCCCAGATCCGGTTGAGCCAGCACCATCAGCATGGGGAACCCGACGATCGCGCCCGCCTTGACGAAGTCAGACCAGGATAGGTCCCGCTGGTGCAACTCGGCGAAGTACTTTGCCACCGCCAGGATGAGGATCAGTTTCACCCACTCCGACGGCTGGAAGTGGATGTTCCACGGCATCTTGATCCACCGCCGCGCCCCAAGGTACTTCTGTCCGAACAGCAACACCGCAATCAGCGACGTCAGGGAAACGATGTAGAACCAGTGGACTTTCTCCAGCAAAGCCTGGTAATTCAGCAGGCTGACGAGGAACATTGCTCCGATCCCCGCGATGATCCAGTAGACCTGCCGGATGTGGGCGCCAGAGAACTTTGTGTGCGAAGTGGCGCTATGGATCTGCAGCACACCCAGTGTGCACAGCGCGAGGGCGAATCCGAAAAGGATCCAGTCGAAGTCTCGATAGGAAACGTAACGCGACATGACTCAGTCGCCTGCTCGAAGGGTCAATTGCACTGAGCGCTGGGACACGACGGGCTCATCGGGTCGTCACCCTGTAACAGTACCCAGGTCGTAATACCTCCCACGATGGCAAGCCCGGTATAAACCGCAGTGGTGGAACTCAGGATCCCCCCGCCCGCGGCAGTAGCAGCTCCCGCCGCACGCCGCTTTTTCTTCTTCTTTTGGGTCGAATTGGAGGTGTCATCGCGCGTTGTTTGCTGGCCTTGCTGGAGAGTGGTGGATCCCGATTGGTCCTGAATGACCACATCACCCCGATTGGCCGCGATCTGCACCGTGCCATCGACGTCCTTCACCTGAAACTCAGTCCAGGAGCTTCCCGCCGGTTTGACCGTGACTTCTCCGGCGCGTGCCGCCAGCCCTTGCGCGGTCGTGACTCGCACAGAACCATGCTCCAATTCCACCGCGGGACCTTCGAACTTGACCAGCGAATCCGCCAGTACCATCACACTCGAACCGTTCGCGCTGATGTGCGCGCTCGAGTCCGGACGCGTCTGCACCAGATCTCCCGCGAACACAGCCGCTGACTTCGGAATCCAGCTCCCGTTCACCCATGCCGTTCCGTTGGCATAGACCATCGCTGACGCAGAGTCTCCGGCCAAAAGCTGCGCAGGCAGCAGCACGGCCAGAGCAATGCTCAGGACAGCCCGGAATGCCGTCTGTGACATGGTAAAGCTCACTCCACTATCTCGAGGTGATCTATTGGAGTCATCCTAGCCCGCAAAAGGTTGCAGGTCAATGAGATTGTTGGACTTCTGAGTATTCGGAAGGGTTACTTCGGAGTGGGTCACGGGGCCAGTTTCGGTTCCCTCCACTCGCCCCAGCAGGAAGTCGCCTTCCCTGCCTTCCACCAGCACCGGGACCCACCGGTTCGCCACCTGCGGACCCGAAATTTTCAGCTTGAGATAGTTGTCTGTCAGCGCTTCGGTAAACTCGCCGTCACCCGAACGCAGCGTGATGGCCTGAACGATCTTGCCTATTTGCGCTTGCTGGAACGCGGCTTTTTTCTGCGCTGCAATCTCGCGCAGGATTCGATTCCGCTGGCGAGCTGCCCGAACAGGGACCTGGTCTCGCTGCGCCGCTGCCGGCGTACCCGGGCGCGACGAGTACGTGAACACGTGCAAGTAGGTAAAAGGCAGATCTTCGATCATGCGTCGCGTCTCGGCAAACTCCGCCTCGGTCTCTCCGGGGAACCCAACCATGACGTCGGCACCGATCGCAGCGTTGGGCATCCGGGCACGGATCTTTGCGATTTTCTCGCTGTAGTGCCAGGGCCGGTACTTGCGATGCATCCGCCGCAACACTGTGTCGCTGGCGGATTGTAGAGGCACGTGCGCATGTTTCGCGATTCGGTTGGACGAAGCCATGACTCCTATGAGTTCGTCGCTCCAGTCCATCGGCTCGACCGAGCTGATGCGCAGCTTTTCGAGCGACGTGTGTTCGAGGATCGCCTTCACCAAATCGACAAGCAACTGAGAACTGCTCTCCAGATCCCGTCCCCATCTGCCCAAATTAATCCCCGAGATCACGACCTCGCGATAGCCGGCTGCGGCGAGCGTCCGAACCTCGGCAATTACTCGCTCCGGCGGCAATGACCGGCTGTGTCCTCGGACCGATGGAATGA
The DNA here is from genome assembly GCA_035519435.1 of Terriglobales bacterium. Taxonomy (GTDB): domain Bacteria; phylum Acidobacteriota; class Terriglobia; order Terriglobales; family Acidobacteriaceae; genus Acidiflorens. The sequence goes on from DATIWL010000029.1 coordinate 13,482, forward strand.
CGCAGAAAGAGCAGCGGTTGTCGCATCCGTCCTGCACCTTGAGATTTGGCCGGGTGCGTTCGTTCGCTGAATCGAACACCGGGGCCGCCATGAGTTCGGTATGCGCGAAGATGTCGCCGACGATCACGTCAGCCCTATTGGCAGGGGAAAGCTGCGATAACGGAACGAAACCCGCCACGGAGGTTGGATCCCGCGAGACGGCAATCTCCGCCGCGAGGTGCTTATGTGAGTTCCCGACGACCCACGTAACGCCAGGAATCGCCGCCAGTTCTTCCGGCGCCCGCTGGGCGTAGCAACCGGTGACCAGAATCTGGCACGCGGGGTTTTCCCGCCGGAGACGCCGAATCAAGGCACGCGCATCTTTGTCCGCGCCTTCCGTCACCGTGCACGTGTTGAGGACCACGATTTCGGCATCCCCGGCGGCAGGCGCGCGCTCCATTCCTTTCTCCAGGAACTGGTTCTCCAGCGCTGCCCCGTCGGCCTGCGTCGCGCGGCACCCAAAATTCTCTATGTAGAACCTGCCCACGCTCCTATACTACCGGAGTGGATGGCATCGCCTGAAGCCGGGGCGACGGTGGCGGACCGGTTCCGCATAGTTCTGCATCTCTCCAGCCGAGGTGCACATGAAACGCCGAATTCTTCTCGTCGATGATGACCTTGCGGTCCTGCTGACTCTCAAAGCCGTGCTCGAGTTGCATGGCTTCGAGGTGGAAACCGCGGCCAGCTCCAGCGAGGCTCTGTCGCGAATCGAAAACTCCACTTACCACATGGTGATCAGCGATTTGCGCATGGATACGGAGGATGCCGGCCTGAAGGTCATTGAAGCGGCGCGCCGCCAGGATTACGATCCCGCTACGGCCCTGCTGACCGCTTACCCGCCTCCGGGGGAAAGTTGGGACGAGACGCCGCCGGAATCCCTGCTCGTCAAGCCGCTCGGTACAAGCGACTTGCTGCGGCAAGTCGAGGCTCTTCTCGTAAGGCAAGAGGACGCCAAGCAATCGCGGCTGCGCGTCTCCGCCAGCTGCGCGGACAACGCCACGCGCAAGGCCAGTTAGGCGCGCCTTGCCGTTGCTCAGTCGTCCTGGATGGAGTCAGGCGCTCGCGATCTGCCGCTTCTGCTGAAAGCATTCCCGGCACAATACTGGACGCCCCTGGGTAGGACGAAATGGAACCGTCGTCTCTTTGCCGCACTGCGAGCAATTCGTCCGGGTTTCTGTCTTCATGTACGGCTGCCCGTGCGACGCTCCCAGCACCGCGACTCGCTTGTTCTTGCAGTTCTTACAGCGTTTCGGTTCGTTCTTGAATTGCTTGTCGTGGAAGAACAGCTGTTCCCCCGCCGTAAAAACAAAGTCCGTGCCGCAGTCCACACACTTCAACACCTTGTCCTGGAATTCCATGTGAAGAGGCGCTCCATTCCCCGTCCCTGCGCTTCACGCAGACCCGAATGGGGAAGGATCCGGTTCACGCGTGGGCAGGGGATTTACTTCCCCCTCATTTGTTCCCTTGGCTTCGGCCCGCCATGCGAGGTGCCCCGCATGGTTACAGCAATAAGAATCCCAGACTGCGGAATGACTGGAGTGGAAGGAGCAGGCCGTCACCCCGTGACGGCCTTAGGCTTAATCTTGCTCTTTGCGCGCTTTCTTGCGGCTGCGTTTGCGCGCCAGCGCTTCTTTCACCCGTTTCTTTTCACCAGGCTTCAGATAAAAAGAGTGACGCTTTACCTCTTTGATGATGTCCTCTTGTTGTACCTTCCGCTTGAAGCGGCGAAGCGCGTTCTCGAGGGATTCGCCCTCTTGAATTCTGACTTCCGCCAACGAACTACACCTCCCTGCTCGTCCCTAAATGGACCTGTTAGTTATGTCAAGCAACGCCCTTGTAAGTCAAGTGGAATGTAAAAAATGCCGTCAGCCCTTCAGAAGACGAATCGCAACCCCAGCTGCACCAGGCGAGGCGCATAGGCGCTCGTTGCCTGCATGAAGTTTGTAGATCGCTGATAATACGCCGGATACACGCTCCCGCTGGCATTTCGCTCCAATGGCACAAACTGTCCGGCGCCGTTCGTGAAGCCGTCGTCGCCCAAGACCTGACGTTGATTGTCGCGATTGAGAAGATTGAAGGACTCCGCCGTCAGCTCAAGCCGGCAGCACTCTGTGATCTGGATCTTCCGGGTCAGCCGTAAGTCCAGTGTAGCGTAGTCAGGACCGAGAAATGCGTTGCGGCCATACCCGGGCAAGCGGTCGTTGCTCGTGTTGCTGTCACGATTGGGGTCGCCGCTCACTTGCGCTTCCGTTGGACGCCCGCTCCCGTATGTCATCACCCCGGCAAGCTTCCAATTGTTGAATATCTTGCCCAACGTTTCCTGCCCGCGCCCGAACGGATGAGGCTCGGCAATCCACGACATGGAAAGTCGATGCCGCTGATCCGTTACGCTCGGCCCGCGCTCGCTCTTCGTCGAATAGGAATTCTGCACCGTTACAGGACGTCCAGCGACCAGCGCATCCTGGCCGTCGTCAATGGCATGGGCCCATGTGTACGCCAGCCGGAAGTAGAGGCCGTGTGTCATTCGCCGGCGCAGAGACACGGTCAGCCCGTGATAGATGCTCGTCGCCGCGCTGTCGAATTCGTTGATCGCGCTCAACTGAGAGATTGGCCTGGCCGCGTCGTTGATGCACGGTGGAAACGGGCAACTCATGCTCGGCTGGGTCTGCCAGGTCCCGAACGATTGCACCGTGTAAAAGGAGTTCGCGAAATCAGTGCCCGTCGCATCGTAGACCGGATAGCTGTACTCAATTGGTTGCGGCAGGTTCACATCCCGCGCACGAATCAAATTCTCTCCGTGCACATACAGATACGACACTCCCATGGCAAACCGATCAGCAATTTCGCGCTCGAGACTTAAGCTGCCCTGCTGGACCTTCGGTGTCACATAATCAGGAGCAAATGCGGAGACGTCGCTTGTGACGTATGGTTTCAGCGAGTCGGGCGCAGTGCATGCCGCTGCTCTCGGACTGCATGTCACCACCGCCTTCGGATACGCCGGAAAAATCGTATGTTGCGTTGTGTCGGCGTTATCAAGGAAGAGGTGCGTCCCGGCAAGCCCGTTGTTGTTGATGACCGCGGATTCGTAGATCTGGGGCAATCGTGTATAGAAGAACCCAAATCCTCCCCGGATCACGAGTGGCCTCTGATTTCCGATCGAATAAGCTACTCCCACACGGGGTGAGACATTGTCCGTGTCGGAAGGCATTTTCCCCGCCGGGCCCCATAGCGGATTGCTTGCCAGTCCTTTGCTGCCAAAGGTCTGCAAGTCGTAGCGCACTCCCAGGCTGAAGGCCAGCCGCCCGCTCACCCGCACCGTGTCTTGCGCGAACGCCGAATAGTCGTTGCTGTCCGGATGCGACACCGGAGTTCCGAAATTCTGCAGGTAGTATCTCGGCACTCCATGCGCCCAGGCCCGCAGTGGTGTCAGTGTCAGTCCGCCGTGCATCGGCACGAACGTCCACGGATCGACGCTGACGTTGTCGTAGATATACTCGCCGCCAAACAACGATGGGAAGAAGTTGTAGTCCCAGGTAAACATCGCGTCGCCGCCGAACTTCCAGTCGTGGCGACCGCCGGGCAGGCTCAAGGTCTCCGCCACATGCAGGCGGTGCTCGCGTGTCTGGCGCGGCAGAATCGACGATTGCCCGAAGGCGTCAATCACGCCGTAGATGCGGGTGCGGATGTCCGTCGAGTTCGCGTACGACTGCTGCAGGTCGCGCGAAAATTGCGCCCGCAGATGGCTGGTCAGTTTCGAAGTGAGTGCACTCAGCAGCGAGATCGATGCGCTCTCCGTCTTGACGTCTTCCTCGCCATTCGAACTCATCGCAAAGTTCGTGATGGGGCTGGCGGGATCGAAGAAAACATTGTTCGTGCCATAGTAGCGCGACGTACTAAGTCGCGCCGACAGGAACTGACGCGGCGTCAGCGAATAGTCCACCTTGATGAATCCCGCGTTCCCCAACAACTCGGCGCGATGCGTCCCGCCCAGGGTTGACAAGCCAGAAGCGGCCGCGAAGACCAGGTCCTTGTCGCAAGCCTGGCCGCCAATCGCCGGATCACAATCCTCGTAGTCCAAAGGATTCGATGGCGTGCCCAGGCGTGGCACGACGGCCGTCGCACCATCGCCAAACTCCACCACGGCCGGCACGCGGAAGATGTGCTGATCGTAGCCGGCGAAGAAGAACGCCTTGTTGCGCCGGATCGGCCCCCCCAGCGTGCCTCCAAACTGCTGCTGCTGATCGTGCGGCTTGAATCCGACAAAGGCAGGACTTGCCCCAAAGGAACTGTCCTTCAAGAAGTAAAACCCCGACCCATGCCAGTGGTTCGACCCTGATTTCGTGACGACATTGACCACAGCCCCACCCGCCCGGCCTAGTTCCGCGCCGTAAGTGTTGGAGGAAACCCGAAACTCCTGCACCACCTCATTCGAGAACTGATATGGGGCGCGATATCGGCCCCGGGCTTGCGCGAAGAATCCATTGTTGTTATCCGCACCGTCGACCAGGTAGCTCGATTGATATCCGCGAACACCGCCAAACGCCAAGTCGCCATTCGAAGCCGACGTCAGTCCACGCGGGTCCTGCGTTACCCCGGGTGCCAGCAGTGACAAGTCGGTGTAGCGCCTGCCATTCAGGGGGAGATCGCCAATTGCGCGCTCATCAATCAGGGCTGATACGGCAGTTGGCTGCGTCTCGACCAAAATCGGCCCGTCTGACACCGTGACCGTCTCCCGCCCCCCGGCAACCAGAAGTTTGAAGGTCAACTCCGTCGCTGCGCCGACCTCTACGCGCACGCGTGGCGAATCCTGCGGCAACATTCCTTCCGCCTCCGCGCGCGCGGAGTATTCTCCTGGCGGCAGCAGATCCAGGACAAACCTTCCCTCTGAATCCGTGGCCCCGTGATAGCGGATGCCTGTATCGACTCGGATGGCGACAATATCCGCGCGAGTCACGGCCGCGCCCTGCGCGTCGACAACAGTTCCACGCAGCGCTCCGGTCGCGGCGTCCTGGGCCCGGGCAATGCCGCCGATGAGAATCAAATTGACCAGATGAGGAAGAACCAGAAAGTAAAGAGCCTGCCGCGTCCTGGCCACGAACATGAGAGACCTCCCTCCGACACTGCGCCCTCGGAAGGAGGCCGGGGAGACCTGACCAGTCTTCTATCAGTTTCTCCCCACACCCCGATGTGATCCCTGCACCTCGAAATTGTTCAGTTTTTCCGGGCGGTAACTTAGCGCGCCGGTGCGGGCGCTGCCTGCGGGGCTGGCTTCGCTCCAAAATCTACTTTCGGAGCCTGCCGCGACCCCTCTTCGGCACGGAAGTAGGCATCGTTCTGCTTGTACCCGGCGTAGCCGGCGAAGATATTATTCGGGAACTTCAGCAGGTAAGTGTTGTAGTCCTGCAAGGCGTCGTTGTAGCGCTTGCGTTCGACGGCGATGCGGTTCTCGGTTCCTGCCAGTTCGTCCTGCAGGCGCATGAAATTCTCATTCGATTTAAGCTGAGGATAGTTCTCGACAATCAGCAATAGCCGCCCCAGGGCGCCGTCCAATTGCTGATTGGCCGCCATCTTCTGTTCCGGAGTACCCGCCGAGAGCAGCGCCGATCGCGCCTTCGCGATATCGCCGAATACAGTCTGCTCCTGTTGGGCGTATCCCTTCACTGTTTCCACCAGATTTGGGATCAGATCCGCCCGTCGCTGCAGGACAATGTCGACCTGCGACCACGCCGCCTTCACCGCCTGATCTTTGGTGACCAGCGTGTTGCGCACTCCGACGTATTGCATGAACGCGAAGCCGGCGATCAGTGCCAGCACGATCAAGACAATGATGAGTTTGCTCATGTTGTTCTCCTGAAGTTACCGTGCGCCAACTTCACGCGCGTCCCGGCGCTGAATCCAGCATTGTATCTACCGCCGACGTCACCTGGTCGACTTCCCTTAAGTACCCCGCAAACAGGTCATGTACGTCCACATTCTTCGGATCCACCTTGTGTTCGCGGACATCAAGCAGACGCAAGAATGCCGAAGGCTCAAAACCTACCTTTGCTGCCAGTTTCTGCACGGCTCCTCTCTTGGAACCCGCCGTGGGTTCGCCCAATTCCAGCAGGGCGTGCCGGAACAACGTCGCAAATCCCGGGAGGGAGTGCAGCAAAATCTCCCACATCCTTTTTGGACTTCCGGCCGACGCCAGCAATCCCTGCCGCAGCAGGATCGTCTTCTCTCGTAGTTCGTATTCGAGTTGCACCCTGTGGAAGCGATTGGGAATTTCCAGCGTCTTGAGCAGATCCTCTCCCCACATGACTTTGTAGGTTTGTTGCATATCCAGCAGTTCAATGGAAAACACGTCGGCCGCGCGCTTCAGTTCCTCGGCACCCATCAGGAGGGGCATGCGATTCCCTTCTTTCGTCCACGACTCGACCGGCGGCGCGACTTTGCGAAGCTCCGCGAAGGAAGTGTCGGTGAGCACGCACAGCAGGTTCGTGTCGGACCAATCCGGAACGTAGTCACCCGCCGCCGCGGACCCATAAAGGATGACCGAAACGAGATTGGCCCCCGCCGCCGCCCGCAGGCGACCTATAAAGTCGTTGATGTGCTTTTCTGCCGCCATGGCATCGCTCCTGAAACTACCAACTGCCGCCCGCGCCGCCGCCCCCGGTACTGCCGCCGCCAAAGCCTCCAAATCCGCCGCCACCTCCGCCAAAACCACCACCACCCCAGCCTCCACTACCGCCCCAGCCGCCCCGGCGGTTCGTTATGCTGTTGAGCAGAATTCCCCAGAGCAGTCCCGACGCGAAGTTCGATCCCCCGCCGCGCGGGCGCCCACTCCCGCTGCCTCCACTCCTGGCAATTGCCCACACGACTAGGATGAATACCCCGACCAGCACCAACAGGACGATGGCAATCGCGGCCGGCTGTTGAGATGGAGGCGGCGCCTCTGCCGGCACCTCTACACCTTCCAACGTCACGCCCGCGTCAGTCGCGATGACCTGCACTACTCGCAAGGTCATCAGCGACACCGCTCCCGCGTAGTCACCTGCGCGCAGCAGAGGCACCGCCTCGCGGCCAAAGCCTCCAACTTTTCCATCGGGGAGGATCGACTCAAGCCCATAGCCGACCGTCGTCCAGTACTTGCGATCCTCTACCGCCAGCAGAATCAGTACGCCGCGATCGGTTCCCTTTCCCCCGATTCCCCATTTCTGATACAGGTCAACCGAGTACTCGACGATGTCGCGGCCGTCCGTCGATTTCACCGTAACAACGGCAATTTGCGCCTTCGCCTTCTCATCAACCTGTTTTGCCAGGCTATTAAGGCGGTCCTCCGTCGAGGCATCGAGCACGCCAGCAAAGTCATTGACGTAGTTGGAGGGATGCAGCTGCGAGACAGGCTCCGCGGCAGCCATCCGCGCGAGCATGAGCACGAAGGCAATGAGGACCGAGATTCTTCGCCGCAGCTTCAACGGGGAAAATTGTACAGGAACGATTTATCGCTGTAATTCGCGCGCGATCTCCAGAACTTCCGGCACTACCGCGTCAATGTCCGATTCTTTGGTCAGATGATTCACGATGCAGGCACGCAGACAGAACTTCCGCTGTAACGAGGCATTCGACAGATACACGCGTCCCCGGGCTACCATCCGCTTCAGCAACCACAGATTGAACTGATCGCGTTTCTTCTCTGAGGCTCTCTCATGCACCAGATGACGGAAGCAGACTACGCTGAGGTCACCCACCGCCACCAATTCGAGTTCCGGGCATGCTCGCACAGCTGCAGCGAGCCTCCGTGCGTATTCAATGTCCCGGCGAATTGCCTCGCGAAATGCCGCGAGCCCGTGATAGCGCAACGACAGCCAGAGTTTCAGCGCCCGGCACCGCCGTGAGAGTTCAATCGATTCCTCGAAGAATGCGAACCCTTCGATCGGGTCGGTGAAGAGCGTCTTCGCGTAATCGCCCGTATAGGCAAACGTCTTCCTGGCAACCTCGACGTCGCGGTACAGCAGGCACCCACAATCGAGCGGCTGATAAAGCCACTTGTGGGGATCGAGCGATATGGAATCCGCCAGAACCAGCCCCTCGAACTTCTCGGGCGCAGCAATCGCGGCCAACGCACCGTAAGCGCCATCCACGTGCATCCACGCGCCATGCTTGCGCGCGATTTCAGCAATCGCCCGCAAAGGATCGATTGCGCCCGCGTTTACAGTTCCAGCCGACGCCACCACTGCGACCGGCGTAATCCCCGCGGCTTTGTCCCGCTGCATCGCCCGCTCAAGTTCCGCCGGAATCATGCGGCAATTTGCATCGCACGGAATCGTCCGCAGGTTCTGGCGGCCGATGCCGATCATCGCCACCGCCTTCGGCACCGCCATGTGAACCTGGTCGGAGGCATAGATCACACCCGGCACCGCCGCACGCAGTCCGCGCTCATTGGCAGGAATCTCTGCTTCCCTGGCCATGGTTAACCCCATCAGATTGGCCGCCGATCCGCCCCCTGTGAGTGTCCCGGAGAACCCAACGCATCCCACCGCCTCGGCCAGCCAGCGCACAACTGTCCGCTCGATCGTGATGCCCGACGGCGACGACCGCCATGCCGTCATATTCTGGTTCAGGATCGAGGCCAGCAGATCGCCCAGAGCCGCCACAGGCTCGCCGGGCCCCTGTACGTAGCCGTAGAAGCGGCCGTTCTGTGCCCGTGTGTGTGCCAGTACATCCCGCAGCGCTGTCAGCGCCTTTGCTCCGACACCGTGCTCGGGCAATTCCGTTGAGAACAGCCGTTCACACTCTGTACCGCTTGTCGCGGGAAATATTGCACGTGAATCAAGTGTGCCAATCCAATCAGCGGAAAGGTCCGTAATGCTGGCGGCCAGTTGTCTGAATTGTTCGGGAGAAATATCGAGAGGATCCATGCGCGATGATTCTAATCAAGCCTCAGCCGCTGTTCACGCAATCACCGGCACGTCGGCCACGCCCACGGTTCCAAAAATGCGGCGATAGCGCTCGACTTCGTCCTCTGGACCAAGCGCCTTGGCATAGTTATCGGACAGCTTGACGGCAGGCCTTCCCTCCACATCCGACACCTTGCAGATCAAACTCACCGGATCGAATTCACTGCCGCCGGCCGGGTCGCAGCCGCGGAAATCGTTGGTGAGCAAGGTTCCCCAGCCGGCGCTGAACCGGATCCGCCGTTCCGGATTCCATTTCCGCGGATCCAGAAAATCGGCGGCGCTACGAAACTCCTGCGGAGTCATTCCCCCCATCGGCACTCCGTTGAAATAGGCGTGCAAGCCGAGGATTTCGTCCACGTCGAGGGCGTCGGACGCGATCAGCAGCTTGTCGTGCGGACTGCGCCCGCGTTGCTTCAGCCACTCGATGTACTCATCGCCGGCGATATAGGGATCTTTGCTGTCAACGCGCTGGCCGGTCCAGTCCGCCGCCCAATCCGGCGCGCCTTCGAGAAACTGCGTGGTTCCGAACGTGTCGGGGAGCATGATGAGCAATGCTCCACCGTAGGTTTTCTGCCACAGCTCGAGAACTTGATACTGCGATGCTTTGAGCGCCCGGTCATCCGGAGCGAGCGCCGCCACCACCATGGGAATCTCATGCGCATTGGTGCCGATGGCCTCCAGGTCGTGTTTGTGCGCGAGAAATGCGTTGGACGTCCCGATGAAACTGTCGCTGAGATTCGTCGCCATCGCGTTCACGACGTACTCCTGCCACAGAAAACTATGCCGCCGCCGTGTGCCGAAGTCCGCGACATGCAAGCCTGGCACATCGCGCAGCTGTTGGATTTTTCCCCACAACTTTGTCTTTGCCCGCGCATAAAGAATATCGAGCGCAAACTCTCCCAGCTTGGCCAGCGCCGCGCGCGTCTTCAGTTCGTCGATGATCGGGAGCGCATACAACTCCCACATCGTGGTCTCGGTCCACAGACCGTCGAATTCGAGGTGAAACTGGCCATTGCGCACCGACAACTCGTAGTCCGACAACCGGAAGTCCTGTTCCAGCCATGACAGGAATGCGGATTCAAAAATCCCGCGTTGCCCGTAGAACGTGTTACCGGCTAGCCACACCAGTTCCGACTTGCGGAATCGCAGGCCTCGCACATGGTCCATCTGACGACGCAATTCTTCAGTGCCAAACATCTCTGCCAGCCGCACCGAAGTCGTCCGGTTGTAGAGAGAAAACGACACCCGCGTCTTCGGATAATGCTTCCAGATGAACTGGAGCATCAGCAGCTTGTAGAAGTCGGTATCCAGCAGTGACCGAATGACTGGATCGAGCTGCCAGTTGTGGTTATGCGCGCGCTCTGCAAAATTGACGATCATGCGGAAAGAGCCCGAGCCACCAGGCCGCTACAATGGCTTGCCCCGGCTCGACTCTAGCGATTCTATCGGATTGGCCGTCGGTTGACGCGCAAGGAACGGTTCGTCGCAACGGCGGTGTATCCTTGGGAAATTAACGGGCACACATGGCCATTCATATGACAAGCATACTGCGGAGCTTACTCCGGACGGTCATCCTGTACTTGTTGGCTTCAGCTGCGTTGTCACAGACGACGAATCCGGCTGCTTCAAGTCAGCAAACTCCAGGGGGCACGGGATCGTCGGGCCATTTGCGGATCGCCCTGACCTTCGACGACCTCCCGGCCCATGGATCTGTGCCTCCAGGAACAACCCGGACCGAAGTGATCTCCAAAATCGCCGCCGCCCTCAAGCAGGCGAAAGTGCCTCCTACCTACGGTTTCGTCAACGGCAACTGGCTGGATCAGCACTCTGACGATGTTTCCGCCTTGCAGGCCTGGCGGGATGCCGGGAATCCACTTGGCAACCATACCTGGTCGCACATGAACCTGAATCAGCATTCGCTGGAGGAATTCGAAGCCGACACTACGAAGAATGAGCCACTGCTTGCAAAATGGAAAGACAACGACTGGCACTGGTTCCGCTTCCCCTTCCTGGCCGAAGGCGACACCGCGGAGAAGCGCGCCGGAGTCCGCGCGTTCCTCCTGCAGCGCGGCTACAAAATCGCCGGCGTAACCATGAGCTTCGCCGACTACATGTGGACTGAGACCTACGCCCGCTGCCGAGCCAAAGGCGACTCTCAGGCAGTCGCGCAGCTCGAAAGCAGCTTTCTGAAATCGGCCGAGGACAACATTGGCCACTATCGCGCCATGTCACATTCGCTATTGGGACGCGACATTCCCTACGTGCTCCTGATGCACGTAGGCGTTCTCGACGCGGAAATGCTTCCCCGCGCTCTTGACCTCTATCGTTCCAAAGGATTCGAATTCATCACGCTCGAAGAAGCCGAGCGGGACCCGTTTTACACGCAGGATACCGACCTGCATCTGGCGCCCGCTCCCGACATGCTGGAGGGAGCTTTGGCCGAGCGCCATCTATCCGTGCCCGCAGCCCCAGCGATCGCCGTTCACTTCGATAGCCTATGCCGGTAGGCAGCGGTCACTGAAGTGACAATTGAGTTCGGACGCCTTTCGGTTCCCCCTATGGCGCATTGTCACCGCTTCTCCGCCACCCATTTCCCCACGCGTTCCTGCAGTAATTCCAAGGGCAACGCCCCGTCGCGAAGAACGGCATCGTGGAATTCCCGAACATCGAATTTCGGGCCTAATTCTTTCTCCGCCTGGCGGCGCAGTTCCATGATCTTCAACTGTCCCATCTTGTAGGCGAGCGCCTGTCCCGGCCAGCTGATGTAGCGATCGACTTCGGCCAGAGCCTGTGTCGGAGCATGCGCGCGAAAATATTCCTGGGCTTGCTCGCGCGTCCAGCCCATGGCGTGAATGCCGGTATCGATCACCAGCCGCGCCGCGCGGAAGCGCTCGCTGGCGAGTTGTCCGAACTTGTTGTACGGATCGCGGTACACACCAAGTTGCACTCCCAGCGACTCGGCATACAGGGCCCAGCCTTCGCCGTAAGCACTGTTGCCGTAAAACTTGCGAAATTCCGGCAGGCCTGCCTGCGACCGCGCCAGCGAATTCTGGAAAATGTGTCCCGGTACTGCCTCGTGCAGCACCAGCGATTCTTTGTCGTATTTGACCTGCTTTTCCGGCTGGTACGCTCGCAGGTTGAACCAGCCCGGCGCGCTGCCGTCCGGCGCCGGAGGCTGCGCATTCGAGGCCTGCGATTGCTCGCGGTCCTCCGGAATTGCGCGGATACCGTACAGCAGCATTGGAATGTGTTTGAACTGGCCGGGCAGCTCTGGCTCGATGATCTTCGCGGCATTCCGGCAATAGGCGAGCATCTCATCTTTCGAGTGGAAGCGCTGCTCCGGATCGTCGGCCAGCTTCACCTCCAGTTCGCTCACGGAACCCTGGAAACCAGTTTGCCGCGCGATCGCCAGCATCTCTTTTTCGATACGATCGACTTCCGCCAGCCCGATCTTGTGAATCTCCTCGGGGGTTGCATTGGTTGTGGTCAGGCGGCGGATCAGGATGGCATAGTCATCTTTCCCATTTTTGATGCTCGAAATTCCGACTGTCGGCCGCGCGTGCGTCGCATAGGTCGTCTGCATGTACGCGAGCAGCTTGCGCCATGCCGGACGAAAGTCATTCTCATAGGCGTCTGTTCCCTGCTTGCGTAGCCGGGCACGATCCGCCTCGGGAATACTGCCCGGCATCTTCTTCAGGAACTCCAGCAACGCGGATTGCGAAGCGTCCTGCCCGACCTGCACCTTCAGCTGATCGATGACCAGATCGACCACGATCTTCGGCTGCGTGATGCCCGCCGCGATCGCTTCATTCATGATTTCGATGTTCTGATCGACATAAGCGGGGATGGCATGCAGCCGCACAATGATGTTCTCGCAATCTTTGACCGTGAACGCCGGCATGCGGTCGATCGTCGTATAGACGCGGTTGTGAGACCCATACATCTGTCCAACGCGCAGCAAGTGCGTCTCGAGGTCCATTGCGTCGAGCGTCGTGCGCAAGTCATAGCGAAGCAGTTCGACGCTGAGGCGGTCCTGGTCCGACATGTCATCGAGCGAAAACTTCCCCAGCCGATCAAATCGCGCCTGCAGGTGCACCCGATGCGCTTCGCGCCCGGCTTTCGACAGATCCGTCCAGCGATCGTCATACTCATGCCGTCCGACATTGGTGGCGAACTCGGGCTCGTCACGCAGCCGCTCCTCGAAATAGTCGGAGAAGAACTTCGCCAGTTCAGGCGAAGGTTTTGCTTGTCCCACAGCGGGCAGGACCCAGGCTGCTACCAAGAGAACAACGACAAAACTCTTAACCACGCGGGACACAGGGGAGCACGGAAAAAAACAAAGTGAAGCAGATCGATGCGGCCTCAGGGCTTTGGACATAGGCAAAGAATTCTATACCCCGTGCTCCCCCGTGCGCTCTGTGGTTCAAGGTTTGGTTTTGGTTTTGATTTTGATTTCACCTCTGCAATCTGCAATTTCCCAGTGCAATCGGGATCCCTCGCAAAAAACCGCTCGGGATTTCGGCAGCAGGCTCCCGGCCTCGCCTTGGCTCGGCCTCACGCCTGCTAAGCGCCTCAACTTCTGCAATCTGACTTCTGCCTTCTGACTTCTTCTCCTGCTTCGTGATATTTTCAATATTCAGCCAATGATCCGCTCTTACAGAGGCGTTACCCCGCAAGTCCCAACTACTGCCTACGTCGACGAATCCGCTCAGCTGATCGGTGATGTCATCCTCGGCGAGCACTCGAGCATCTGGATGAACGCCGTTCTGCGCGGTGATGTGCACGAAATTCGCGTCGGCCACTACTCGAATATCCAGGATTGCAGTGTGCTCCACGGCATGCTGCAGCAATACGGCGTCTACGTCGGCGACTATGTCACGGTGGGCCACAATGTCGTCCTGCACGGATGCAGGATCGAAGACCGCTGCCTGATCGGGATGGGCTCGATCATCCTGAACGGCGCGGTCATCGGCAGTGGCTCCATCATCGCCGCCGGCACGCTGATCCCGGAGAAGACCATCGTCGAACCGAATTCACTCTGGATGGGCAGCCCCGGCAAGTTCCGCCGCACGCTGGAAAAAGATGACGCGGCGACGATTCTTCGCTACGCCGAGAATTATCTGGGATATAAGAAGTCGTATTTAATGGAAAGGAAGTAGTCAGGAGTCAGTAGCCAGGAGTCAGCGATGCAGTCCGGCTGTTGCTTTTTGCTGACTACCGATTCTTGACTACTGACTCCTGATGATCAAATCTCCCCGCGGAACCCGCGACCTGCTCCCGCCGGATACGGCGCTGTGGAATTTTGTCGAAGCGGCCGTTCGCGAAGTGTTCGGCGCGTACAATTTCCACGAGATTCGGACGCCCATTTTCGAGGCGACAGAGCTGTTTGCGCGTGGCGTCGGAGAAGAGACCGACATCGTCGCGAAAGAGATGTTCACGTGGGAGGATCGCGGCCGCGCTGAGAGCGACAAAGGTCAGTCGTTGACTCTTCGCCCAGAAAACACCGCGGGCGTCGTTCGCGCCTACATCGAGCACAAGCTCTGGGATCGCGGACTGAACAAGCTTTTCTATATCGGCCCGCAATTCCGCCGCGAGCGGCCGCAGAAAGGACGCTATCGCCAGTTCTACCAGATCGGCGCTGAGGTTATCGGTCCGGCAACCTCCGGCAGCGAGTCGCCTGCGCGCGACGCCGAGATTCTCGAACTGCTCGCCACGCTGCTCGACCGCATTGGCATCACCGGATGGGCGCTCGAACTGAATTCCGTCGGCTGCCCCGCCGATCGCGTTAAGTTCAACGAAGCCCTGCGCAAGGCACTTGAACCGGTTGTCGGCAAGATGTGCGACGACTGCAAACGCCGCGCCGTCACCAACCCGCTGCGCGTCTTCGACTGCAAAGCCCCCGAAGACCAGCCCATCATCGACAAACTGCCGCGCATCTCGCAGTTCCTCGACGAATCCTGCCGCAAGCACTTCGAAGAAGTGAAAGAGATTCTGAGATCGGTGGGTGTCGAGTTCCGGGAAAACGACCGCCTCGTCCGCGGCCTGGATTACTACACGCGCACCGCGTTCGAGTTCACGCATGGAGCGCTGGGCGCGCAGAACGCGATCCTTGGCGGAGGTCGGTACGACGGCCTGTCCGAAGCGCTCGGCGGACCTCCGGCGCCAGGCATTGGCTTTGCGATTGGAGAGGACCGCCTCGTTCTCTCGCTCAGCAAAGCAGTAGAAGACGTGCTTCGCAAGCCCGATGTCTATATTGCCCCGCTGGGTACCGGCATGAATCGCGAGGCCGCCCGCCTCGCCCGCGAATTGCGACGCAGCAACGAAGTCCTCGTCGTCGAACTCGGTGACGAATCCTTCCGCCTGAAGAAATCGTTCGAAGCTGCAGACAAAGTCGGGGCCCGCTACATCTTGATCGTCGGCGAAAACGAAGTGAAGGCTGGCGCATTCGCACTCAAACACCTCGCCTCGGGCAAGCAGGAAACTGTACCGCGCGCGGAACTGCCAAGGCGGATAGCGCAACCGAGCTCTTAGTCTCCTGTCCCGAGCTACATGCAGCCACAGCGAGTACAATCGTCCTCGTTGGAGCCCAACATGCGAACTCTCACTGTGCTGTGCGCCTTTGTCGCCCTTCTCAGTTTCGCCGTTGCCCAAACCCCACAGTCCAAACCAGTCTCGCCCTTCGAGCAGGAACTGATCGCCAACCAGAACCAGTTCATGCAGGCGCTCGAACAGAAAAACGCAGGATATGTCAAAGAGTCTGTGGCCGACGATTTCCATGGCATCGGCTCGAACGGAGACTTCTACGACAAGGAAGAACTTGTCGGCAGCGCCCAAGAAGGCATGCCGAAAGGTCTGCGCGTATACGATATCGTCGTCGTCCGCCTCAACGAGGAAAGCGCGGTCGTCAGCTACAACCTGATCGTCCCGGGAAGCCGATTGCGCTATCGCCACATGAGCGACACCTGGGCCAAGGACGGCGGGAAATGGAAGCTGAAGTTCCAGCAGATCACAGCCAACCTGTGGAGCGCGACAGATTTTGACTGAGGTCTTCGGTAGCCCGTAGTCGGAAGTCGGCAACATTTTGCTGAACAGACTACCGACTACTGACTATCAGCGACTGTTGTGTTGACTTGTCTTCCGTCCACCATCTACCATTCGCGCCGGGGCGTGACATTCCTCACGCGTACATTTCAACACGAGGTGTTCCATGAATCGTGCCTTCGCCGCTCTCCTCGTTACCGTCCTCCTCACCACAGCAGCCTTCGCGCAGATGGCGCCGCCGAAGCCCGGCCCGGAACTCAAGAAACTCGACTATTTTGTAGGTAATTGGGCCTCCACGGGAGACATGAAAGCTGGCCCCATGGGTCCAGGAGGCTCCATGACAATGCAAACAGACGCCAAGTGGATGGATGGCGGTTTCTTTGTTGTGATGAACAACAGTTACCAGAGTGCATCGATGGGGAATGGAACTGGCATCTCGTTTCTCGGATACGACCCGCAGGAGAAGGTCTACACGTATTACGAGTTCGACAGCACTGGAGAAACGGTTCATGCCAACGGCACGGTCGATGGCGATACCTGGACCTGGCTCAGCGATATGAAGATGGGGCCGCAGACGATGAAGACCCGGTACATCGAGAAGATCTTGTCGCCGACTTCTTATACCTTCAAATTCGAAATGTCGGCCGACGGAACGACCTGGAACACGATCATGGACGGCAAAGCTACGAAGAAGTAATCGTAAGACCGTTGTTGGTGTTGCGGTTTCAGACCGCTGAACTACGATTGAGCTTCGCGCGAGCGAAGCTCAATCCCTGTTGCCTCACGCTGTAGTGTTGAGTGCAGTTCCTTCGTGAACCTTGGTGTCCTTCGTGGTGAGCAAGCTCTCGACCACAAAGAGCACGAAGGATCACGAAGGAGAACCAAGAATCAATGAACCGGCCAGAACGCCTTTTTCAACTCGCCTTATTCCTCATCATTATTTGCGCTCTCACCCTTAACGCCTATGCCGCCGACCAGGTCAAGGTTGAAACCGGGACCCTTGTCGGCGCCATGAATACCGACGGCACCGTCCGCATGTTCAAGAACGTTCCTTTTGCGGCTCCTCCGGTTGGCAACCTGCGCTGGAAAGCTCCACAACCCGCGGAAAGGTGGACGGGCGTGCGCGCCGCCGACAAATTCGGCCCGGCTTGCCTGCAAACCAACGTTTTCGGCGACATCTATTTTCGCGACGCGCAACCGAGCGAAGACTGCCTCAACCTCGACATCTGGATTCCTGCCAAGCCCTCGACTCCCGGCAAGATCCCCGTCATCCTGTGGTACTACGGCGGCGGCTTCGTGGCCGGGAGCGCCTCTGAGCCTCGCTATGATGGCGAGGCTCTGGCGAAGAAAGGCGTGATTGTCGTCAACTCGAACTACCGGCTCGGCGTGTTCGGGTTCTACTCCCATCCCGAACTCAGCAAGGAATCCGGCCACAACTCCTCTGGCAACTACGCCCTGCAGGACCAACTCGCTGCCCTGCAGTGGGTCGTAAAGAACATCGCTGCCTTCGGAGGCGATCCCAAAAACATCACGATCGCCGGCGAGTCCGCCGGATCGTTCTCCGTCTGCGCCCAGATGGCCACATCCCTCTCACGAGGCCTTTTCCAGAAAGCGCTCGGCGAAAGTGGAGCGTTCTTCCCCTCGCACAAAGACCCCGATGGGTGGCTGAAGCCTTTGGCCGAAACCGAGCAGTTTGGCGTGAAGTTTGCCGAATCGCTGGGCGCGAAGTCGCTCGCGGAAATGCGCGCGAAACCCGCCGAGGAACTCCTGCAAGCCGCCGCCAAGCTGAACCGCGGATTCGTCTTCGGCCCCAACGTCGACGGCTACTTCTTCACCGTCGATCCCGGCATCACTTTTGCTGAAGGCAAGCAGGCACGCGTGCCTTTACTCGCCGGATGGAATGCCGACGAAGGCAAGATCAATGTCCTCTTCAACCCGCAGAAGCCTACCGCGAAAAGTTTTGAACAGCAGGCGAAAGAGCGGTTCGGCGATCAGGCGGCAGAATTCCTGAAGCTCTACCCGGCCGCGACGGACCAGGAGGCGCTCACCTCCGCCTACGCTTTGGCCGGTGACGACTTCATCGCGTACTCGACATGGAAATGGCTCAACCTGCAGGTGGAGGCCGGAGTCCCCATATATACCTACCGCTTCGAGCAGGTCCCGGCCACCAAGCCCGGCGCCATGCTCGGCCCGGTTCCCGCCAGTGAACTCGGCTCCCGCCACGCCGGCGAGATCGAATACGTGTTTCAAACCCTGAAATCGGTCGATGTCCCCTGGACCGATGGCGATTTCAAGGTCTCCGACGCGATGTCCTCGTATTGGGCGAACTTCGCCGCCAACGGCGATCCCAACGGCAAAGGCTTGCCCGAGTGGCCGCAATACAAGAAAGACAATGGGTTTCAGGTCATGCGTCTGAGCGCCGCTAATATGAAGGCCGCGGCAGAACCGAATCGCGACCGTTATCTGTTCCTCGACGCGCAGGTGACGAAGAACAAGCAGCCTGGCTCTGCAACGCGCTGAAAGCTCCGATCGCGGTGCTAGCAGAAGGCGCGACTGCCGGAATACAGGAACAACCGTGGAAGAGCGGCCCTTTCAGGGCCGCGTTTCCACGTCAAATGAGCACGGCTTTAGCCCCGGCTATCGTTCGCCAACCTGGGGTATTGTCCGTCGCAAAGGAGTCAGGCCCTCACGCTGACTTCTGACTCCCGACTACTGACTACTGACTCCTGCATTTATAATCTCCAATTCAGCTCTCAACTCCAGATAGACAAGGCAACAACGTGCTCGACTTTCTCGGCGACTTAAGGCGAACTCACATGTGCGGAGCGCTCCGCCCTTGCGACGCAGGCAACAAAGCCGTCCTCATGGGATGGATGAACCGCCGCCGCGACCTCGGTAGCATCATCTTCGTCGATCTCCGCGACCGCACCGGGATCACCCAGGTCGTCTTCAACCGCGAGCTCAATGCCGCCATCCACGACAAGGCCGAAAATCTGCGCAACGAGTACGTCATCGCCGTCATCGGCAAGATCAAGCTGCGCGACGCCGATACCATTAATCCCAACATCCCTACGGGCCAAGTGGAGTTGGTCGCCGAAGAGCTGCGCATCCTGAATGTCTCGAAACAGCTTCCCTTCCTGCCTAGCGACACTGTGCTGCCCAACGAAGAGATGCGCCTGAAGTACCGTTATCTCGACCTGCGCCGCGACGCCATGCAGTTCAACATCGAGTTGCGGCACAAAGTTTCGCTGGCGATTCGCGATTTCCTCGCTTCGCAGGGTTTCTACGAAATCGAAACGCCATTCATGACGCGCTCTACGCCGGAAGGCGCGAGAGACTACCTCGTCCCCAGCCGCGTGAGTCCCGGAACTTTTTATGCGCTACCGCAGTCGCCACAGCTGTTCAAGCAGATCCTGATGATCTCGGGTTTCGACCGCTACTTCCAGATCGTGCGCTGCTTCCGCGATGAAGACCTGCGCGCCGACCGCCAGCCGGAATTCACTCAGGTTGACCTTGAGATGTCTTACCCGCAGCCGGAGCGGGTCTGGGAAGTGGTCGAGGGCTTTCTGGCTGCTGCATTCAAGGCTGCGGGAGTCGAGATCAAGACCAACTTCCCGCGCATGGACTACGACGACGCTATCCGCCAGTACGGCATCGACAAGCCCGACCTGCGGCTGCCCGCCTTCACCGAAGTCCGCGACTGCTTCACCGCGGACGATCTCGCGCAGTTGGCGATCAACAAAGACCTGCCGGTGATTGCCCTCCGCACGCCGAAGGTCGGCGAACTCTCGCGCAAAGAGCGCGACGACATTAAGCCGCTCTTCATTTCCAAGGGCGGCGCCCGCGTGTTTGAGGACTTCAAGCGGATCGAGAGCAAGTTCCCCGATGCCGCAGGGAAGATCCGCGACAGGATTCGTCAGACCACCGGCGCCTGCGAAACTGGCGACCTGATCGTTCTCGTCGTCGGCTCGGCACAATCCGGGAAAGACGATCATCCGGCGGGCAAGCGCAAAGTCACGCCCGCCGAACTTGCGATCTACGCTTCAGCCGGATTGCTGCGCGTCGCGCTGGCGCAGAAGTACGCCGATCGCCACGGCATCTTTAAGAAGACGGGCGATCCTGCGAAAGACTATCGCTTCCTCTGGGTGACGAACTTCCCCATGTTCGAGTACGACGAGAACGACAAGCGATGGGTCGCGGCGCACCACCCCTTCACCTCGCCGCACGACGAAGACATGGACAAGCTCGAAACCGATCCGGCCATGGTGCGCGCGCTGGCCTACGACGTCGTGCTCAATGGCACCGAGCTCGGCTCAGGCTCCATCCGTATTCACCGCCAGGACATCCAGAGCAAGATCTTCCACGCGCTGGGCATGACCAAAGAAGAAGCCGCTACCCGTTTCGGATTCTTCCTGGAAGCGCTCGAATACGGCACGCCTCCGCACGGTGGGATCGCGCTGGGGCTGGATCGGATCGTGATGATCCTGGCCGGCGCCGACAGCCTCCGCGAAGTCATCCCCTTCCCCAAAACCGCCGCCGCCAAGGACCTGATGTGCGAAGCCCCCACGCCGGTGAGCGAAGGGCAGCTGAGGGAATTGGGGATTGGGGTGGTGGTGAAGAAGTGAGCCAGTAACTTAGAGCTACAAGGCCGCTGAACCAGCGTAGAATCTTGATGGGGATGGCAAACCCATGTTTTCCGCTTGGAGTCTGGGCCGCAAGATTGCTGTCGTAGCCGGAACCGTTCTCGCTTTGTGTGCGGTTCTGCTTGCCTGGGCTTGGTACGATTTCACCCATAATTTCAAACTCGTCTTCTCAACGCCGACCGAGCAGGAAGTTGCGCCCTTTAAATCAGCTATCGCCGCTGCTGTGGTCGTCAAACAACCTGGGACTCCTTCGTTGTGGACAAGCTCTAGACCTTATAGCGAGATGGATTTCCGAACCGACGCCAAGCTATTTGACACTTGGAGATTGGCTGTCACGCTTGGGAACGCCACGCTCAAGAGCACGGCAAGTGGAAACTGGTTGCGTACCAGTTCTACCGCTGACTATGTTTCCAGCGAGGATAAACTCGATCCGTGGGGCCATTCATTTTGTTTACTTCGTCGTGGCGATCAGCTACTCGTAATCAGCGCCGGCCCGTCGGCGCCGTCTTCCCCAACCTGCAAAGATACTCGCGTATCGGAACAGGAACTATCGCGCCTGCCGCGGAAGAAGTTACTCCAGAGTCCGGGCGGCCATCTTTTGCTGGCTCTCGACAAGAGCGTAGTGACTTCTCAGCCTTGAATTCTGGTGGGCGTCCCTACTCCTCAATTTCTTGAAAAGGGGGCTTGCACATGGTGACCCCATTTTGCCCGAGTCTCGGAGGCACTTTGAATCATCAGTTATGAGTGCGACTCGCCTCGTTGTGAAGTGTACAGGCTTTCACAGGCGGGCGGAGATAGGAGCGCATCGTGCCTATTCCTCTGATATGGGGTATCACTGTAGCCTTCGGACTACTCGCGTGGGGCGTTTTCGCCGCGCAGTACATTTGGCCGGCGATAAGCAAGCGCGAACGCGCAGAAGGACTCAAGCCGATCCTCGTGCTGCACGGGTTCCGGTATATCGGGCTCGCGGTCTTGATTCCCGGCGTCGTCTCTCCGCAGTTATCCGCCACCGCGTTCGCTCGCGGACTCGCCTACGGTGATCTCGCCGCGGCGACTCTGGCCCTCATCGCCCTCGCTTCTCTCAGGACCACACTGGCCGGACCCCTGGTCTGGATCTTCAATATTTTTGGGACGGCTGACCTGCTGACTGCGTTTTACCAGGGTGGTCGAATCTCGCTTCCAGAGACACCGGGGTTGCTGGGCGCGGCTTATTTCATCCCAGTGTTTGGGGTCCCTCTCCTCCTGATCACCCACATACTCGTATTCAGGATGCTTATTCGGAGAGAGGCCGCCGCTCCCGCGCGCATTGTGGGCCGTGCAGCTTGATTCATGGAGAACTCGGGTTGTGGGTGGCGCAGCGGTTCGCCGCTGCGATGTCAGGCAGTCAAGCTCGACAGCTCTATCCGCTGAGGGCCTGCATCCAGTCCCGCCCAGACCATAGAGGACTGAGCCCAACTACTCAGTTCCACCCTTCATTCCATCCAGCCTGTGCACGCCTGAGCGATGCAGTGCGTACACAATCGCCCAGCCGATCATGCCCACGAGATAGGCGCACGCGAACATCAGCATCAGTGACGGGACAAAGGTGAAGTGTTCGGCGTGGAGCGGTCCAACATGGACACTCGACGCGGGATAAACAGAGTTGCGGATGGCGGTCGCTTTCTCAATCGCTATGAGGATAGCGACGAGAATGAGCGCCATCAGCACGGGTGTGGCCTTGGAGAAACGAAAGTCGGAACGCATGGCACGTCTCCTCCATGGAAGAACTCCCCAGGAACGAATGCCGGTCAGGCAGCGAATGTGCTCTTCCATAGCGCCGGCGATGAGTCCAAAGAGCTCGCGGCCATAGAAAGCCATCCGCGACGAGGCGCCGAGCACGGCGACGCTGCGCTCCGCTTCGGCAAAAACGGCCTGCATCTCGTCGCCAAATTCTCTGCGATGGTCTTCGGGATACAGATACAGCACACTACGATAGAGTGCGAGCATGGTCAGCGCTCCCTCGGCGCGACGCGCAGGCTGGCCACCCGCGTGAGTTGCTTCAGGCGGCGGACTTCGGTCTGCAGATGGCGCCGCCCGTTGGCCGTCAGACGGTATGCCTGGCGCCCACGCGACGTGTCCTCGTCTTCGAAGCGTTCGATCCAGTCATCGTTGAGCAGCCTCCGCAAGGCACCATAGAGCGTGCCCGTAGAAAGGGTCACGCGTCCGTCGCTCATGGCCGTAACGTCCTTCAGGATGGAATAGCCATGGCGTGGCGCTTCAGCCAGACTCACCAGGATCAACAACACCGGTTCGCTAAGCGGAAGTGGTTCCATATTCTCTCTGACGACATGTCGTCTAACGACATATTGAAACAGAAACAACTCGATGTCAAGCGGAGAATGCAAGGGGCGGTCGCTCCTCCAAATTGATGTAGACTCTTGCTCGACAGCGTTGCCCTTCTCAGTTTGGGAATGGTCCATGAGGGTGCCCTGACGTGACTCGGCCTTCTACTGTGTTTCTGGTCGCTCTGCTGGCGTGGTTTCTGCACACAACGTCGCTGCTGGTTGCGCAGGACATCCCTCGCCTCGATCGTTCTGAGGCGTCAACTCAGCTGGTTGTCGGCGGGCGGCCTTTTCTGATCCTGGGCGGCGAACTCGGCAACTCTTCGGCGGGCACGGCCGCGCAGGCGGATGAAATCCTGCCGCGCATGGCGCGGCTGCACATCAATACGGTCCTGGTCCCGGTCGCCTGGGAACAGGTTGAACCCACGGAAGGACAGTTCGATTTCTCCATCCTCGATCACTGGATCGAACAGGCCCGCGGGCAGCATCTCCATCTCGTCCTGCTCTGGTTCGGCAGTTGGAAGAACGCAGTCTCCAGCTATGCGCCGGAGTGGGTGAAGACAAATCCCAAGCGTTTTGCACGCGCCATCGCGCCTGGCGGCCATCCGCTCGAGATTCTTTCCACACTCTCAAAAGAGAACCTCGACACAGATTCCAGAGCATTCCAAGCTCTGATGCGACACGTAAAGGAATTTGACGCAAAACAGCAGACGGTCCTCATGGTGCAGGTCGAAAACGAGGTCGGCATACTCGGCAGTGGACGAGATCTCTCACCAGAAGCAGATCGTCTTTTCAATGGGGCCGTTCCCGACGCGCTCATGCAGCACTTGCGCGCGCATAGAGACCGTCTCTCTCCCGAACTCAGCCGCTGCTGGAATGAGAAGGGACGCACTTGGCGTGAAGCTTTTCGTGACCAGGCACCTGAAGGCTTCATGGCATGGAATTACGCACGCTACATCGGAGAAGTGGCAGCAGCGGGAAAGAAAGAATATTCACTGCCCATGTTCGTCAACGCGCAGTTGCCGGCTCCTCGGGAGCTCGCCGGCGAGTATCCGAGCGGCGGACCGCATCCGTATCTCCTGGAGATCTATCGCGCCGCGGCCCCGGCCGTGGATTTCTTCGCCCCGGACATCTACTGGCCCAATTTCGAATACTGGATCGACCGCTACAACGAGCACGGGAATCCGGTCTTCGTCCCCGAGGCGCGCCTGGAACCGAGTCCGTTCAATGCGTTCTACGCTTACGGAGAAGCGCGGGCCTTTGGCTTCTCGCCCTTTGCGGTCGACAGCATCCCCGCCCCCGCGGATAATACAGCCGAGAGAGGTTCGCTCGCAGACAGCTACTCGGTGCTTGAGCAGTTGGCGGAGATCCTCCCCCCAGCGCAGCGAGAAGGCCGAACTCGAGGGCTCGCGCTTCATGTAAGTAGCCCTCGCCCCACGCAGACT
The DNA here is from genome assembly GCA_035519435.1 of Terriglobales bacterium. Lineage (GTDB taxonomy): Bacteria > Acidobacteriota > Terriglobia > Terriglobales > Acidobacteriaceae > Acidiflorens. Next base: position 37,910 of record DATIWL010000029.1, read on the forward strand.
GTCGCCCTCGGAGGCTATCTGTTCACCGCGACGTTGGCGCGCTCCTGGCCTGAGAGGAAGATTCTGCAGGACGACGGCGCGATGATCGTCGTGCAGACGGGTGAGGATGAGTTTCTGGTCGGGGGCGCGGCGCTCACGATCACCGTCACCAAAGACATCGATGCCGGTGAGGGCATTGCCGGTATCGTCAGCATCGAGGAAGGATCCCGCACCGGCGGAAAGTGGATCACCGAACGGCGCCTCAATGGAGATCAGAGCAACCAGGGACGGAACATCTCACTGCCCGCACACGGGTTCAATCTGCTGCGCGTAAAGCTGTACACGATCGCAGCGCGCTGACGGACCGGAGCAACTCTCCACTTCCGCATTCGGTTGCATCCGTTCGAGCGCATCGATAACACCTCAAGGTTTGAAGGAGCGCGACTTATGAAGGTTGGGTTCATCGGCCTGGGAAATATGGGAGCAGGAATTGCCGCGAATCTTCTGAAAGCCGGCCACGATGTCACGGTCTACAACCGCACGGCCGGCAAGGCGGAGCCGCTGGTGCAGCAGGGCGCGCACCTTGGGGCCCGCGTAGCCGACGCATGTCGCGGCGAGGCCGTCATGACCATGCTGGCCGACGATCCTGCGCTTGAAAGTGTTGCGTACGGCGATGCCGGCATACTGAGCCATCTCTCCCAGGGCGCGATTCACGTTTCCATCAGCACGATCGGCATTGCCCTCTCGCAGAGACTCACAGCCGCTCACGCCGAGCGCGGCCAGCGGTTTGTCTCGGCCCCGGTGTTCGGCCGCCCCGACGCGGCGGCGGCAGGAAGGCTTTTTATCGCCGCGGCCGGACCGAACGACGCGCTCGACGCCTGCGCTCCGCTCTTTGAAGCCTTCGGGCAGAAGACGTTCCGCTTCGGGTCCAATCCTGCGGACGCGAATCTCGTGAAGCTGAGCGGCAACTTCCTGATCTCTTCCGTGATCGAATCGCTCGCAGAAGCCATGGCGCTGGTCGCGAAGGCCGGGATGGACCAGCACCAATATCTCGACTTCCTCACCTCAACGCTGTTCGCTGCTCCCGTGTACCGGACCTATGGCGCCATCATCGCCGACAAGAAGTTCGAACCGGCCGGATTTGCGGCGCCTTTGGGATTCAAGGACAACCGTCTCGTCATCGCAGCCGCCGAGAGCCTGCGCGTGCCCATGCCGCTCGCCACTCTCATCTATAACCGCTTTCTCACTCTGTTGGCGCAGGGTGGCGAATCCCTGGATTGGTCAGCTATTTCTCAACTCACCGCAAGAGATGCCGGAGAGCACAAAAGATCCGCATGAGAGAAGCTGGCTGCTGCGGCGACGGGACGATTTCCGGCGGCTGGTTAGTGAAATAGCTCTCCCAATTCCTTCGGAGTGTCGACGAGCACGTCGGGTGATGTGTCATCCAGCGTGTGCGGCGCGAATCCGTATTTCACCCCGCAGGTCCATAGGCTCGCATTTCGCCCCGTCTGCACGTCAATCGACGAGTCGCCGATCATGATCGCTTCCTGCGGCTTTACACCCACTTCGTCGAGAATCGTCTGCACTCCCAGCGGATCAGGCTTCTTGGTGGGAAAACTGTTGCCGCCGTAAATCCGCACGAAGTAGCCCCCGAGACCGAGCGCCTGCACGATATCGCGCGACGGGTTCACCGGCTTGTTGGACAGCACCGCCATCAAGCGCTGCGTTCCATTGGACGGCAACGACAGGCGAGCGAGTACCTCGGGGATCCCCGCGTAGACCACCGTGTGATCGAGTTTATGCAGGCGGTAGTAACCGAGGAAATATTCGAGTGCAGCCTTGAACTCCGGCTCACTCGCCGACTCCCCTAACGCGCGCCGGACCAGCACGGGCGCGCCATCGCCCACATAACTGGCGATAAGGTCCCCAGGCAGTTCGGGCCGCGCACAGTGGCGGAGCATGGCGTTCACGGAGTGGATCAAGTCCAGCCGGGAATCGATGAGCGTCCCATCCAGGTCGAACACCAGCATGCGAATCTGGTGAGGATCAAAATGCCGCAGAAAACGAATCATGGACTTTTCAGGATAACTGAGTCAGACCACCGGTGACAGGTCGCGGATCACAGGTCCTGCGTGACATTTGTCGGATCAGAAGTGGCCCGTCAGTATCTCCTGTACCCTCACGCCGGTGACCGAAGGCCTGTCACCTGTGTCCGGATTCTGGCTCCGTTTTCTACCCCCAACTTCCCTTCGCCGTTTACAATAAAGCCCGGCCCAACCGGGTGAGGTGGACAGCGGGAATGGCTCCGACCAAAGTCGAATCCAAACTGACCGATGCTGACCTGAAAAAGAAATCCAAAGCCTACCAGGGCCTCACTCCGCAGCAACTCATCGACGCCTACCGCATCATGTACACGTCGCGGCGCATCGATGACCGCGAAATCCTCCTGAAGCGGCAGCAAAAAGTCTTCTTCCAGATCTCAGGAGCAGGCCATGAGGCCGTCGGCGTAGCCGCCGTGTTCGCTCTCAAGGCCAGGCACGATTGGTTCTTCCCGTACTACCGGGACCGCGCTCTTTGCCTTGCCCTGGGCGCGACGCCCTATGAGATGTTGCTCGGATCCGTCGGCGCCGCGGAAGACCCGTCCTCCGGCGGCCGCCAGATGCCCTCGCACTGGGCCTACCGCCACCTGAACATCGTCACCCAGTCTTCCGCGACGGGCACTCAAATTCTGCATGCCGTCGGATGCGCTGAGGCCGGACGCTACTTCGCCAAGCATCCCTCCGCCGCCCGCAAAGCCGAGGGAGACTACCGCCAGTTCAAGGACGTCGCGTTTCAGGGTGACGAAATCACTTATGTGTCCCTGGGTGACGGCACTACCAGCGAGGGCGAATTCTGGGAAGCCCTGAACACCGCTTCGAACCGGCGGTTGCCGGTGCTGTTTTGCGTGGAAGACAACGAGTACGCGATCTCAGTTCCAGTTGAGGTGCAGACTGCGGGAGGCAATATTTCGCGTCTCGTCTCGGCGTTTCCCAATTTCCATTTTGAGGAGATCGACGGCACTGACCCGATCGTCGCCTATGCCGCTTTCACGCGGGCGGTCGAACATCTGCGTGGAGGGCATGGTCCCGCGTTTGTGCACGCGCACGTGATCCGGCCGTATTCGCACTCGCTCTCGGATGACGAACGCCTGTACCGGCCCGATACTGAACGCCAGCGTGACGCCGCCCGGGACCCCATCTCGCGCCTCCAGATGTTCCTGCTGCGTGAGGGCATCCTCGACGAAAAGGGCATCAACAAGATCGAGAGGGAGGTTGACGAGGAGGTTCAGGGCGCGGCAGACCGAGCCCTGGCAGCGCCCATCCCGCAGCCGGAGACCATCTACCATTTCGTCTACTCACCCGATCTCGACCCCACATCTTCCGCATTCGACACGCATCCGGCTTTTGCCGCACCGGAAGGCGCGGGCGACGGCAAGCGGGCCGCCTCGCAGCCCAAGACCATGGCCGATCTTATCAATGCTACGCTGCGCGATGAAATGCGCCGCGACGAGCGGATCGTCATTTTCGGCGAGGATGTGGCCGACGCCAGCCGCGAAGAGTACGTCAAGCAAAAGCTGGTGAAAGGTAAAGGCGGCGTCTTCAAGCTGACCTCGGGCCTGCAGATGGAATTTGGTTCCGACCGGGTCTTTAACTCGCCGCTGGCGGAAGCGAATATCGTGGGCCGCGCCACAGGCATGGCTGTTCGCGGCCTGAAACCGGTGGTCGAGATCCAGTTCTTCGATTACATCTGGCCGGCAATGATGCAGCTTCGCGACGAACTGCCACTGATCCGCTGGCGCTCCAACAACGCTTTCTCGGCTGCGGCCGTGGTTCGCGTTGCCATTGGCGGCTATCTTACCGGCGGCGCGATCTACCACTCGCAATGCGGCGAGAGCATGTTCACGCACACGCCCGGATGGCGGGTGGTTTTTCCGTCGAACTCCCTCGATGCCGCCGGACTGCTTCGCACTGCCATTCGCTGCGACGACCCGGTCCTCTTCCTCGAACACAAGCGTCTCTACCGTGAAACTTACGGCCGTGCGCCGTACCCCGGGCCCGACTACATGGTTCCGTTCGGGAAAGCTCGCATCGTGCAGCCGGGAAGCGATGTCACGGTGATCACCTATGGTGCGGTGGTTCCGCGTGCGCTGCAGGCTGCGCAAAAGCTCGAGCGCGAGCACCATGTCAGCGTGGAATTGATCGACCTGCGCACGTTAGCTCCGTTCGACTGGGACACGATTGTGGCGTCGGTTCGAAAAACGAACCGCGTGCTGGTTGCTTATGAAGATTCGCTCAGCTGGGGATACGGCGCGGAGATCGCCGCTCGCATCGCCGACCAGCTTTTCCACCACCTGGACGCGCCCGTCAAGCGCATCGCAGCGACAGATACATTCGTTGCCTACCAGCCGATCCTGGAAAACGCAATCCTGCCCCAGGTCAGTGATCTGTTCCGCGCCATGAAAGACCTGGCAGAGTTCTAGGGCGCCAACCAAGCGGCATCCAGGAATCTTTGCGCACTCCGCGGCTTTTCTCTGCGTACTTTGGGGTTAAAGGCTTTTGCTTTTCACTTGTGACTTGTGACTTTTCGCTTTTCGCTCTGTGATTGTCACCTGAGCGCAGCAGGAACGAGCGAAGCGAAGTTCCTGCGGAGTCGAAGGGCCCCTACTCTCCAGATACTCATTTTCGGATAAACTTCACACCGCGACCGACTAGGCCTTCCCCTTGCCCCCTCCAGCTGACGATTTCCCGAAATTGAACCCGAACGGCCCACCGCCAAAGCACATCAACGCAAAGGCAATCGCCGCCAGCGCCAGCGGAAATTCGTAACCTCCCGGAGCCGTGAATCCGTTCTTGAAGTGGACCTTCCAGATCACGATACCCATCTCGATCAGAAACGCGAGCGAGATGCAGCGTGTGAGTATTCCCAGCACGATCCCGATTCCGCCGAAGAATTCGATTCCCGTCGAGAGATAAGCCATCCACCCAGGTATGCCGAGCGAAACGACCATGGCATGATGGTTCTGGAATCCCCCAAACACCTTCTTGTACCCATGCGCGATCATGATCGCGCCCAGCACGACGCGCAACACTAGAAGAGCAAATGGCTGTAAACGATTCAGTCTATTCAATGGTGCCTCCAGAGCTGGCGTTGAGTTTTGAGGAGAGTAAGGTAACAGATATCCGCCAGATGGGTTAGCTAGAAGCTGCTTTCCTACCACTCCGAATAGGCGCGCCCATCGCTTCCGATGAGATTCGATCCGCTATGCACGCCAATGATGCCGGTATCCGTCTGCGATGGTGACATGATTGTGTCCGTCTCTTCTTCAACGGCCCAGGTATCGTTGCGGCCTGTAATGTCGTCGGGAACGGCGTCGAGGTAGCCCGCGGTCCTCAGGTCATCGAGCGATTTGGGCGCCTTCTGCTTATCCAGCGTGTACTGGTAGATAACCTGGTTGAGTGTATTCAGATCCTTGCGGAGATTCTCTTCCCGCGCGGCATTCACGCTGGCACTGTAGTTGGGCAAAGCAACGGCCAATAGGATGAGGATGACACTGATCACGACCATCATCTCGATCAGAGTAAACCCGCGGCTTCCTCGCCGGCTCTGCATGTCCTATTTCACCCAACTCGAGTATGCTGTGCCATCGGTAGAGATCTCATTCGACCCGCTGTGCACCCACGCGATGCCGGGCTGGTTCGGGTCCCAGGCCTTATCCTGATCCTCCGGCTCCGTCACCCAGGTGTCAGGACGGCCTGTAATGTCATTGGGCAGAAATTTGAGGTAGCCGGCCTGGACCAGGTCGTCCAGCGATTGCGGCGCGCGCCGTTTGTTCTGGGAGTACTCCTGAATCACGCCGTTGAGCGTCTTCAAGTCCGCGTGCAGCGTGGCTTCTCTCGAGCGCCTGATGGCGGTGTTGTACATGGGTACGGCAATCGCCAGCAGCACCAGGATCAGGCTGATGACCACCACCATCTCGATGAGCGTGAATCCGCGCAAGCGCAACTTGGCTTCCAGCTTCATTTACCAGTCTTTGTATTTCGTGTCGTCGAGGGCGGTATCTTGCGACTTGCTGTAGACGTCGAACACATTTTGTCCGCCCCACGATTCCGAGGTTGGATCGTCTTGCATCGAGCGCATTCCCCACTCCGCCTGGCCGGTCATGGGGTCAACGGGGATCTTCCGCAGGAATTTCAACTTCTTGCCTCCGACGTCGACACCGTTGACCAGGGTATCGAGATCCGGAGGATACCCTTCACTGCCAACCTTGATCTGGAACGCTCCGCGGTCGGCCGCGTCCTTGTAGCGGTCGACGGCGTCGCGCAACATCCACAGGTCATAGCGCAACTCGCGCTCACGCTCGCGCTTGACGGTCATCCGCACCAACGGAACGGCCATGCCGGTCAGAATGATCAGGATGGTTGTGGCCGCGATCAATTCGATCAGCGTGAAGCCACGGGAGCATCCGTGTGGAGTTGCCGTGTGATGGGGCGATTGAGTCATTGAATCATCGGATCGTTAATTTCAGGTCTTGAGACAATGAATCAATGCGTCAATGACGCAAAGATTCAATGACTTCATCCCCTCACTGCACGGCGATTGCTGCCTGTGCTCCGCTCACCGGAATGGCCTGCATGGCGGGATCGCGCGCTCCGCCTCGCGTAATCGTGAGCACCGATTGTCCTGGTGCTTTCGCGATGAATGTCAGGGTGACCACCGCTCCCTGTCCCGAAACCCCTCCCGCTCCGGGCGGACGCGTCGCGGTTACCTGCAGCGTGCCGGTCGAAGGATCGTCGCGATGTACGAGAGCCACCGCCTGGCCGTCCTGCGACAGGAACCCGCCGTTCGAGACGTTGACCACAGAAAGCTGGGCGGAATCGTAGTTGAGTTGCAGGGGCACCGAATACACGTTCTGCCCCCCGGAGAGCATCACATTGACCGTGAAGGTCGTCCCCTTCGCTTGCGTCAGAGCCGGCGGATCGAACAAGAACGATCCTGCGCCGCTTTGCCCTTCTGCCGGCTGCGAAGGCGTGGCCGCAGGCTGTGGCGTCGTCGGCTGAGGCACGGGCTGCTGGGGAGCCGGTTGCGGCGTCTGCGTGGGAGACTGCGGATTCGTTGCGGGCGTAACCGCCCTGCTGCCGGTGCGCCGCAATTCAAGCGCATTTGCCGTGCCCACATCCAGCATCTCAACGCTGGATGCCGGCGTCTCCGGACCGCGGATGATGTGCGGCACCACGGCGAACACAATCTCGTTTTCGCGATGCTCTGTGTTGGTCTGCGAGAACAGGTATTTCAGGATCGGCACATTGGCAAGACCCGGAATGCCGGTCAACGCTCTCGTCTGTTGATCCTCAAGGATGCCGCCCAGCAGGTTGACCTCTCCATCCTTGAGCCTGATTTCATGCTCGATCTTGCGTTGGCCGATGATCGGCTGGCTGATGCCGCCGATGTTGGACTGTCCGGTAACCGCCGAAATGTCGAGCGACAACTTGAGGGTCACTTCCCTTCCGGCATGCACGCGAGGCGTGATATCGATGTTCACGCCTACGTCGAGATACTGAAACTGCGTATTGACCAGCGGATTGATGCCGACGCCGCCAATGCCGGGTTGGAACGACCCCGTCGCCACCGGCACCCGGTCGCCAATTTTCAAAGATGCTTTCTGGCCATCCAACGCCCGGATCTGAGGATTCTGTATCAGCTTCGTGTTGGTGTCGCTGAGCAGAGCGGTCGCCGTACCCGGCGGAATGGTCACCTGGAAATCGGTCGCGTCGAGGTTGGCCAGGCGGTTCAAATTGATGGTGTTCGCTGAGCCCGTTCCGGTGGTGGTGCCGGTCCCGGTGCCCGTGCCGGTCCCTGTACCCGTAGTAGTGCTGATGTTGTTCTGCAGCGCCACGGTCGCGCTCGTCGGCGGATTGATGCCAAGGTTGCGCATCTTGTCGCGGCTCACCTGCATGACGGCCACTTCGACCAGTACTTCCGGCTTCGCTTTGTCGAGGTCGTCCACCAGCTTCTGGGCCAGCGCCAACTGGTCCGGGGTGCCGCGCACGACAATCGCACCTTGCGAGGGAAGCTGCTGAATGCGGCTTACCTCCAGGATGGTCCGCATCGCGTTCACCACATCCTGCAATTCGGTTGGCTGGGATAGATTCGAAAGATAGAAAGTTTTGATGACGTTTTGTTCCAGCTCTTTCCGTTTTGCAGGATTGTCTTGCGCGACAAAAATCGTATTCGGTGTCACCGGCCGCCAGAACGTCTTCGTTTCGAAGGAAACGACTTCGAGGGCGTCTTCGAGAGTCACGCCGTTCAGCTCGATCCGCACCTGGCGCGAGGTGTACTCCGGGTCGAACAATACGTTAATCCCGGCCAGCTTCCCGATCGTCTCGTACACGGCTTTCGTATCCGCCGTCATCTTCAGGGTAATTGGTACATTGGAGATCGGCGATAGTTCGACCGGTCCCTGCGCCGATTCCAAACGCCGTCGTAACGCGGTCGGCCCGGCGGCTGCACCTTGGGGTGGCGGATTGCTGGCGTCCCGGATCATCTGTTGAGTGCGCCGCAATTCCTGCTGGGCAATGAAGGAAGAAGGATCGATTTCGATGGCCTTTTGAAACTCTGCCAGAGCCTCCTCCAGCTTGCCTCCGTCGCGCAGTATCTGACCACGATGGACGTGGGACGCAGCAGACAGGAATTTCGTGCGCTCGTAAGAGGCCCGGTACTTCAGATCCTTCGGCTTGAGCGCGTAGGCTTGCTTGTAGTAGTCGTAAGCCTGCTCGTAGTTCTGTCGCGCTTCCGCGTCAGCGCCCTTCTCGTACAGGGACTTCGCCTGGTCAGCGCGGACGGGAATGACACAGCAAAGAAGCACCACGAACAGAGCCGGGGTCAGGCGTTTCATCAAACGATCCTCGGACAAACTCTCTCTCGCTGGCGGCTGCATCCACCCATCTCGATTCAGCGCCCGAAGCAACGCGCCGGGGCTCCAGACGGCCGTTACGCGCGAAAATCTCTTGAAAATCGGATTATAGCATCGCACAGATATCGCCCCGAAGTCATTGGTGCCGAGATGTTTACACTCAATAGTACACGTACCGCAGGGTCCCAGACCCCAGGTCTCACGTCTCAGGGAAGTCCGCCTTGCATTACTCGGTCGTCAAGGGGGAATGATTGCATGCGCAGAGATTCTCCGCCCCCAGACACGCGACACCTGACAGCTGAGACCCGACACCTGCCTTCATGCTACCTTCGACTCACCGCCATGCCCAAACAGTCAACCCATCAAACCCGGCCAAACGCGGAGAAATCCCCGCGCCGCCAGCCTACCGCTTCGGGAGAAAGAGATGCCGCTATTAACAGGAACGCCGGACATAACTATTTCTTGCTGGAAAGATTCGAGGCTGGCGTTGTCCTGACCGGCACGGAAGTGAAGTCTGTTCGCGCCGGAAAAGCCAACCTGAAAGACTCCTATGGCCTCGTCCAAAATGGTGAGCTCTGGCTCCTCAACTGCCATATCAGCCCCTATGAACACGGCAGCTACTCCAACCACGCGGCGGAGCGCACTCGCAAGCTGCTGGTTCACCGGGAGGAGATCCGGAAATTGATCGGCAAAACACAGCAAAAGGGACTGACGCTCATCCCCACCCGCATGTATTTCAAGAACGGCAGGGTGAAAGTGGAAGTTGCGGTTGCTCGCGGGAAGCAACAGTGGGATAAGCGCGAGACCGAGCGCCGGCGCACCGCCGACCGCGAAGCGCGGCAGGCCATTGCTCAATCCCGGAAGCACAGATAATCCTCTTTCTGAGGGCACTTCGATTCCTTCTTGTGCAGAAGATTGCACTATGAGTTAAGCCCGAATACCCGCCGAACAAAAATGGGCAGGCTGCCGGATTTCGCGTGCTTTTTCCGCAAAACAAATGTAAATACTACAGGTGCTAGTTGAGCTTGCGTGGGGTGCAACTCAACTCACCTTCCCAATGATCAAGCAAGTGTTCCGATGCTTCCGGAAATCCGTGAAAGTGACGTGTCTCGCTCTGGCCGTTTTCTCGCTTTTTGTTTGTTCCGCGGCGCAAGACAAGGACAAAGACGAGAAAGACGAACCGGCGTCCGAACCCGGACTGAGCGGCAACCTGGTCAAGGTCGAAGCTTCCGTGCACTGCGACAAGCCCGAGCCGGTCCACTCGATCGAGGTTCCCGATCGGTCCGGCCACGCGCTGATGCTGGCCCGCCGCAAATGTACATGGACGCAGCCCCTGGTGATTCTCGATGCAAAAACGAAAGACGGCGTGGCCGTGACCTTCACCGAAAAAATGGAAGGCACGCTCCACATGCACGGGTTCGAGGTCGACACCCTGGACAACGGAGAAAAGCTCACCATGCGCACCATGGGCCAGGTGCTCGCGGAAAAAGGCCCGGCGAACACGAGAGGCCGCTGGAGTTTCATGCGCGGAACCGGCAAGTTCAAAGGCATTAAGGGTGGTGGAACCTACGAAGGCAAGTTGGAAAGCGACGACAGTTGGACGTTGCATCTGGAAGGCGCATACGTGCCGGAGGAGATGGCCGGCGGAAAGAAGCAACAGCAATAAGGAGAGGATCCGTGACGAGAAAACTAACCGCACTCATGGCGCTGCTCGCGCCCTTTTGCCTGGCGATCTCATCCTCAGCTCAACAGTCTTCCGTAGTCACTCATGGACCTGTCGTGGTCCAGGAATACAAACACGATACGGGACCGCTGTTGCGCGAAATTGCGCCGCTGCTTCCCGAGTTCAGCACGCCGACCGAGCGCGAAATCGAGAACTTCGCCAATCCGAACCAGAACTGGCGGACTCTCTCGGTACCCGACGCCGTCTTGCAGACCAAGGAGAATTCACCGCAAGCCAGTTCTCCCCCCACGAACCTGGAATTTGACGGACTCGGACACGGCGATCTCTTCTTCTGCAACTGCGAGCCTCCCGACAACGATGGCGCGCCCGGCATCAACCAGTATGTGCAGTACATCAACGTCTCATATGCCGTTTACGACAAAGCGGGTAACCGCACCCTTGGACCTCTTTCGGGCAACTCGTTCTGGTCGGGATTTGGCGGGTCCTGTGAAGCCGACAACAGCGGCGATCCGATCGTTCGTTTTGACGCCTCGGCACAGCGCTGGGTCGTAAGTCAGTTCGCCATCAACAGCACATCTCCCGATTTCGAGTGCGTCGCAGTTTCTCAAACGGCTGACGCCACCGGCGCTTACAATCGTTACGCATTCTCATTCAACGCATTCCCGGACTATCCCAAGATGGGAGTCTGGCCGGATGCCTACTACTTCACCTTCAACAACTTCAACATTGCAGGCACAGCCTATCTCGGCGCCAATGCCTGCGCCATGGAACGCTCGAAGATGCTGGTCGGCCAGACGGCCAAGATGGTCTGTTTCCAGCAGAATCCAAATCAATTCGGTGAACTGCCCTCCGACCTGGACGGCCCCAATCCTCCTCCCGCGGGCACTCCGAATTTCGTCATGGAGCTCGATCCTTCCGGAAATCCGAATCTCGCCCTGTTCAAGTTCCATGTGGACTTCGGCACACCTGCGAACTCCACGTTTACAGGCCCTACTCTGATTCCCGTCGCGCCCTTCACCCCACTGTGCAATGGCTTTTCTCGCGGGCGATGCGTACCGCAACCCGGCGGCACCTCAGACCTGCTCGAATCCCTTGGCGACCGCCTCATGTACCGGCTCGTCTACCGCAACTTCGGCGATCACACGACCCTGCTGACCACTCACTCCATCGCTGCCGGCTCCAGCGGCGGTATCCGCTGGTATGAGTTACGCAATCCCGAGACGAGCCCGACGATTTTTCAATCGGGGACTTTCGCTCCCGACAGCAAGTGGCGCTGGATGCCCGCCATCGCGATGGACAAGAATCAGAACATTGCGGTCGGATACACGCTGTCCGGGTCAGGAACTGGACAATTTCCATCCCTGGTTTACGCAGGAAGAATTCCGGGAGACCCAGCCGGCACTCTGGAATCGGAAGTCGTCATGAAGGCGGGACTTGGTTCGCAGACCGGCGGAGGCCATCGCTGGGGCGATTACAGCTCGCTGACCGTCGACCCTGCCGATGACTGCACCTTCTGGTTCACCGAGGAATACCAGAAGGTCAATGGCGGGTTCGACTGGAGCACGGCGATCGGCAACTTTGTTTTCCCCGGATGCACTGGTTCCGGCACCCCGGCGGTTTCACTCTCCCCGGCAACTCTGAACTTCAAGAAAGAGCCGATCGGTCAGACGACCGCGCCACTCACGGTCACATTAACGAATATTGGCTCTGCCACGCTGAACATCTCGAATGTCGTCGCGACCGGTGACTATGCGATCTTTGCCAACACTTGCGGAAGCACTGTCTCGTCAGGTGGAAATTGCGCGGTCAGCGTGACCTTCACACCTACCAAGAAAGGCGCCCGCAACGGCACACTTTCCTTCACGGACAACGCCCCAGGATCTCCGCAAACAGTCCCACTCAAGGGAACTGGCCAATCCATCACGGTATCCCCGGCATCCTTAAACTTCGGATCAGTTGCTGTGGGAAACACAAGTCCGCCACAGACGGTTACTGTGTCCAACGTCAGCACCGCACCGGTGAGCCTGACAGGCATCGCTTTCGCCGGCACTGCGGCGGGTGATTACCTGATTACGGCGAACACCTGCGGAGCCACGCTTTCCGGTGGTTCGAATTGCTCAGTCAGTGTTGCTTTCAAACCCACAAACACCAAGAAGCGAGCCGCAAAGCTGAACATTAAGAACAACGGCGGACCCACCGCTTCCACAACGCTCACGGGAACCGGCACTTAGAAACCGCAGTTCCCATTGATTTCAATCTGATAGGGCGGGATCCTCATCCCGCCCCCTCCCCCGTTCCCAGGGAATTGGCACGCGGATTGCACTTTCGGAACTCGCCCCTTCGGTCGCAAAGGCACTATGCAAAGTTTTGCCATTCGGTCACTTGCCGGAGCCCTGTGTCTCGCAGGAGCTGCGTGCGTGATTTCTTCGCGCGCGGCAGCGCAACCGGCCGCGCAGGTATTCAAAGAGCTGAAGCGTGACGTTTCACTGCCCCTTTCCGAGCTCGGCAGGCTGACGCCGCAACAGCCCAACAAGTTCTCCTTGCGCGTGCTGAAAGTCCTCCCTACCGCTCCGGTCGAACCTGTTCCCCAGTACGCAGTTGCCGACGCTGCGCTGCAGCAACAGTCCCTTGGGCCCGTCGCAGCGACGGTCGGCCTTAACTTTGAAGGCCTGGGCCTAGGTCAATATGGCTTCCTAATGGAAGCCGCTCCGCCAGACACGAACGGAACGGTCGGAGATACGCAGTACGTGCAGTGGGTCAATCTTGAATACGCCGTGTTCGACAAGGCGACGGGCGCGATCATTGCGGGTCCCTTCGAGGGCAACTCCATCTGGGCCGGGTTCGGTGGCGGGTGCGACGAGAACAACGACGGCGACCCGATTGTGCAGTACGACAAGATCGCCAACCGCTGGATCTTCACGCAGTTCTCGGTGAGCACCACCCCTCTGTTGGAGTGCGTCGCAGTATCCACAACCAGCGACGCTACCGGCACCTACAATCGCTATGCCTTCTCGTTTGGCAGCAAGTTCCCCGATTATCCGAAGCTCGGCGTCTGGCCTGACGCCTATTACGTTTCGTTCAACATGTTCGGTCTGACCAATTTTGTGGGCGCAAACGCCTGCGCGATGGATCGGAACAAGATGCTCGACGGACAGGCCGCCACCATCATCTGTTTCCAGCAACCTGCCTCCATCTCGAGCCTGTTGCCCTCCGATATGGACGGGACCGTCCAGCCCGATCCCGGCGAGCCCGGGTTCTTCATGAACATCGGAACGAATTCCCTCCGCCTGTGGAAGTTCCACGCGGACTTCGACACGCCTTCCAACTCCACCCTCACGGGGCCGACCGTGCTGACGGTGTCGAACTTCTCGAAGCTGTGCGGCGGCGGAACCTGCGTCTCGCAGCCCAGCACGACCCAGAAGCTCGACTCGCTGGGAGATCGGCTCATGTACCGTCTCGCCTATCGCAAGTTTCCTGACGGCCATGAGGCTCTCGTGGTCAATCATTCCATTACGACCGGCATACGCTGGTATGAGATCCGCGATCCCAACGGAACGCCTGTGGTGTTTCAGGAAGGTACCTTCGCTCCCGATTCCAGCACCCGCTGGATGGGCTCGATGGCCATCGATGAGTCCGGTGACATCGCCCTCGGATACAGTGTCTCCAGTTCGAGCGTCTTTCCCTCGATCTACTTCACCGGGCGGAGTCCAGCCGATCCTGCTGGCTCTATGGAAGGCGAGCAGGTGATCGTAAACGGCACGGGCTCGCAAACCGGCAGCCTGTCGCGCTGGGGTGACTACAGCGCGATGGCCATTGATCCCTCAGACGACTGCACGTTCTGGTACACCCAGGAATACATACAGGGAACTGGCGCAGGCAACTGGAATACACGGATTGCCAACTTCAAGTTCAGCCGATGCGGCACGGTGGGCGGCGGCCCGGTCGCGACTCTCTCGGCTTCGCTGCTGAATTTCCAAAAAGTCGTCATCGGTCAGACAAGTGCTCCGCAAACGGTGACCCTCACCAACACAGGCGGCGATCCCATGAATCTCTTGAGTGTCGCCGCGACCGGGGACTTTCAGATTTCGAACACCACCTGCGGGGCCACCCTGGCATCCAATGCCGGCTGCTCCATCACCCTGACCTTCACTCCGACGAAGAAGGGCACGCGAAAGGGCAGCTTGACCTTCACCGATGACGCTCCCGGCAATCCGCAGGTCGTCACCTTGAAGGGTGTAGGCCAGTCCATCGCGCTGAACCCGACCGCTCTGGACTTTGGGAGCGTTGCCGTTGGCACAACCAGCGACCTGCAGACGATTTCAATTTCGAATGTGGGGACGACCAGCGTTGCCTTTATCGGAATGACTCTGTCTGGGGGCGCGGCGGCCGATTACATCGTTGCTGCAAACACCTGCGGAGCGACGATCGCGGCAGGTGACACCTGCTCGGTGAGCATCGCGTTCAGGCCGAGTAAGAAAGGCAAGCGCGCCGCCAAGTTCAATGTGAAGAACAACGGCGGGGGAACTCCATCGGTCGCGACCATCACAGGCACCGGCAGCTAGGTCTGTCACAAGAAGAACACGGGGGCGCGTGTCCCCTCCATTCTCTGACACCCTTCCACCTCACTGTCTGCCGATAACCTGCCCCAGGGTCAAGATTCTGCCACGGAGTTGCGCACTTCCCCATTCACCGTGGATACTGGAAATTCTGACTATGAACACGAATCTATCCCTTCTTGCGCCCTCCCAATTTGAAATCGAGTGCCTGGTAGCCGTGGTCCTGGACCGCGGGGAAAAGGACAAGCCCGCCGTGACCGTCGAGTGCAGCGACGCTGCGGTGCGAGATGCCGCAAAAGACGTGTTGGCAGGTACCGAGGTGACCGGCAAGGCCCTGGAGACGACTCTCTTGCATCGTCCCGCCGGCCTGAAAGCGAAACGTCTGCTGCTGGTTGGTGGCGGCAAGGCGAAGAGCCTCACCCTGGCAGAACTGCGAAAAGCTGCGGGCACAGCCGCGCGCACGCTCAAAGGCAAAAGCCTGCGGAATTTTGCGTTCGCGCTGCCGGAAAATGGACTCGATGCAGCCGGCGCCACCCGGGCCGTTGTCGAAGGGCTATTCGTCGGCGATTTCGATCCCGACTACTACAAAAGCGACCGCAAGGATCAGAAGCTAGACACAGTCACAATTATCGCTGCAGGCGACAAGGCCGCACTCGAGCAGGCGCTGAATGTCGGCCGCATCATCGGCGAATCGCAGAACTTCACCCGCGATCTTGTCAACGAACCCTCCAACCGGATGACGCCCACCGTGCTTGGCGAGCGCGCGAAGAAGATGGCTGCCGATGTCGGCCTGCATTGCGAAGTCTATGGGCCCGACAAGATCAAGGAATTGAAGATGGGCGCTTTCTGGGGCGTGGCTCAGGGCTCGGATGAACCCCCTGCACTGATTGTTCTCCGCTACGAGCCCGCCGGAGCATCGGACAAAGTCCATTTAGGTCTGGTCGGCAAAGGCATCACCTTCGACACGGGCGGCATTTCGATCAAGCCCGCTGACGGCATGGAAAAGATGAAGTACGACATGGCCGGCGGCGCCACCATGATCGGCGTCATGCGGGCAATCGCGCTGTTGAAGCCGAAGGTCAAAGTCACCGCTATCGTGTGCGCCACGGAGAATATGCCGTCGGGGAAGGCGCAGAAGCCCGGCGATGTCCAGATCGCCATGTCGGGCAAGTCGATCGAGATCATCAACACCGATGCCGAAGGCCGCCTCGTCCTCGCCGACGGCCTCTGCTACGCGCGCCAGCTTGGCTGCACCCACCTCGTCGATGCCGCGACTCTAACCGGAGCCGTTGTCGTCGCTCTTGGCTACGTCAATGCCGGCATCTTCGCCAGCGACGACCAGATGTACGACCGCTTCGCCCAGGCCAACAAACTGGCGGGCGAGAAGATGTGGCGGCTGCCCCTCGACGACGAATACAAAGAGATCATCAAGTCCGGCATCGCGGATATCGTCAACTCCGGCGGGCGCTGGGGCGGCGCCATCTCCGCGGCCATGTTCCTGAAAGAATTCGCCGAAGACACGCCCTGGATCCATCTCGATATCGCCGGCACCGCTTGGATGGAAGACCAGAAGCCGTGGATCGCGAAGGGGCCGTCCGGAATCGCCGTGCGCAGCTTGATCGAGTTCGTGCGCGGCTGGGCCGGATAGTCACTTTGCCTGCGGCACCTCGGCGACTTTCTCTTCTATCTGCGACGATGAGGTCAAATCGTCGCGTCCGTCCGTGGGAGGTGGCGCGAGGCGATGACCGAGTCGGATGAACGGGCGCTCGATGAACTCGTAGCTGATCCAGGCCACTAGGAAGAGTAACGCCAGGTTCAGCGGCAATTTCTGGAAGAACAATGGTGTCAGTCCCAGGGCGGGGACCGAAAACAGCTGCTGCCACAGATAGATGCTGTACGACAGCCGGCCGGTCCATTTCAGGAGAGGAACCTCGAGCACCCTCCCCATCCATGTCTGCGGGCGGATCACCGTGCCGGCGACGATCAACGGCAGCAGCGCAGATTCAGTCAGGCTGTACGTTCGGGTCTTTTGGAGCAGTTGCAGACCAACATAAGCCGCTACAAAAAGTATCCATATCCAGGTTTTGTAATACCGAACTGTCAGGCTGCGAATTCTCTTGTCGTCAAGGAGCAGCGCAACCAGGCATCCTAACAGGAGCCCATCCAGACGGATATCGGTGCGCGAGCCGATCAGCAGCCCGGGTATCTTGTGCTCCAGCCAATGGTGGTGAAATTCCCACATTCGCCAGCCGGCTATGCCCAATGCGCCAAGAACGGCGAACCATCGCGCCCGCATTTTTCCCAGCAGCACCAGCGCCGCCGGCCAAAGCAGGTAGAAGTGCTCTTCCACTGCCAGCGACCAATAATGGATGGTGTAACCACCCCACGCCCTGCTGAGCCAGCTATGCGGAAGATAGTTTCGGAAGAAAAACACGGAACTCAACAACTCGGCAGGCTCGACGACAATCACGCTGAGCAACGACAGAATCGCGATGACAATCAGATAGAGCATTGCCGGCGGGAGAATGCGGCAAACGCGGCGAATGTAGAAGCCGCGGAGACTGATCCGGCCGAACGCATTCTGTTCTTCGAGCAGCCGGGAGCAGATCAGGAACCCGCTGATGGCGAAGAACAGGCTGACTCCATTGGGACCGGTGCGGCTGACGGCGCGCAGAACAGGAACCTGATGCAGGGACGAGTATCCCACCACATGGTCGAGCAGCACCGCCAGAATCGCGATGGCCCGCCAGCCATCTAATGTAGGTAGATATCCCGTCCTGGAAGCGCTCGGCACGGCTCTTCCGTTTAGACTAAATATGTAGCAGGTGACAATCAATCACGATTGTGTCTGCTGCCTGCAGTATCGACGCCGACTGATTCATGGATCTGCAAGAGAAAATCCGCACTCTTCCCACGTCCCCGGGCGTGTATCTGTACAAGAACGCTGAGGGCGAGGTCATCTATGTCGGGAAGGCGAAGAACCTGCGCTCGCGCGTCTCCTCGTATTTCCATGAAGGCCGCTGGGAGGACGCGAAAACCGGAACACTGGTACGGGAAGCTATTGATGTTGACTACGTCGTCGTTGCGAACAACAAAGAGGCGCTGGCGCTCGAGAACCACCTCATCAAGCAGAAGAAGCCGCGCTTCAACATTCTGCTGCGTGACGACAAAACCTATCCGTACGTGAAGCTCACGCTCGGCGAGCGTTTCCCACGTGTCTACGTCACCCGCCGTCTACGCAAAGATGGCAGCGCCTACTATGGTCCTTACTTCCCCGCCAATCTTGCCTATCGCATCGTGGACCTTATCCACCGCCATTTTTTGATCCCCTCCTGCAAAGTGGACCTTACGCGCTTCCATCCGCGCCCGTGCTTGCAGTTCCATATCAGGCGCTGCCTTGGCCCCTGCGTGAAGGACCTCACAACACCCGATCTCTACCAGGAAGCGGTCCGTGACGTGAAACTCTTCCTCGAAGGCCGGCAGACCGATCTGGTGAAATCTCTGCGGGCGCGCATGGTGGAAGCCGCCGAGGCCCAGGAATTCGAGCGCGCCGCCAAATGCCGCGACCTGATCTCCACGGTGGAGCAATTGCAAGAGAAGCAGCGCATTGCGGCAGTCGAGGGCGATGATGCCGACGTCTTCGGCTATCACTACGAAAATGAGATGCTGGCGGTGAACCTGTTCCACATGCGTGCAGGCAAGGTCCTCGACCGCCGGGAGTTCTTCTGGGAGGAACTGCCGGAGTTCGCCGCAACGGAGGCTGAATCTCCAGAGCAGAAAGCGGACGACTTCCGCCCGGGGTCTTTCTTCTCTGCCCTGCTCAAGCAGCTCTATCTCGGCCAGCCCTACGTCCCGCGCAATATCTATGCCCCTGTCGATTTCGAGGATCGGGCAGAACTCGAAGACGCGCTATCTGACCAGCTCGCAGGTGAGGGCGTTCGCGCCACCCGGGTTCACATCACCGTCCCGCTGCGAGGCGACAAGCGCGAACTCGTCGATCTGGCCGGCAACAACGCCAAGCAATCCTACGACCAGCGCTTCCGCATTATGAAGCCGAACGCCCGCGCGATCGAGGAGGCCCTGCAGGACGCCGTCGGCTTGCCTGAGCGTCCGAAGCGCATGGAGTGCTTCGACATCTCGCACATCCAGGGCGCCGAGACTGTCGCTTCCATGGTGGTGTGGGAAGAGGGCGAGATGAAGAAATCCGATTACCGCAAGTTCATTATCAAAACCGTCCAGGGCGTGGATGACTTCGCCTCTATGCGCGAAGTCGTCACGCGGCGCTACAAGCGGTTGCAGGAAGAAAAGAAGCCGATGCCCAGCCTGGTCCTGATCGACGGCGGCATCGGTCAACTTCATGCCGCCGCGGAGGCTCTCGAATCCCTCGAGATCATTAACCAGCCTCTAGCCTCCATCGCCAAGCGCGAAGAGATCATCTACGTTTTCGGGCAGGAGGACGATCCGGTCGTCCTCGACCACCATTCGCCGGTGCTTCACCTCGTGCAGATGATTCGCGACGAAGCGCACCGCTTCGCTGTGACCTTCCATCGCAAGCGCCGCCAGATTCGTGACCGCGCGACAGAATTACGCCAAATCCCCGGCGTGGGCGAATCGACTACGCGCCGGCTGCTCGAACATTTTGGGAGCCTGCAGGCGGTCAAGCAGGCCGACGTGGCCGCACTCTCCGCGGTGGTTACAAAAGCCCAGGCGGAGAAAATCCTCGATCACTTCCGCAGCAAGGTGTCGTAGAAGGCTTCACTGCGAGAGCTTGGAAGCCGCTGCCTCGTCCAGCATCCAAATGAGTCTGCTCTCAGGTTGAACGAGTTGTGCGGGATAAGGCGGCGCGAAATTCCCCTCAAGAACTGCCTGCAGGATCTCTGATTTGCCTGCTCCTGCTACGAGAAACATCGCATCCGATGCGTGGTTCAGAACTGGATACGTAAAGCTGATGCGGTGCGTCTTGAACTTCTCGACCCAGTTTGCGATCACCAGGCGTGATTGCTCCTTCAGACCGTCCGAGTCTGGAAAGATCGAGGCCGTATGCCCGTCTCCGCCGAGTCCAAGCAGGACCAGATCAAAGACAGGAAACTCACCCGCCTGCAATCGGAAGAACTGGCGGACAGCGGCTTCATAATTGGCAGCCACCGCTGTCGCGTCGGGGATCTCAGCCTGCACACGAAAGACATTCCCTGTTGGAATCGAAATCTTGCTCAGCAACGCCTCATTGACCATTCGGTAGTTGCTGTCCGGGTGGTCCGGCGGCACATGGCGCTCGTCGCCGAAGAAAAGAAACGTGCGGCTCCAGGAGAAATCCGCGTAGTCCTTCGCCAGCAGAGAATAGAGCGTGCGCGGCGTCGAGCCACCAGACAGTGCCACGACGAAACGGCCGCGCTTCGCGATGAGTTCGCGGCCCAGGCGGACAAACTCGTCGGCCGCGCCGCGGAACAGGTCGGCGGGAGTCGGCAGGGTGCGAACGATACGAATGCAGGAGGATGATGGAAATTTCGTCATCACTTCTCGAAATTTCTCCACTGGCGCCCGTCACGCTCCATGAGATCATCCGATTCTTTCGGGCCCCAGCAGCCGCTGGGATAGTTCGGGAAATTGCGCGGCGGCAGCGCCTTCCACACGTCGAGCACCGGATT
Source organism: Terriglobales bacterium (assembly GCA_035519435.1). Lineage (GTDB taxonomy): Bacteria > Acidobacteriota > Terriglobia > Terriglobales > Acidobacteriaceae > Acidiflorens. Next base: position 58,724 of record DATIWL010000029.1, read on the forward strand.
GACGATGCTCCATCCTGCCTCCACCATGTCCGCGCGCTGGAACAGCGTAGCATCCCCGATCATGCAATCGTGAAGCAGGCGTTCGTAGCCCGTGTTGGGGGTGGCACCGAAGTAGTCGGCGTATTCAAAGTCCATGTCGACCTCACCCAGCCGCATGGCAGGTCCCGGCGTCTTGGCGGCAAAACGCAGCGAGATGCCTTCCTCCGGCTGGATGTGCAGCACGAGCTGGTTGGGCATCAGGTCCTGCACCTGCGTTTCGCGGAAGAGCACGAATGGGGCCCGGCGGAACTCGATGACAACATGCGTATTGCGGCTTGGCAACCGCTTGCCGGTCCGAAGGTAAAACGGAACCCCCGCCCAGCGCCAGTTGTCGATCAGCAGCTTCATGGCAACAAAGGTCTCCGTCCGGGAGTCGGGCGGCACGCCTTCCTCGGCACGATAAGCCGGCAGGCGCTGCCCATTCACCGTACCTTCGCCATACTGGCCGCGCACCGTTCTGCTGAGCACCTCCTCCGAGGTGTAGGGCTGGATCGCATGCAGGATCTTTGCCTGCTCGTCCCGCACGGCGTTGGCCTCGAACGAAATCGGCGGTTCCATCGCCGTCAGGCTGATCAGCTGCATGATGTGATTGGGCACCATATCGCGCAAGGCCCCGGCATTGTCGTAGTAGCCACCGCGTTTCTCGACGCCCACCGTCTCGCCGACGGAGATCTGCACGTGATCGATGTAACGGCGGTTCCAGATCGGCTCGAAGATCCCATTGGCGAAGCGGAGCGCCAAAATATTCTGGACCGTTTCTTTCCCGAGATAGTGATCGATGCGGTAGATCTGGCGTTCGGTGGCCACTTTGAGCAGACGCTGGTTCAGCGCGCGCGCCGAGTCCAGGTCGTGTCCGAATGGTTTTTCGACGATCACACGCCGCCAATGGCCGTTCTCCTCATTCATCAGCCCGACGTTAGCAAGCCGTTCAACGATGTCGCCGAAGAACTCCGGCGATGTGGCCAGATAGAAGAAAACATTGCCATGCGTGGAATGTTCGGCGTCGGCTTTCGCCAGAGTCTCTTTCAGCGTGTTGTACGTCGCCGGGTCGTCAAAATCGCCGCTGATGTAGTACATGCGACGCAGGAACCACTCCCACAGGTCCGGATCGATCGGACTCGTGGCAAATTGTTTGAGTTCTTCGGTTACCCGCTTGCGCGCATCTTCGTTCGACATCGGAGTGCGCCCCAGGCCGATAATCGCAAACTCACGCGACAGCAACTGCTGGCTACCGAGGTTATACAGAGCGGGAATCAATTTGCGTCGGGTCAGATCGCCGGAAGCGCCGAAAATCACCATCACGCAGGGATCGGCCAGACGTCCGACGCGCGGCCGGGGAGGAGCGGTTTGAGTCTCGGTTGTCGCCATCGCGGTCCTTTCGCAGTCTCTGGAGTCTATCTCTCGCACCGGAAACTTCCCGCCTCAGAAGTTGTCACGCCGTCTTCGCTTGTTTCGGTTCCACGTGTCCGCCGAACTTCTGTCGCATGGCAGAGAGTATCTTCTCGGCAAACGTGTGTTCCTGGCGCGAGCGGAAGCGCGTGTAGAGCGCCGCGGACAGCACTTCCGCGGGAACCGCTTCTTCGATCGCAGCCTGGATGGTCCAGCGCCCCTCCCCGGAATCCTGCACGAAGCCGCTGTATTCTGAGAGACTCGGGTTTTCGGCAAGGGCGATCGCAGTAAGGTCAAGGAGCCACGACGATACCACGCTGCCGCGGCGCCAGACCTCGGCAATATCGGCGAGGTTCAAATCGTAGCGAATCTCCTCCGGGAGTTCTTTGCTGGTCGCGTTCTTGAAAATGTCGAAGCCCTCGGCGTAGGCCTGCATCATCCCGTATTCGATGCCGTTGTGAACCATCTTCACGAAGTGTCCGGAACCCGACGGCCCGCAGTGGATGTAGCCCTCTTCAGCCGTTCCGCCCATCTTTTCTCTGCCCGGAGTGCGAGCGATATTTCCTCGCCCTGGCGCGAGCGTCTTGAAGATCGGATCGAGCCGGCCGACTGCTTCCTTCGGTCCGCCGATCATCATGCAATACCCGCGTTCCAGGCCCCAGACGCCGCCGCTGGTCCCGACATCCACGTAGTGCACGCTCTTCTCTTTGCACATCTGCGCGCGGCGGACATCGTCCTTGAAGTACGAATTCCCGCCATCGATGATCGTGTCGCCCGCCTGCATGCTGCTGAGCAGCGCCTGCACGGTTTTCTCGGTAGGTCCGCCGGCCGGCACCATGATCCATACGGCGCGCGGCGCTTGCAGTTTGATCATGAGATCGTCGAGAGAAGAGGAAGCCATAGCGCCCTCGCCGGCCAACTGCTTCACCGCTTCGGGACTGAGGTCGGAAACCACCAATTGATGCCCGCCGCGCATCAGGCGCCGCGTCATATTGGCGCCCATGCGGCCCAGCCCTACCATTCCTAGTTGCATGACGGCTCCTTGTTCGTTCCGTGACGGGTGACAAATCAGGCGTCAGAACACACTCCAACGTCCTCTTCCCGCTTGCCGCGCGGCACAAACCCGCCGCGCCCTTCGCGTCCAACCTGGACTTTGCTTTCTATTACCCCAGGGCCTGTTTCACCAGTTCACTCAGCTTGGTGAGACCCGCCTTGACATCTGACCCGATGTGTACGCGCAATGCGCGGCGTTTGCGTTCCGCCAGCACCGCGAAGTCGCCGCGAGCCTGCGCAGCTTTGACGATCCCGAAAGTATATTTCTGTCCCGGCACCGGCAGGTCCTGCGCATCGTCGCACGTAATCTGCAGGAAGACGCCGCTGTTCGGTCCACCCTTGTAGGCCTGTCCAGTGGAATGCAGAAAGCGCGGACCAAAGCCGAGACAGGTCGCAACCTTCTTGCGATCACGCACCGCCGTCCTTAGATCCTGCAGAAGGGCTTCATGTTCACTGTTCATTTGTACATACGCGAGGACAGCGAAGTAGTCGCCGGTACCGATACGGCCGAGGTGCGCGCGCAGAAAATTCTTCAACGAGCGGTCCGATCCGGCTGACTTTGCCAACTCGCTCGCATTCTGCTCGTCTGTGAAAAGTCTGAATCCGCTCTCTTCGAGGATGGGCTTCTCCGCTGGAAGCGAGCCATGGATCTCATATTCCGAGGTCAGCTTGCGCGTCTCGACCTTGCTGGCTTCCACATCGGGCTGGTTGAACGCGTTGATGCCGATGACGGATCCTGCGACCGCTGTCGCGATCTCCCAACGAAAGAATTCCTGTCCGAGGTTGTAGGTGTCGGTCATGGCGATGCGAACGACCGGATGCCCCGCTTTCTCGAATGCATCCACTTTGGCATCTTGCGCAGCATCGGGAGCCGATTCCGAGCGAATGTAGGCGAAAACACGATCGCTTCCGTAAGCCTCCGGGCCGGCCAACTTCTCCCGATCGACCGGAACGATTCCCTTCCCGATCTTGCCGGTGGACTCGGCAATGAGTTGCTCAAGCCAAGCGCCCAAGTCAGAGATCGCCGGTGAAGTGATGAAAGTAATCTTATCCCGGCCCATCGTGGCGGCAGTTCCGAGAATCAGCCCGAGCAGCACACCAGGATTCTCAGCGAGTGGAACACACGCCCGACAGGCACGCATCATGTCCTCGGTGCGATTCAGGAACTTGCTGATATCGAGGCCCATCGCAGCCGCGGGGACCATCCCGAAGTTGGAGAGAGCCGAATACCTCCCGCCAATCGATGGCACACCATAGAAGATGTGACGGAAACGATCGCGTTCGGCAACCTGCTGCATCTTCGACCCGGGGTCCGTAATCGCGATGAAGCGGCTGCCAACCTTGTCGGCGCCTACCGTCTGCTTCACCCGCTCGAAAAAGTACTGCTTGTAGATATTGGGCTCGAGCGTGCTCCCCGACTTGCTGGAAACGATAAAGAGCGTATTGGCGAGATCGACGTGCTTTTCAAACTGTCTGATCTGCGCCGGGTCGGTCGAATCGAGGACGTGGAGGCGAGGAAAGCCCTGCTGGTGGCCGAAAGTCATGGCCAGCACTTCCGGACAAAGGCTCGATCCCCCCATGCCCAGCAACAGGATGTCGCGGAACCCCGCGCTTTTCACTTCCGCGGCCAGGGATTTCAGCTTGTCAGCATGAGCCAGCTGTTCTTCGGTGATGTCGAGCCACCCCAACCAGGCAGATTCGTCTTCCCCAGTCCAGAGCGTTGCATCGCGCCCCCAAAGACGCCTTACTTTCCCCGAAGCGCGCCAGTCATTGAGGTTTTTTTTTACGACGCTGTCGAGGTCGCCTGGAAGCTTCGCACTCTGCGGGTTAACGCTGCGAACCGGCTGCCGTTTGGAGTTCTTTTCGACCGCCGCCAGCAGCTGGTCGAAGGCATCCGCGAACAACTTCACGCCGTCCCTGGTGAGTTTGTCGGTCACTTCCTTCATGGAAATGCCGACCGCCGCGAGATCCGACATGGCCTTCGCTGCACCGGGGAGATCCTCCGTGAGGCTCACCCGTGGCTTGCCATGATCGCGAAATGCCTCCAGCGTTGCGGGCGGCAGCGTGTTCACCGTATCCGCGCCGATGAGTTCTTCGACGTAGATGACATCGCGGTACGCCGGATTCTTCGTGCTCGTACTCGCCCAGAGCACGCGCTGTGTCTGCGCTCCTTTGGCTGCGAGCGCCTTCCAGCGCGGGGTGGTGAAGATCTTCTCGTACGCTTCGTACGTCAGCTTGCCGTTCGCGATCGCGATCTTACCCAGAACGGACTGGAGTTTGGCCTTGCGGGCGGCGTCCGTTTCTTTCTTGATCTGATCGTTCAACAGTGAATCGATGAGGGTATCGATGCGGCTGATAAAGAAGCTGGCCACACTCGCCACCCGGCTGACGTCTGCGCCGGCCGCGGCAAACTTCTCCAGCGCTTCGATGTACGTGTGCGCCACCTGCTCATACACGTCCTGCGCAAAGAGCAGCGTGATGTTGATATTGATTCCTTCGCTTAATGTCTGGAGAATCGCCGGAATGCCTTCCGGAGTCCCCGGAATCTTGATCATGACGTTCTCGCGGTCCACCGTCTTCCACAGACGGCGCGCTTCGTCGATCGTGCCCTGGGTATCGTTCGCGAGGTAGGGAGAAACTTCCAAGCTCACGTAGCCGTCGCGGCGGTTCGTGCTCTGATACACCGGACGCAGCAGATCGGCGGCGTCCTGGATGTCACGAATCGCCAGCAACTCATAGCGGCCTTTGGCGTCGAGATCGGTCCGGTTGGCGAGTGAGTCGAGGAAATCCTGGTAGAGCGTGCTCCCGGCAATCGCCTTCTCGAAAATCGCGGGATTCGATGTCATGCCCCGCAGTCCATCTTCCTCAATCAGGTTCTTCAATTCGCCGCCCTTCAGCAGATCGCGGCGGATATAGTCGAGCCAGATCGACTGGCCCTGCGCCTGCAACTGCTTCAGCGGGTTCACGGCTTTGCCGGTCTCAATCGTTCCTACGGGATTCATGACGGCTCCTTCCAAACCATCCAGACAGGCTACCTGCCGGACGTTACAAAGCTGTTACTTCGCAACCAGATCGCGCGCCGCCTGGATGACGTTCTCGGACGTAAATCCGAATTTCTTCAATAAGTCCTTGATCGGGGCCGAAGCGCCGAACGTATGCATCCCGATCACCCGCCCCTTTGGACCAACATAACGATCCCAGCCGAGCGTGGCTCCTGCCTCCACGGCTACGCGCGCAGTGACGTCGGGCGGCAGAACACGATCGCGGTAATTCTGCTCCTGTCGCTCGAAAAGATCCCACGACGGCATGCTGACCACGCGAGCGCGAATGCCTGCCTGCTTCAACTTCTCGTATGCATCGACGCAGATTGGAAGCTCGCTGCCGCTGGCAATCAGGATGACCTGCGGCTTGCCCCCATCGGCATCCGCGAGAATATAGGCCCCCTGAGCGACGCCTGCCGCCGGCGCATATTTCGTGCGGTCGAGGGTCGGCACCGCTTGCCGCGTCAGCACGATTACCGCTGGCTCATGATGCGTGTTCATCACCACCTTATAGGCTTCGACAACTTCATTCGCATCGGCAGGACGAAGGACCATCAATCCCGGCGTTGCCCGAAGAGTGGCCAATTGCTCGATCGGCTGATGCGTAGGACCGTCTTCTCCAAGACCGATCGAATCGTGCGTGAAGATCCAGATCGCCGGAATCTCCATCAGCGCCGAAAGCCGGATCGCCGGCTTCATGTAGTCGGTGAAGATGAAGAAAGTCGAACCGTAGGCGCGCAGCTTGCTGAGCGTCATGCCATTCACGATGGCGCCCATGGCATGCTCGCGGATTCCGAAGTGAAAGTTCCGGCCGCTGTATTGCCCCGCTTCGAAATCACCGGCGCCGTCAAACGTCAGCCGCGTTTTCGTTGAAGGATAGAGGTCCGCGGCGCCTCCCAGCAGCCACGGCGTGTTCTTCGCAAGTGCGTTGAGGACTTTGCCTCCAGAGTCGCGCGTGGCCAGACCTTTGATATCGGCAGGAAATACTGGCAGTTCTTTATCCCACCGGTCCGGCAGTTCCCCCTGCTGCATCTGCGAGTGCAACATCGCCAGATCCGGATATTGCTCGGTATAGCGATTGAACAGCGTCCCCCATTGCTGGCGGAGCTGGTGTCCTCGCTTGCCGATGCCCTGGTTGAAGTCTTCCCGGACTCCCTCTGGCACCAGGAACTTGGCGTCCTCCGGCCAGCCGTAGAAACGCTTCGTGAGTTTGACCTCTTCTTCGCCCAGTGCTTCGCCGTGAGCTTCCTTCGTGTCCTGGCGATTGGGAGACCCATAGCCGATATGGCTGTCGACGATGATGAGCTTGGGCCGATCCTTGACGCCGAGTGCGTGTTCGTAGGCTTTCCCTAGCTGCTCCAGATCGTTGACATCGGAGACGTGCGTTGCATCCCAGCCATAGCTTCTGAACCTGCCCGTCACGTCCTCGCTGAATGCGAGTTCGGTCTTGCCCTCGATCGTGATCTGGTTGTTGTCATAAACCCAACAGAGATTCGAGAGTTTGAGATGGCCCGCCACTGAAGCAGCTTCCGATGACACTCCTTCCATCAGGTCGCCATCGCCGCAGAAGACCCACACGTTGTAGTTGAAGACTTCAAATCCCGGTCGATTGAAGTATTGTGCCAGCCAGCGTCCGGCGATCGCCATGCCTACACTGGTTGCGACGCCCTGCCCCAGAGGCCCGGTCGTCGTTTCCACGCCTGTAGTCAGGTGATATTCGGGATGTCCCGGAGTTTTGCTGTCGAGCTGGCGAAAATTCTGAATATCGTCGAGCGATACCGCCGGCTCGTGCGTCACCTCACCTTTGCTGTTCAGGCCTCGCACTCCCGCCAGGTGCAACATCGAATAGAGCAGCATGGAAGCGTGCCCGTTCGAGAGTACGAAACGATCCCGGTTCGGCCAGATCGGATCCTCAGGGTCATACCGCAGAAAACGCTGCCAAAGGCAGTACGCGGCCGGCGCGAGCGCCATGGGGGTGCCGGGATGGCCGGAATTCGCCTTCTGAACTCCGTCCATCGATAACGTGCGGATGGTATTAATGCTGAGCTGTACGACATCTGTGCCCGAGGCTATGGTTTGGTCACTGACGGCCATCACTGCTCTCCTCGCAGAATTCCGGTGGCAACAGAAGCACCGTTATTGGATGAAGAAAACGGCCATTTGGCTACAACGATCTCCTGGCCGAGAGACGGAAACCTAGATTTTACACTGCGGAGGCGGTGCGCACGCGCGGCCGTGCGACGGATTCCGGACCAAAAGGACGATCATACGGGCGTGGTTGGCCTCTTCCGGAACTAAGTCAGATAAGTCCGGCCCTGGCTGATCTTGTGCTGCAGCGTGGACGCCATCAGGTCCACGTCGCTGGGGGATAGATTCAGAACCTCGGGGTCGAGGATCGGCGTCCGGCTGCTCCCCACTGCGTCGCGCCGGACCTGAATCAGCAGCGCCTGCACCGCGTCCGCATCATATTTCTGCGGCGTCATGCGGATCAGTTCCTGCAAGGCAATTCCCAGGGGCAACGGCTCGCGGTAGGGCCGTGCGCTGATCATGGCGTCCAGCGTGTCTGCCAGAGCTACGATCCGAACCGGTTGGGGCATTTCCTCCTGATGGATCCCATCGGGATAGCCGGTCCCGTCTCCCCTCTCATGATGCCAGCGTACGATCTCCGGAATCTGGGGCCACGGGAAATGCACATTGCTGACAATCTGGTGCCCCACGACGGTATGATCCGCCATCTCCCGGAACTCCTCCGGATCGAGCGACGACGGCTTGCTGAAGAGCCGCTTGTCCACCGCCACCTTGCCGATATCATGCAGGTAGCCTGCAGATCGGAGCGCCGCCACCTGCGCCGATTCCATGCCCATCGCTTCTCCAATAGCCTGGGCATAGCGGCCGACGCGCAGTGAGTGGCCGTGAATATTGACATGCTTCACGTCGATGGCCGCGGCAAACGCTTCCAGCGCGTTGTCATAAAAACCATGCAGCGACGCGAGGAGCCGGAGGTTTTCCGACACTCGCTGCGCCAGCGTCTGACTCAGGCTGTGATTGTGAACCGTGAGCGCGACGTAGCTGCTGATCAGTTGCAGGGAATCGAGAGCCTCTTCCTCATACGGAGCATCGCCCTGCCTCCGCCCCAGTGCGACCGCTCCCACCAGTTTCCCGCGGACCTTGAGCGGCGAGATGACTTTGAAGAGTTCTGGGGCAACGTTGCCATTCGAACTGAGGAAGATATCGTACGTACTGCCGTTCAACAGGACCGGTCCCGTAGCGGCGGTCAGGGTGTGGACATGTCTCGGAAGCAGGGGGATCAGAGCGGGCTCAGGGAGCAACGCAAACCCCTCGGCGCCGACCGACGTGAGCAGGGAGGGCCGCTCGCCAAAGGAAAACAACACGGCTTCCCGCGCCCCGGCCGCCTCCAGGATGGCCGTGACCATGATGCGCGCAGTCTGGACGAAGTCCCGGTCCGCCGTCAGCTCCGGACCGAGATCGGCCACCGCCTCGACGGTGCGTAACAACTTCTTTAGATTGGCTCCCTGCAATCCCTCGAGCGGAGGTAACTGCTGAGAAAACCAGAGCGCTATCAGCGTAGCACGCTCACCATTATCGCTATTGTTGGTTAGTTTGGTGCGGTGGGAGGGCGAACCAGCCCCTCGAGAACCCCTCTGACTCGGAGCCAGCCGCCCTCGGCCTCGGCTCCGCTCGTCGTCTTGTCATGAAATCTCGACCTCTCGTCTTTACATGACTTTACCGTTCATTACCGACTCTTTACAGACCGTCAGCAACTTCGCGCTTCCACAGCCGCATCCACCTCACTGTTCCACAAATCTTCTGCGGGTAGGAGTGTGCACTGATGCGCTACGCTTCCTGGAAGTTCATCGTGTCTGGACTCGGCTTGCTTGGGCTCGCAGCCTTGACGGTTGCATGTGGTTCCTCTTCCAGCGCTGCAAAGCTGCGTCTGGTCAATGCGAATCCTGATCAATCCGGTCTCAACTTGTTGGTGGATACCAATTCCGCCACTTCCGGGGTGGGATATGGAGCGGCGTCCTCTTACATTGGAGTCAGCGCCGCTTCCCACGAAATCCAGGTCGAACCAAATACCACCTCCACTCCAATTATCGACACGACGTTGAACTTCAGTTCGGGCAGTAACGTGAGTCTGGTTTCGGCAAACTACTCGTACAACCCGATGAGCATTGTCCTGAACGACGATAATTCCACGCCGCCCTCGGGCGATTTCAAGCTGCGCATTCTGAACGTGTCGCCCGGAATGGGGGCGCAGGACGTTTATGTTGTCACGTCCGGCAGCGATATTGGCTCGGCGAATCCGGTGTTTGACAGTCTCGGATTCGGGAGTGCGTCCTCGTACGTCACTCTTACCGCCGGGAACTACGACGTCGTCTTCACACCGCCGGGATCGAAGTTCACCAATCTCACGACTTCGCTCACTTTAAGCGCCGGACAGATCCGCACCGTGCTTGCCCTGAACAACCCCGTGGGATCGTATCTGGCAACCGTGTTGTCGGATCTGAACTGACGGGAGGCAGGATTCGAAGCTCTTACACGCCGACGGGGAATGGCTTGGTGTGCGTCTCCGAGCCGATTGACAGCCCTGCGAAACGGCCCTGCAGCAGTGACATCAGGCCTGTGTACCAGTAGCCAATGACGAAGAGAAGCAGGAAGGGCACGGTGAAGAAGTTGTCGTTGTCGATGGCGTAATAGACGGTGAGTGCAAAGTAGGTGCCGATCGCCAGTTCCAGCCAGGGCACCCAGCCGAGGCGTTTGCGGTACTTCGTGGCGCCGATCTTGTCCTTCTTGGATTCCACGCGGTACTTGGGTGTTCGGGCAAACGCCGTCTGCTTGCCGATGAGCGCCTCCAGAACTGCACGGGTGTTCGTGATCGTCAGCCCGATGCCGAGCGCCATGAGGAATGGCAGATAGAGCAATACGCGCGGCCAAGTCTTCGGAAAAAGTTCTTTCTGCGACACCAGGTAAAAGCTGGAAATGGAAAATGTCGACGCCATGAACAATGGCAGGTCGATGTAGAGCATCTGAAACCAGCCTTGGTAGAAACGAATGATCATGGCCGGCAACAGCAGCACTGAGAGCACGATCATCAGCGGATAACTCAGATTGGCGGTCAGGTGGTACCAGGCCTCAACCTTGACCCGGCGCGGTGTGTTGCTCGACAGAACCTTGGGCAAAATCTTTTTCGATACCTGGATTAGCCCCTTGGCCCAGCGCGCCTGTTGTGTCTTGAACGCGGTCATTTCGACCGGCAACTCCGCCGGGCACTCTACGTCCGGCAGATAAACGAATTTCCATCCTTTGAGCTGCGCCCGATAGGAAAGATCGGTATCCTCGGTCAGCGTGTCGTGTTCCCAGCCGCCAGCCTCATCGATGGCAACTCTTCGCCAAATGCCGGCCGTGCCGTTGAAGTTGAAGAACACTCCGGTACGGGCGCGGGCTGAATGCTCCAAAACAAAATGGCCGTCCAGCAGAATGGCCTCGACTTCGGTCAACAAGGAATAGTGGCGGTTGATATGTGTCCATCGGGTCTGCACCATGCCGATTTTCGGGTCGGTGAAGTGATGAATGCACTTCTGCAGAAAATCGGAAGGGGGAACGAAGTCGGCGTCGAAAATCGCGACGAACTCCCCCTTGGCGGTCTTCAGCCCCTCGGCCAGAGCCCCTGCCTTGAACCCTTCACGATTGTCGCGGTGGTGATATGTGACGGGATGCCCGAGCGCAGCGTATCGGTCGACTAACGCCCGCGCAACCTCGACGGTCTCGTCGGTCGAATCGTCAAGAAGCTGGATATCCAGCTTTTCTCGCGGATAATCGAGACGACAAACGGCATCCAGCAGGCGATCCACTACATACTGCTCGTTGAAAATCGGGAGCTGCACTGTAACTCGCGGCAGATCCTCGAAATGAACGGCAGGCCCCTCCGTCTTATTCTTCTTGTACTTGTAATAGATATAGACCATCCAGTAGCGGTGCGAGCCGTACGCCGCAAGGATGATCAGGACAATGAAATAGGGAATCAGCAGTGCAAGATCAAATCCGTTGACTTGATAGAGGCCTTGGAATGTCTTGTCGAGCAGGTGTTGGCGGATGTAGGGCAACACTCCCTTGGGAGCGAAATCGAGCATCGTTGCAAGCGCGGCGAGGGCCAAGGTCATCGGTCAAGGCAGAAACGGCGGCCCATGCATTGTACCTGAGGGAGACTGCCACGGTTTGCCGCCAAGGCGCCATGTGAGTGGCACTCTAACCGTAGTAGCGGAAGTGCTTCCAGAATTCGGGCCAGGGGGAACGCAGATGGCGGCAGACATAGACATCGGAGTAGTCAACGAACACGTTGTTTCTGACTCCCCACGGGTTGGTCAAGTGACCAGCCACTGTGCAGGACTCGAAGTTGTCAAACAGGACTTTGGGATCGTTGCCGACCGCGATCACTACTTCCGGCGGCGGGTCGCCGTAACCGCGATACCAGTTCGAATTCGACCCACTGATCGCCCGGGGCAAGCTGTACAGGGACCCATATAGGGCGACCGCGCCGACTTCGCTGTCATCGCCGGCCAGAATACTCACTCTGGATCGTTCTTCGGCAGGCAGCGAGTCCCGAATCCCGGCCACGATTCTAACCATGTCCGGCCACCCAACCTGGGAGTTGAAGTTGCCGCCGATGACCTGATCGGCAAAGCGCCACCAGGAGGAATTGATCGGAGCCATGGGGAGAGTCACCGCAGTCGTGGACAGCCCCGCGGTCGCTAAGGATATCCAAACTGTCTGTCGAACGCTTGCAGCGGCGCCGGCCCTCAATGTTCCGAACCATTGTTCGCCGCGAACCGTTCCGACCGCTATGAGAATTGGATAAGCCGACGCCAGGTAGTAGTCGCGACCGCGTAACGCAAACAGGACAGCAAGTGGAATCACGTACATCCAGCCCAGCATCCGGTAACGCTTGCCTTCGGGCACAGCGAACAGAAACCACAATCCTGCGCACCACAGCGGCACCGCAACAGGACTGGCGCATTTCCAGAGTTGATTTGGCAGGAAATAGTCCGTCGAGCCCAGTCGCACATCGCGGTTATGGATATTCTTCAGGAACTCGCGGGAGACAAAATCGTGCTGAACCTGCCAAACAAGATTGGGTAACACGATCAGGATTGCTAGAGCCACGCCACACCACAGCCATGGGCTCTTGAGATAGCGGCGAGCGGGCGTCAGGAGTACGCCTCCCACAACTCCCAGAACCAGAAGGCCCATGGTGTACTTGGTCATCATGCCCAGCCCAAGTGCCGCACCGATCGCGACCCACCAGCGCGGATCGTCCGACTTGAGCAGACGAATCACCAAGTACGCCACCAGCACCCACCACAGGTAGTCGAACGAACTGTAGGACATGAACGCCCCGGAAAACAGCGAGTGACCCGCGACAGCTACCGCCAGAGCGGCGACAAGTTGCGCTTCGCGCTTCCCGCCGAGTTCGCGGGCGGCAAGACCGGCGAGGAGCACCACAAGGCCTTGCGCGAGCGCCACAAAGAAGCGGAAGCCCCTGAGTGAGTTCCCAAAGAGTTCGAGTTCCACGCGGCCGAGGAATGGCGTCAACGGCGGATACACCACGTAGCCCCAAGCCAAATGATGGGCGTTGTCAAAGGTCAGGAGTTCGTCACGATGGAATCCATACTGGCTGTTAGTGAGAATGTGCAGGAGAACTACCGCCAGAGCCAAGGCAACGAGGATTGTGCGGTCGCGTGACGCTTCCCTTTGCTCGACGCGTTGTCCAAGCGCCGGCAACTCAGTTTGATCTGTGTCTGGCGGCGTCGGATGCGTTTCGATTCCACCCGCCGTTTCGTCAGGTAGAGACATGGATTCCAGGAAACGGCGGATTCTAACATCCGGTTAGTCCGGAGTCGGTGATGTGGAGTGCGCGATCTGGGTTGGGCCTACTGCCACTCAGCCGGAACGGAGGCGAGCTTGAGCTGCAACTGCTGCCGCGATTCCTCCTCTACCTTGATACTGGTGCCGTTGTCTTCCTGCGATTTGAGGAAGGCTGCGTCGTAGTAGAGAGTTGCGTCCAGATCCTGCCATGCGAAGATGGTGTAGCTTCCCGCGGCCAGTCTGCGGATCGTGAAGTGCCCATACTGGTCAGTCGAAGCGGTTCCAAAGCGCTCGTGGGCGCGCCGGTACTTCTTTTCCGGAACTGCAACTACCGTGACGTTCCCTGCGGCCTTATCGTGGTCCACGACCGTTCCTTCGACCATTCCGCCTCTGAACCCCACGACCAAATCAATCGATGTTGGCCCTGTCAGGTTGAACCCCGCAGTGTAATCATTTCCGCCGATGAGGACCGATTTGAGATACGCGTTAGGCCCAACATCGCTATTGAACAGTGCGACGTAATGCCCAGGCGTGACCCCGGTCCACGTAAAGTTGCCAATGCGATCCAATTGCGCCGCTGTTGTTCCGGATGAGGCAAACGAACTTTCCTCGTCGTCTGACTCCCCTGCCGGCCGGAGATATGCCGAACAATCATTGATGTTCTTCGGCCAGTTGTTTTCAAAGGTCACATGCCCAGAAACGGTAAATGGGCGCACCGGAACAAGTTTCACTCCGTCGACGTCCGCTGCCACGACATTGACCGTCTGGCGATCCGTCAGGGTCTGACTGTCGGCTTGCGCAGTGACCATGACGGTGTAGGACCCCGGCGCAACTCCACGAATTTCAAACTGCCCATCGGCGGCAACGTCAGAACCGTTCATACTCTGGATCACACCACGCGAAACGAGTTGCACGATCGGCTTCTGATTGACGGAAATGCCGGTCACGATGCCATGAATTCGGAAGCTGTGCGAAGGAATCATCGTGAAATTCACGGGCAACTCGTCTCCCGCACGTAGATCGATTGGTGCGGCCATCGTGCCGTCATTCGTTCCCGGATAGTAGGTCGGCAGGTACGTCATGTCGGCCCGGGGGGAACGTTGCGATTCCCGGCTGTGGCCGAAGTTGCGAATGTCCGGCGGCGGTACGACCGCGACAAAATACTGGCCTGGAAACAGACCTGAAAAGCGATACTCTCCGAGGTCGTTGGTGCGTTCTTCAGCCGCAAGCTCGGGATGCCTCGCCTTCCCCGGATATCGCTTCAACAGGCTGACGCCGTAGCTGGGCATCGGATCGCCGTCTTCGTCCACGACCTTTCCGGTGATGACGGCCGATTGCAACATCTGAAACAGGAGACCGCTAATCTCCTGGCCCCTCTCCACGGTCAAGATGGCGCCGTCCGTGTGGTGGCCACGCGGATTGATTGGATGGAATCCTGTCTTCTCCAGCAGGAGCCGGTATCGTCCCGGTTCGACATTCTCAAACAGAAAATGCCCCTCCACGTCGGTATCGGTGGTGTAATTCCCGCCTTGCTTTTGATCCTCGGCGACCAGATTGAGAATGACCTTCTTCAGCGGCTGGTCGCCCGGTTCCTTGATCACTGTGCCGGAAAGAGAGGCTTGCTTCGGGGCGCCCTGTGCGCACAGGGATAGGCTAAGCAACGGCAGGCACAGAACGAAGAGACAAATATGCTTCATGGAACGCAGGACTCGCGTGGTCCCTTAATTCAAGAAATACGTCCGGTAAAGCGTGTCCCGCTGCGCCGGGCGGAAACCAGCATCGCGGATGATGCGGCGCAGCTCTTCTTCCGTCGTACAGTTGGTCACACCAGCGGCACGCACCACGTTTTCCTCGAGCATGACCGAGCCGACATCATTCCCGCCGAAGCGCAGTCCCATCTGACAGACTTTTAGCCCCTGCGTCACCCAGCTGGACTGTACATTCAGGAAGTTCGACAAGTAGAGACGGGAAATCGCCAGCACTTTCAGATATTCGACCGCCGTAGCTTCATCCCATTTGCGTCCGCCGAGCGCGGTGTTGGCCGGCTGAAAGCTCCACGGGATAAACGCGGTGAATCCGCCGGTCTCTTCCTGCAGGCGGTAGATCGCTTCAAAGTGGTTGATACGGTGCTCGTAGGATTCCCCCACTCCGAACATCATGGTCGCGGTGGTGCGCATGCCTAGCTGGTGCGCCGTGCGATGCACAAGCAGCCAATCGTCGGTCAGGCATTTCAAGCGAGCAATGCGGTGGCGGACTTCGTCGTCGAGAATTTCCGCGCCGCCGCCGGGAATGGAATCGAGCCCCGCATCGCGCAGGCGAGCAATCGTATCGCGAACATTGAGATTGCTGTATTCAGCGATAGCCAGAATCTCCGACGCCGAATAGCAGTGCAGATGAATTTTCGGAAAGCGCTGCTTGATGCCGCGCAGCATCTGCTCGTGCCAGTCGATCTTGAGGTCGGGGTGCAGGCCGCCCTGCATCAGCACGCCTGTACCGCCCAGTTCGACCGTCTCGCGAATCTTCTCGTAGATCGTGTCGAAATCGAGGATGTAGCCCTCTTTCACTCTGGCCGGGTCGCCTTTCAGCGGACGATAGAACGCACAGAACGTGCAATACTCTGTGCAGAAATTCGTGTAGTTGATATTCCGGTCGATGATGTATGTAACGGTGCCCTCGGGATGGAGCCGTCGGCGTACGGCATCCGCCTCCATGCCGATGCCGATCAGGTCGTCGGATTGGAACATCTCGAGAGCTTGTTGTTTGGTCAGGGACATCCTTCACCCCGGTCAACACTCTATTGTAGACGGGACGCCATATTCTCCCAAGCACGCGGCATTCCAGGTCTTGGGAGGCGCAGAGAGCCACAATAAAGGCGGGCCCTAAGGCCCACCCCTCAAACGTGCAGGCAACGGTTCCCCCTACGGCCCCACCACACTCTGCACTTTGCTGTTCACGCCGGTGATGGCACATAGGACCTTGCCGCCTCCGAGCGTGGTACAGGCTGGATTACCGACCGCCGTCTGGCCGAGTTTCGTGAAGCCGCTCCAACCGCTGCCGTTCCACTGATCGACATAGAGTGCGGCATCCTGAACAGCGATCGCTCCGCAGATGAGCTGGTTCGATGTAATTACGCCGCACGATCCCTGGGACCTGATTTGACCACCCAGCGAGGCCCAGCCGTTCCATTGCGCGGTTGACCACGCACCGCCGAGAAAGTGATTTCCCCAATAGGCAAGGTCCAGTCCACGGGCAAAACACACTACATGATTCGCAAGGCCCAGATTCGTGCAGTTCGCATCGCCCGACGCAGTGCCCCCGATGTTCAGGAAGCCATCCCACGCGGTGGCGTTGTAGCGGTTGACCAGCACTTTCCCGGTCACATCAATCAGAGCGCACACGACGCGCCCGGCGTCATCACTCCCGCAGCCTGGAGCCGAAACTCCCGTCGCAGCCTGGTTATCGAATGCGCTCCAGGCAGACCCGCTGAACACACTCGAGATCAGGCTTCCGCTTGCCCCACGTGCCGCGCACAGTACACGTCCGCCGCCAAGTGTCGCGCAACTTGGACCGGTGGCCAGCTGACCCTTTATTTTGACCGGAGCGCTCCAGTTCGTGCCGTTATAGACGGTGTACGCCATTCCGCCGTTGGTCGCCCGGGCAGCGCAAACCACTTTGGTTGTTCCGTCGGTTGCGCAACTGGGGGCCGAGGTCACGACACCAGCAATCTTCGTCCACCCTCCCCAGTTCGTGCCGTCGAATACATTCACCAGCAAAGTGTTGCTGAAGCTCCGTGCCGAGCAGGCGGCTTTTCCGCCGGGGAGTGGAGCGCACGAGGGATCAGAATTTACAGTGTTATTCCCCAAGGACGCAAAGGAGCCCCAAGCCGCTATCGCCGGCTGCTGTTGCAGAAGGAGAAACAAAACCGGCAGGGACGCAATTAACGCAGAACGCAACTTCATAGATACAACCTCCGTGGTTGTCGCGGGATCAGTTGCCTGCCAACGCCAGCGAAAACCGGTGGCGCGTTGGCACACCCCGAATGGCCGCATATCATAATGCGAAACCCGTTTTTTCGGATATGAAGATCCCATCAAGAATTGCCCCACAATCGAGGCAATCGCCAGCCGATCATGCCCCCTGGGACGCTTACTCGATCCGTGCGGCATATCGGAGGGCTGGTGCTGGGGGCAAAGCCCCCAGTTCGGCGCCATACCGATAAAAAAGTTTCAGTCCCTCCAGACACGGCGGGTCAAGGTAGTAGTGGACATTCTGGGTCAGGTAGGTCCGAATACTCTCCGGCGACAGGGCAAGGCGAGGCGCCCATCCCTGGACAATCACCTCCAGATTCTTTGCCTTCAAGCCGTGATCGCGCGATTTAAGGAACTTGTCGCTGATCAGGTGTGCGTCGCGTCCGCTGAGGGCTTGCCTGCGAATCGCCCAGACTGCAAACACAAACGCCCTGCCGGTACGGGCGTTCCACTCTTCGGCAAGATCGAGCGTAAGGTATTCCTTACGGTCAATCTGAAGCGCCGGATCCCCAATCAGCAACGCCGCATCGCAGGCCCCTAACATCGACTTCAAGTCGGGGGCCATGGACACATATTCCTTCGGCCCACCCAGCCACTTCGCGAACAGGATCTTCGCCAATGCGACCGACGTCATCGAGGATCGGTCCAGCGCCACACTTTGCACTCGGCCGAGCGGCAGCTTGCTGACCAGCAGGATTGACCGGATCGCCCGCTTGGTCGCAATCGCGATGTCGGGAATGATGACAAGGTCTGGAATCGTAGCGTACGCAGCCGCCGGAATAATTCCGATGTCAGCCGTGCCGCTGCGCAGTGCTTCAGCACAAGCGGAAGGAATGGTGTAGGAAATATCGAAGTCCGCGCCCGCCTTGCCGTGTTCGAAGTCCCACAGCAAAGGCGCCGTGTTGAGGTAGGAAATGGCCGAAATCTTCAACCGGCTCATCAGTTTACGAATTCTAACAAAAATGCTGTGTTGGCCCTCACAGACAGTGCTGACCGGCACCGCTAGAGTCCAGCACTATGTCGAGTTCTGTCCTTACCACGACGCAATCCACCGCACCCTCATTTTCATGGCTGGCGCTGGCGCTCACTCCCGGTCTGGGTCCAACACGAATCAAGAAGCTGGTAGAAAACTTGGGCAGCCCTGATCGAATCCTGCAAGCGAGTTTGACCGAACTGGAAGCGACCGGGATGCAGGCTGTCTCGGCGCAGGCGTTGGCGACGGGAAAGTCACTCGAACTGGCGCAACAGGAAATCGCGAAAGCGGCCGAATGTGGCACGAAAATCATCTGTCTCGAGGACACCGCTTTCCCTCGACGCCTGCGGGAAATCTACGATCCGCCGGTTGTGCTCTACGTGCGCGGCAATGTCGAACTTCTCTGTCGACCCGGCATCGCGCTGGTTGGCACGCGTCATCCGACTCCGTATGGACTAGGCATGGCCGAACGCCTCTCAAAGGACCTCGCCGCCCACGGACTGGTCATCATTAGTGGTATGGCCTGCGGTGTGGATACAGCTTCTCATCGCGGGGTAATCGAAGCCAGGGGCAAGACCATCGCCGTGTTTGGGACGGGTATCGACGTGATCTATCCAAAAGAAAACACGCGCCTCGCCGATCAGATTCTCGCGTTGGGAGGCGCGCTGATTTCTGAATTTCCCCTGGGGACGTTTGCCGCGCCCCAGAACTTTCCCATCCGCAACCGGATCATCAGCGGCATGTCGTGCGGCGTGCTGGTCATCGAGGCTGCCGAATACAGCGGTACGCGCATCACGGCGCGCTGTGCCCTTGAACAGAACCGCGACGTGTTTGCGGTCCCGGGCAACGTCACCAACAAGAATTCCTGGGGGCCCAACACTTTAATCAAACAGGGAGCGAAGCTCGTTGCGACCTGGGAAGACGTTTGGGAAGAACTCCCTGCCGACATCCAGGACGAACTCACTGCCAACCGCGATGAATCCTCCCTCCCCGAAACCGCATCTCTATTCCCCGACGACGCCACATCGCCTCATGAGCGGAAGATCCTGCGTCTCCTGAAAGCCGACGAGTCCACCCACATCGACCAGATCGTGGAAGCTCTGGAAGCTGATATGTCTTCCTCAGAGATCTTCGCCGCCCTGTTCGAACTGGAACTCGACGGCAAGGTGCGCCAGTTGCCGGGAAAAAACTTCGTCAAGAGCTTTTAGCTACCAGCTACTAGCTACTGGCTCCTGGCAATCCAATGCAAGGAGGCGTTGTGACGGACTTCAAAGAACTGCGAGTATGGGAAAAGGCGCATGCGCTGACGGTGCTGATTTACGGCATGACGCGAACGTTTCCGAAGGAAGAGATTTATGGGTTAACGTCCCAGGTGAGGCGCTCGGCCGCATCAAGTGGCACGAATATCGCGGAAGGATGTGGGAGGCGTTCCGATGGCGAAATGACTCGTTTCCTGCAAATCGCACGAGGTTCGGCCAGCGAAACCGAGTACCATTTGCTGCTTGCAAGAGATTTGGGATTATTGCTGGACGCCGATTACAGAAAAGCCGAGCAACGCGTGATTGAGATCCAGCGCATGCTGACGAGCCTGGTGCAAAAGGTTCAACCCGTTCGGCGTGCCGGTTAGGGTTCGCGGAGTCAAAGTGGTTTTGCTTGCTAGCAGCTAGAAGCTGGCAGCTAGTAGCTTACGAGGTCCGTAGTTGTTGCGATTCGCCCGTTCGTGCTAGCTTCAATTTCAATATCCCCGAGCTGAGGAACCATTGTCCAAAGGTCTAGTCATTGTTGAATCGCCGGCGAAGGCGAAAACGATCCAGAAATATCTGGGCAAGGGATTCACGGTCGAAGCTTCTCTCGGCCATGTGAAAGACCTGCCCAAGAGTGATCTCGGTGTCGACATCGACAACGATTTCGATACCGAATACATCGTCATCCCCGGCAAAGAAAAAGTCCTCGTCAAGCTGAAGAAGCTTGCGCAGTCGGCCGACACCATCTATCTGGCGCCTGACCCGGACCGCGAAGGCGAAGCTATCGCCGCCCACCTCGCCGATGAACTCGGCGACGGCGACAAGAAGAAAAAGAAGGCGAAGAAGAAGGAAGAGCCCGGCGAGGAGCGTATCCGCCGCGTCACCTTCAACGAGATCACGCAGCGCGCGGTCAAGGCTGCCTTCGAGCATCCGCGCGATATCGACCGCAATCTCGTCGACGCGCAGCAGGCCCGCCGCGTGCTCGACCGCCTCGTGGGCTATCAGGTTTCGCCGCTGCTCTGGGATAAAGTCCGCCGCGGTCTTTCCGCCGGACGTGTGCAGACCGTCGCTCTGCGCCTGATCGTCGACCGCGAGCGCGAGATCAAGGCGTTCGAGAAAAAAGAGTACTGGACGATCGACGCCCATCTCGCCGCGAACAAGCCGCCCGCGTTCGACGCGCGCTTCCTGGGCAAGGGCGACGAGAAACTCGAGATTCCGAACGGCGAAGAAGCCGAGAAGATCCGCCTCGATCTGGAAAAAGCTGACTGGGCTGTTCGCTCCGTCGACAGGAAAGAGCGCCGCCGCAACGCCACGCCGCCGTTCACCACCAGCAAACTGCAGCAGGATTCCTCGCGCAAGCTGCGTTTCAGCGTGAAGCGCACGATGATGATCGCGCAGCGTCTCTATGAAGGCATAGAACTCGGCGAAGAAGGCTTGGTCGGCTTGATCACCTACATGCGTACCGACTCAACCCGTGTCTCGCCGGACGCGATCACGGAAGTGCGCGAGTACGTGACCAAGGAGTACGGCGCGAACTACCTGCCCGAATCGCCCAATACATATAAAGAGAAGAAAGAGGCGCAGGCGGCGCACGAGGCGATCCGCCCGACTTCGGCCATGCGCCATCCGGACCAGGTCAAGCAGTACCTGCAGGAAGACGAATTCAAGGTCTACAAGCTGATCTGGCAGCGCTTTATCGCGTCGCAGATGAATCCTGCCGTCTTCGACCAGACCACGGTCGACATCGACGCGAAATCCGGCGCCGACGCTTTCTGGTTCCGCGTGACCGGATCGGTCATGAAGTTCGACGGATTCCTCAAGGTCTACGAAGAATCGAAAGAAGGAAAAGACGAAGAAGACGAGGAACTGAAGCACAAGCTGCCGCCCCTCGAAGCGGGACAGAAGCTGACGCTGAAGTCGCTGCTGCCCGAACAGCATTTCACCGAGCCTCCGCCGCGCTACAACGAAGCCTCGCTGGTAAAGGAACTGGAAGAGCGCGGCATCGGGCGGCCCTCGACCTACGCCACGATCCTCTCGACGATCCAAGAGCGGCAATACGTGACCAAGACCGGCGGCAAGTTTATCCCCACTGAGATCGGTCTGGTCGTCACCGACCTGCTGGTCGAAAACTTCAAAGACATTTTTGATTTCCAATACACCGCGCGCCTGGAAGAAGAGCTCGACGAGATCGAAGAAGGCAAAGAGAAGTGGACTGACGCCCTTGCCGAGTTCTACAAGAAGTTCGCCAAGGATCTCAAATACGCCGAAAAGCACATGGAAAACATCAAGCGTATGGAGAAGCCGACGGACGAAAAGTGCGAGCGTTGCGGTGCGCCGCTGGTCATCAAGTGGGGCAAGCACGGCTCCTTCTATGCTTGCAGCACCTACGACAAGGACGACCCTAACAGCTGCACGTTCACCAAGGAAAATCCGATCAACCTGCCCGACCTCGACTCGGCCGACATGCAGGAGACATCGCAGGAAGAATACTGCGAGAACTGCGGCCGCGTCATGGTCCTGAAGCGCGGCCGTTTCGGCCAGTTCATGGCCTGCACCGGATATCCGGACTGCAAAACCACGCGCCGCCTCGATCAGGGCAAGCGCGTTCCCGACATTCCGCTCGAAGAGATATGTCCGGAGTGCAAGACCCGCAACCTGATTATCCGCCACGGCCGTTACGGCGAATTCACTTCGTGCAGCGGCTATCCCGACTGCAAGTACGTCAAGCAGAACTTTATCGGCGTGAAATGCCCGCTCTGCAAGGAAGGCGACCTGGTCGAAAAGCGCGCGCGCAAGGGCAACACGTTCTATGGATGCTCGCGCTATCCGAAGTGCAAATTCACCTCGGCGGCCAAGCCGATCGCCGAGAAGTGCCCTGACTGCGGCAGCGAATATCTTGTCGAACGCATGCGCAAGGATGGTCCTGTGATCGCCTGCCCCAACAAAGAGTGCGAATACGAGCGCGCGGTCGAAGGAGCCGGAGCTAGTGGAGCTCAGGCCGGTTAGCGTGGGACGGGCAGTCCTGCCCGCGAGTCGACGTCGATGCGCCGGCACGCTGGCGTGAAAGGAATTAGCATATGGCCAGGAAAGCAACCGCACACGATGCTC
This sequence comes from Terriglobales bacterium, assembly GCA_035519435.1. Taxonomy (GTDB): domain Bacteria; phylum Acidobacteriota; class Terriglobia; order Terriglobales; family Acidobacteriaceae; genus Acidiflorens. Next base: position 81,483 of record DATIWL010000029.1, read on the forward strand.
AGGTAGTCCTGCAGCTCTACGACCTCCGCCGCGAGGCCGAGATGCGCAAAGCACGCCATTGGTGGACGGTCGAATTCTGGCCGCTCAGCGCCGACGATGTCATCAAGGTCGCCAATGCATTCCCCAGCCAGGAGAACGCGTGGATGCGCCAAGTGGGCGGCTACTGGGACATGGCTGCGTCGCTCGTCCTGCACGGCGCAGTGAACGAAGAACTCTTCCTGCAGCCCGGCATCAGCGGTGAGATGTTCTTCCTCTTTGCGAAGGTTCGGCCCTTCTTGAAAGAGATTCGCGAAAAGATGAACAACCCCGACGTCTTTGGAAGCATAGAGAAGGTGGCGACCCGCACCAAAACGGCGCGCACTCGCCTGGAGCGTGTCTCAAAGAATATCGAGGCGCGGCGCAAAGCCATGGCAGACGCGAAAAAGGGATAGCCGCCTTCTCACGGCGGCAGGCGTCCTGCACAGCGGGCATTCCTGGGTTCGAACCAAGTTCCCGCATCGACCATCCGTGTGTGACGCTCGTACTCCGCGCCCGCGTACCCATCTGCTATCCTAATGGGCTGTGCGGATGCTCTGGTGGTTTCTCATCCTCGGAGCCAGTGCGGTGGTGGTCGTGGTGGTAGCGGTTCTGCTCTTCGTGCAGGTGCGGCACCAGATGAAGCGCCCGGCGTCGAGCCATCCACCGCGGCTTGATGACACTCACCAGCCGCCCCCATCGCAGAGCTGATGCATCGACGAAAGGACTCATAATGGCTAAGGCAGTCACACAAGTTCTTGGCACGCAGACCCGGCCTGCAGAATGGATCCGGCAAACCGGTATCGTAATCGGCGCCAGCTTGTTCATCGCGTTGTGCGCGAAGGTGACCATCCCGCTTCCGATTACGCCAGTGCCGTTGACGCTGCAAAATTTCGCAGTGATTCTCGTCGGCTTGCTTCTCGGTTCGCGCCGCGGATTCGCCGCCCTTGCCCTCTACCTGATGGAAGGCGCCTCCGGCCTGCCTGTGTTCAATCCGACCGGTGTGGGGGGCGTTGCCCAGATCCTTGGCCCCACGGGTGGCTTCCTGATGGCCTATCCGTTTGTCGCTTTCGTCACTGGATGGATTTACGAACACACTTCGCGCCGCTTTGCCTGGGCCGCGATCGCCGGCCTGGCAGGGGAAATCGTCCTCTTCGCCGGTGGACTCAGCTGGCTCTTCGCCCTGACTCATTCTGTTTCAACGGCAATCAAGTTCGGGTTGTACTGGTTCGTGTTCGCGGAAGTGATCAAGATCGCGATGGCAGCAGGAATCGCCGAACGCTGGAACCGGCGCTTTGCTACACGCTGACGCTGAGTTCGTTTCTTTGCGAACTCCGTGGCTTTCCTCTGCGACCTTTGCGGTGAAAAGCTTTTGATCGTAAAGTTCGCAAAGGTGTACGGAGATAATGAGGCTTGCCGTCTCTGTTAGCCACGAAATCGCATTGTCCGTTTTCTTCAATTGCCGTCGGGGTTTCCTGAATAGCCAGGAGTCAAGCGCTACAAGCTAAGAGCTAAAGGCTAAGAGCTTAAGCCTATCTATGAACACTACTTCTGCTCCCGTTCGCGAAATTTCCGTTGCCCATAGTCCCGACTCCGACGACGCCTTCATGTTCTATGGCCTGGCGACCAATAAAGTCCGTGTGCCCGGGCTTCGCTTCACGCACACGCTTTGCGATATCGAGACGCTGAACCAGAAAGCGCAGGAAGGCGATGGAGTCTATGACGTCACGGCAGTTTCGTTCCACGCCTACCCCTACATTCAGGACAAATATGCACTGATGGCCTGTGGTGGCAGCGTCGGCGAAGGCTACGGCCCGATGATCGTCTCGCCGCGCCCGTTCACGCAGACGGAAATCAAGAAGCAGAAGATCGCCGTCCCGGGCAAGCTGACGACCGCCTATCTCGCGCTGCAATTATTTGCTCCGGGCATTGAAGTGGAAGTTGTGCCCTTCGACCAGATCATCCCGCAGATACTTGAAGGCAAGTACGAAGCCGGACTGATCATCCACGAAGGCCAGCTCACTTACTCGAAAGCTGGGCTGCAGCGTGTCGTCGATCTGGGCAAGTGGTGGCAGCGCGTGACGGGCTTGCCCCTGCCGCTCGGCGGAAATGCGATCCGGCGCGCGCTCGGTGCCGAGACGATGGCCAGCGTGACCCAGGCGCTGCGCGACAGCATCCAGTATGCCATCGACCACCGCGAAGAAGCGCTTGCCTACGCCATGCAGTTCGCCCGCGATCTCGACACCCAGCTTGCCGACAAGTTCGTAGGCATGTACGTGAACGAGCGTACGCTCGACTACGGCGAAGACGGCCGCGAAGCCGTCCGCCGCCTGCTCGACATGGGACACAAAGCCGGAATCATTCCGCAGACGCCGCGAGTGGAGTGGGTGTGAGGTAGCTGCGAGCTACGAGCCGCGAGCTTCGAGCAAGCTTTCAACCCTTGTCTTCCTGAGCGAAGCAGTCGAAGGATCTCTACATTCCAACTGTCTGGGAGCATAGAATGAATAGTGTGAGATGGCCATGGCCCAAATGACACCACAGGTCTCGAAGCTTCTCGAACAAGCGCTCGCCTTATCGGTGGAAGAGCAGGAAGCGTTGGCTGAGTCTTTGATCTCAAGTCTGGACGGGAAACTCGACGGAGGTATATTGGCCGCGTGGGATGAGGAGATCAAGAAGCGCATTGCCGACCTCGATTCGGGACGGGCAAAGGCCGTTTTTTGGAAGGAAGTTCACAGACGAAATCTGGACAAGATACTCAATAGCCACTGAACAGGCTCGAGTTGCGCATCGGACACGAAGGTAATCCGGACATGCCAATTCGCGATGCCTAGCCGATCGCCCGCCGCCTCTTTGCCGGATTGATCGGCAGACTTTGCCCAGGTACGAACCGGCAAATCGTGCCTATCTATCGCTTCACGAATGAGTAGCCAACGTAACTCAGAACTAACCGTTCGGACTGCATTGCCCTAAAGAACGTGTTTTCAGTGCGATCCGGGTTGCACACCTGTGATAGAAGCACATGAGTCACCGGCCCGATTGGTTTCCTGAGTGCAGCGAGATCGTCGAAAGCCAATGCACTTTCTGACGATGTATATTGGGGAACCAAAACGTAGCTGACCCGGGCTACCTAAATGAGGAGGCATGCCCCTATGATTAGTCTAAGTAGCTTGATTACATCTGGCGTCACGATTCCTCAAATGTCTCACAGCTACGGCACTACAGCACCAATGAGGGGCGCGCGCTACCTGCAGACGCAGCTCCCATGGGGGTTCTCGCAGACGGATCGGTATACTTCGACGCTTATCTGATGTTAACCCCCGGCGACATCGCTTTCTTGAAGAAGATCACGGGACGGTCTTTTGATCCGGAAACAATTGCCGCGGAAAAAGCTGCTGGAACCTTTCAAGGAGACCCATTAGCAGCGGCGATTGGGGAGGCTCGCGCTGACAACGTCCATGGCTGGGGTGGACTCAGTGGCGATGTCAACGAGAGCTTCCTTCAGTCCATTAAGAGCGCAATGAGCAATCCTCAAGGGGATGGCACGTATCAAGGATTGATGATTTCACAAGCGGAGCTAGCTGCCGCCTTTTTGGTTCTAGGACGCAAACCCCATCCAACCGTCGACGCCTCTGCTTAGCGGTACAAATGGGCACCCGAGGAGGCACCCCAAGATTGTTGAGAGCGTCATGGCGTATTTGACTGGTAGAGGAGAGATCAAGACCCTACCCAAAGGAGGTTTCTCGCAATGTTGAGCCTAAGTTCCATGGCTGCATCCGGCGCACATATTCCTCAGAACGTCTCGGAGCTCCCTCATTACAACACTAATGAGCGAAGGGGCCTCCCACCCGATGCTGCCCCAATTGGGGTCCTGGCGAACGGAGACATTTACTACAGCGCCTACGATATGCTAACTCCCAATGACATATCGTTCCTGAAGAAGGCCACGGGGCAGTCCTTCGATCCAGCAACGATCGCTGCGGAAAAAGCTGGTGGGACCTTCCGAGGAGATCCGCTGGCGGCGGCCATCGGAGATGCGCGCGCCGACAGTGTAATGGGTTTATCGGACGGCCTCAGCGGGGACGTTTCTGCGAGTTTTCTTCAGTCGATTGAGTGCGCGATCAGCAATCCGGAGGGCGATGGCACATATCAAGGATTTCGCATAACCCAGAGTGAGTTGATGGCTGCGTTCGCCGCTTTGCAAAGCCGACTCGACACAGATATCGACATCTCCGCTTAACGATGGGCAAACGGTTCCCGGACCGCTTCCCTCTGTGTCATGTTGCGTTCCACGGTTTGCCGACAGGCTATAGTGGAGTTCGGAGAGGCGTTTGCCGCCGCCTCCCCGAAATTGTGCGTTTGCTTAGTATTGGTAGTTCACCATTAGCCAGCTATTAGAAGCATAGCCGATGTATGGTCCTATTTGAACGGTGTGCGCTGCCGGAATCTCGAACCTGAAAGTGAACGTTTGGCTTGCCGATTCCCCGACAAAATACGATGTGCCCCCATTTACATGGGGGATTCGTGATTGTGGTGCAGTAGTTTGCTGCATCGCATATTTTCCTGAGTAGCCCCGATGGAATTCCATAGGTGCCGTTGTTGAGGTTCCACTGAAGCTGCCACTGAATGGTGGTGATGGTTGCCCCGTACGGCCCGCTAAACGTCGCCGTTTTCGCGTACCAGTAATTGGTTTGATAAATAGTGGGTGGTTGCCAAGCGCCGAGATAACTGTAGCCTGTGCTTGCTACCGCCGTTGAAGAAATCGTAATGATGGCCGCTGCGAGCAATATCAGAATAACAAAAGGTTTCATGGTATTGTCTCCTTATGACTTGGTTAGTATTGAATGTGGGATCTGTACTTGCCTCCTTCTCTGGCGATGCTGGTTCCGAGCCTGCAGGAGATGTGAGTTCTGTTGGACCCTCCTGCAAACTACCAAGACCGGCCAGACGCCGTGGGAGTTAACACTACGTGGTTAGCAGCAAGACATCGGAGAGGCCAGCAGCATGGCCGCCGGCCCGGTTACGGGTTCGCGGTAGAATTGTCGCCGCTGCGAATCAGATACACGATGATATAAGTCACGTTTATAGGTGAGCGATCACGCGCGTTTTACACTTATGGGCTGGAGCCGTGCGGGGCACTTCGCCTTGTGAGTCGTTGCATGGTCGCTCGCGAGTGGCGCCACTACTGGGCGGTGTCAGCTACTTCACCCTCTCGCTAAACCCAAACACCGGATCAATATCCACAGGCACATCCGACGCGAGCTTCAGCGAAACCTTCAGTTCCTCCGGCATCGTGCCATATTTCTTGAACCAGTTCTCCGCTCTCTCGCGGTCGCCGGTAGCTTCAATTTCGAGGAGTTCTTTCGCCAGGTCGGCGATGGCCCCGGGCATCTTCGCGTAATCGATCGAGTAGCGGCCATTGGCGCCGCGCTTGACCGCTCCGCGCTCGGAGAGATAATTGAACTCCATCATCTCGGCCTGGCCGTGAGCCTCAGCGGTGCCGAAACGAACCGTGCGGAACATCCCGCCCACATACGACGTGTAGTACTCCTGCAGCTTTTCCTTGGGCACCGCGCCGTTGTCCACCAGCCACTTCAGGCCAAACATCCCGACGACGTCGGCCTTGGCTTCTTCCAGGCCGCTGAACTGATGGCCGATCGCTTCACGAATGCTGACTTTGCCCGCCGCCGTGCGCACGAAAGCGGGGCCGAGTCCATGCGCGATCTCATGCATGATCGTGCCCTGCATGTAGCCGTCGCCCGTGACTTTTGCGGCCTGCTTCGGGTCCATCAGCTTCTTTGCCACCGGCAGGATCACGTAGTTCACGCGCGCGTCCATAAAATTCTTGAAGAAGAGTTTCTTGCTTCCCTTCTGCTCATGCACGCGCGGATCGTTGGGCAGATTGTCGGCCACCGCCTGATAACCGTGCGTTAGATCTCCGGCGCGGTAAGGTGTATCCATCACTTCCATCGGCGTCTCCAGCCCATGCTTCGACGGCCGATCCTCCGCCGCCAGCGGCAGCGCATCCTGAATCTCCGCGACATACTTCTGATACAGCTCCAGCTTCTTGCTCTCCTTCTCGTTGCGGATCATCACCGCCGCGCCGTACGAGCCTTTCACACCCAGCAGGCTGTCCATGTACGTTTCGTAGGGCGCAAAGATGATGTCGAACTTCGGATTCTTCAGGTCAAGCCAGGCCAGATCGCTGGGAAAATAGTCATCGCTCAAAAGCGCGTCCGCGCGCAGTTCCAGAAACTTCGCGAACGCCGCATCGTCACTCAGCTTCGCTGCCTCTCGCAAAGCGGCTCCCGCCGGCTCGAGAAACGAGCGATACGCAACGCCGTACGGGACTGTCTCGAGTTGACCGTCCTTCCAGCGCACGATGGTGAACTGATCGTAGATCGCGGCCTTCTGCTCCGGATGAATCTTGACGTACTGCTCGACCTTCTCCCGCGTCAGGTCTGCAGGATAAAAGCCGCGTCCGAGCGGCATTGGCTCGGTTCCGACAAACGGCTTGTTCTCGTCAATAAGGTCGAAGCGCGCCGCGTTGATGTTCAGGTAGGTGCGCAGCTTGACGTCGCGCGGCGTAGTGGCCGAAGCGAGCGACTGATACAAAGTCAGGCCCTCGGGATCGCTCTGCCGCCAGTAGACGCTCTCCAGATATCCGCAAGCCTCGACGAGTTTGCGCACCATCTTCTGCTCGCGAGCGGTCAGCCCCGCGGCGTTAAACGGCATGCGCACACGGCGGAATTTTGCCAGCCGTTTATCCAGGTCGGGAGCGACCTTCAAATGCGCCGTCGCCGCGCCCTTGGCGGCCGAACCCGTCATTGTCCGCGTCTTCTTTGGCGCCGCTTTTTGTTGAGTGAAGCCGGAAATAGACATCAGGAGAATGAGTGCAATCGTCAACCCTGGTTTTTTCATTGCGTGTATTGTCAGTTTACCAAACTCGCGCCATCGTCCCGAGGCGCTATGATGAATCTATGCCTGGGGAGAATGGCGCCCAGACCCTGCTCATCGACGCCGATGACACGCTCTGGGAAAACAACATCTATTTCGAGCGCGCGATAGCGGATTTCATCTCCTTCCTCGATCATCGCGAACACTCGCCGGAGCAGGTGCGCGAGGTCATCAACCACGTTGAGAAAGAGTCGATCGTCACCCACGGGTACGGCCTGCACAGCTTCGTGCACTCCCTGATCACTACCTTTGAGAAGTTATCCGTGGATCCGATTACGCCCGAACTGCACGAGAAGATCAGCAGTTTCGCCCGCCGCATCGCGGGACATCCCGTGGAGATCATCGCCGGCGTCGCCGAAACGCTGGCTTACCTTGCCGAGCACCACCACATCATCATGATGACCAAAGGCAATCCTGCCGAGCAGGCAGGAAAAGTCGAGCGCTCGGGATTGAAAGAATACTTCGCAGCGGTCGAGATCGTGCCAGAGAAGGATGAGAGGATCTATCGCGAAGCAGTCGCCAAGTACGGTCTTGAGCCGGACGTCACCTGGATGGTCGGCAACAGCCCGAAGTCCGACATCAATCCGGCCCTCGCCGCAGGCCTGCACGCGGTCTTCGTGCCCCACGGCAACACCTGGATTCTGGAGCACGAAGAACTGGCTTCGGCTCCTGCGCCGCAAAAGCTGCTGATCGTGGAGCGCTTCGCGGATCTGCGGTCGCACTTCTAGTGACGGACGCCTGCGATACTACTGCACCGTGAACATCACGCTATTCGAAATCTTTCCTCCAGAACGCACGTAGACCGGGATCATGCCCGCGGTCGCGATGTCCGTCGCTGGAACCGTCGCCGTGACCTTGCTGGTGGTGCTGTAAGACGAGGGGAGGGCGGTACCGTTCCAGTACACTACCGAGTCGGTCCCGAAGGCGCTGCCGTTTACCGTGAGCGTGAAGTCGGGGTCTCCCGCGGTCGCCATGTTCGGTGTCAGGCTGGTAACCGCTGGCGAGCCCGTGCCGCCGCCGTTGTAGTTCGACCCATAGCCGCATCCTGCCAGGACCAGGGCAAGTGTTACGACAAAGCACAAGCTGACGCGTGACATCAGACCTCCGATCCACATCCGAACCGATTGAACTCAGCCTAGCAACGCTCCGAACCAGCGGTGTCATGGCTCTGTCACTTTCTTGTTGAATCGGATGCCATCGGTTCCGCGTCACTGCAGGAACCTCCGGTTTTGCTAGAATTCTCTGCTTTCTCTGGAGCCCTCATGCGAAAACTCTGCTTTGCCTGCCTTGCTTTCGTTGCGTTCTGTCATGCGCAATCCGGCCCCTTCCTGCTGCGGCAACCGACCGTCAACAGGACGGAGATCGTGTTCACCTACGGTGGTGACCTCTGGAGCGTTTCGCGCGATGGCGGCGCGGCACGGCGTCTCACTTCGGCAGTCAGCACCAATACCGACGCGCACTTCTCGCCCGACGGCTCCATGATTGCCTTCACCGGGCAGTACGCCGGAAACCGCGATGTCTACGTCGTGCCCGCAGCCGGAGGCCAGCCGAAGCGTCTCACGTATCATCCCGCCGCCGATGAGGTCGTGGGCTGGACCCAGGATGGCAAGAGCATTCTGTTTCGATCCACGCGCCACAGCTACTACCGCTTCAACAATCAGCTCTTCACGGTTTCGGCCGCGGGGGGACCGGCAACCGAACTGCCGTTGCCCATCGCCGAGGAAGGAGCGTTTTCTCCCGACGGCAAGTACCTGGCGTACGTTCCTCACGGGCAGTGGCAGCGCGCCTGGAAGCGCTATCGCGGCGGGCAGACGACGCCAATCTGGATCGCCGATCTCAATGACTCGTCCATCCAGAAAATTCCGCGCGACAATTCCAACGACTTCAATCCCATGTGGATCGGCAACGCGATCTACTTCCTCTCCGACCGCAACGGCCCGGTAAGTCTGTTTGCTTACGATGTTGGAACGAAGCAGGTCCGTGAGGCCGTCAAGAACGATGGCTTCGACTTCAAGTCCGCTGCCGCCGGGCCCGACGCGATCGTCATCGAGCAATTTGGCGCGCTCAAACTCTACGACCTGAAATCCGGCCAGGTGAAGACAGTCCCCGTCCAGATCAACGGCGACTTGCCTGAGTTGCGCCCGCAGTTTGTGAAAGTCGATCCGAAGCGGATTCAGAGTATCGGGCTTTCTCCGGCGGGCGTGCGCGCTGTCATTGGAGCCTGGGGCGAGGTCTTCACCGTCCCCTCAGACAAAGGTGACATTCGCAATCTCACGCACAGCCCGGCCGTGGCCGACCGTGATCCCGCCTGGTCACCGGACGGCAGGTCGATCTGCTACTTCTCCGACGAGCCCGGCGAATATGAACTGCAGATCCGCGATCAGAACGGCATGGGCGTCGTCAAGCACGTCAACCTCGGCGATCCGCCATCGTTCTTTTACGCGCCGCAGTGGTCGCCCGACAGCAAGAAGATTCTCTACACCGACAAGCGGCTGAATATTTGGATCGCCGACGTCGCCACCGGAAAACTCACAAAACCCGATACCGACCGCTACGACACTCCGTTCCGCAACCTGAACCCGGCATGGTCGCCCGACAGCAAGTGGATCACCTACACCAAGCAGCTGCCCAATCATCTCCGCGCTGTGTTTGTTTACTCGCTGGACCAGGGAAAGGTCTTCCAGATCTCCGACGGCCTGAGCGACGCCGAGTACGCCAACTTCGACAAGAACGGAAAATCTCTGTACTTCACCGCCAGCACCGATGTAGGACTCGGCCAGAGCTGGCTCGACATGTCGAGCCTCGACCACCCGCAGACGCGCAGCGTCTACGTAGTCGTGCTCCGTAAGGAAGATCCGTCGCCTCTTGCCCCCGAGAGCGACGAGGAAAAGATCAAGGAAGCCAAGGAAGAGGCCAGGAAGGAAGACATCGCGGCAAAAGCCGGTAAGCCGCAAAAGCCCGCGGAGGAGGCTAAGGAAGAACAGAAAAAGAAAGAGGAGCCTGTTGAAGTCCGGATCGACATCGACGGTATCGGTCAGCGCGTTCTAGCTCTGCCGATCCCCGCGCGCAACTATGTCGCCTTGAGCGCTGGACCCACTGGAGTGCTCTTCCTGGCGGAAGCGCCGCCGGTGATCCATGAGAGCGATTTTGGCAATCTCAAGACGACGCTGCACAAATTCGACCTCAGCAAGCGCAAGGTCGACAAGTTCCTCGACGACGTCAACGAATTCACGCTTTCGACCGACGGCAGCAAGATTCTGTATCACAAGGACGACCAGCTGATAATCGCCTCCACGGCCGAACCGCCCAGCGGCGCCGGCACTCCCAAGCCGGGCGAAGGCCCGCTCAAGCTCGATTCCATGCAGGTCTACATCGAGCCTCGCTCCATGTGGAAACAGGAGTATCACGAGGCCTGGCGGATCGAACGTGATTTCCTCTACGACCCGAACCATCACGGGCTCGACCTGGCCAAGGCGGAGAAGACGTACGCGCCTTATGTCGAGAACCTCGGATCGCGCGACGAACTCAACTATCTGTTCGAAGAGGCGCTCGGGGAAATCTCCGTTGGCCACGTGTTCGTCTTTGGCGGATACCGCCCTGAAGTCAAGCAGACCAAAACGGGCTTGCTCGGTGCGGACTACATCATCGAGAACAACCGCTACCGTGTGTTGCGTGTCTATAACGGCGAGAACTGGAATCCGGGGTTGCAGGCTCCGCTCACTCAGCCGGGGGTCAACGTCAAGGCCGGCGACTATATTCTGGCGATTGCCGGCCGTGAACTGAGTGGCGGTGACGACATCGACAGCTTGCTCGAAGGCCTCGCTGGCAAGCAGATTCTGCTGAAAGTTGGCCCTGCACCCGACGGCAAGAACTCACGCGAAGTCACGGTGGTTCCGGCTGACAATGAAGTTGGCCTGCGGCGGCTGGCCTGGATCGAAGGCAATCGCCGCAAAGTCGATGAACTCAGCGGCGGCCGCGTCGCTTATGTGCAGTTGCCCAATACTGCCGGCGGAGGGTTCTCCAGCTTCAACCGTTACTACTTCGCGCAGGTGGGCAAAGACGCCGCCATTCTCGATGAGCGCTTCAACGAAGGTGGCGATCTCGCGGACTACATCATCGATTCGTTGCGGCGTCCGCTGATGAGCCTCGCCACCACGCGCGAAGGCGAAGACTTCACCAGTCCCGGTGCTGCGATCTATGGCCCCAAAGTCATGATCATCAACGAAATGGCCGGCTCCGGCGGCGACGCGCAGCCCTGGTACTTCCGCAAGGCCGGCATTGGTCCGCTCGTCGGCAAGCGTACCTGGGGTGGATTGGTCGGCATCTGGGACTATCCGGAGTTCATTGACGGCGGTGGCGTCACGGCTCCACGTGGCGCTATCTACGGCCTCAATGGGGACTGGGAAGTTGAAGGCAAAGGCATTCCGCCGGACTATGATGTAGATCTCGATCCGGCAGCGGTGCGACGAGGGCATGATCCGCAGTTGGAGAAAGCTGTCTCCGTTGTGCTCGATCTGCTCAACAAGAATCCGTTGCCCAGGTACCAGAAGCCGCCCTACCCCAACTATCATCAGAATGATGGATTGGGGAAGTAGAAGATCGTCTCAACGCTGGAGCGCAGGGTCGAGCCTCGATCGTGCGCTCCAGGAGGCTTGCGGTGGACATGCCACGTCCGCTCTCGGCTGGCCACTGCAGAGGTGGGGGACCGGCTCCGTTGTTCTCTTCTCAGGAGAACGAGGCGGTCTTAGTATGGAGTGACACGTTGTTGTAACTTTTTTCCGGAGCAAGACCTTGGAAAGTAAGAATCAGCCGGAGCCGCCATCCTCTCCCATCTTCTCCGAGAATCGCCGTCACCCGCGCTTCTCGTTTCAAATCGACATCGGTGTGTATTCCCGCAAGACCGGGCTCCTGAAAGGCCACACCGTGGACATCAGCGAGTCCGGAATCTCGGCCATCCTCACCTTGGAAGTCAGCATCGGAGACTTGGTCCAGCTGGAATTCACCCTGCCCTCCGGCCCGGTTGCTATCCGGGCTCTGGTCCGCTACAAAACCGCATTCCGGTACGGATTCCAGTTCGTCGAGCCGGACACGAAGGGCGTAATTAAAGCCTTCTGCCAACGCCTTGTGGCCGAACAAGGTCCCGCCTGAGTCGCTCCCGGCCGTACGGACAACAGGCTAGGCAGTCGGGATTATTCCTGGGTCCGGTCCCGCCCTTCTATCACTCCGAGACAAGGCATGAGCTTGACATACATTGGTGCGGGTCGCACAATGGCGCCGCACGTACTCCCCAGGAAAAGGCCGCGATCCTTGTGAGATTTTCTATCTCGTAGTTTGTGTTACCTTTGCGAAATAGATCAGATGCATACTTTCATTCCATAGAGGGACTTATGAGTAACCGGAATCTGAATAGATTTGTAATAGACATTTTGTGTATCGGCTGGGCGTTGGTGTTGATGAGCGTAGCTTTGCCGGCGCAGACGCACACACCGAAAGTCATCACCGTCGCAGGCGGATCTTTAGGCAGTGCTAAGCCGGCAACGTCGGCCGCGCTTGCATATCCAACAGCTCTGGCCACCGACACGAAGGGCAACCTGTACATTGCTGATTCCATCAACTGTCTAATCCGAAGGGTGAACCGCAATGGAGTTATCTCACGGTTCGCGGGGACAGGTATCTGCGGGTTTAGCGGCGACGGCGGGTCTGCAAAGGGGGCCATGCTATCGGCATCAACCGGGATCGCCTTTGATACCCGGGGAAATCTGCTGATTGCTGACCCGAGAAATTGTCGGATCCGGAGTATCAGTCCCGCTGGGATCATCTCCACAATTGCCGGCAACGGTGTGTTGGGTTATTCGGGTGACGGGGGTCAGGCTACGCAGGCGAGTCTCGCCTATCCTTCGGATGTTTCCGTCGATCCGTCCGGAAATGTCTATATCGCGGAGCCCTACAACAATGTCATCCGCAAAATTGACACGACAGGCATAATTCAGACCGTCGCTGGCAACCATTCCTTCGGATTCAGTGGAGATGGCGGGCCTGCAACGTCGGCTCAGCTCGGGAGTCCATACAAAGTGCTTCCGGACAATGCCGGCAATTTCTACATCGCGGAACATGCAAATTGGCGGGTCCGCAAAGTGGATGCTTCCGGGATCATCACGACTTATGCCGGCAACGGGATGGGATTCATCTCCGGAAGTGGCGGCCCGGCAACAACCGCGACCATTGGATCGCCGAATGCATTGCTGATCCGAGCAGGAAAACTCTATATAGGCACCGAAGCGAATGTCTGGGCGGTTGACCAAGTCTCACAGATCATCACCATTGTTACCGGGGATACAACGGGCGCGGCGGGATATTACGGTGACGGGTATTCCGCGGTGGCGGCGGCCCTCCGCTTTGTGGGAGGCCTGGGCTCTGACGCTGCCGGTAGCTTGTTGATCGCCGATTCTGGCAACAACAGAATCCGCAAGATCGACACAGGCCAGATCATTACCACTGCTGTTGGCGGGTATCTTGGTGACGAAGGATCCGCCAAGAAAGCCAGCACCGGAGTCTATCTCGCATACCAGATAGGTGGACAGATCTCCTTCGACTCGGCCGGGAACTACTACTATGCCGACACGACATACAACCGAGTCCGCAAAGTGTCGACCGCCGGAATTATCATGACGGTTGCAGGCACCGGACTCAGCGGTTATTCGGGCGACGGCGGCCCCGCACTTTCAGCATCTCTTTGGTTCCCAACCTCAGTCGCAGTCGATGGCAGCGGTGACATCTTCATCGCGGACACCGGGAACAAGGCCATTCGCAAAATCGACCCCACAGGGACCATGACAACCATATCGCTCGGGTTCTCTATTGAGCCCCAGGGCTTGACATGCGATATCGCCGGCAACCTCTATGCAACTGACCGGTCAAACAGCGTCGTTTGGAAAATAACTCCGTCCAACTCCGCCACCATTGTCGCCGGCGTGCCGCATCAGTCGGGCTACAACGGGGATGGCATTCCCGCAACTCAAGCCTTGCTCGGCACACCGACAGCTGTCAAACTCGACCGCGTCGGGAATCTCTACATTGCGGATTGGGCAAATAATCGCATCCGAAAGGTCGACACTAGCGGGATCATTTCAACCATCGCCGGGATTGGAATTTCTGGATTTGCTGGAGACGGCGGCCCTGCGATCTCCGCCAGGTTAAGTTTCCCAACGGATATCGCGGTCGATGCTAAAGGTAAAGTCTACATCGCGGACATGTTCAATCACCGTATTCGAATTGTGGATCCAACTGGCACGATCAACACCTATGCCGGAACCGGAGTATCTGACTACAACGGTAACAGCCTCGCGGCCACGGCAACGAATGTGTTTCCGGCTGCCATCACCACCGATGCCAAGGGTGTAGTGTATTTTTCCGATCAAGGTTCATTCCGGATACGAAAGATCCACTGATCTGCTACGGCTGGATTGTTCCGACGTGACGGCCTGACTGAACGTCGGTGGTACGAAGACCCTATAGACGACAGGCCGGACCCCGGAATTTCTTCCGGTTCCGGCCTGCGCTTCCATCAACTCGTGGTTTCGATTAGTTGGCCGAGGTAGCGGCATTGGCGCTCGCCGCCGTCGTGGCGGGTGCCGGGCCTGTGGTCGGCGTGTTCGCGCCGTAGCGGGTCAGCCGCGGGAAGAACGGCGTCACCTCGAAGGGCATCTTGTCGCGAGCGGATGTGATCGCCACCGGCTGCGCCTTCACCATTTCGACCTTGTCGTCCCAGGGATTCAGTTTTACGCGTCCCCCCAGTGGCAGCGCAGCGATCTGGTCCAGTTTGTTCCAGTCGAGCGCAGGAGCCGAGTTCGCCAGCTGCGCCAGACGTGTGACCGTGCCCTGGTCGGCGATGTTGTTTCCCAGGTGAGCCTGGAGCAACGCTCCCAACTGCGGCGCGCGTGTCTGCAGCATCTTCACGAACAACCCTGCGTTGTCGAGCTTCTGCGCGTACGGCGAGTTCTTCAGCATCTCGATCGCTTTCTTGTCGGCCGCCGTCTCCTCCTCGGGGATGTGCTTGAAGCCCAGGTTCTGATACGTGCTCTCATCCGAGAACAGCATGCGGTCGTTGAACGCATACTGACTGCCAAGGTTGTGCCCGAGAACGATGTGCGCAAGTTCGTGCGAGAGAACTGCCGCCAGGCTGGACTCGTCTGGCAGCACGTCGATCAATCCGCGGCTGATGACGATCGTATTGCCGACGCTGAAGGTCTCCAGCGGCGACGTAATCAGCACGCGCGTGCGAATCGGCCGAGGTAATTCGATGTTGTTCGTGATTTGCAGGTTGTTCACGACCGTCTGCAGAACTTTGTCCAGATCGCCTTCCGGCGCCAGCAGCCCGGACCGTTCCAGCCGCTCAAGGACGTTGTCCTCCGCCTGCTGCTGCCACTCGCGTTGCGCCGCCAGCGGCGAAGCGTCTTGCGCGGCGGGCGTATCGTCCTTCACGCTGTCGACGCGGATCTGCGTCAATTCGTCTTCCGCCGTCCCGTTTTTCAGGTTGTAACCCCACATGCGGGTTTGCGCTTTGAATGCGATCTTGTTCTTCGCCCCGGCGGTAAAGTCACCCTCTTCGCTGTAGATGTACGTCGGAATCCAGTAGCCGGGAATCAGGTTGAGTCTCCAGCTGTCCATGTGGAAGTAATAGGTGTTGCGGGTCGGATGCGTGTAAGTCCCGTTCAAGCGGACGATATTGAATTCCTGATCCTCTACCCAGATGCGGCCCAGGAAACGCCCGCGGCCGGCGTCTTTTTTGGGCGTCACGTCGAACACCAGTGTCCGCACATCGCCCAGGAACTCCCGGCGAACGTAGCGGAAGTCATAGTGCTGACGATCGAAATCGTTCCGGTCTGCATAGACCATCCACGAGAAACCGAGTGGCTGATACTGGAACTTGAACATCTTGGTGAAGCCGCCCAGCATGCGCCTCTCCATACCTTCGTCTTTGTCCTTCAGATAGTCGGACCGGTCGATCGATTCGCTCAGATCCATGCGCCCAAGAAAATACCTGTCAGTGCTTGGAACCGGGCCGAGCTGCGTGTCCTGCGTCAGGTTCTGCAGATAGGTCTCGACCACCGGCGTGCGGGTGGACAACAGTTTGATCAGGTCGTTCTCGCGGCCGATGAAGCGGTCGACCACCTGGTCCATCGTGGTCGGCGGCGCCTGCGCAGCCGGTGGAGCGGACTGGGCCGCCGCGGCTGGCGCCTGCGGGGAAGATTGGGCTGCAGTTCCCGATTGCTCAGCCACTGCCGTCATCGTCAGAGCAAGCAGGGCCACGACCATCCAATTGAAAGTGCGCATGACTCTCATCTCCAAAAGTTCCTAGTAGGCCAGCTGGAACACCACGTGCACAATCGCCGTGGAGTCCGTTGGCTGTCCGTACCGCATCGCTGGCTTGAAACGCATCTTGTTCGCGGCTGCGATCGCGTTCTCATCGAGCCCGTGGCCCAGTCCGCGGACCACACGATTCACGTGCAAAGTCCCCGAAGCGCTGAACATCACTTCCAGTAGCACCTCGCCTTCCAGCTTCAGACTCCGAGCCTCGTCCGTGTAGGCCGGGTTCGGCTTGAATGTGATCTCCACGGGAGTTGTCGCCGGCCCCGTGTCCTGCGGACGCTGCACCGGGGTGTGGACCTGAGCGACTTCCTGCGCGCCAAAACCGGAAGACTGGACGCCGCGGCCGCTGCTCCGCCCATCGCCCTTACCTGGCGTCGCGATCCCAGTTCCAAAATCGGCGCTTGCCACCGTTCCCTTGATTCCCTTCGCCCCGCCGGAACCATTGCCGTAACCGGGCCCGACAGGCATATCGAAGGAACCCGCCGGCGCGGCCACCAACTTCGCGCCCGCCTTGCTGTTCTCGCTTGGCTTCAGGCCGTTGGGATCTCCAAATCCCCCGGTCTGCACCTTCTGAATTGGCGCATTCACGGTCGGGGTTGCCGAGCTGCCCTGAAAGTCTCCGGTGTGAATCAGAACCGGACGTGCTCCGCCCGGAAGTGGCTTCAGCACCGCCGGCGCAAAGTTATTCAGCGCCACTTTCGGCGCCTCAGGTTCCTGTTGCGGCCTGGGCCGCGTGATCTCTTTGGGCACCACCAGCTTGGGAGCCTCAAACACCGGTATCGGCACGGGCTTCAGCAGCTTCGCCCTTACGGGAAGGGGCTTCGGAGGCTCGGGTGGTTCCGGTACCAGGGATGGCCGCGGAATCAATTCGGTCACGTGATAGTTCAGCTTGACCTGAATTGAATCCGGCAGGAGCAGCCCGAAAAGTAGAAAAAGAATGATGAAAGTGGTGACGAGACCGTAGCTTGCGGCAAAGGTCCGCCAGTCCCACTTCTTCTCGGGCAAAAGGCCGAGCTGAAATCCGCGATTGTACGTAGGCATCCCTTGACTCCAATTGGGGACCCGGGCTGGGGAGTGTGCTCGGGGTTGGAGTCTTCACATTAGGGGATGGCAAGCGGAGGGTAAACGTGTCGCCTGCGCGTGTCCTTTGGTAACCACCGTAAGTACGTATTTTTCTTGCGGTTACTGCCCGATTACCTGCCGCTTTCGCCCAGCTAAATAGAAGGCCAAGAAAACCGGAATGCCCCCCAGAATCGCGAGCACTCCGTAAGCAGAATAGGGTTGATTGTCCCGGAATGTGAAGTAGAGCAGAACCGCGGACACAATCACAAAAACCGCGGGCACGACCGGGTATCCGAGTACCTTGTATGGCCGATCGGCTTGAGGTTCGCGAAGGCGGAAGACAAACACGGTACTCCCCGCAATCATGTAGAAAAGCCACTCGGCGAAAATCGCAAGTGAGAAGAACTGGCGGAAGTTTCCGCCTAACAGGAGCAGCACGATGGCTAACGCGCATTGCACGATGATCGCGACCGAGGGCGTCCGAAATCGCGGGTGGACCGTGGCCACGGACTGGAAGAAGTATCCATCCCGCGCCATCGCAAAAGGTACGCGCGCGCCGCTCATGATCGTGCCGTTCAGTGTCACGAACATGGAGACCGCCATCGCCGCCGACACCAGCCCAGCGCCCCTATGTCCGAAAACGAGCGCGACCGCATCCGACGCCGGGCGCTCGGAAGCGGCTACGGCCGCCGCGGGAAGCGCATACTGCACGGCTGCATTCACGAGAATGTAGAGTAGTCCGACGGTCGCTACCCCCCAGATCAGTGCCAGAGGCATGTTGCGTTGCGGATTGCGAATCTCTCCGGCGACCATGTTCAGGTCGTTCCAGCCGTCATAGGCCCAGAGAGCGGCAACCAGCGCGGCAAAGAATCCTGCGACGCCGCCCCTGGCGCCCGCAAACTCTGTCGCAAAATTCGACCACGAGCCTCCACGATACGAGAATCCGACGGCTACGATGCCAAGAATGATCGCCACCTTCACCAGCGTGAAGAAGAACTGGAATTCCCCCGCTTTTCGTACGCCCAGGTAGTTCAGCCACGAGACCAGGATCGCTGCCCCGATGGCGACCAGTTGGCCATACGTGATCGTAAGCGGACGCCGAAGGCACGGGTCAGCGAAAAAAGCAAAGCCGGAGAACGTCCCCAGAACGCGGACAATCCCGGTGGTGATGGTGGCAATCGATGCGGGCTTGGCGATCAGGAACCACGTCCAGGCGTAGAGAAATCCCGACAGCGGACCATAGGCATCGCGTACGTATACATATTCGCCGCCCGCTTGCGGCTTCATGGCTCCAAGCTCAGCGTACGTCAGCGCTCCGAAGAACGACAGGACTCCACCTACCAGCCAGGCCAGATAGACGAGTTGCGCCGAGCCGACGGCCTGCATCATTTCGCGCGGCACCAGAAAAATGCCGCTGCCGATGATGGTACCGACTACGACTGCTCCGGCGTGGGAGAGCCGAAGGTCACGGACGAGGTCAAGTCTCGAGATTCCTTGTTGTTCGTCAGCCATTTTCCGGAGAAGCGAAGCAAAGATTCTAACCGCAGAGTGCCCAGAGAACACCCGCAGAGAACGCAGAGGAAGACCCCCCGTTCTTCTCCGCGATCTCTGCGGATTTCCTCTGCGTGCTCTGCGGTTTAAGAATTTGGGTTGTCGTTTTCACGATAGTTGTTAACCATCCGCCGAATCCCGTCTTTCAAGAGCACAACATGGAAATTGATCAACAATCCGATGGGGCAGATTCAACAAACGCAAATGCGACAAAAGTTGAGCTTCGTCGAGCGGATGCAACGCTTCCTTGCACTTCAATTCCACGACAACCAATCCATGCACAACCAAGTCAGCACGAAACCCGCAATCCAGTTTCACGGTCTCGTAGACGAGGGGAACAGGCTTCTGTCGCTCGACCTGAAAGCCGGCCGCCTTCAGTTCATATTCCATGCATGCCTCATACGCAGACTCCAGCAGTCCTGGACCCAACCTCCGGTGGACCTTCATCGCCGTTCCAATGATGGCGGAAGTGATTTCGTTCGGATTCATCTTGCTCGCTCGCGGACGATGCTAGCAGCGTATCCCACCCCAAACGTCACCACCGTCCCAATCATTACCCACCAGGTCCACGGCACCGACGTTCCGAGCCATAGATAGAGCTCAATCGTGAACCCGCAGACCATCCCCACGATTGCCCCACTCTGATTTGCGCGCTTGGTCAACACTCCCAGCAGGAACACTCCCAGCAACGCGCCATATGCCACCGAAGCAATCTGCAAGCCGACCTCGACCACCCGCCCCACGCGATGCAACGCAATCACCGCCAGTCCAAACAGCACGATCGCCCATACCAGGGTTGCCAGCCGCGACAGCCGGAGACGCCTTTTCTCGTCCGTGTCTGGCCGGAAGCGAAAATAGAAATCGATCATCGAACTCGACGAAAGCGAGTTGAGCGCTGCGCTCAGGTTCGACATGGCCGCCGCAAGAATCGCTGCGATGAGCAGCCCTGCAATGCCCGGAGGCAGGTGGCTGACGATAAATGTGGGATAGATCCGGTCCGCTTTGCCGAATGTGGATGCAGGCGTCTGATAGTAGACGTAGAGCATCACGCCGACCACCAGGAACAATGCGAACTGAAACAAGATCGCTACGCCGCTCGAAAGCAGCGCAGCCGACGACTCCTTCCGGCTCCGCGCCGCCAGCAGGCGCTGCACGATCAGCTGATCTGTGCCGTGGCTGGCCGTCGTCAGAAATGCTCCTCCGATAATCCCGGCCCACAGTGTGTACGGCTTGGCCAGATCGAGATACGGAAATCGTGAGAGTAGCGGCGCATCGACAATCTGCCACTTGTGTAGTCCGCCCGCGATCGCCCATACGGCATCCCAGCCTCCTGGAACAAGGTGGACGATCGTGACCAGTCCGATCAGTGTGCCGCTGACGTAGATCAATGTCTGGACGACATCGGTCCAGATCACCGCCGCCAAGCCGCCCTCGAACGTGTAAAGCAGAGTCAGCAGCGTAATGATCGCAATCGAGGTTACCTCGCCCGTCCCCAGCGCGATCGAGACCACGATCGATACCGCGTACACCCGTACGCCCTCAGCTGCGGCCCGGGTTAGGAGAAACAGTCCTGCAGTCACGGTGCGCAGCCGGGGCCCGAAGCGGCGTTCGATCAGTTGGTACGCGGTATAGAGATCACCGCGAAAGTAGTGCGGCAGCAGAATGCAACTTATAATCACGCGCCCCACCGCATAGCCCATGACCACTTGCAGGAAAGTCAGGTTTGAATCGTAGGCCAGCCCGGGAATACTGATGATCGTCAGCGTGCTCGTCTCCGCTGCCACGATCGAAAGTGAAATCGCCCACCAGGGGATGTTGCGGTCGGCGAGGAAATAGTCGCGGACTGAGCGCTGCCGCTTGCGAAACCGCAAGCCGAACAACGTAATCCCGGCCAGATAGACCGCGATGATGAACAGATCCAGCGCGCTTAGCCGCAAGAGCAGGCTCCTTGATCGAGAGATGCGACTCGCTTCACCCGGATTGTACAGGCAACGTTGCAGGCACCCGGTTGCAGAGCGGGATTCCGCCTGTGATAGAACTAGGGCGTAGTCGGACCGCTCCCGACACAAGATGACCTACTATCTCGGAATTGATGGTGGCGGCACCAAAACGCGCTGCGCTCTCGGGGATGAGACCTCTCTCCTCACCACCTCCGCTGCCGGCGGCAGCAACGTCATCCGTCTTGGCGAAGCGAAGGCTCGCGAGGCACTCCTCGCGGCTGTGCGCGATGTCTGCTCGACCGTGAACATCTTCCCCGATCAACTCCGGAGCATTTGCGTAGGCGCCGCCGGCGCGGGCCGCCAAGACGTAGCCGCGACGATCCGCAAAATCCTCGGCGAGTTCACTCCCGCGCCTGTTCACGTGGTCGGCGATATGGTCATCGCCCTTGAGGCCGCCTTCGGTTCCGGACCTGGCGTGATCGCCATCGCGGGCACTGGCTCCATCGCTTATGGGCGCGACCCTGCGGGCAACATTGCCCGGGCCGGCGGATGGGGTTTCGCCATCTCCGATGAGGGTTCCGGACAATGGATCGGCCGAAAGGCTGTCACTGCCATTCTGCATGCTCACGACGCCGGAACGAGCACAGCCCTCACCGAACTGGTCCTAAAGGAATGGAGCCTGCACTCTCTCGACGACCTGGTCCATGCCGCCAACGCGACGCCACCGCCTGAATTTCCAAGGCTTTTCCCCCTGGTTTTGCAGGCGGCCGTGGCTGGCGATCGGGCCGCCGCCGACCTGCTGGAAGAGGCGGGGAAGCGCCTGGCTGACCTGGCGGCCATGGTCATCCTTCGTATTGGTCCACACCCTCCCCATGCACCTGTAGCCATGACGGGTAGTGTCTTTCGTCAGTCCACTCACATCGTCCGGATTTTCTACAATTGTCTGCAGGAGCGCTTCCCCGGCCTCGAAGTTCGCAATGACCCGGTGGAACCCGTGGACGGCGCACTTGCTCTGGCTCGAAAGATGGCGCCTGCCGGAACCGGCTGAGCTGTATGATTCGCGAACAAAAGCACGCGGCACCCTCCCCCCCTCCGCCAACCCCTCCCCCTGCCCTGGAGTCCTCGATCCAGAATCTGACACCTGAGGGGCTGCTGCGTCTGGCATCCAATACGGCTCTCACCGAAGATCTCGCTCTCTCTGTGCTGAATCGCTCAGACCTGCCGGTGGCAGTATTGGAAGCGTTTGCCAAGAACGGCACGTTCCTGAAGTTGCGCAAAGCCAAGATTGCGCTGGCTTCGCATCCGCACACGCCGCGCCACGTATCGGTTCCCCTGATCCGGCAGTTTTACACCTTCGACTTGATGAAGGTGGCTCTCACACCCGGCGTTCCCGCTGACGTGAAAGTTGTTGCCGATGAAGTTCTGGTAGCCCGGCTGAAATCCGTCACGCTGGGAGAGAGGTTGGCCCTGGCGCGTCGTGGTTCTGGCCGCGTCGCCGGCGCTCTGCTGCTCGACGGGGAAGCCCCGGTCATGCGCATGGCGCTCGAAAACGGACGATTGACGGAGGTCTTTGTCATTCAAGCTGTGCTT
The DNA here is from genome assembly GCA_035519435.1 of Terriglobales bacterium. Lineage (GTDB taxonomy): Bacteria > Acidobacteriota > Terriglobia > Terriglobales > Acidobacteriaceae > Acidiflorens. The sequence continues at coordinate 103,964 of DATIWL010000029.1, forward strand.
CGCCCTGAGGCAAATGTCGTGCTGGTGCAGGCGGTCTCCCAGCACAAGAAATGGTCCTACCGCAGAGAGATCAGGATTGCTCTGCTGCGCACCGAGCATCTCTCCCTGGCGCGCGCTTTGGAGTTCAGCCTCGGTCTGCCGCTGCCCTTCCTGCGCGAAGTCCTGCACAGCTCGCGCATGCCATCGCGAGTTAAGGAGCAGTTGTTGCGGGAACACGAATCGGCCGACAAACATCGTGGGATGCAGTAACATACCCCTCTGCCCTTTGGAGGAGTAATGCAGAGTGCTCGTTGTGTTACGACCCGTCTGCTAATACTGCTTTGTTCACTTTCCTTCTATGCTCTCTGTCAGAACGTTACCAGTGCTGAAGGACAATCATATCCGGACTCCGCGGAGGGACTGAAAGAACAGTTCGCGGCGATGATGGCATCTTCACATGCGAATGACCAGGCTGCCTTTCGGAAAACGCTTGACTCCCTTGCGATCCCGAATCAGGAGAAGTGGTTCGAGACTCACTTCAACCCGCGCTTCCTGACACAACTCACGCAAGACTATGCCAAAGCACTGGAACGCTACCAGTCCCACGTCTCGTGGGTTGCAGTCAACTTTGCGAAGTTCGATGATTTCTCACTGACCGTCAGTTCCTCCGAGAAGCCTGCGCCACTGGGGGATTCGGGCTTCGAATCACTCCTTCCAAGGCCTACGGACGCAGTGAGTATCGAAAACTATCGCCTCAGCCCAGGCTCGTCGGATTCCAAACACGGCCCGCCCTCATGGGTCAGCTCTTTTGTCTACATCGACGGACAATTCCGCTATGTCGGCGGTACGTACCCTTTCTGGGCAGAACAGTTGAATGGGGTTCGAGGACCCATGTCCATAGCGCCGGCCGTGATTCACGGCAGAACGGTCCAGGCTGCCGCCTTTCGCAAAGACCAGATGGGCGCGGGAATCGACGCCATTGTGCATCTCGAGGTAGATATTGATCCGACTGGAAGGGCACGTCATATCAAGGTTCTCTCGGGAGACCGGGCATTCGTCGAGGATGCGAAGGAGTATGTGCAGTCCGCCGATTTTGGACCGCTGCCGAATATACCTCAATTCGCAAACGCAAAGAGGAAGTGGGACATCGAAGTCGCCTTCTTCACACCTCAGAAATAGATCGGCATGGTAAGGACTCTACGGAGTCCAGTCGGCGACGAACACATTGCTCTCGCGCGGAGCCTTCGCATTGCGGTGCGAGATCCACACCAGATGCTTGCCGTCCGGACTGAATACGGGAAAACCGTCGAAGCCATCACTGTAGGTGATGCGCTCCAGCCCGGTCCCGTCGACGCTGATCGCGTACAGTTCGAAGTTCCCCATCCCGCCGGTCGAGCCGAGATTCGTGGAAAAGACGATCCGTTTTCCGTCTGGGAAAAATGACGGCGCGAAGCTGGCCGCATTGAGATTCGTGATCTGTCTCTTGGCACTGCCGTCGGCCTTCATAATCCAGATCTCGAGCGTTGTCGGACGAATCTGGTTCTGCTTGAGTAGGTCTTTGTACTCCGCAACTTCCTGATCGGTCTTCGGATGGTAGGCGCGATATACGATCCACTTGCGATCTGGCGAAAAGAACGGACCACCGTCATATCCCAGCTCATGCGTGAGCTGCTTCACGTTCTTGCCGTTGGCATCCATGCTGTAGATGTCGAGGTCGCCGTTGCGCAGCGAGGTGAACACGATCTTTTTGCCATCCTCAGAAATCGTTGCCTCGGCGTCATAGCCCGGCGTTGTCGTGAGCTGCATCAGATCGGAACCGTCCAGTTTCGCGGTAAAGATGTCGTAGCTCGGATATACCGCCCACACATATCCCTTGGAGTAGTCGGGCCGGGGGGGGCAGGCGGCGTCGGCCAGATGCGTCGACGCATAAAGAATTTTGTCTTTGCCCGGATAGATATAGCTGCACGTCGTCCGGCCCTTGCCGGTCGAAACCATCTTCTGGTCCGAGCCGTCGATGTTCATCGTGAAGATCTGATCGCACTCCAGCTTGTCGCGCGTCGACTGGAAGATCAGCTTCTTGCCATCGGCGGAAAAATACGCCTCGGCGTTCGATCCGCCGAACGTCAGCTGGCGAACGTTGCGCAGATGCTTCTCTTCCGGCGTGCGCAGGTCCGGCTGCGCAGGCATTTGACTCAACCCCATTGGAAGCAAAGCCAGAACCGCCAGGAAGAAAGAACCCATCAGACCCAATCTAATTTTCATGTCGGCAAAGAAGTTTAGCAGGATGAACTGTCCGCGAGAAACGCCCGGAACGTCGTTGGCGTGATAACGTGTTCCCGCCGATTTTCGTTCAGAACACGCCGCTACTGCGGCCCAGGAAACACTATGAAAGCATCCATCGTCGCATTGCTGCTGCTCATCACGCTGTTCCCTGCTTCGGCATTAGGCACGGACAAGCCAGCCAAAGGTGCCGACCTGCTCATCAAACTCGAGGCTGACTTCGCCAAGGCTGTCGCCGAGCATGGCCAGTCTGCCTTCGTCACCTACTTTGCCGACGACGGTGTCGAACTCGAGGAAGGTGGCGGTATCAACACCCGTGAAGACATGAAGAAGCAGCCTGCCTGGCCCGAGGGCAGTTTCCTCACTTGGACTCCGGTTCATGCCGACATGGCTGCATCTGGCGATCTCGGTTACACCTACGGCAACTACATCTACAAGTCGAAGGACAAGGACGGAAAGATCGTCACCAGCTACGGCAAATACGTATCGATCTGGAAGAAACAGAAGGATGGATCATGGAAGGTCGCCGTCGATATTGGGAATTTGAGCCCAGAGCCGAAGCAGTGATTCGTGGTTGGTGATTCGTGGTTGGTGATTTGTGGGTGCTGATTGGTGGTTAGGGTCGTAGTGGTTTAGTCGGTCTGCCAAGGCATCCGCAACTAGCCACCAACCACTAACCACTGCCCACTGTTCCTAGTCGTTGATCGCCTGATACGCCAGCGTGTTCACCTGCCGGTCCAGGGTCAGTCCTCCTGTCGGATGCAGTTGCGCCATGAAGATCACGATCATTTGCTCCTTGGGGTCGATGGTGAACGCGGTATAGAAGAAACCACCCCAGGCATACTCGCCAACAGAACCGAGTTCCGTCAGCGGCCCGCGAACCCCGCTCACGCCGAATCCCAGCCCAAATCCGAAATCTTCCGCATTACTGATCTTCCCCAGTTGATCGCTGCTCATCAGTTCTACGGACTTGCGGCTCAGCAGTCGCGTGCTTCCGGCCTTGCCGTCGTCCAGCATCATCTGGCAGAAGCGGGCGTAGTCGGCAGCAGTCGACACCAGCCCCGCTCCGCCGGAGAACAACTTCTTGGGCCCGCGGATCGGATAGTCCGCCGAATATGTAAACGACCCTTCCGTGATCGGCGTATCCGGGAAACGGCTGAGCCCCTTGTCGTCGTAGTAGGTGTAGGCCGTCGCCAGTCGGTCGATCTTGCTGTCGGGCGGATAGAAGTACGTATCTTTCATTCCTAGCGGCTCGAAAATCCGCGTGCGGAAGAATTCGTCTAGCGGCTTGCCGGACACGACCTCCACCAGCCGTCCGAGCACATCCACACCCAGGCTGTACTCCCACTTGTCTCCGGGATTGAACAGCAAAGGCTGTGCAGCAAGGTTCTTTGTACTGTCAGCGATTGTGCCGTCATACGGCAGCAGCCCATGTGCAACTTTTGCCTCGTTGTACATCGGCCCGAGATCGCCGTTCCAGTGATACGTGAGCCCTGACGTATGCCGCAGCAGGTCGCGGATCGTGATTTCCCGCGTCGCTGGAATTGTGTAGGGCTTGCCGTCGGCCGGCTTGACCAGAACTTTCGCATTCTTGAACTCCGGCAAGTATTTTGAAACTGGATCTTCCAGCAGGAACCGGCCATCCTCATACAGCATCATCACCGCGACGCTCGTGATCGCCTTGCTCATCGAACAGATCCGGAACATGGAGTCGGGACGCATCGGCTTCCCCGCTTCACGGTCCGACATGCCCTGCGCCTTGAACCACGCGACCTTCCCGTGGCGCATGACGAGCGTGACGGCGCCGGCGATCCTCTTATCGTCGATGTCGCGTTGCACGAGCGTGCCGATTCTCTCCAGTCGATCGGCCGACAGACCGACCGTCTCGGGCTTGGCCGTCGGCAAATCTTGCGCCGCCCCTACGACGGCCAACAGCACGACAATGATGATTGATGAAATGAGAATTTGACGACGAATCATGACGCCAGCCTCCTTCGTACTGTGTTGTCAGTCTTAGAAAACAGATCCGCTACTCGCTACTCGCTTCTTTTCGACCAGTTCTTCTATCCTGCTCAGAACCTTGTCTTCGCTCAGGTGAGTCGAATCCAGGATCACAGCATCGTCTGCCGGAACCAGCGGTGAGGCTGCGCGTGTACGATCGCGCAGGTCGCGCTCGCGCAGTTCCGCTGCCATGGCTTGGGCCGAGGCGCCCTTCGTTTTCTGCTGATCGAGCCGCCTTTGTTCGCGGACAACCGGATCGGCATCGAGAAAGATCTTCACGTCCGCATCAGGAAACACTTTTGTGCCGATGTCGCGTCCTTCCATGACTACGCCCCCTCCGAGTCCCATCTCGCGCTGGCGCGCCACCATCCACACGCGCACCTTGGGATGTACGGAAGCTCGCGACGCGCCATCGGTCACGTCGCGCTCGCGAATGCGCGCCGACACGTCCCGCCCATCGAGCAACACGCGGTTGCCACCAAAAGTTGGCTCCAGTTCAATCTGCGACTGGTTCGCCAGACGGAGGAGCGCCTCTTCATCGTCAAAGGAGATGTCCCA
>DATIWL010000030.1:0-2682 GCA_035519435.1 Terriglobales bacterium
ATCGAGTGACGCCGGGTTGCTGGCAGTGGCGGTGAACGGCGCGCTTCCGTCGGCAAGGGCCGCCCCGGTGGGCAACGGGAATGCCGCCAGGAACGGCTGTATCGCGGCAGGAGCCGTGGCGCGAATCGCAGAGGAAGGCACCGTGCCGCTGAGAGTGACGGGTTGATCGACACGCTGCCCCTCGTAGGAGGCGAAGAAAAAGGTCCTGTCTTTTACGATGGGGCCGCCCAGTACTCCGCTGAAGAGGTTCGATCGCTCTTTGGCCCTGGGCAAACCTGCCCTGTTGGCAAACCACTCGTTGGCGTTCAGGGCGTCGTGCCGAAAGTATTCCGACAGCGACCCGTGGAACCGGTTAGTTCCGGACCGGGTCACGATACTGACTTGTCCTCCGGGCAGGCGGCCGAACTCGGGTGCAAAGGAAGACGTCTGGATGCGGAACTCCTCCATGGCATCCATCGATACCAGGCTGTTGGTGCTCCCGAGAACACTCAAAGCCGGCAACTGGCCGCCCCCTCCCTGGTAAAGCGTAGTGGCATTCAGGCCCCCGAGGCCAAAGCTGGCGCTCACGCCGTCCACGGTGAAGTAGTTGTCGTCCGAGCGCATGCCATTCACAACGAACTGGCCGGCATTGCCCCCGCCCGTTGGCGTGAAAACTACTCCGGGCGTCAGCCTGATCAATGATTGAAACGTTCGTCCGTTCATCGGAAGATTGTCCACGAACCCACGGTCGACCACCGTACTCACGGAGCCATCGGCCGTGTTCACCACGGGGGTAGAACCGCTGACGAATACGGTTTGGCTCAGAGGGCCGATCTCCAGATGGAAGATGAGTTCCTGGCGGTCATTGACATGTAGTTCTATGTCATTAGCGACGGCGGTCTGGAAGCCCTCCTTCTTCAGGTCCAGACTGTATGGACCAGGCGGAAGGGCCGCGAAGACGAAATGGCCGCTACGGTCCGAGGATGTCCGGAACGCGATGCCGGTTCCGGACCTCGTGATGGACAGAGCGACACCAGGAACCGCGGCTTCCGAGCGATCGTAAACGAAGCCGGAAATCTGAGCGGATTCCTGTGCCGATAGGGTTAAGGCTGCCGACGACGCAAATAAGAAGAACGTCAGAGTGAGGCGCATTTCAGTTGTGGGATCCTTTCATGGCGTGACGCCGGCTGAGCATCGAGCCTACTTTGTGCTCTTCAACGAGCCTACGATCTGCTTCGCCGTCGCTTCGAACGCGGGGTTCTTGAATGCAATTTCGGCTTCGCAAATCGGTTTCGTGTTCACCGCCAGGTACCACTCGGTCTGTCCGGCGATCTTCGGGGTCGCCACGAACCACATTCTGGTGGCACTTTCTTCAATGGTCTTGACAGGCTTGAAAAGTCTCTTCGCGATCGCTATGACTTCCGCGAAGCTGCCGCTTCTGGGCTTGCCCGAGAAGATCACGGACGCCGATTTGTCGGCGGAGGCCAGGGCACCTGACCGGTCGGCAGTCCAACCGGCGGGCACTGAGATCTGGCAGAGCTGTTTTCGATCCTTCATTGTTTGCCAACCGGCAGGCGTTTGCGCGAAAGCAGCGAGGGCGGTGAACAGAAAAACCGTCAGCGGTTTCACTAAGAATGAGGTATCACCCGCCGGACGCAACTTACAAATAGCGGGCGTACCGATTGGCGGCTGCCAGCGGCGGTCTCCTGCGTCTCGCCGACCCATCGCCTGTGCGGGCTCGGAATCCGCCACAAGGGCTAGTCCTGCCTGCCATTCCCTCCCACCATGTCGGATGAGACCTCTCCGTAAACTCGTATCTATACTATTGATACTTGGGGTCATTCTTCTGCTCCTATTTCTTCGGATGTTGCTCTACCTGAGTGGCGCCGCGGCTCGCGCGAGGTAGGCTCCGCGAAATGCGCGTGCACCCGACGCTCGGGCGCGTGAATGCAACCGGACCTGAGAGGCCGCCCGGGGCTGCTGGGCGGACGTGTCGTCATGTGCCTAATGAAACGGCTTCAGGCGGAAACAGGTGGTGGGCGTTGGAAAAGGGCGAACGCTACGTCGGAAGAACGGGTGCCGTGGTCTGCTGTCCGCCGCACCGGCGCGGACGCAGCGATCGGGGCCGTGTCGAATCGCTTCGCGGCAAGGCTGGCAACGAGACTTCCCTGTGTTGCAGGAAGTTGCCCGCATCCATCAGGGCACATCGGTGACGAGGACCACGCCGGACCGTCCTCGTGAGCCATGTGGCTTGACTTACGGCAACAGCGGGCTTTCGTCCCCTTGCAGCACGCCATGCCGCAATTTGAAGCATCGCGTTCGAAAAGGAGAGAAAGCGAGGCTCCATACGGCGCCAGGAGGAACAGTGCGAGCAGCAGGGTAGATGCGGCGCGCACAGATGGGAGACGGAATCGGGCACACGTACGCAAGGCAACAACGAGTCGCGGCCAGCGGTGCCCCTCCAATGAATCTCGCTCCTTCGCGTCAGTTTAGCACGGCCAACTCGCCCCGCTTTGCGCAGGGACAAGTATTGCCGCTGAGCAATCCTACCGGGAGCGTTTACCGTGACGATGTTGATTCGCAAATGGGTCCGGCTCGATCTGATCCGAGGCATTCAGACGCGCGGTGCTCTTGCGTGTTACGCCGGCGGGGAAGGGTCGCGGGAAAGGCGGGTTTCCTGCAAATCGTGCTACAAAGACAGTT
>DATIWL010000031.1:0-4932 GCA_035519435.1 Terriglobales bacterium
GTTTCGCGAGAGGGCGTGCTGGCGTACTTCGAGCGCGGCGTGAAGGCCCGAGAGGCCTTTGCCGAATTGCCCAAGGAGGAGCGAGAATTCCTGATCTCCGGCACTTCGCCCGAAGGCTGGGAAATGCTGTTTGGCAGTACGCAGGATTCAGAAGAGGAGGAGAACGATGTTTCGTGAATTGATGCCCAGTCTCGAAGGGCGCACCGTGATGTTGACGCTTGCCCGGATCGATGACGCGACGATGCGGGTGTGTATTATTCCGAAGCGGCTGAAAGAGAATGCCGGGGAGAACGCGCTGTGCACGCCACTTACAGTGACTGGAACGGCCGACGAACTGGACCGGGACTTCGCCGGTCAATTGAGCAAATACACAAGTTCCGTGGTCAAACTCGGTTCCAATCTCGCCGAGATCGAGGCGACGCACAGCGCTGCGGTGAAGGCCGTAGAAGAGGAGAAGAGGAAGGATCTCGACAGGAAGCGCGGGAAGGTCGCCGGATCGAAAACGACCTCCAGTGCGCCGGAACCGAAGCCGGGGCCGGCGATAAAGGACGGGAAACCGGTCTTCGGAACGAAGGACGGACTTGGCGCTGCCGCGCCTCTGAGCCTGTTCGACGCGCCACCGCAGACGGACGCATTGGTAGATCAGGAACCTGCTATCGCGGTGACAACTACATCCGAGGCAGAAGCCGAGCAGCACGGTCCCGAATAGCTGTCGGCTGGGGTAACGAACATACATACTGTTGGACAACAACAACAGGTGTAGGTTGTCAGAATAGCTGACATCGCTGCCATTGATAACAAAGGAGAAAAAGCAGCTCGCTGCCAACGATCATGACAATTTTTGCCAACAACAATGGCAAGATCCTACGTTTTTGCCATTGTTGTTGGCATTGACCGGCCAATCTGTGCTCAGTCTCCGGCATCGTTGAGTGCGTTGGCTTCAGCGGCAATCTTGGCTAGTCGGTTCGCCCAGCGCTCCAGCTTGCGGCGGATTTGACCGTCAGGGAGTTGACGGCGGTACATCTCGAGGAGGTGGCGGATGGGCGCGAGGGACTGAGTGATCGCAGGGATTCCGGGAACCATGCCGTTGAGCGGGTGGGTGGTAGGGAGTTGGGGCATGCTGTGAGCGCTCGGCATGTTTTGCCGTGCGAGATGGTATTGCTGCTGCAGGTCGTTTTGGGTGACCTGAACGTAGCGCAAGGTCATGTCGAGCGTTTTGTGGCCGAGTAGGTGCATGAGCGCAGGAAGGCTGACGCCGGCCCGCAGCATCGATGTTGCGTAGGTGTGTCTAAGTTGATGTGGCTTGACGCGTACCGAACAACCTGCTTTTCGCGCGGCTGTCCGGACAGCTCTTAGGAGTGCGATATAGCGTGTACCGGGCTTGGCCGGTAGAGGCAGCAGCAGGTTGGAGTGGGCGGCGCCGCCGCTGTGCTGCCGCAAGGCAACCAGGCGTGCGTGGACGCGACGGACGTCATCGTCCACTGGGACCCAGCGATCGGTGTGGAGCTTGCCGAGAGGGACGTGGAGTGCCCAGTCGCGATCGCCGAGATGCCGCAGAGAGTCGGTGGGAAGGTTGAGAAGCTCGCCGATGCGCATTCCAGTGCCGCGTAGAAGAAGCAGGGCGTTGGAGAATAGATCGTCATTGGTTCGGAGCTGGTTCTGTAGACGCTGGTCGTCGTCCAGTGAGAGCGGCTTCGGGAGGTACTGGTCGAGACGAGGGAAATCTTCGCGGCGGATTAGTCCTTCCTGGATGATATAGTCGCCGCCGTCAGCCAAGTCGTTGAGCAAGCGCCGAAAGCACAGCAGGTACAGCAGGCGGGTTCCTTTGCTGGAGGGTGGATCCTGGTCGCACAGATGGTGAAGCCAGCCGAGGATGTGGGGATCGCGGCGTAAGCCGGCGAGACTGCTGACGCGCGGGTGATTGGCTCGCAAATAGCGCAGGAAGCTTTTCACCGCCCGACGATAGCTGAGCAAGCTGTTCGGTTGGAGTGTGGTTGCCAGCAGATCGATCTGGGTTTCGAAGATCTGTTTCAAGGAACCCCGCCGTGCCATTACTCCTCCGGCGTTGGGTAGTTCCCCAGTCGCTTTTGAACCGCGCGGGCGTATTCCCGCCAAACGTCCTGGGGCGAGAGTTGCACGTAGAGCATAGTGGTGCGGATATGGGCGTGTCCCATCAAATGCATGAGCGCGGGAATGGAGATTCCTGCGCGGGCCATATCAGTTCCGAATGTGTGCCTCAGCCGGTGCGGATTGGCCTGCGGAACGTGACTGGTCCGCCGATGATGGCGAAACAAGGAGCGCAAGCCGGACGCAGTCATAGGCTGGCCCCGACGTAGACCTTTCAGCGAAACGAACAAATTGGGCGAGTTGGTCAGCGGCCGTTCCAGATGGAGATAGGATTGGAGCGCTTGGATAGTTTCCTTCGGCAAAGGCAGCACCCGGAATTTGTTGCCTTTGCCGCGGACGCGAATTTGCGCTTCCGGCACGCGAAAATCCTCCAACTGAAGCTGGAGAACCTCGCGCGAACGAAGGCCGTCCAGCAGCATCAAGGCGATGAGGCTGAGGTCGCGGAGAGTACGAAAGCTCCGCCAGAACTGGCCCACCTCTTCGGCGGAGAGAGGAACGACAGCGCGCTGGGGCTCTTTGAGCCTCAAAGCCGCCACGGCAATGCGCCGCCGGCCGAAGCCAAGCGGGCTACGCGTCCGATAAATGCGTTTGCGGAATCGATCCTTGCCAGGGATCTCCGCCTGGTAATGATAGCGGTACAGGCAACGCACCGCGATCAGCCGGTGATTCACCGTTTGAGGTGTGGGCTTGGGGTCCTGGTCGAGTTGGTATCGGATATAGTCGAGCAGCAGGGTCTCATTCAATTCAGCAAGCGAGCGCGACTGGCCTTGAGACCACCATCGCGCAAAGTGCAACAGATCGTACCCGTAGGCACGTACAGAACGTGGTGAAAGGCCGCGGATGTGCTGCAAATCGAGAAACTCATTAACCCAATCCACTTCGTGGCCGTGTCCATCGACGAGCCGATAGGGCGATGCGCTGCCAGGACCGGAGTCGCAGAAGACGAGATGAAACTCGGAACGCTGCTGGTTGATTGGTTTCATGCGTGCACCAATGAAGCGTGCTCCAGGCAGCTTGTGAAATCGGCCGCGGTCGCCCCGGCAGCTAAGTAGCTATTGGGATCGTGTCCGTGCGGGAGTTCCGCAATACGCGCGATCAGGCCGGCAGCGACGAGGCGCTGAGCCAATCGGCGAGCTGCCTGCTGGCCGGCCTGGTTGCCGTCGGCATCGAAGACCAAAAGTACCTCGCGGTCCCGCCGGTCGCACAGTTGGGCAAACTGCGCCGGCGATAAGTGCGTCCCGACGCCGCAAGTGGTGTTGGGGAATCCGGCCTGCCAGAGCACGGCCAGATCGAACAGTCCCTCGACCAGAATCACGCGGGCGAAGCCGCGCACGTTTTCCCAGGCGAACAAGCCGCCTTTGGGGCGAGGCAGAAAGCGATGAGCGGGCGCTGTTCCGATACTGCGGCCGTAGAGATTCAGCGAGTGTCCTTGCTCGCGGCAAGGGAAGATGACGCGGCGGCAGAATGTGTCCCGCCCCTCTCGGCTGATTAGGCCGGCTTCGACCAGAACAGTCAGCGGATAACCCAGGTCGGTAAGGTGGCGTCGCAGGTTTCCGCCGGGGGCGTAGCCAATACTCAGCCGGTGAATGAGGTCGGGATCGCGCAGTCCTCGCCCGTGCAAATATTCGATCGCTTCGCCGTGGCGATGGAGTTGAAGTTGGTAAAAGGCTGCCGCCCGATCCAGGAGTTCGGATTCGGCGACGGGCGCCAGGCCGAGCTCTTCTTTCAAATGCGCGACGGTTTGACGGAACGAAAGATCAAAGTAGAACTGTGCGAAGCGGATCAAATCACCACCGCGGCCGCACCCGTGGCAGTAGAACAGATTCTTGGCGGCGTTGACGTAGAAGGACGGATGCTGCTCAGTATGCAACGGACACAGTCCGACGAACTCTTGCCGGGAACGTATCTGGCGAGGCGTCCAGTTATGCCGCCGCAGGTACTCCAGCAGAGGAAACTGCCGTTTCAGCTCTTTCAGTTCCTCCCACATCGCTCCGTTGTGAGCTCCACGGTCAGAGTAGGCGAAGTGGAAGGAAGTCTCCAGGCAAGGATGGTAGGTGATGAAGGTCCAGTTCGTTGCTCAGAGACGCAGCGGCAGCAGGACCTGCAGGAAGTGGGCGAACGTCTGCCAGGACAACACGAACTGGCCGTAGCGGAGGATCTCGTCACCGGCTAGCCAATCGTGCACCGCACACAGCATCCTCTGGAGGAAAGGAAACGATGGCGCGGAACGAATGGAGAACGTGGAGTGGCTCGGCGGCGGGGGCGGAGGGCTCGACTGGAATTGCTGTAGACGGCCCCATCGATCGGCCGAATCGAGGCTCCGAAACCAGCGCCGGAGCGTGGAGGCAACCGGAACCCGGTTGGGATCTTTCAGCAATGGCGCCGCCAGATCCAGCGAATGGCCCTCCACAAAATAGCGCTGCAGGGCTTCGCTGCGGGCGATCAGGCTGTAATGAGTATAGGGAAGCGAGAAGGCCGGCAGAAAGGTGATGGTCTTCTGACACCGGTTGCAGAACCCGCGGCGAATGCCGATCCAGTCATGGTTCTCATCGTGAGCCTGTTTACGCCGTCGGCCATGACCGATGACGGAATCGCTCAAACATCCGGGGCACTGCCGAGGAATGGGCTCCACGTCCACGGCCCAATCGACGGGCTTGCCTTGCGCAGCCGAAGGTGCGACAAAGAGAATCACAGCGGGCGTGGAGGCTCTGCTTTGGACGGCTGACCTTCCCGGGTATCCGCCCATGTGGGGACTTCACGCTCTCCTCAATCCAAGAAATATCGACTGGAAAAGAATAACTCGGC
>DATIWL010000032.1:0-12596 GCA_035519435.1 Terriglobales bacterium
TTGCATTGCTTCGACGGTGCCCGCCGCGTTCTCTATGTTATTGAAACTGCGTTTTTAGCCGGATTCGAATCCCACTCTCTCCGCCAGAAACTGGGGCGGATCCGTCCAGATTGGCGCGACTACCTCCATCCGAAAGCCACATTACGAGCCAACATTCCTGGCAATAGTTTGTCGCAATCTGGGAATCCCCAACGCGGCGGTTTCATCCAATCCAGTACGCAGGTATCTTGACGGTCGCAACGTTCCTACCTTGTTTGTGGGGTGATGATGACAAATCAATATTCGACGCGCGTGCAAACCATTGTCATTGGCGGTGGCCAGGCGGGCCTCGCCGTGGGCTATCACTTGTCCAGGCGCGGATTGCCGTTCCTGATTCTCGACGCCAACTCGCGCATGGGCGATGCGTGGCGAAATCGCTGGGACTCCTTGCGCCTGTTCACTCCGGCGCGATACGACGCCCTGCCCGGGCTGCCGTTTCCCGCTCGTGGCGATTCATTTCCTACTAAAGATGACATGGCGGATTATCTCGAGTCATATGCCGGCCATTTCAATCTGCCGGTACAAGCCGGAGTGAAGGTGGACCGTTTGTCGCGAGAGGGTAGCCGTTTCATGGTTCGGGCAGGGGAAGCACGGTTCGAGGCGGATCAGGTTGTCGTGGCGATGGCAAATTATCAGGTACCACGGCCGCCGGCATTTGCAAAAGAACTCGACTCAAACATCGTCCAGCTGCATTCGCACGACTATAAGAACCCGTCGCAGCTGCGAGAAGGCGGAGTTCTCGTAGTGGGCCTGGGGAACTCAGGAGCGGACATCGGGTTGGAAGTCGCGCGCACGCATCCGACCTGGCTGTCGGGAACAGAGAGTGGGTTTATTCCGTGGCCGATTGAGAGCTTCTTCGGGCGGCAGATCGGATTTCGCATCGTGCGCTTCATCGGCGGACGAGTGCTGAACGTGAACACGCCGATCGGGCGCAGACTGCGGCCGAAATTTCTGCACCGGACCGCCCCGTTGATCCGCGTCAAGCCGAAGGATCTGACCGCCGCCGGGATTCAGCGTGTGGCGCGCGTGGCGGGAACGAGAGAGGGAAAGCCACAACTGGTGAATGGCCGCGTTCTCGATGTGCAGAACGTGATTTGGTGCACCGGGTTCCGTCCCGGATTTTCCTGGATCGACCTGCCGATCTTCGATGAGAGCGGCGATCCGCGGCATGATCGCGGCGTCGTCACCGAATTGCCGGGGCTTTATTTCGTCGGTTTACAGTTTCTTAGTTCGATGACGTCGGCGACCGTGACCGGAGTGGGTAGGGATGCGGAGCGAGTCGCCAAGGCGGTCGAACTGCACGCCAGAAATCGTTCCAATCTCTCCGCCGAACGTGCGCTTACGGCTGAGGCGGCGTGATGGGGCTTTGCGAGTGGTGAGCAATCCGAATCTTTTTGTCCTAACCGGCGGACCGGGAGCGGCCAAGACGACGGTCCTTCTCGAACTGGAGAAACGCGGATATCAGGTTGCCCCTGAAGTGGCGCGCCGCATCATCCAGGAACAGGTGCGCGATGACGGGCGCGCCCTTCCCTGGGCGGATCGCAAACTTTACACGGACTTAATGCTCACGCGTTCGGTCGAGTCTTACCTCGAATATGCGCCTGCCTCGCGGCCGGTATTCTTCGATCGGGGCATTCCAGACACTCTCGGCTACGCGTGGCTGATCGAGCTCGAGGACCAGGGTGCCATTCGCCATGCGTGCCATCTGCATCGTTATGCTCCTTGTGTGTTTGTGGCTCCGCCCCGGAGAGAGATTTACCGCACCGACAGCGAGCGGAAGCAGGACTTCGCCGAGGCAGTTCGAACGTGCGAAACCGTCGCCGGAGCGTATCGGGACTGTGGCTACGAAGTTGTGGAATTGCCCAGATCGACGCCCGGCCAGCGCGCCGATTACATCCTCGAGCGATTACGACAGATGCGAACCAGCAGTTGCCGGCACGGTGTTGTGGCAGGTTGACTCGGGATCCGTCCGGCTACTTTGCGCAGAGAGATCAGGCGAACGAGCCGGACTGAGGCGCTGGCGCTTCGGGAATCTCTCGGGTTTGCGCTTCTGGCCACGGCGGCAGAAGCTTGATCAGCACCCAGAGGATCGCAAAGGGCAGCAGGGTCAGGACGATTGCTGTGAGCAGCCCTTCCCGCGCTACCAGCCCCATCTTATAGGTCGTGTATCCGAGAAAACTCTTCGAAAACAGCTGGCCGCCAATCACTACGTTCCAGCGCATCGCGAAGATGCCGACCAAAGTGAGAACTCCGGCCAGGACGTAGATGCGTTTCCGGTCTGCTTCCGTGAGGTCAAGAACCTGTGTCAACGCAAGGAGGCCTATGGGCACCAGCGTCCCGAGCACGATCTGCACCACAATGTGCGAAAGATACAGCTTGGTGTGCACCATGAAATCCAGACTGCGGAACGACTCATCCGACTCGTAGATGCGATGGATCAGGTCGAGCATCTCCAGGCTGAAATCGATGATAAAGGTATAGAAGAGATACCGCGCTACCGTGTCCACACAACGCATGTCGATTTTCCGGCCGCGCACCCAGGTCGCCAGCATGTACAACAGCATCACCACGGCAATTCCTGACACCATGGCCGAGAAGAGGAACACCACCGGCATCATGGGTGTCGACCACCACGGATTCGCCTTTACCGATCCGAAGATGAAGCCCACGTATCCGTGCAGCAGGAAGGCGGAGGGAATGCCGATGACCGTGACCAGGTAGCCGACGCGGTCGTCGATGGCAAGGGCGCGTTGGCTGATGTTGGTCGACCCCAGCGTCATCGCACGATAGATCCAGCGCTTCAGCCCGGTGGATGATTGCGCCATCATGACGATGTCGCGCCGATAGTCGAGCCAGATTTCCAGCACCAACACGGCCATCAGATACCAGAGATAGACGAACCCGAACATGGCCATCGCCGACGTCGTGTGCGGCGTCAGGTACATCTCATACGAACGCTCGGGGTGGCCCAGGTGCAGTTGCAACGGCATGGGTGCCACCAGCAGAAACGCGAGGGCCGTGAGCAGGGCCAGACGGTAGGTGGGCTTCACCGCGTCGACACGGAACACACGCTCCAGCGAAGCCAGAATGAAGGCGCCTGCTACCAGTCCGGTGAGAAACGGGTACAGGACGATCAGCACGCTCCACTGAAGCTCCACTTCGTTCGGATACATGAAGCCTTCGACGCCGGGCATAGCCGTTTCCTGTCTCCTTATCGCACCGATCCATCCAGCTCGTTGTAAAAAACCTTCGCCCCTGTCGCCATGTGCGGCTTGAGCACGTGCACACTGTGGGTCTTCAGAAACTCATGGATCGGGTCTTTGGGATTCTTGAGGTCGGCCAGTTGCCGCGCGCCCGTCGGACACGATTCGCAACACGCCGTCGTTAGCCCCTTGGTGATGCGGTGGTAGCACAGCGTGCATTTCTCCGCAGTATTCGTTTTGGGATTGATGAAGCGGCAACCGTACGGGCACGCCTGTACGCAGTATCGGCAGCCGAGGCAGTAGGTTTTATCGACGAGGACGACGCCGTCAGGACTGTCGAAGGTGGCCCCCACCGGACACACCTGCGTGCACGGAGAATCCGAGCAGTGATTGCACAGTTTCGGTACGAAGAAGTTCTTGCCGCCCTCATCATGGGACGCCGGGAACCCCTTCTTGCCGCCGTCCGGCGAGTCCACCTTCGGATTTTCCAGATCCCATTCCGAGACGTGATACCGCTCCACCCAGGTACGGAAGTAGCCATCGGGTACGTCGTTCTCCATCTGACAGGCCCGCACACAATTGCCGCAGCCGATGCACTTGGGCAGATCGATCAGCATGCCCCACCAATGGTTCGCCATCGTGTAGTTGGGCGCTGCTTCGGGGGTGCCTGCGAGGACGTATTTCCAAGCCACCGCCGCGGAAGGCAGAAGAAGCAGCAGGTGACGGCGTGTCACGTTCACTTCCCACCTCCCGCGATGGCCGGACTGTGCGGCTGGTGACAGGTGTCGCAGGCCAGGCCGTTCGAATGATCCGCCGCAACAACCTGGGGGAAGGGTTTCGGCTTGGCGGCATTCGCCTCGTGACAGCGGACGCAGAGCACCGCCGTATCGAGTTTCTCGGGCGTGACCGACGTCGGGTCGTCGGCGTGCTTCGCCAATGGCCCATGGCAGGCTTCGCAGTTGACCCGGGCGTGCCGTCCACCCTTCTTCTTCTCGAGGACGTCGCTGTGGCAACTCTCGCAGGCCTGATGCCCGGCAAAGTTCACCGGACGCGCCGCCAGGTCGGTGAGGGCGCTCCCGCGGAAATGTCCGTATTGTCCGAAGCTCTTCGGCACCAGCGCGCTCCGGACAACCAGGAATACGAGCAGGCCGATGAGGAACACGGCGGCCAGACGGAACAGGTGCCCGGCATCTTTGAAGAACATGTTCACCTTGGCAAGCCAGAGCAGCAATACTCCGGATTGCGCTCATCCCGCTGTGCGCTTTATCACACGTCGGTGGTGCGCCCAGTCACACGCCAACGTGACAAGACGGGTAGGGGCTGCAAAAGGAGCCGCAACTCCAAGGATTGCAGGGACATCTACACGCGGGGCCAAATTGGATTGCTGAAAACCCGGCCTCCGCAATTTCGAAGGGTGTTACCTGGGGCTATGTCTTGCGGTGCCGTACTCGCACGGGACTGATCTTCCGTGACCTCTGAACGCCGTTCCCCGCTTGCTAAGCTCCGTCTTGGGAGTTCAAGGAGAACTATCTTGCCCGCTACCTCTGCCAAGCCCACGATCAAAATTCTCTATGGTGAGAGCGATGAGTCGGTCCTCGCCAGCCATGCCGCCGATATCAAGAAAGCCGGCCACCACGTGACCACCGCCATCGGGCGCCACGGCGTGCAGGACGCACTCAAGCGCGATGCTTTCGATCTGGTCATTTTGGGATCCACTTTGAGCAAAGACGATCGTCACCATCTGCCCTACATGGTGAAGAAATCACACGAGGGGACCAAGGTGCTGGTCATGCACGCCGCCGCTCGTCACCATGAAGTCGATGCCGCGATCGACGCCGGTACCAGCATGCAGCTTGTCCTGGAAAAGATTGCCCGCGTGATTTCCGAGCAGATCGTTTCCGCGTAAGCCAGGTCCCAGGTGACAGACGGCGAAGAGTATCGCTCTGAAACCACTGCACACAGTCCGGCAAACGTCGCCTTGCCAATAGTGGATGATTGGATTTTGCTTTTCCGGAGAGCCGAGGGCTGAGACCAGCAAGCTGAAAAATGTCTGGCCGGGTCGGAGAGAGACAGAGAGAACCCAGCCAGACTCTTTGAGCCTTACTCGTTGTTACCCCGTTGTTCAGCGCCGACCGGGCTCAACTTGCCCAGAATTCCGTCCGACTCGTCGTTCGGACCGGCGGTAAAGAACAGTTCGTTCAGCATTCCGTTGTTCGTGGAGTTCCCGCCGAAGCTGATCGCCCAGAGTCCATCGACCCAGATCGGTCCGCCGGCAGCGTCCATCAGTTGTCCTTCCAGTTTTCCGCTGACCGCGTTGTAGGCGTAGAGGAAGCCGTCGCCAAAATTGCCGATCAGCAAGCGATGGCTGAATACGCCGAAATCCCCCGGCGCCTGGGCGATACCCCAGGGGGCATTGAGAGCCGGTGTGTGCTGCAAGCGCAGCAGCAGGCGTCCGGTCAGGTCAAAAACGTCCACGTAGCCGAGTCCTGCACCGTGATCTTCGTCGAGCGAACCGGGTGCGCGGTGCGCAAATGTGACCACGATATTGCCGCCCACGTTCTGAATGCCGAACGGAGCGTAGTTGTTGGGTAGGCGCGAATCCGTGAAGGCCGAAGAGCGGTTCACGGGATGGAACTTGGCATCGAATACGTCAACCTTTCCCGTCGCGAAGTTCGAAGCATAGATGCGTGGCCCGGCGCCGGTCATGCCGATGGCCAGTCCTTTGTAGACCGCACCCGCCTCAGACCGATTCACCTTGATGACTGCATGCGCTGGATCGACGCCCGGATTCCAGCCGGCGATCGTGCCGTCTTCTGTGGCGAACAGAAAGATGGCTCGATTGCCCGGCGTTACCTCGAAAGCGCCAACGTAAGGATTGAACACAGTTCCGGTCGGCGCTGAAGTGCCGCCGCTCGGGGAAGGGATGGTGACGACGAGCGATTGCGGGGTGCCCGTACCGTCATACAGAGTCGTTAGGCCTCTCCCGTTGTCAGAAATCCACCAGGGTGAACCCGTGCCACGCGACATTCCCCATGCATTCACCAGATTCGGATCAACGTGAGGAGCGCTGGTGACCATTGAGTTGTCGGTCGTCAAGTCGGTACGAGTGTAGTGTTGAGCAAACACGCTGCTCGGGGCCAACCAAAGAATGAGCAGGACCGGGCAGAGCACAGTGAGGCCCTTTGAAAGCTTTGTCAAAAACATGCAACTCCTCCTGAGAGAGGGCTGGGACCGAGTCGCCCCGCGTGCATCACACCGCGGGAACCAAGGGACTTCACTCACCCTATCGGGGAAAAGGTCGTGACTTGTCATACAACTGTCAGCAGTACGTCAATTTTCTGCGTGGGATGACAAGGGGGCTGCAAGTCAACAGGATGTGGTTTGGGGAGAAAATAAAATGGGCCGCCAGCCAAGAAGCGGTGACTTTTCCTTGGCTATCGGCCCACTCGATCCTGAAATGGATCGGAGGTGATAGTTACATCGTAGACCTCCCATTTCGATTGTCAAGAAGAAGTTCGGAGGCCTTTCGGGCGCTTTCGGGACGTGTCCTCCGCCATTGACACCTTTACCGCCAGAGTGTTAATTTTAAGGGTTTTAAGAGCCCTAATCTCCCGACTAGATCAGCAGAACAACATGGAGCAGACGTTCCGACAACTAGGCGAATTACTGCTCGGAGCCGTCCCGACCGTCATCCTCCTGGCCACCCTTTCCATTCTCTACACTGTTTTGGTCCATAGGCCCTTGATGGCAATTCTGGCCGAGCGCCGCCGTCGTACGGAGGGCGCCGTAGAAAAAGCGCGCGCTGACATTGCCGCTGCCGAGGCGCGCACCGCCGACTACGAACAGCGTCTGCGCGAAGCGCGCATGAAGATCTTCAAAAATCAGGAAGCCCTGCGTCAGAAGGCAATAGAGTCACGCGCCGAAGCGGTCGCGCAAGCGCGAACGCGAGCGCAGGAGCAGGTGAAACTGGCTCGCGCCGGCATCGATCAGGATAAGCAGCAGGCAACGGCGGCCCTGCAGTCCGAAGCGGGACGGCTGGCCGCTGAGATTGTGCGTACGGTGCTGCGCCCCGTCGCCGCCCCTAGCCAGGTGGGTGGCCGATGACCAGGACACTGGCGCAGGCGATCCTGTCTCTCTTCTTTTTGTCTCTGATCGCGATCGTTTCGCCGCGCGCTTTCGCGCACACTCAGGAGCACTCCTCCGAACCTGCGCAGGCCGCGTCACAGGATCATAGCCCGGGCCACGAACTGGCCAGGGAAACGCGCGAGGAGACTGGAGAAGAAGAAGAGCACGCGGACCTGAAGCATTCCTCAGTGATCAGGAAAGTGGCGAGCGCCACCGGGCTCAGCGTTCATCAGGTTCATCTCATTGCCGTCGGTTTCAATTTTGCCCTCGTGGTATTCCTCGTCTACTGGTTCGCGCGCAAGAGCCTGCCCGCAGCCATGCGCAATCGCAGCGAAGCCATTCAACGAGCCTTGCAGGAAGCGCGCGCCGCAAGCGAGGAGGCCAGCCATCGTTTGTCGGAGATTGAAGCGCGCTTGCAGAAACTGGACTCCGAGGTCAGCGAGATGCAGGCGGTCGCCGCCAGGGAGGCCGAATCCGAAGAGGATCGCATCAAGGCGGCTGCTGAAGAGGACATTCGCAAGGTGGTCGAGGCTGCGGAGCAGGAAATTGCCGCCGCTGCCAAGGTGGCTCGCCGCGAACTGCGGGAACACACCGCCGATCTCGCGGTAGCTCTTGCGCGCAACCAGATTCAGGTCGACGCAAGCACCGACCAGACGCTCGTCCGGACGTTTGCCGGGAAACTGGCCTCGGACGGCGGAAAGGAGTCCGCCTAGTATGGCGTCCGTCGTAGGTGCTTACGCGCGCGCTTTCGCCGACGTCGTGGTCAGCGGCAAGCTCGACGCTGGCCGCATGATTGAGCAACTGCGGCTGATCGTGGCATTGCGGAACGAGAGCGAAGTTCTGCGGCGCGTGCTGGAGAATCCATCCATTCCCGGCAACCGGAAGCTGGCGGTGCTGGACGCCCTGGCGCAGCGAACCGGGATGGCGCGCGAGGTCAGAAATTTTATCGCCGTCCTGACCGATCACCGTCGCTTGCCGCTCTTCGAGGAGGTTGTAAAACAGGTCGAGCAGGAACTGAACGATCGCATGGGTATTGCCGACGCGGAAGTTCGCAGTGCGCGAGACTTGAGTGAAGCGGAAAAGAAGCTGCTGGAAGCCGAAGTAGCCAGATTGACCGGCAAGAAAGTCCGTGCCCGCTATGAGCGCGATACGTCGCTCCTCGGCGGCGCGGTTGTTCAGGTCGGCAGCACGATTTACGACGGATCGGTCGCGGGACAGCTGCAACGTATCCGCGAGCAGTTAGTGGAGAGCTAGCGGCGAGCCGCGAGCCTCTAGCTTCGAGCAATCGGATTCAGGTTGCTCGCAGCTCGAAGCCCGGAGCTCGAAGCTGATTTTATGGCCCAGATCAAAGCAGACGAAATTACGCAATTAATCCGCAATCAGATCGAGAACTACGAATCGAAGATCGCGGTCGACGAGGTCGGCACGGTCATCACGCTGGGCGATGGTATTGCCCGCGTGTATGGCCTCGACAAGGTGATGGCCGGAGAGTTGCTTTCTTTTCCGCACGGCGTCGCCGGCATCGCCATGAACCTGGAAGAAGACCAGGTCGGCGTCGTGCTTCTCGGCGAATACACCGAAATCAAGGAAGGCGACGAGGTCAAGCGCACCGGCCGCATCATGAGCGTTCCTGTCGGCGATGCCCTTGTCGGCCGCGTCGTCAACTCGCTCGGACAGCCCATCGACGACAAAGGCCCGATCACGACCGATAAGTACATTCCGCTCGAGCGTATCGCTCCCGGCGTCATTGACCGGCAGCCTGTCCGCGAACCCATGGCCACCGGACTGAAGGCGATCGACTCGATGATTCCCATCGGCCGCGGCCAGCGCGAACTCATCATCGGCGACCGCCAGACCGGCAAGACCGCCGTCGCGCTCGACACCATCATCAACAGCAAAGGACAGAACCTGATCTGTATCTACAATGCGATCGGGCAAAAGCGTTCGTCCATCGCGCAGGTGGTGAAGATTCTCGAGGACGCCGGCGCGATGGAGTACACGATCGTCGTTGCTGCCTCGGCTTCTGAGCCCGCGCCGATGCAGTACATCGCTCCGTACGCCGCTTGCGCCATGGGCGAGTACTTCCGCGATACCAGACGGCATGCGCTCTGCATCTATGATGACCTGTCGAAGCACGCGGCTTCGTACCGCGAGATCTCGCTCCTGTTGCGGCGTCCGCCGGGCCGCGAGGCATATCCCGGGGACGTGTTCTATCTTCACTCGCGCTTGCTGGAACGCGCGGCGAAGCTGAGCGACAAGAATGGTGGCGGCTCGCTGACCGCGCTGCCGATCATCGAAACTCAGGCGGGCGACGTTTCAGCCTACATTCCGACGAACGTCATCTCGATTACCGACGGCCAGATTTATCTCGAAACCGACCTGTTCAACCAGGGCGTGCGTCCGGCGGTGAACGTTGGACTTTCCGTGAGCCGCGTCGGCGGCAGCGCTCAGATCAAGGCCATGCGTCAGGTTGCCGGTACGCTCAAACTCGAACTCGCGCAGTACCGCGAACTCGCGGCCTTCGCGCAGTTTGGCAGCGATCTCGACAAAGCCACGCAGCAGCAGTTGAATCGCGGCCAGCGTCTGGTGGAACTCCTGAAGCAGGCACAGTTCTCGCCGCTGCCGTTCTCGAAGCAGATTCTCATCATCTTCGCCGGCACCAGCGGAGCGCTCGACGATATGCCTGTCAACCAGGTGCGCGACTTTGAAAAAGAGCTCTACCGCTACGTCGATACCAGCAATCCCGGTCTGCTGAACACGATCATGGAGAAGAAGATTCTCGACGACAATCTGAAGGCCCAGATGTCGCAAGTGCTCAAAGAAGCAAAACAGCAGTTTGTGGAAGCGCACGCAGCAGTAGCGAAGTGAACCGGCTGCTAGCTGCCAGCTCCTAGCTTCTAGCAACCCACAACTCGTGCAAGGTTGAGATTTTGCCTGCTAGCGGCTAGAAGCGAGCAGCCAGTAGCTGAATCATGCCCAACGTTCTCGATATCCGGCGCCGGATCCGCAGCGTGATCAATACGCGGCAGATCACCAAGGCGATGAAGACCGTCTCAGCGGCAAAGCTCCGCCGCGCCCAGGAAAGCGCACTGGCTGCGCGTCCGTATTCACAGATGCTGACGAACGTTCTGAAATCGCTGGTTGCTCGCGCCGATATCTACGACCCGATCACCGGAGAGCCCCGCCATCCTCTGCTCGCCGAACGCCCGGAGAAAACAATCCTGCTGATTGTCGTCACCGGCGACAAAGGCCTGGCCGGCGCCTTCAATACGAACATCCTGAAAGTCGCGAGCAAGTTCATCGAGTCGAACGCCGACAAGAATATCGACCTCGAGTGCATCGGCCGCAAGGGCCGCGACTTCATGCGGCGCCGGTTCCCGACTGCTCCGCAAGTTGGAACGGCCGGCGTTTCGCCTGCCGGGAACGAGAACGGGGGGCCGCGCGCTGCGCGTGTCCAGATTGTGGCCGACCACGTGGGTGTCCTGGGAAAGGTGGAGTTCACCTTCGCGTCCAATCTTGGTGCAACGGTAGTTGACCGCTTCTGCCGCGGCGAAATCGATGGGGTTTATGTTCTCTATAACGAGTTCAAGTCGGTGATCGCGCAGCGTCTGATTGTCGAAAAACTGCTGCCCATCCGCGAAATCGGCGCAACCGATGTTCGTATGGCCGAAGAGGCTGCCGAAGAGGAACGTAAGCGACGTGTAGAAGCTGCGAAAACGGCCGGAGTGGGCATTCGCCCGGTCGACACCAAGGCCGTCGACGAGGCCGCGGCCAGATTCGCCGCATCGCAGATCGACTACATTTACGAGCAGCCGCCGGACAAATTGTTCAGCGCCATTCTGCCGAAATATATCGGCATCGAGATTTTTCACGCTCTGCTGGAATCGGTGGCCGCTGAGCACGCCGCGCGCATGACGGCGATGGATGCAGCCACCAACAACGCGTCAGACATGATCGACTCTCTGACGCTGGTCATGAACCGCGCCCGCCAGGCCAAGATCACGAAAGAAATTATCGAGATCGTCAGCGGCGCGGCAGCGTTGTGAAGAAGCTACGAGCTGCGAGCTACGAGCTTCGCGCAACCAAGTAGTACGGTTCCCCAGGTTGGCGCTTGTATTGGGCGCTGACCCGGAAGATTTTGATTGCTCGGAGCTCGAAGCTCGCAGCCCGACTAGCAGCTGAGGTTTTATGCCCGAAAATACCGGACACGTCATCCAAATCGCAGGTCCCGCAGTGGACGTGCAATTCGTCGAGGCGAAGATGCCTCCCATCTATCAGGCGTTGCGCGTGGTCAGCGACGGTTTCACCGTCCCGGCGCCGATCAACGTCATCCTCGAGGTACAGCAGCATCTCGGCGAAGGCCGCGTGCGCTGTGTCGCCATGGAGCCGACCGACGGCATGGTAAGAGGCATGAAAGCCCTCGATCTCGGCGGGCCGATCTCCGTCCCCGTGGGCCGTGGCACGCTGGGCCGTGTGATGAACGTCATCGGCGAGCCGGTCGACCAGCTCGGCCCCATCGGGCACAAGGAAACCAAGCCCATTCACCGCCTCGCGCCTGCATTCGACGAACAAGCCACCACGGCTGAAATGTTTGAAACCGGCGTGAAGGTTGTCGATCTGATCCAGCCTTTCCTCAAGGGTGGCAAGATCGGCCTGTTCGGCGGTGCGGGCGTCGGCAAGACCGTCGTCATCATGGAGCTCATCAACAACGTCGCCAAGCAGCACGGCGGGTTCTCCGTGTTTGCCGGAGTCGGCGAGCGCACCCGCGAAGGCAATGACTTGTGGCTGGAAATGTCCGAGTCTGGCGTGATCAAGCCGGGCAAGCCCGACGAGTCGAAAGCCGCCTTGATCTACGGCCAGATGACGGAGCCGCCCGGTGCGCGTCTGCGCGTCGCGCTGACCGGTCTCACCGTCGCCGAGTACTTCCGCGACGAAGAGGGCGCCGACACGCTGCTTTTCATCGACAACATTTTCCGTTTCACCCAGGCCGGATCGGAAGTTTCGGCGCTGCTCGGACGTATGCCCTCCGCCGTTGGGTACCAGCCCAACCTCGCCACTGAAATGGGCGAATTACAGGAGCGCATCACTTCCACCAAGAAAGGGTCGGTCACTTCGGTACAGGCGATTTACGTGCCCGCCGACGATCTCACCGATCCCGCGCCCGCTACGACCTTCGCGCACCTCGACGCGACGACGGTGCTCTCGCGCGCGCTGACCGAGATTGGAATC
>DATIWL010000033.1:0-2678 GCA_035519435.1 Terriglobales bacterium
CCAACATTCAATCGAAGCACGTGAACTGCGTGGTGTGCCTCGTTAGCGTTCAGCACTGGCTGCTCGAAATTGGACAGGAAGAATCGATGCACTTGAAAGACAGGTCCGTCCTACGAACGCTCAAGATAGCCGAGCAGGAGGCAGCGCGGCAATGATCTTCGCCTTCACCTACGGTGCCCTCGCGCTACCAACTGTTCGGCTCATCGGCTTGATAGGCGCCGAGTTCATCTGCCGCCGGACAGTCCGAGGCTCACCAGACGGAAACCAATGTAGCTGTCCCCCGCAATGCAGACGAGGACACAGAAGCCAACCAATAGCTTCAAACCGATTCCCCGCTCAAATTGCCTCATCCGATCCGCGACCGAAGGACTGAGGAGTCCCTTCTTCAGGTAAAAGGCATACTCTCTGTCGACAAACGCCAACCACATTTCCGGTTTGACGATCAAGACCCACAGCCAAGCTACAAAAACCAGCGTGCAGAAAGCCAGAACGCCGAGCCAAGGAAGGATATTGAGAAGCAGAGCTTTCATCCGCCTATCGCTCAAGATAGCCGACGCGGTGTCGTGTCCGCGTTCGGCTCATCGGGTTGATAGGTGCTTGATGCACATCCCCTCCGTACCAGAAGCCTGCCAAGGAAGCGAAAGCAAAAAACGCCGACGAATCCCCAAAACGCGCCCTGAAGACTGATGATAATATAAAGCGCCGCGTTGTCCGCGGAACCAAATACCGTCTCAAACGGGACGAATATGGGCCTGAAATACTGGAAGTGGCTCGTGACTAATCCAAAAAATGGGAACACAAGAAAGAAACCCGGTATGTCGTAATACCAAGGAACACTTCTCACGTGGCTGTCCGCAAGACCCTGCATGTGACCAGCAAACGCAATCGCCAGCAAGTAGTAAAGAACGCCAACAACAAGGATGCCTACGATGTACTGAATACGGCCTACGTGCCTGTGACAATCCATTCGCATCACCCACCTATCGTGAAAGCTCAGCGACGGGGCGAAGCCCCGTTCGCTGAAGCGTATTATAGGTACTCCACCATGTTGCAGAAGGCAGGCGGCGAGGAGAGCCGAAGCGACGCTCGCCGCAGCCGCCTGCCGTCGTTGTCGGTCGTTGTATCATGGCAATTCCGTGAATCGAACACGCACCGCCCCGCGACGAATCTCTAGCGAACAACGTCTCGACGATCATAACCATCGTCTCGCGCGGGGACGGTGCGCTCTGGTCCGCTTAACGAATGCTCCAGATGTCGGCGCGTCCGACGCCTCGACTATAATTCCTTCGCCGCGCCAGAGCCAGCGTGTTCTGTCATCAACCCCGGAGGCTATGTCATGAATCCCGCTGCTGGTTGTACCGCCTACGCTGCCGTCATCGGCCTGGACTGGGCCGACCAGAAACACGATGTCTGTCTGTGGGCGCCGGGGGCCGTTCAGCCCGAACGCACGGTGCTGACGCACCGGGCTGAAGCGATTGCCGCCTGGGTCGGCCAGTTGCAGCAGCGCTTTGGCGGCCGGCCGGTGGCCGTCGCGCTGGAACAATCGCGCGGCGGATTGATGGCCGCGTTGATGGCGCACGAGTTCCTCGTGCTCTACCCGATCAATCCGGGCGCGCTGGCAAAGTATCGGCGCAGTTTCGTCACCAGTCGAGCCAAGGATGATCCCACCGACGCCGAGTTGTTGGCCGAATTGATCATCAAACACCCGGAGAAGTTCCGCCCGTGGCGGCCGGACACCGCCGCGACCCGGCAACTGGCCGCGTTGGTCGAAGCGCGCCGCCACGCCGTCAACCTGCGTACGCGCCTGAGCCACGCGCTACGCTCCAGTCTCAAGGGCTACTTCCCGCAGGCCTTGGAGTTGGTCGGCGAAGACCTGTTCACGCCGCTGGCCTGCGACTTCCTCGCCAAATGGCCGAGCCTGCCCGCACTGAAGCGGGTGCGGACCGAAACCCTCCGTCGCTTCTACACCGCGCACAACAGCCGGCGGCACGACGTGATCGGGCAACGACTGAAGGCTATCGCCGCGATGCAACCGTTGACGACCGACGAAGCGATCGTCACACCGTCGGTGCTGACGGTGCAACTGCTGGTGGCTCAACTGCGCAGTCTCAGTGCGGGTATCACGCGCTACGAACAGCAGATCGCCGCCGTGTTCGCGGCGCACGAAGACGCATCGATCTTCGCGAGCTTTCCCGGCGCGGGGCCGACCTTCGCGCCGCGGTTGCTGGCGGCGTTCGGCTCAGACCGCAGCCGGTTTGCGTCGGTGGAGAACCTGCAGCAATACAGCGGAATCGCGCCGGTCACGGAGCGCAGCGGCAATCGCTGCTGGGTGCATTGGCGGTGGGCCTGTCCGAAATTCCTGCGGCAAAGCTTCCACGAGTACGCCAACGAATCGATTCGCCACAGCCTGTGGGCGCGGGCCTACTACCGGCAACAGATCCAGAAAGGCAGCTCGCACGCGGCGGCGACGCGTGCGTTGGCCTTCAAGTGGCAACGCATCCTCTGGCGCTGCTGGCAGGACCGCACGCCGTACAACGAAGCCTACTACCTGACCATGCTCCAAAAGCGCGGCTCAAAGCTGCTGAAGTTGATCGCTGAACCGGTGGAGCAAACGACATGAGATGACGAAACTTAACTCCCAAAGATTCTACTTGCGGACTACCTCAGATGGGATGGTT
>DATIWL010000034.1:0-7463 GCA_035519435.1 Terriglobales bacterium
GGTCCAGCCCGGACACATGGGTGACACAACGTACCTAAGACATAGGTAACACTTTTGGGCCGAACGGATTTTCGAGTGGTTCGAGCACTCGCGTCTCCAGATCGAAGTAGCCTAAATCATAATCCATAAAACTTACCAGCCAGATGTCGTCCTGGACTTCCTTGATACCCACAGCTTGGCCGGCAAAGACCTGGCTGAAATTGATTTTCTTCTTGCCTAGACAGATACGCCCACAACGGGTGACCACGATAGTTTTGTCGTGGAAGGGATAATCGAGGTCCGGCAATCCGGTGTAAGGGCGTGGCGAAGGTCGGTAGACCTCCGCGGGACACTTCATGTCCAGCGCCTCATGCGGGCGTTCGTTGTTAAAGATCTCGATGAATCTATCGAAGCGGGCTTGTTGTTGGAGGAAGTTGGCGGCCGCTGGCTTGGTGGCTTCTTTCTTCAACGTAAGGTGCATGCGTTCGTGACGGCCGTTTTGTTGTGGATGGGCCGGCTGGATGCGTTCGATGCCGATGCCCAGACGCAGCCACCACACCGCCAGCTTGCTAAGGTTGAACAAGGCGTGCGCCGAAGCGAAGGGCACGCCGTTATCGCTGCGGATGTTGGCAGGCAGGCCGCGCTCCTGAAAAAGCCGCTCAAATACAGTGAAAGCGTAGCGTTCTTTCGTCGAACCAAGGGCTTCACAAGTGAGCAGATAACGGCTGGCGTGATCGGTAACCGTCAGCGGATAGCAGTAGTGCTGATTCCCCAACCGGAACTCCCCTTTGTAATCGGTGCACCACAGCTCATTGGGTCGCTGGCCTAAGGAGAGCGGCGTTCCTTGGGCGCGACGGCGCACGCGACCGCGGCGCTCCACCAAACCGTTGCGATCCAGCACCGCGTGAACCGTGCTCTTTGCCGGAATGGGGATCTCGGAGAATCTGCGAACGAGACGCTCGCGAATTTTGCGCGCACCCCAGCTGGGGTGCTCTCGTTTGAGGTTCAGAATGTAACTCACTACCTGGAAAGGAAGCTGGTTGGCATAACGATACGGACGCCGGCTTCTGTCGGTCAGCCCGTGAATACCACACTCCTGGTAGCGATCGAAAATCTTGTAGCCGGTCTTCCGGGAAATCCCAAACTCCCTGCAAAGTTCCGCCATCGCCTCGCCAGCTAGCCGGCGAGCCACAAACTGCAGTCTCTCGTCCATCACCGAACACTCCTTCCAAGGCATCATTCCCTCCCCTTTATGGGAGGAAAGTGTCACCTATGTGTCCGGTACAATGTGTTACCTATGTCTCAGACCGCTCAAAAAGTCCAATCCGGCGACATGGCTAGCGGTCCGTACTGGCCGATTGGACGAGCTGTCTACTCTGCGTCCCGTGTTCCGTGCGGGCGAGAACGCTAGTTCGAGCGAACCGCCTGCCATTCGCCGGTTCCACGCCGGTCGTGAAAGGTGCCCTGAATCGAGTTACCTTCCACTCGACCCCGAAAAACAAAAACCCAGCGCGTCTTGGTCCGAACGACGATGTGCTGCTCGTTGATCGTGCCCTCGATCCCGCCGGACTGATTGGGCCCCTTGAAGTGGCCGGAGAGAGTATTGCCATCCTGCTTGATCTCGAGATATTTCGTGGACGTTTCCCCGTTTGCGGCCCGCGCATAGACCGTCCACTTGCCAGCCACGTCGGCCGGCGGGGCTTCCATGGGGGGCTCTTGGGCAATGGCCATGTGGGTGGCGCTTAAACATAAAACCGCAAACAGAAGAACCAGCGATTTGGTAGCGAAGTCTCTCATTATCATCCTCCAAAAGAATCCATCTGACGCCTTTCCCTAACGCAAGCCGTGGGCCAAATTAACCGCTTCAAAAAGCACCAGTTAGTCTCCTCCGCATTTCCGAAGCTCTCGGGAATTCACGAAATCTCATGAAATCTCTATGCCAAATCTCGGCATACTGCCCGACAAATGTTTTCCCCACAACCACTTAGCCTTTGGCAGGCGCATTGCCTTATTCCTCTGCGAAACCGAGAGGAGTCTTTACCCATGTTTGAACGCCATAAAAAGAAGAAACTCGCTTATCAGGTAGGCTTGTGCCGCATTGCTCTGGTCGTGGAGGCCGTCCACGGGCAGATGAAGGCTCAGCCATCGTTTGCGGAATTGTTCGACGGCAGCGGCAGCGAGGGAGAGCACAGAGCGCGCCTCACTTACTTCTGGTGGGTGGTTCTTGGCGGTAATACGCTGAGCAACGTGGACTGGGAGGTCGTCGAGCAGTTGGCACGCACCGTCACCAGCCCGGAGCTTCTCGGAGAATGGCTTAAGCTATTTCGCCAGGCGGCTCTGCCGATTATTGGGGAAGAGTCGACGCGCGCGTGGGCGCAGCGAGTGGAACAATTAGCGCACAAGTTTTTGCTGGCTCGCGAAGACGCGCCCTTTGATCTGGCCAAGGCTAGTTGATTTGCCGCCGCCAGGATCAGGTACTCCCTTAGCTATGAAGGAAGGACGAGAGGCTATGTCACCGAAACTCAGCAGGCGATCCATGATCAGGAATCTGGCGGGCGCTTTTGCCGCTGGATGGGCGGCTCTCCCAGCTCGCGGGGCATTTGCTGCGCAATGGCAGGATGGTCAAGCCACGGGAGCCGAGCGTGGAGAGTTGAACCGGCTCATGTGGCAATTCAATCGGCAATTCGCCGTGCCGGCGCTTTCCCTGGGCATCTCGAGGAACGCCGCCTTTGTTTACGATCGGGCGATTGGAATGGCATACCACGAGAAGGCCATCCAGGCGGAACAATCCAGCCTGTTCCGGATCGCCAGCGTGACCAAGCCCATCACGTCCGTCGCGATCTTCACCCTCATCGAACAGGGCAAGCTGAATCTGAACGACAAGGTCTTCGGGCCGTCCGGAGTGCTGGGCGCCAAATATGGAAAAGGGCCGTACCAGCAGTACGTCACGGACATCACCGTGGACCATCTCCTGACCCACACCTGCGGCGGATGGCCGAATGACTCCACCGACCCGATGTTTCAGCACGAGGGCTGGGATCACGACAAGCTTATTTCCTGGACGATTGCGAATCTGCCCCTCAGCTACCCGCCCGGCCAGCATTGGGCCTATTCGAATTTCGGGTACTGCGTGCTGGGCCGCGTCATCGAGCAGGTAACCGGCCAGCCGTACGAAAGTTACGTGCAGGGCGCCGTGCTTGCGCCCTGCGGCATTTCCGATATGGCCATCGCCCGTAACAAGGAAAGTCAGCGCTTCCCCAACGAGGTGGTGTATTACGGCCAGTACAGCGAAGATCCCTACAAGATCAACGTCACGCGCATGGACTCCAATGGCGGATGGGTGGCCACGCCGACAGACCTCGTCCAATTTCTGAACCATATCACCGGCTTCCCCGGCACTCCCGGCTTGTTGAAGCCGGCGACGATCGGCATCATGACGAGTCCCACTCCGGCCTATCCGCAAAGTTCGCCGGTGAGCTACGCGCGCGGCTGGAGCGTCCGCGCGGATGTACCTGGCACCTGGTGGCACAATGGCAGCCTGCCCGGAACCACTTCCATTATGGTGCGCACCAGCACCGGCATGTGCTGGGCGGCGCTAACCAACACGCGCACCGAGCCGCATGACCAGATCGATGCGGCGCTTGACCAGTTGATGTGGAATATGGTTCGGTCGGTCCCCCAGTGGGGCGCCTAGCCTCGCTCTGAATCAACGACGGCGCAGCCTTCCGAACCGCCGCGATTGATCCTCAGCAACACACTCCAGCCATGCGTCTCCGCTTAAGCCTGGCGGAATGCCGTCTTCTTGCCCGGCCGCTTCCTTTTCAGAAAACTCGCTCAAGGTGACGTCCACTCACGCATCTGGCCATGGCGTGAAATTTTCAGATGAACTGTCGTGCCGGAAGGCAATGCAGGTCGTCGGGGGAACCCCCTCGGCATCTCTGTGTCTTCGCCGATCCTTGAACGCGCTCCGACAGGCAAATCGATCACGCTTTCGCGCGCGACTGCACCGCCGAAGCCACCAGGGCGCCGATAAGAATCACCGGGAAGAGTTGCCCTACGCTGGCTTCCGCAATCGTAGTTCACCACGCAATCGACGAAACGGGGTTCACTCCATCGCCCACTGCGGTGGGCGTGCGGAGGCTGAAAAAAGTCAGCCTGGCAATCCGCTGATCTAAATCCCTCGACGCGGTGACGAAGTGAAACGATCCCGGCTGTGATTGCTCAATTACTGGAAACGCGGAAGCCCATGCCATCCCCAGCAGGAGATGCGCGGCGACGCCTCCTTGTTCCGTGTTGCACTTCGTTTTAGTGGGGCGGATTTCGTCAGACTTGCGCGAAGAATAGCGGCGGCCGAAAGGGGAAACGCCTTTGCAATCGTAGTGATTCTCCCTGTGTAGTGAACTCATCAACGGAACGCGGCTGGATGACCCAAAAGAGAATGCGGGAAACGCGAATCTCTTCGCGCTTCCCGCATTTGGCTCAGCAGGGAATCAATCAATCAGCGACCAATTGTCGTCCGGGTTGTACTCCTGGATGGAGGCCGCGAGCTTCGCCGTATCCGGGCCAAGGTCGCGTTCGTACACGAACCCTTCGCGGCCAATCATGAAACTCATGATTCCGGTTTCTCCATACTTCACGGGAGTGGCGAGGATCGCGAAGCCGCCGGTCATTTTTCCGTCCACGATGTAGTTCTGCGCTCCGCCCAGTGCGTCCTCGCCCTGTGCTGTGAGGATGCGCAGCTCGTATCCGTCGATGACGAACGGTTGCCCCGGCGACATCGCTGTGACGGAAGACTTCGGGAGTTGATCGAGCTGCCCGAGCGGGCTGCTGCCCAGCGCGTCCGAAGCGGGCCAATAGAGGCCGTCTTGCTTGCCTGGCGTGCTGATGATGTGTTGCGCATAGTTGCCGGAATCGCTGTTGTCGGCGTAGATCTGTTCCGCGCTGGCGAACGCCGCGACCGCGTCAATGGCCAGCAGTTCGTTTTTCCCGATTTCGCGTGCCCGGATTTCCTGGGCGCCCGCGACCACGTCGAAGTACCAGCTTCTCGAAGTGTTCTTCGCCAGCGGTACCGGGAAGGCGAAGTTGTCAGCGCCGATGTAAAGCACGCGGCTGCCGTCCGACATATCCACCCAGCGGTTCATCTGCTGGTACTTGGAGAAGAACTGCTGCATCGCGGCCTTGTCCGATTCGGTGTCGCCTGAGGTGATGAGAGCTTTTGCTTCACCGCCGAGCACTTTCGTGAGCGCCGTCTCATCCGTGTTCTTCGCCGCCTGAGCCAGCGCGGTGGCCGCGTCTGCGGGCGAGGGAAACGTCGTTTGAGGGGCCGCGTCGGTTGCGAAAGCCACCTTGCTGGTGTCTACTGCCCGAACCGCGAAGCCCAGCCCAGCGAGAGCGATGATTCCGGCGAGGGCCCATCCTGTGAATTTGCGTGTCGTTTTGTTCTGATCCGTGTTCATTTTCAATCTCCTTGAATTTTCCGGTATGCCTTTTCTTTGATTTTCTGTTGCTCGATTTGGACCCTTAGCGCCGCCGCCCGCCGCCGCCGGAGGAATGATGTTCGACGGGCGCGTGTTGCCGAGCCTCGCGCGGCCTGGATTCGTGCTGCTGAGGTTGCCGCCTGGCCATGCTGCTGTGGCCGCGATAGCTGTCCATGCGGTTAGTTCTGCCGTCGCCGCTCATCCGCGAACTGCTGAGATTCGAGCGGTCACCGCCAATGCGATTGTCGTTGTGATAGCCACCCGCAGGGGCGACGCCGGGGCCGCTCCTGCCAGCGTTGGGGTTCTGAACGCCGCCGTTGCCGCCGATCAGGCCATGATCGCCGTTGTGGCCGCCGTTGGGTTGCGCGGCGGGATTCGTCCCGGGAACATCGTGGTGATAAGCGCCATTCGGGCCATAGTAGCCGTTCGGGTGATACGCGCCATTCGGACCGTAGTGGGTGTCGTCGCCTGGACGATACCCGCGGGGATTTGTTGTCGGGTTATACGGACGGCTATTCGGGCCAGGGTCCGGATGCCAGCCACCGTTTGGCCCGAAATAGCCATTCGGGTGGTAGGCTCCATTCGGGCCGTAGTGGGTATCCGTGCCGGGGCGATACGGGCCGGGACCCCAGGGGTGATACCCGTTGTAGTTGGTAGTGTGCCAGTTGTTGTTGGTGATGTAGGTGTTGTGGTTGAAGATGATCGTGTTGCCACCGCCGCCTCCACCCCATCCTCCCCAGTTGCAGGCCCAGGCATGAAAGCCCCAGCCGAATCCGCCGCCAACGGCCCAGCCTCCGCCGCCGAACGATACTCCAACGCCAAAGCTCAACGCCGGCGTGCTGTAGACCACAGGTGCCGTGTACATCGGCACCACAATCGGTGCGCCATAGACGATCGTGGGGTTGTACTGCGGCACATAGACCACCTGGGGATTCGCCGGTTGTATCACGATGGTGTTCGTGGAAGGCGTCGTCACCGTAATCTGCGAATTTGACTGCAGCGTGCCTGCGGCCTGCGCCTTCGCCCGCATCGCCTGCACCGCCGCCATCACGTCCGACTGCTGGAAGTGAAATGCCTGCCCGAGGCTTGAGGTCCACGTCAGGTTCGTCGACAAGTTTGAGAGCACGCTCGGGAATTGCGTCAAGGCCTTCACGCTGGGATCCCAGTCCTGCTGATCCACGGCCTGCTCCAACGACTGGCCCGTCAGATTCGAGTTCTGGCTCAGCCATTGATTCGCTTGCGTCACTTCATCGGGAACCGTGGCGGCCGCGAGCACTTGCGCCACCAGGGCGTCCGGATACAGCGCAATCGGGGCGACCAGCGCGTCAAGTTGGTCAGACGAGAGCGGGGTTGGCGTGGGTGCCGGCGCATAGGGCGAGCTGGATTGCGAGGCATCGCTGGTTGGGGGCTGCGAATATGACGAAGTCTGCGGCGCAGCGTTCGTCTGTGGGACATCGTTCGGCTGGGGCGAATAATTGGTCGGTGGAGTGTAGCTCGGCTCCGGCGCGTAGCTCGTCTGCGACATGGATACCGGAGTCAGCATTGGTTGTGGGTAGCTGACCACCGCTTGCGGCGCCGCGCCGATACCCGTGGACCGCACCGCCTGCCACGGGGCTTGCCGGCCGTGCAGGATGTAATTTCCCGCGATGGCATTCCCAAAGATTTGACCGTGGAAGTTGAGAATCGTCCGCGTCACCGTAACGAAGTGAATACGGTGGCCGGTCACCTCGCCCTGAATCGGGCCGGATTGATACGGGCCTTCGAAATATCCGCTGATCTGATTGCCGTACTGGGAAATCTGCACGTGCTTGACGACGGTCTGGCCGTCTTCGATGTTGGTGGAATAGATAGTCCAGTTCCCGGCAACGTAATCCGGGGCTTGCTGGGCCAGTGTGGTTCTGCCAAAAGCCAGCGACGCCAAGACGAGAGCTACCAGGCTCAGAGTCGCGTTGAGTTTCTTCATGACTTCCTCCTTGATTCTTTCGCGACTGCCTTTCGTGCAATGTC
>DATIWL010000035.1:0-7372 GCA_035519435.1 Terriglobales bacterium
GGAAACGATGCTGCAATTCATGGTGATCGTCGGCGGGCTGACCTTCTCGCTCGCCACCGCGATTTTGATCGAAGAACTCATCTTCGGACGTATCTTCCGCGTGGTCTTTGCCCGCCGCCCGGAACCTCTCAAACCTGGGCAAAAACGCTGACATTCACCGTCGAAGGAGGATCCCCATGTTGTTCGTGAAGTACCTGCTGCTCGGGGCGGGAATTGCGATGTTCGCGATTGCCGCTGGAATTCTCACCTATGACCTGTACCTGCTCATTGCCTACAAACATGGCCGTCTGTATCCGGAGGGCACCACGCCGATGCCCCCGGAGCCGGTTGGACGCTGGAGGACTTCCATCGCCCTGGCGTGTCTCGCCTGGGCGCCGCTGCTGATTTCGGCGGCCATCGTTGTCGTGCCCAGCGGCATGGCCGGCATCCGCGTAAGCCAGACACGCGGCACACTGACCGGA
The DNA here is from genome assembly GCA_035519435.1 of Terriglobales bacterium. GTDB lineage: Bacteria > Acidobacteriota > Terriglobia > Terriglobales > Acidobacteriaceae > Acidiflorens. The sequence goes on from DATIWL010000035.1 coordinate 462, forward strand.
ACGCTATATCCTGGAGTCCACGTGGTCACGCCGCTGGTGGAACGCGTGGAACTTTTCAACACGCGCGACCAGTTGTTCACCACCGGCATCACCGAAGAAACGCTCTCCAAGGAAGGCGCAAAAGCTGAACCGCTCCGCGTGCAGGCCAAAGAAGGACTGACACTCGGACTGGCGATCACCGTACGCTACCAGGTTGATCCGAAGCGTCTCGACTATATCCAGGCCAATCTCCCTCAACCGCTGGAAAAAGAAATCGTGCCGCCTGTTGTTGCGACCGCATGGCGCGAACTGGTTCCGTCCTACACCGTACGCGAAGTCTTCTCGGCCAAACGCGAAGAGGTTCGCCAGCGCGCAGCGGAACTGATTCGCAAGCGGCTGGCTGTCGACGGAATCCTGGTTAAGGAAGTGATGCTGCGTGACATCCAATTGCCCACGGAGTATGCCAAAGGCCTCGAATCCCTGCTATTGAAAGAGCAAGAGAACGACCGCATGGGAGTCGAAACCGAAATCCACCAGAAGCAGGTCAAGATCGCCGAAGCCGATGCAGAGGCAACCAAGGCCCAGCAAGTGAAGGAAGCTGAAGGTCAGGCCGCGGTGCGCGTGTTGCAGGCGAAAGGCGAATCCGACGCCATGCAGTACCTGCTGCCGTTGAAGCAGAAGCAGATTGAACAGTCGAAACTGGAAGCTGAAGCGCGGAAGGAATCGACCGTCAAGGGCGCTGAAGCCGCCGCCGACGCCAAAGTCATCGACAGCAAAGCCGAGATGGAGCGCCGTAAGCTGCTGGCGCAGGCTGAAGCCGAACGCATTCGCTTGACCGCTGCCGCCGACGCCGAGCGCATGCAGAGCGAGAGCGCGATCCTGAAACAGAATCCATTGCTGATCAACAAAATCGTGGCCGAACGCCTGTCGGACAAGTTGCAGATCATGATGGTTCCGGCCGACGGCAAGTTCTTCTTCACCAATGACATTCTTCGCGGCGTTAACAGCGGCATGACAGCCGCGAATCACGTCAGCCAGGCTGACGACGCCGGAGAAGACAAACCACAGCAGTAGAAAACCGCTGATCGCTGTTCGCAACGACCGGTGTTCGCGGCTTGAAGCGGATAACCGTGGCACCAACGCACGAAGTGGTTGAGCGAACAGCGATCAGGACCGACGAACATCGGTGCAAGTGCCTCATCCATGAACATAGGGCTCGAACTCGCGAGTTATAATCACTGCATTCCACAGATGCAATCGCACGGGTCACGCGGTACGCGGCTCGGATGGCTGGCATTACTGCTGCTTGCGATTGTCCTTCTCCCGCAGAATCTCAGCGCGTCCGCTCTCACCGACGCTGCCCGCCAGTTGGCGCACAAGATTGCTGCAGTCACCGGCCCGGGAGCCGTCGCATTGGAGATCACAAACCGCTCGTCGCTCGACGATCGCTCCGTAAACGAGGTTCGAACCGCGCTGGAAGGCCAGCTTCGGGGCGAAGGAGTGCGCACCGCCAAACCCGATGAATCTGTGGGATCGGCCCAGGTCACGCTCTCGGAAAATCTGCGTGAATACGTCTGGGCGGCCGAGATCGTCGTCGGCCAGGATGAGCGCCGCGTGGTACTGGTATCTCTGCCGCGACCGCAGACGGGCGGCGCGCCCGCTTCGGCGATGCCGGTCGTTCTGCGGCGCACTTTCCTTTTCGCGCAGGAGCAGCCGATTCTCGACGCCGCCCTGGTAGAAATGCCCGCAGGCTCGCGCCTCCTGTTGCTCGATGCGGACCGGGTCGCGGTCTATCACCAGCAAAGTGGGCGCTGGGAACTCGAATCCGCGCTGCCCATTCTCCACGCAAGAACCATGCCCCGCGATTTGCGCGGACGATTGCTGCTGCGCCGCGATCATCTTTTTGACGCTTATCTGCCCGGCACCATCTGCCGATCGAGCGCGGCGCCTCCACCTGCCGTCGCTTGCAACGACAGCGATGAACCCTGGCCGTTGACCGCCGACGATGGCAGCGTGCGCGCCTCGTTTACACCTGCGCGCAACTTCTTCACCGGTGCGTTCTCGCCCCCGATTGGCAAGGTCGCCAACGGCCCTTCTTTCTATTCTGCCGCCGCCCTGCCCCGGTCCGGTTACACGCTCTGGGCACTGGCGGCGGTGGATGGTTCGGTTCACCTGCTCGACGGCATGACAGATCAGGTAATCCGCAACGTGCGCTGGGGCAGTGACCTCGCCGCGATTCACTCCAATTGCGGAACGGGAACGCAATTGCTGGTGTCACAAAGTGGAGATCCCTCGGAGGACAGCCTGCGCGCGTTCGACATCCCTGACCGGGACCCGGTGACGGCGAGCGCTCCCATCGAGTTCGACGGACCGATCGTTGCTCTCTGGTCCGAAAGCAATAGCACCAACGCAATTGCAATCGTGAAGCGGGAAGACACAGGTTGGTATGAGGCGTATCGTATTTCTGCTGCTTGCGGCAGCTAGCCTTCTGGGCACGGCCCCCGGCGCAACACGCCCGCGCTACGGCGGGACTCTGCGTGTCATGATGCAGGCTGCGCCGAACACGCTGGAGATTCCCGCCGCCGGTACGCCTTCCGACTATTGGAACCTCGCCCGCATCCTCGCCATGGTGACCGATACCCTCGTAACGCTCGACGCCGCAGGCCATATTGAGCCCGGCCTTGCCACGACATGGCAGAGCGAGATGAATGGCAAGCGCTGGCAGTTCACCTTGCGGCATGGAGTCAGATTTCATGATGGTTCGTCCGCCTCAGCTGCCGTTATTGCGAAGATTCTTGGTGATCTTCATCCCGATTGGGGTGTCCACGCTTCCGCAGATACCCTCACGATCGAGACAGATTCAATCTCCCCGTCGCTGCCGGCGGAACTAGCCCTGCCGCGCAATGCGATTCTCAGGCGAAACTCTGATGGCATTCCCATCGGTACCGGACCATTTCGTGTCGCTGAGTTCCAGCCCGGACGCCATCTGAAACTCGCCGCTAGTGAAGACCGCTGGGCTGGACGGCCCTTCGTCGATGTTGTTGAAATCGATCTGGGCCGTGCTCTGCGCGACCAGGCCATCGCGCTGGAACTCAACAAGGTCGACGTCATCGAAGCCTCGCCGCAGTCAGGAACGAATAGCGCTCGTATCGGGACATCACTGCAGGTCGAATTGATGGCTCTTGTCTTCCCGCCAAACACGCGCGCGCAGGATGCCAGGCTTCGTGATGCGCTCGCCCTGACGATCAATCGCAAACCAATCCAGTCCGGGTTGCTGCGTGGTGCCGGAGAACCAACCGCCGCCATCCTGCCCAACTGGATGTCTGGCTACAATGCCGTCTTCCCCGTTCAAGCCAATGTGCAACGCGCGCGCGCAGTCCTTGCAGATTCGCGACAACCGGCTCTCACCTTGAACTATGATCCTCGTGATCCGCAGGCACAACTGATCGCCGACCGCATCGCGTTGAACGCCCGCGAGGCGGGGATCACGGTCCAAGTTTCGTTGTCCGGTTCGCCGGATGTGAGCCTGGTTCGCATTGTTCTGCCCAGCTCAGACCCTGCGACTTCCCTCCGCGAGGCAGCACAGGCCCTAGGCTTGAATGCACCGATTCTGCGAAGCTCGTCCGTCGACGACCTCTATCCTGCCGAGCGTGCTCTGCTCGATGGCCATAGCGTAATCCCGCTCTTTCACCTCCCGCTGGCAAGCGCAGTGAGTGCACGCGTACACAACTGGAATCCCGAGCGTGGCGGAGGATGGAATCTCGCCGACGTCTGGCTGGAGGCGCCATGAGCTTCCGCCAGAAACTGCTGCTGCTGTTCGCGCTCACCGTGTTTCTGTGCGTCGCGGTGATCACGGCTTCGGTTTGGAGCACGATGCGCAGTTCGTTCGAAGCGGCAAACCGAGAGCGCGCCAACGCCGTCGCGGCGCAGTTCCGATCTGAATTCCAGCGGCGCGGTGACGAAGTCGTGCGAAAAGTCGAGGCCGTCACGGCGACCGACACCGTGCAGCGTATCGCCCTTGAGATCAACCGCGGCGCGTCCGATTCCGCCGGATACGTAAGCGAGGCGCGCAATCTTGCGGACCAGCAGCACCTCGACTTTCTGGAACTGGTCGATCATCAGGGCACGATTCTCTCCTCCGCCCAATGGCAGGCGAAATTCGGATATCCCGAGCCTGCGATCCCCGGCGCCATCGGATCGGCCGGCGGATTCCTCAAGCGCGAGGAACTTCCCAGCGGATCGACGCTCGGACTGTTCGCGGTCCGAGCGGCTCGGATCGGCGAGCAGCCACTTTATGTCATCGGCGGCGAGCGTCTCGATCAGGGCTATCTTTCGACTCTCGATATTCCCGCTGGAACGCGTGTCTTGCTCTATCAGAATCTGGATGAGAAGTGGAATCCAAAATCGCTGCTTGATCTGAATGGCCCGGCGGCAGGCGCCGAGAAATTGTTGCCCCTTGTGGAACAGGTGCGGCAAACCGGGCAGGAGGCGCGCAGCGTCATCCACTGGTCTCCTGATTCGGCTGATGCCGAAAGCTTTCACGCCATTCCGCTCAGTGGCCCCAATCAAACCTTGCTCGGCGTGCTGCTGGTGGGCAGTTCGCAACGGCCCCTGGTCGAACTCCAGCGCAAAGTCGTTTCGACGGCATTGCTGGTTGGTGGATCGGGTATCTTCGTTGCCATCCTGGCCAGCCTCTGGTTCGCTACGCGTGTCACGCGTCCGGTGAAGTCTTTGGCTGAAGCCGCCCGACGAGTGGCCGTTGGAGATCTCGCCGCCAAGGTCGAAATCGATTCGACCGATGAACTCGGCGAACTGGCCTCGGCCTTCAACCGCATGACCGAAGACCTTGTGCAGCAGAAGGACCGGACACTGCAAGCGGAGCGGGTCGCGGCGTGGCGCGAACTGGCGCGGCGGCTGGCTCACGAACTGAAGAACCCGCTGTTTCCGTTGCAGGTCACGGTCGAGAACCTGGTCCGCGCCCGCGAAAAGGCGCCCGAAATGTTCGACGAGGTATTTCGCGAAGGGACATCGACACTCCTCGCCGAAATTACGAACCTGAAAACGATCATCGGCCGCTTCAGCGAGTTCGCGAAGATGCCGCAGCCACAGCGGAAGCCGACGCAACTGAACGAAGTCGTGCAGTCCGTGTTGCGCGTCTTCCACGCCCAGCTTCAGGATAAGAAACAGATCACAGTGCACACGGAACTAGAAACCAGCTTGCCGGAAATCTCGGCTGATTCCGATCTGCTGCACCGTGCAATCTCAAATCTCGTGTTGAACGCGATCGACGCCATGCCGCAGGGAGGAGAGCTTACCCTGCGTACACAGACCGTCGGCGGCGCCGTAGAACTCTCCGTCTCCGATACTGGTTCCGGCCTGACGCCGGAGGAGTGCGAGCGGCTGTTTACGCCGTATTACACAACGAAACTGCACGGCACTGGACTCGGGCTGGCGATTGTGCAATCGGTGGTGAGCGACCACGGCGGTAAGATTTCCGTCGAAAGTGTGAAGGACAGAGGAACGACGTTCCGGATGGATCTGCCGCGATAGAGGCGATTGTTGACTGTTGATTTGTGATTGTTGATTTTCGATTGTTGGCTCGTGTCTCAATCAATAATCAGAAATCAAGAATCAATATTTCAAGGGGGCTGCGTGCCGCAAAAGGCTCACTTACTGATCGTCGACGATGAACCGAACACGCTGGCTTCGCTTTCCCGTGCGTTCCGCCTGGAAGGCCATGAGGCCACGGTTTGCGACAACGCCGCGCGTGCGCTCGAACTGGCGAAGGCGCAGCCGTTCGACCTGATTCTGTCGGACGTCGTCATGCCCGGCAAAGACGGCCTCACCCTGCTCGAAGAATTGAAATCACAGGGCGTTGCGGCGCCCGTTGTCATGATGTCGGGCCAGGCGCACATCGAAATGGCCGTACGGGCAACGCGCCTGGGCGCTCTCGACTTTCTCGAAAAGCCGATCTCCACGGAAAAACTACTGCTCACTGTCGACAACGCGCTCAAACTCGGACGCCTGGAGCGTGAGAACCGCGATCTGGAACGGCGTTTAGGCAAGCACGAAATTGTCTGGCAAGGCGAGACCATGCGCAAAGTCATGGCACAGGTAGAGCGCGTGGCCGCCAGCGAAACGCGCGTCTGCATCCTGGGCGAAACCGGCACCGGTAAAGAACTGGTCGCGCGAACGCTGCACGAACGCAGCGCACGGACGGGTGGGCCATTCGTGACGCTGAATTGTGCGGCCGTCCCGGCGGAGTTGATCGAATCGGAGCTGTTTGGACATGAAAAAGGGTCGTTCACCGGAGCCGCCGCACGCCATGTTGGCAAGTTTGAGCAGGCACAGCGCGGCACCATCTTTCTCGACGAGATCGGCGACATGCCGCTTACCATGCAGGCCAAGCTGCTGCGCGTGCTGGAAGAGGGCGAAGTCGAGCGCATTGGCGGTGATCATTCGATCAAAGTAGATGTGCGCGTCATCGTCGCCACCCACCGCGACCTCGAAGCCCATGTCCGCGATGGAAAGTTCCGCCAGGATCTCTTCCACCGCATTTACGTCTTTCCGCTGCGCCTACCGCCGCTGCGCGAGCGCCGCGAGGATATTCCGGCCCTGGTCGAACATTTCGTGTTGCAAGTCAGCACAGCCAACGGATGGAAGCCGATGCGGTTCACGCCGGGCGCGACGGCGGCGTTGCAGGAATACGGGTGGCCGGGCAATGTACGCGAATTGCGGAATGCTGTTGAGCGCCTGATGCTGCTGGCGAGTTCCGACGAGGTCACGGCGGATACCGTCGCGCTCGCGTTGCCGGCATCGTCCGGCGCTTCGGACACAGGGTTTGCGGGAACGGGTCCACTCGCGGATCGTGTCCGCGCCTTTGAGAAGCAGATGATCCTGGCCGAACTGAAGCGCAACCGGAACCAGATTTC
>DATIWL010000036.1:0-26555 GCA_035519435.1 Terriglobales bacterium
CCGCTGGTGATCGTTACGCCAGAGATAGGCGTCTCCACACCCAAGGCCTTCGCCGACTGGGATGCATCGCCGGCCCGGGTAGATTCTCGCGCTGGGAGGACAGGAATGTCCGCCCCACACGGGACAGAATTGACGGCCTCAGGCGCGTCCGATAGACTGAATGAGGTTGGCCGCGCGTTGTCGGCGTGGCTGGTTTCACCGCATGCCGGTGCTCCTGCCCTGGGCGGGAGCCGGGCCGGGAGCCTGCTTCTCGACCTTGTCCGTACCGGGATCGAAAACGACTTTGAAAAGGTCGTCTTTCCGCAGCATCCCGAACTACGTGACATCAAGGCTGGGCTGAAGCGCTCCGGGGCGGCGTATGTATCGCTATCTGGTTCCGGATCAACATTGTACGGGTTGTTCCGGACACGCGAGACGGCCGCCGGCGCGGCGGCTCGACTGCGGAAGCAGGGGTTGCGAGCACTGGCCACGACAACCCTGACGCGGGCGCAGTACTGGAAGAAGCTGCTCGTCGCGGGTTGCTAGTCGCTGGTTGGTGGTGAGCAGTTTCTGGTTTCCAGTTTCTCGTTTCTTGTGGGCGCGAAATGCGGCATAGTATGGGCGCGATTCGCCAGCAACTAGAAACTAGCAACCAGCAACTGGGTTACTGGGCCGTCGACTAATGGTAGGTCAAGTGCCTTTGGAGCACTTTGTCTAGGTTCGAATCCTAGCGGCCCAGCCAGACAAGCCAGGTGTCAGGTCACGGGTGTCAGGTCTCAGGAAGACCGGACACAGACCGCGAGCCCCCTGAGACCTGAAACCTAACACCTGAGACCTGAACTATGGCCACAGCAATCACGACCGCAGAGAAGACGGAAAAAAAGCCGATGGCGGACGAGAAACCGGAACGCAAGCCCCAGCGCTCCCGCGTGGATGACAAGTTCAAGATTTTTTGCGGAACCGCCAACGAGGCGCTGTGCGACGAGATCTGCGCTTTTCTAGGCATGAACCGCGGACAGGCCCTGGTGACCCGCTTCGCGGATGGCGAAGCGTACGTGCAGATCCAGGAGAACGTGCGCGGCGCCGACGTGTTTGTCGTGCAGCCCACGTGCCGCACGCATGGCAAGGACAATTCCAAGGGCGCGAGCGTTGACGAACACCTGATGGAGTTGCTGCTGATGCTCGACGCGCTCAAGCGGGCATCGGCGCGGCGCATCACGGCGGTGATTCCCTACTACGGCTATGCGCGCCAGGACCGCAAAGACAAGCCGCGAGTGCCGATCTCGTCGAAGCTGGTGGCGGACCTGCTGACGACGGCGGGCGCCGATCGCGCGCTGGTTATCGACCCCCACACCATGCAGCTGCAGGGGTTCTTCAACATCCCGGTGGATCACCTGTTCGCGTCGCCGGTGCTGGTGGACTACTTCAAGAAGCTGAACCTGCCGAATTTGACTGTCGTGTCACCCGATGCAGGCGGCGTGGAGCGGGCACGGTTCTTCGCGAAGAAGATGGATGCCGCGCTGGCCATCGTCGACAAGCGGCGGGTGGAAATGAACGTGGCCGAAGTCATGCACGTGATCGGCGACGTCCACGGCCGGAGCTGTCTGGTCATCGATGACCTGATCGACACGGCGGGAACGCTGGTCAAGACGGCGCAGGCTCTCCTCAACAACGGCGCGAGCGCGGTGTATGCGTGCTGCTCGCATCCGGTGTTGTCGGGACCGGCAATTGACAACATTGTGAATTCGCCGCTCACGGAGGTCGTGGTCACCAATACCATCCCCTTAAGCGAGCGGGCAAAGCAGGTTTCGAAAATCAAAGTGCTGACCATTGCCGGGCTGATTGGGCGGGCGATCCAGTCCATTCACGAAGAAACTTCGGTCAGCAAACTGTTCAGTTAAGAAGGACGGAAACGGAATTATGGCTACCACAGCGGAAGTGAATATTCTGGAAGCGCAGAAGCGCGATCCAGGGAACAAGAATGCGGCCCGGCGCGTGCGCGCGGCGGGGAAGGTTCCCGCGGTTGTGTACGGCGCGGGCAAAGAGTCGGCGGTGATCGAAGTGGATCCCCGGCAGGTGCTGCGCATCCTGCATTCCGAGAGCGGGCACAACACGATTTTCGACCTGGCGATGGGCGGAGACCGTGTGAAGGCGATGATCGTCGACTGGCAGTTCGAGCCGATCAAGGGAAGGCTTCTGCACGTTGACCTGCAGCGCATCGCCATGGACAAGAAGCTGACGGTCACGGTTCCGATCATCCTCAAGGGCGAAGCGGAAGGCGTGAAGACCCAGGGCGGTATTCTCGAGCAGTTGCTGCGCGAAATCGAGATCGAGTGCCTGCCCAGCGATATTCCCAAGTCGATTGAAGCCGATATCAGCCACCTGGTGTTCGGCGTCGATTTGCGCGTGAAGGACCTGGCGCGCAGCGACAAGCTGAAGTTCATCACCGACGAAGACCGTATGGTTGCGCACATGACGTCGGTGAAGGAAGAAGTGGCTCCGACTCCGGAAGCGGCGGCGGAAGCTGCGGCTGCGGCTCCGGCTGAACCGGAAGTCATCAAGAAGGGCAAACAGGAAGCCGAGGGTGAGGGCGAGGCGGAAGCCGAGGCCAAGCCTGAGAAGGCTGAGAAGAAGGAAAAGAAATAGAGCGCTGCGAGCTTCGAGCTACGAGCTTCGAGCGAACAGCCAAAAGCAAACAGCGAGCTCTTGTGAAACTGATTGTCGGTTTGGGCAACCCTGGAATCGAGTATCAGTTCACGCCCCACAACCTTGGGTTTCTGACGATCGATCGAATCGCCAACAACCTGGGAGTGGAAGTCAGGAACCGCCAGTGCCGCGCGCTGACGGCTCGCGCTGTGATCGCCGGCGAACCGGCGGTCCTAGCCAAGCCGGAAACGTTCATGAACTTGAGCGGGCTTTCGGTGCGGGAACTGGTAGAGGAGTATCGGCTCGACGTTAAGTCGGACCTGATCGTGATCTACGACGAACTCGATTTGCCGTTGGGCACGATTCGCATCCGGCAGCGGGGCAGTTCGGCGGGGCACAACGGGATGGAATCCATCCTGGGCGCGCTCGGCACGGATGAGTTCTTGCGCATCCGTTTGGGTGTCTCGCCCGAGCGCAAGGTGGTCGACGGTGTGAAATTTGTGCTGACGCCGTTCCGCAAGGCACAGCTGAAAGTTGTCGATGAAGTGCTCGACAACGCCGCGGAAGCGGTGGAAGTGATTTTGAAAGATGGTCCGGCAGCGGCGATGAACCGGTTTAACCGCAAGGCAGAAGACGCCGGTGGTTAGTGGTTGGTGATTCGTGGTTTGTCGGTTGAGACTAGTGGCCGTTTCTAACCACTAACCGCCAGCCACGGACCATCTGATTCTTGGAGAAACGAATGAATCGTACTTACGAATTGATGTTCATCGTGCGGCCCGACATGGTCGACGAGGAGTTGAACAAGCTGATTTCGATGCTGGAATCATCGGTGACGGCGGCGCACGGAACCGTGAAGAGCGAGATCTGGGGCAAGCGCCGCCTCGCTTATACCGTCCGCAAGTTCAACGAAGGGATTTTCGTCCTGTTGATCCTCGAGGGCACGGGGCCGATGATCCACGAACTGGAGCGCCGCCTGCGCGTGACCGAGCCGGTGATCAAGTTCATCACGGTGCGGACCGACGAAGAAAACAAGCGCCTGGAGAAGATCAAGAAGATCCGCGAGTCTCGCAAGAAGACGAGCACGGCTGCCCCAGCCACACCCGACGCGGGGACGGAGCCGGCGCCGGCAACGGCATAAGCGGACGGTCGCCCGTCGCTGGTTTCTGCTTGCTGGTTCCGGCGGCGAGTGCGTTCGCGGAAACCCACGCTTGGCGTGATCTCAAAGACCAGAAGCCAGAAACTGGCAGCGGGAAAATATTAAGGAGCACTATGGCAGAAGAAACGAAGGCACCAGTCGCGGAAGCAAGCAGCGGCGAAACCCGTCCGGCCGAACGTAGCGAGCGGCCCGAACGCAGCGATCGTGATCGTGGCCCGCGCGGGCCGCGTCCGGGAGGTCCCGGCGGCGGGCGCGAAGGCGGACGCAAGTATTTCCGGCGGAAGAAAGTGTGCAAGTTCTGCACCGAGAAGATCGAGGCGATCAACTACAAAGATGTTCGCCTTCTCGCCGGGTTCGTTGCCGAAAGCGGAAAGATTGTGCCCCGGCGCCTGACCGGTGTCTGCACGCCGCACCAGCGTCGCTTGTCCGCCGCAATCAAGCAGGCACGCAACATCGCTCTGCTGCCTTTCGCGGGACGAGCGCAGTAAATCAGTCGTTGGTCGTCAGTCGTTAATCGTTCGGGTGCCTGGAATGTTTGACGGTTCCCGTGCGCGCTAACGACCAATGACTAACGACCAACGACTAGACTTTAGGAGCAATCATGGAAGTCATCTTAAAAGAAGACGTCCCCAAGCTGGGCAATCGCGGCGACGTGGTGAAGGTTGCCGAAGGATATGGCCGGAATTTCCTTTTGCCGCGCAAGCTCGCCATCCAGGCGACCGCCGCGAATAAAGCGGTCATCGAGCAGATGAAAGCGGCCGCCGTGCGCCGCTCGGCCAAGGAAAAGGCCGGCGCCGAAGCGCTGGCAAAACAGTTCGACGGGCTCGAAGTGTCGTTTGCGCGCAAATCGGGCGAGAACGATCAGTTGTTCGGGTCGGTCACGGCCGGCGACATCGCGGAAGCGCTCGAGAAGAAGAGTTTCCACATCGACCGTCGCAAAGTTCAGCTGCACGAACCGCTGAAGACCATCGGCGAATTCACGGTGCCGGTGAAACTGCACAAGGATGTGACGACGCACTTGAAAGTGGTCATCACGAAAGAAGCAGCCGAGTAGTTCTTGCCTGATCCGCTGCCCACTGGCGTCCGAGCGGTCGCGGCGCTGTTCGCGCTCTGCGGTGTATACCTTGCGTTTGCAGGGATCATCCTGTTGCTGCGGCCCGGGCTGATCTCGAGGACGGTGGGCACGCCTCTCTTGTTCGGCCTGGAACTGGCCGGCCCCTACATGTTCCTCGGTGGTACCTGTCGCAGGGGCACGTGGTCGAGGAGTTCAAGACACGACCATGACAAGTGTTCCACGTGGAACGTTGTCAATGCGTTCATGTACGTACAATTTGCGGTAGCCTGAAAGAATCACGGCAGTTCCGCAATTCGTGGTTCTGCGATGGCGGGCGCACACTGACCACACAAAAGGACATTCTGAGAGAAGTCAGGCGGGCTGGAATGCCCGCCCCACACGGTTACCTTCTCACGCTGACCGGTTCTTTCTGCCCCACACGCTTGCTGACCTTGAACGTCATCTTGCCGGCTTTCTTGTCGGCATCGACGATGACGTGATCGCCGTGTAACACCGCACCGTCGAGAATTTTCAGCGCCAGGGGGTCCTGCACCAGCTTCTGGATCGCCCGCTTCAACGGACGCGCTCCAAAGTTCGGATCGTAGCCCTCGGTGAAGAGCAGCTCTTTGGCCGCGTCGGTGAGTTCGAGCGAGATCTTGCGATCGGCCAGCAGCCGCCGCAGATCTTCGAGGCGCAGGTCGACGATCTTGACCAGTTGTTCCTTGCCCAACGGACGGAACACGATAATGTCGTCCACGCGGTTGAGGAACTCGGGCTTGAAGTGCCCGTGCAGCGCGTTCATGACCTGCTCGCTGGCGCGGTCGAAGGCTTCTTCGGTCTGGATGTTCTCCGCCTGCAAGTAGGCTGACCCCAGGTTCGAGGTCATGATGATCACGGTGTTCTTGAAATCGACGGTGCGGCCTTTGCCATCGGTGAGGCGGCCGTCATCCATGATTTGCAGCAGGACGTTGAAGACGTCAGGGTGCGCTTTCTCGATTTCGTCGAAGAGCACGACCGCATACGGACGGCGGCGCACCTGCTCAGTGAGTTGGCCACCTTCTTCGTAGCCCACGTATCCCGGAGGCGCGCCGATCAGCCGCGATACGGCGTGCTTCTCCATGTACTCGGACATGTCGATGCGGAGCAGGGCATGTTCGTCGTCGAAGAGAAATTCGGCGAGCGCCCGCGCCAGTTCGGTCTTGCCGACGCCGGTCGGTCCAAGAAAGATGAACGAACCGATGGGCCGCTTGGGATCGCTCAGGCCGGCGCGGGAACGCCGGATGGCATTCGATACGCGTTCGAGTGCGACGTCCTGGCCAATCACGCGCTGGCGCAAGCGGTCTTCCATGTTGATCAGCTTTTTGACTTCGCCTTCGAGCATCTTCGAGACGGGAATGCCGGTCCATTTGGAGACGATGCGGGCGATGTCTTCTTCGTCCACTTCTTCTTTCAGCAGGCGGCTGGATTTCGCCTCCATCTGCGCTGTCAGCTTTTTGAGTTCTTCTTCGGTCTGGCGAACCAGGCCATAGCGGATCTGCGCGACGCGTTCGAGGTTGCCTTTGCGTTCTTCCGCTTGCTCTTCAGTTTTCAACTGCTCAAGCTTCGTCTTGAGGTCGCGGACGCGCGTGATCAGTTCCTTTTCCTGCTTCCACTTCGCTTTCAGCGCGTTCGACTGCTCGCGAATTCCGGCCAGTTCTTTCTCAACGGCTGCCAGACGCTCGCGTGAATTCGCGTCGTCCTCTTTCTTGAGCGCCTGCTTTTCGATTTCGAGCTGCGTGGCGCGACGTTCGAGTTGGTCGATTTCCGTGGGCATGGAATCGATCTGGATGCGCAGCGAGGCGGCAGCTTCATCGACCAGGTCGATGGCCTTATCAGGGAGGAAGCGGTCGGAGATATAGCGATGAGAAAGGGTCGCCGCCGCAACGATGGCCGAGTCCTTGATGCGCACGCCGTGATGGACTTCGTACTTTTCTTTCAGGCCGCGCAGGATGGCGATCGTGTCTTCAACGTTCGGTTCGCCCACGAAGACGATCTGGAAGCGTCGTTCAAGGGCGGCATCTTTCTCGATGTACTTGCGGTATTCGTTGAGCGTGGTGGCACCGATGGCCCGCAGCTCGCCGCGAGCGAGGGCGGGCTTCAGCATGTTGGAGGCGTCAATCGCACCTTCGGCCGCGCCCGCGCCAACCAGGGTGTGCAACTCGTCGATGAAGAGGATGATCTGGCCGGACGAGTCTTCTATTTCTTTCAAAACCGCTTTCAGCCTGTCTTCGAACTCACCACGGTATTTGGCTCCTGCCAGCATCGCGCCCAGATCGAGTGCGACGACGCGCTTGTTCTTGAGGGCCTCGGGCACGTCGCCTGAGACGATGCGCTGGGCGAGGCCTTCGACGATGGCGGTCTTGCCGACGCCGGGCTCACCGATGAGCACAGGATTGTTCTTGGTGCGACGCGACAACACCTGCACCACGCGGCGGATTTCTTCGTCGCGGCCGATGACAGGATCGAGTTTGCCGCGACGGGCGAGTTCGGTTAGATCTTTCGCGTAGCGCTCGAGCGCCTGGTACTTCGCCTCGGGATTCTGGTCGGTGATGCGCTGCGATCCGCGGACAGCAGTTAGGGCCTTAAGGATGGCGTCATGTGTCGCGCCGTGGCGGGCCAGCAGTTCCTGGGCCGGGTCTGCCTGATTTCGCTCGCGCTTCAGCCTTGTTGCGGCCAGCAATAGGTGTTCGGTCGAGACGTATTCGTCCTTGAAGTTGTCTGCTTCTTTGAAGGCGGAGTCGAGCAGCTGGTTGAGCTGGTTCGACATAGCGGCCTGCGCGCTCGCGCCCGAAACCTTGGGCAGCTTTTCGATTTCCTGGTAGATCTCGCTCAGCACGGCCTGCGGGCCGATGCCGATCTTCTCCAGCACCGGCGGCACGATTCCTTCTTTGTCCTCGAGCAGCGCCGCCAGCAAGTGAACTGGCAGCAGCTCGGGATTGCCGTGCTCAGACGCGAGCTCGTTCGCGCGCTGGACGGCTTCCTGCGCCTTGACGGTGAATTTGTCCCAACGGATTGCCATAGGGGTGTGACTCTCTTTCTACAGCGTAGTCTGATTTCGCAATTTGGTAATCGGGTAATTTGGAAATTTGAAAGTCAGGCGGAGCGGAGGTTTTCAAATTACCAAATTGCCCGATTGCAAGATTACAAAATAAACGGGAGGGACCTTGAGGCCGCCTCCCGCATTCAGGGGCTGAAGCCCCCATTTATTCTCGCCTCTAACGCGGCGCTAAAGCGCCGCTCTTCCGCCCGATCCCCGCTACGCTCAGCGAAACTGCAGATTCCTCGCACGATCTCGCCGCTGGCGCGGCTCCGAGCGGCTCGGAATGACAATCAGCAAGGGTTCGGTGCGGCGCGGCTGAAGCCGCGCCCTTTCAAAGCTCCACCTTACGCCGCCTTGCCGGGGCCCTTGCCTTCCAGGGTCTTTCCCGTGTTGGAGCCGGCGTTGCCGACGTTGACCTTGATCTGCTTCGGCTTGGCTTCGGCTTTCTTTGCCAGCTTTACCTTCAGCACGCCCTTGTCGTAGTCGGCCTGGACGCTTTCCTGGTCAACCGTCTGGGGCAGCGTGAAGGTGCGGGTGAAGCTGCCGTACTGACGCTCCACGCGGCGATAGTTCTCTTCTTTCTCTTCCTTTTCGAACTTGCGCTCGCCGTGAACGGTCAGCGTGTTGTTCTCGATCCGGACGTCGATGTCCTTCTCTTCGATTCCGGGCACTTCGATCTTCAGGGTCACGTTGTGCTCGTCTTCGTAGACGTCGACAGGCGGGGCAAACGTGGTGGTGCTGAGGGCCTCTTCCCGGCCTTCCGGCCCATAGGACTCGCGGAACAGACGGTTCATGCGGTCCTGCAGGGTGACGAATTCACGAAAAGGTTCCCAACGGGTAAGCAACGTCATAACAAAATCCTCCTACGTGGATGTTTGATCTGAGAGCCGGTACAGCTCTATCAGATGCCTAATCACTGTAAAAGAAGCATAAAATATGAGTGTATTATTGTCAACTGTAATATAGTGTTGTTTTTCAATAGCTTACATTGATAATCAGGCACTTAAGATAGGCGGTTTCGGGCACATTCAGCAGGATGGGATGGTCCTTGGCCTGGGCTCGGCTCTCTAGAATTCTGACGGAGCGGTGGGCATCGCTGGCGGCCGAGGCGACGGTTTCGAGGAAGTCCTGGGGGCTGACGTGGAAGGAGCAGGAGCAGGTGATGAGGATTCCGCCTGGCCGCAGCATCTTTAGGGCGCGCAGGTTGAGCTCTTTGTAGCCGCGGAGGGCTTTGTCGAGGTCGCGCTTCGTCTTGGCGAAGGCGGGCGGATCGAGGACGATGGTGTCGTACTGCTTTCCTGCAGAGGCATAGTCCTTGAGCAGGTCAAAGGCGTTGGCTTCGATCCATTCCAGTTCGTGCCCGTTCAGGGCGGCATTCTTTTCGGCCATTTCGAGCGCCGGACGCGAGCTGTCGACGCCGGTCACGTTCGAGCACTTTGGGGCCAGGTGCAGGGCAAAGCCGCCCTGATAGCAGAAGACGTCGAGCGCGTCACCGTGGGCATGTTGCGCGGCGGCTGCATAGTTCTCGCGCTGATCGAGAAAGGCGCCAGTCTTCTGGCCTTCGAGGCCGTCGTAGTGGAAGCGGACGCCGTTCATCTCGACGATGGTGGCGCTCTTGTCGCCGGACAGGAGCGCGGACTTACGAGGAGGAAGTTGTTCGAGTTCGCGGATGCGGGGATCGATGCGCTCGACGATGCCCGAGGGATGGAGTTCGTCAACGAGCGTTTGGATGACGGCCTCGCGCACGGGCGCGGCATCCATTGCCTGGGTAAGGATCTGCACGGAGAGCAGGTCGTTGTAACGATCGACGATCAGGCCGGGGAGGAAATCTGCTTCGGAGAAAACGACGCGGTAGGCGTCGGTGTCGGCAACGATGTTCTTGCGGTAGGCAATCGCCTCGCGAATACGGTGGGCGACCAGCGCGGGAAGATCTGGCACTTCGTCGCGCGAGATCATGCGGATGGCGATCTGGGAAGAGGTGGAATAGAGAGCCGTGCCGAGAAACTTCCCGCGTGGATCATTCACGCGGACGAGCGCGCCTGGAGGAATGGAGTTGTCGGCGGGGATATCGGAGCGATAGACCCAGAGGTGTCCCGATTTGAGGCGAGTGGCTCCGCGCGGAGAAATCTTGACGATTGGCTGTGTGCCGGGGCCAGGCTTGGGGGCCATATGAAGATAGTAGCGGAGATGGTCGGCGCAATGTCGTCCGCTAAGGCGGACTCCACAGGTCTCGGATTCGCTTTCCCGGCACTACCGTGCCGGGCTTTCTTATGTCGCCGCTACGCGGCTGGGCGGACAGGAATGCTGGCCCCACACTATGGATGCCGGCGCTATGCCAGTTCTGCTGGCCGATGGATGGGCACGCCGTCAACATGAGATTGACGGCGAGACCGCGGCGAACTCACACTCGCCGTCACCGATCCGGTCATCACTTTCTTGAAAGCAGTCTGGAACTCCTCCATCTCCGCTTGGGTGCCGACGGTGATGCGCGAGTAGGTCGGCATCAGCGGCCAGATGCGTCCGATGAAGACGTTCTGCTTGGCCATGGCGTCGATCACTTCTTTCGCCGGACGCTTGGTGTCGAGCATGAAGCAGTTTGATTGCGACGGGATATAGGAGTATCTGT
Source organism: Terriglobales bacterium (assembly GCA_035519435.1). Lineage (GTDB taxonomy): Bacteria > Acidobacteriota > Terriglobia > Terriglobales > Acidobacteriaceae > Acidiflorens. The sequence continues at coordinate 10,541 of DATIWL010000036.1, forward strand.
TCGAGTCGAGCCACTGAAAGACGCGGGCGCGGATATCAGCGTTGATCTTCTTGCGTTCGGCGACCAGGCCCGTGTGCTTCAGGCTGGCGGATGCCGCGACCAGCGCGGTAATGGGCATGAAGTTGCTGCCGCCGTAGTTGTACATCTTGTCGAGCAGGTCGGGACGGCCGAGGGCGAGACCGCAGCGAATGCCGGCCATACCGTAGAGCTTGGAGAAGGTACGCAGAACGATGACGTCCTTGTCGGCGCGGACCAAGTCCACGACCGACTGGGCGTCAGAGAAATGGATGTAGGCTTCGTCGACGAGGACGATCGAGTCCTTGGGCTTGTGCTCAACGAGGTACTCGATATCGGAGTGGCTGGTGACGGTGCCGGTGGGATTATTGGGATTGCAGACGTAGAAGACGCCGGCATCGGTGCCGATCGCGGCCATTGCCCTGACGTCGTGAGCGTATGTCTTGGTGAGAGGCACCTTCACGATGGGTGCGTTGGTGGCACGCACGGCAAACATTCCGGCTTCAAATCCGGGGTCGGCGGTGACATAGCTGCGATGGGCCGAAGTGAACGCACAAACGACGTGATGCAAAGGAGGAGTGGAACCGGGGTGCACGGTGACGTAGTCCGTCTTGAGGCCTTCCATCTCGGCGACCATTTTCGTGAGATCTTCTGTCAAGCCGTCGAGGTAGCGTCCGCCTTGCGGAGCGATGGCGGTGATCGCCTCGCGCGCCTGGGTGCAGGGTCCGAGCGGATTTTCGTTGGAGTCGATCATGATCGCTCCGGCGGCGGGATGGTGCTCCTTCGCCCGCGCCAGCATCGGCTCGGTTACGATGCGCATGGCGAGGGCGGCGGACGCGGCGGCGGACAGGCTCAGGAAGGAACGGCGGGAAGCGGAGTTGTGATCGGTGGCCATCACTCACCTCGTGGCGGCCATCTTACTCCAAGCCGTCGAAGGCGAGAACAGGTCGGGTCGTCGATCAAGATTCTGCGTTGAGTGCCAAGGCGATAACTTCTAGCTTGCAGCCGGCTGCTGCGTGGTGTGCGCAGCATGTTCTTTATGTCCGGAGCTGTGCTCTCTTTGGGCGGCGCGGAGGTCGGCGTGGAGCGCATCGAGGGTACTGGTGGGCATTTCTGAGCCCCACTCGTCCATCTCCTCCTCTTCCCATTGACCGTTGAGGCGGATGGCGGAGTCGGTCAGGTCTTCGGGAAAAGCCAGCCGGTAGTTGCCTTCGCGGTTGAGGATGTCGCCAATCTGGCGTCCGGAGTGCATTTCGTAGATACGGCGGGTGGACATCGATCCGTTGTTGTTGAAGACAATCAAGACTTCGCCTTCGTCGCCGTAATCGGGGCGGTAGAACCAGGCCTGGGGCGCGTCGGATTTGGGACGATGACGTTTACGGCTGTGATGAGGCTCGACCACCTGCTCGGGCTTGCTCTCCTTCGCGGGATCGAAATACAGGACGCGCTGGCAGGAATCGCAAAAGACGACCTGCTCGCCGTTGCGAACTTCGTTGTAGGTCTGCGGTCGGAGCATGACCTGGCAGCCCATGCATTTGTGGTCGCGGACTTCCGCGAGGCCGCTGCCACGGAATTTCATGACGCGCTCGTAGTGGCGGAGCAGGTCGGCGGCGATGCCCTGGCGCAACCCCTCACGTTTCGCGGTCCATTCTGCGAGCTTCGCCTGGTCGGCGGCGGTGATCTTGCGCGCATCCTCTTTTTCTTTATCGATCTCGGCGGTCTCGGCTTTCAATTCCGCTTCGGCGGCCTTGACGTCCTTGTCACGAACTTCCGCGTTGACCATGACCTCGAGGATGCGGTCCTCGTTGATGCGGATCTCCTGTTCGGCGAACTGGATCTCGTGCATCAGGGCTTTGTATTGTTCGTTGGTCTTCACGTCGAGGGACTGGTCGCGGTACTTCGAGATCTTGCCTTGCAGGTCCTGGATGGCGGATTCGAACTTCTTGCGGTTGGCCTCATCGGCCTTGGCATTGCCGCGGGCTTTCTCGAGTTTCGCTTTGGTTCCAGCCAGCTTTTCTTCGATCGCAGCTACGCGTCTGGGAAGGGCGGCAATTTCCTCCTGCAGCTTGCGGATTTCCTTGTCCGCGAGCTGGAGTTCCATGAGCTTGGCGATTTCAGAAAGCATCGGCAGACGGGCGTCTGACAACGATTTTAGCATGCGGGACGCGCTGGATTATGCGGCGGAGTCGTCGTACAGCTCTTGCTCGGAAAGCACGGGAGTACCGTGATGCTGCCGCCCACCGCGGCCAGCCGCACCAAACATGGCGCCACGCGCAGGAATGAGCGGGGCAAAACCCATGAAGCCGATCGGCATGGGGATATCGTCATAGACGGCTTCCATCCCGCCGCGCAACATGTAGGTTTCGTGCCAGAACCCGGTGCCGCCCGAATCTTTGAGGAAAGACTTCCACCACTGGCGGTGGGGCTCCGAACGCGACCATGCCAACAAGGAATCCAAGTCGCGCCAGTACTGCCGCATGCCGACATTCGGTGGAAACAGGGAATAGACAATCGGCTCGTGGAGAAGCAGGCCTTCGGGTTGGGCGGCAGCCGATGAGGAGATTCGGGGACCGAATCCGAGAAGCGTCTTGATCCCCGTGATTCGGTTGACGCGCATCCCGAGGTAGATCACAACCAGGTCAGGGAATCCGGAAAGATCGACAGTACGGCGCTCGACTTTGGTAGCCATATCGGAAGGATTCGGGCTTGCACTGGAGGGATGCAAATTTCTGGGGATGGCGGGCAGGGAATGCCTGCCCCACACTACTGCTCCCCCGGCATAGGATGCCGCGCCTGATCGGCCCGGGGAACGAGCTGCTGATAGGTAGCGCGCGGGACGCGCGAGTCCCAGTAGCCTGCCGTCTTGGCGAAACCGACAATTCCGAAAAACAAGACCGCGATTCCGGCCGCCATTGTCCAGGCTGGAATCCGGCGCGGCTGAGGAAGGAGGGCAGGAATGACCGGCAACGAGAGGCTCAGTGTGTCCTTTGCCGGGCAGACTGCGACACATTCGAGACAGCCGGTACATTCCGCCGACTTGATCGTGACAAGCTTGTCGACGGGGAGGGCCGACGGGCAGGCCTTGGCGCACTTGGCGCAGTCGATACAAGTCCCGGGGTTGCGAAGAATGCGCGCAGGGCTGAGGAGAGATGTGATCCCCAGGAGAGCGCCATAGGGGCACAGGAAGCGACACCAGAAGTTCTGCAGGAACAGGGACGCGACGACGAGCACGCCAATCACAATCGCCCCGGCTTGCCCGAGATGCCGGAAGAAGTTCAGCATTTTTACGTCGGCGATAACGCCGTAAGGGCTGTCCATGAAGGCGGCGATTTCGCCGGCAGCCATCGAAGTCACGGCCCAAACGAAGAAACCGAGCAGCAGGTACTTCAGGCTGCGCAGGCTGAGGTCGAGCCAGCGGGGCAGTTGGAAGTTGCGGCGAAAGAGCTTGCGGCCGAACCACCAGAGATATTCAGAAATCGTTCCAACAGGACAGAGCCAGCTGCAGAAGGCCTTGCGAAAGAGGAACGACATTCCCAGGAAAGAGATGAGCAGGAACATGCCGGCCGGATGCAGGGACGGAATCTGCCGCGTGACTACCCAGTACTTCAAGTTCATCAGGGCTGCGATGGGCAGCCATCCCTCGACGCCAGCCGGGCGGTGCAGGGAGGTTGCTGCTCCACCCGGCTCGAATTGGCGAACCCAGTAATAGAATTCGGCCCCGATCCAAATGTTCAGGAGCAGGAATGCGCCCTGGAAGGAACGGCGGAGAATCTGTGAAATGTCGCGGTCGGTGCGGCGGATCAGTTTCTTCTTTGTCTTGGCCTTTTCTGGTGGGCGGACGTGAATCGCCGTTGGCGAGGTCAGAACCGGGGGAGGAACCTGGGGAACGATTTCGCTGTGAGCTTGCGTTGCCATGAAGCCATCCTTACCGGTTTCAGGCTAATGCAGCCATGAACAGCTGCATGTGACATATGTCACGCAAGATGTTGCCTTGTAAGGTCAACTGATGCAACTACTTGCGGTGATGCCGGGTGCGGGCGGGCATTGTCTGGCAAGCCCGGAGCAACTCCGGCAAACCGGGCGAGTGAGCTATTTCCCGAAAGCCAGATAATTGCGAACCAGTTGATCAACCGCCACCGAAAACGAGGAACGCACGAGCTCGGCGTGTTCGGGAATCGCTCCGGTGATCAGGAGCATTGCGCTGCCGTGGATCAGGGACAGCAGCGCGACCACCAGCGGCCTGCACTGATCTGCCGGCAGCTTGAGCCAGCCGGCGGTCTTGGTGACCACATATTCGAGATTGGTTCGAGGAAGGCGACTGGTTACCACCAGTCTGGAGGAGAGAAGTTCGTACTCGCGCGGGTGACTCACCGCGAAATCGAATACCGTGTGACAGATTTCCTGCAGGGAGTTGCAGCGCACGATCAGGGTTGAGACGTCCGCCTGGGTCCGCAGCATCAGGGCTCGCAGCAGATCGCGGCGGTTCTTGAACCGGCGATAGACGGCGGGGGTGTTCGTGCCGGCGGCACTCGCTACGGCACGCATGGTCAGGCTTCGTTCCCCGCCCTTGTTCCATAACTTCCTGGCCGCGAGCAGAACGCGTGTTTCCAGTTGGGGGTCCGGATGCCGGGGCAAAGTGAGTTCTCCCGCAAAGGAATTATATCGTTGACACTGTTAACGTAACAATGTATACATTACTGCCGGACAGTGGGCCCTCCCCCGAAGCGCCGCCTGACGACTCTTCCTCGCAGAACGGCAAGCTTCATTCCTGCCAGGCTGGAAGTGGTCCTTTCCCGTTCGGACAATGCGGCATTCGTGCCGGTTCCCGACCGGGCCAAGTGTAGCGCAACCGCAGGAGACCTCAATCGCAGCGCGGCGAAGAAGGCCACCGAAATCATTGAAGGAAGAAAAAATGAAAAGATACCTCTCACTTGCAATCGCGATGTTCCTGGTCGCATGCCTTTCCATTCCGGCTGCGGCGCAGTCGGCAACATTCCACATCCTGAAAATGCCTGCAGACAACTGGGTAAACATGGGGTTGTCCCGCAACGGCAAGGTGATGGCGGTAAATCTCGGAGGCGAGATCTACCGCTGGACCCAGAAGGACGGCTTTGTCGACCTGGGCGCCGGTGACCCGTTCAATTCTTCCATCGGCATTTCTGCTGATGGAGCGGCGATCACGACCGGCATCGTGGGTCCGGATGGCTACACAAACCCCGGAATCTGGAAACAGTCGACGGGATGGGTGAGCCTCGGCCACCCGAAGCGCGCCTGCGTGATGGACGGCAGCTGGGGCAGTGGCTGGAGCCTCAATGCAGACGGATCGATGGCGGTGGGTCTGGCATGGTACTGTCCCGGCGCCCAGGGATTTCGCTGGAGCGCATGGGAAGGGATGGTTGCGCTCGGACACCCGACGCACGCGAGCAGCCGCGCCACCGCGATCTCGGCCGACACCTCGACGATCGTGGGTTTCTACGAAGACCCGAAACAAGGCTTCCGGCGCGCTGTACGTTGGAGGCCCGGCGTGGACATGGACTATCTGGCGGGCAAGCACAATCCGGGAGAGGCGACCGCGGTCAGTTCGAACGGGACGAAGATCGCCGGCCAGGCAGCCGACGCATCCGGCTACGGGCGCGCGTTCTATTTCACCGACGCCCAGGGATTGCTGCCGCTCGGCACGATCTCCGGCAACGACACCGACCAGAGTTCAGCCAACGGTGTCTCCGACGACGGCGTGGTAATCGGCTGGAGCGGTGATCCGTTCTGGGGTGGCATCACTCCTTTCATCTGGGACGCCCGGAACCCCGGCAGTCCCATGGTGTCCCTGCAAGACGCCTTGATTGCCGCGGGGGCCAGGATTCCAAAGAACATCTACCTCTACACCGCGATTACCATTTCCGCCGATGGATCGACGGTTGTTGGCACCTGGTTTGATGCCAACTACAACCAGGGTTGCTGGATCGCGAAGTTCAAGTAGGGGAGGAGCAGCTCGTTCTCTCACAAGCGGCGGCTTTGGAGCGACTCTTGCGCGCCAAAGCCACCGCCCCACGCCACCGACTCCAGGGCCCTTGTCCTCGAAGGTTGAAGCGGATTGTGTTACATCTAGTTCTTCTTGGATCCGCACATAGCCCTCATTCTCTTCGTTGCCGGAATCCTCGGCGGAGCGCTGAACGCCGTCGCTGGCGGCGGCAGTTTCATCGCATTTCCGGCGCTGATGTTTACCGGGGTTCCGCCGATCGCGGCGAATGCGACCAATACAGTCGCCCTCTGGGTTGGGACTACAGCGAGTTCAGGGGCCTATCGCAAGCACTTCAATATTTCGCGGCGGGTGATGATCCCGCTGACGGCAACCAGCATCCTGGGAGGGCTGGCCGGCGCTGTTCTCCTGCTGCACACCCCGGCACACACGTTTCTTCGCGTCCTGCCCTGGCTGATGCTGGGGGCGACGCTGCTTTTTGTCACCGGAAAGCGGCTCAATCGTGGCATCGGAATCGGTGTTGCACATGACGCCTCGACAGGAGCGATTGCGTTCGCTGCGCTGTTTGAGCTGGTGGTCGCCGTATATGGAGGCTACTTTGGCGGCGGCGTGGGAATCGTGAATCTGGCCATGCTGGCAGCTATCGGGATGACCGACATCCACGCCATGAATGCCCTAAAGAGCGTGCTAGGCGGGATTATCAACGGAGTTGCGGTCGTCACGTTCGTCCTGAAAGGCGCTGTGGCATGGAAACCCTGCCTAGTTACAACCTTGGGAGCCATCGTGGGCGGATACTTCGGCGCCCATTACGCGCAAAAGCTGCCGCAGTCCTGGATTCGCGGGTTCGTTATCGCCGTGGGGACAGGCATGACGATCTACTTCTTCTGGAAAGCCTACTGAACAATCCGCCCGTCGATCGGAACCGGTAACGATTTCCCAAAAATCGATGACGATATTTGTCCAGAAATTACGCACTGCGTTTGTGGGGATCAAACCCGCCAGGAGTGTGTAATGAAACGATCCGGAAGTAGTCTGCGCCGAACCACAATGAGCGTCGTGTTCGCTTCGCTGTTGTTGGCAGCAGTTGCAGCGCAGGCGCAGTTTACCCAGCTCTACAAACTCAGGACAGACCCAAACGATCCGAATAATCCGGATGCGATCGGGCTGATGTCACAAGGCCGGGACGGCCGTATCTACACCACGTCCCAATTTGGCGGCGCCAAGACTCACAAGGAAGGCGTGGCCTTCGCGTTCACTACATCCGGAGCGATCACGCGGCTGTGGGACTTCGATCCTTATCAGGCAGCCGACACTCCCTGGAGTGGCCTGACGCTGGGTTTGGACGGCAACTACTACGGAACCACCACAACCGGCGGCAGTCATATCGATGGCACGGTATTCAAAGTCACCGACGCGGGCGTCTTTACCGTTCTGTGGAACTTCACCGGCGCCGCCGACGAGGGAGTGCCGGAGTCTGCTCCGGTGCTTGGCCCTGACGGGAACCTATACGGCACGACAACCGGCGTCTATGCCGGGACATATGGCACCGCCTACAAGATGACTCCCAAGGGCGTTCTCAAAACCATCCATGCTTTCAAGTTCACAGATGGCGCCACGCCTTATCAATTGATTCTTGGGATTGACGGCAACTTCTACGGAATTACCCGAGGCGGCGGAAGCAACAGCATGGGCGTTGTGTTCAAGATGACCAAGGCGGGGAAGGTAACGGTGCTGCATAGTTTCACTGGCGCCCCCAGCGATGGAAACCTGCCCATTGGGACGCTGGCGCAGACAAACGACGGGACTCTGTATGGGACCACATACCTTGGCGGCAGCAAGAATGTGGGAAGCATTTTCAAGGTCTCTCCTTCGGGATCGGGATACGCCGTGCTTCACAGCTTCGACCGCAGTCTGGATATCAACGACGGCGCCCAGCCGATGGCAGGCATGGTGGTGGCAAGCGATGGCAATCTTTACGGGACGACGATCGTGGGTGGGAACAAGAACCTCGGCGCTTTGTACAAACTCACTCCCGGTGGCGCCTATTCGACTCTGTATAGCTTCTGCCAATCAACCTGCAGCTTCAACGATGCCTACGACCCACAGACGCCATTGCTCCAGCACTCGAATGGAACCTTGTTCGGGTTGAGCGGCGGCAACACGAACGGCGGTGACACGATCTACAGCTTTAACGCGGGGTTGAGCCCCTTCGTGAGCCTGGTCGGTTTGTGGGGCAAGGTGGGTGCGACGATCGAGGTTTTGGGGCAAGGTTTCACTGGCACAACCAGTGTGAAGCTGGGCGGCACGGCGGCGACGTTCACGGTGGTATCCGACACGTACCTTACCGCGAAGGTTCCCGCCGGTTCGTCCGGCTTTGTCACCGTGACGACGCCTTCCGGGACCCTGACGAGCAGCCGCAGATTCACCGTGACGCCGACGGTGACCGGATTCAGTCCGGCGAGCGGACCGGTTGGGACGCACGTAGTGATCACCGGAACTGGTCTGATTCAGGCGACGAAGGTTGCGTTCGGGAGCAAGAGCGCGGCGTTCACCGTCGATTCCGACAAGCAAATCACAGCGACCGTGCCCACGGGCGCGGTCACCAACAAGATCTCTGTTACCACTCCAGGCGGCAAGGCAAGCAGCAAGACGACCTTCACGGTCACGTCGTGATTGGACGGATGGCAGGACCAGCGCGGAAGGCGACGCTTCCGCGCTGAACCATCCGGAGCAATCGGATTAACTCTCCGGCACGGAGACGTGTTCGTGCACGATCAGCCACTTGCCGTCGATCTTTTCGAAGACTGCAGTCCAGCGGAACTGTCCCATATCCACTTTGCCGGACTTGTGCGTCATTTCGAAGGCGATGGTGGAACTGACCCAGTAGGCGTCACCGGCCCGGTGGATCTGGGCGTCATCGTTGACCCGGCACTTTGCCGACTTGAAATCGCTCAGGACGTTGGTCACGCCTGCCTGATATTCATCCCAACTTGCATACTTCAGCGGCGCGATGTCGAAAAAAACGTGCGGACCCTGTGCGTAATACTGCTTCTGTCCGGCGGCGTCGAGCGTTGCCCAGCCATCCCAGATCTTCTGCAGATAGGCGTGATCGACTGCGCCCGCGGCTGCTTTGGACGCCTTCTGCGCGAAACCACCCACCACGAGGCACAACACAAACGCCAGCACGACAATTCGTCTCATTCGTTTCTCCTTGGGAACACGGCGGAGCATTGTCGCATAGAACCAGGTGTCAGGTGTCAGGTGCCAGGGGTGGAATGGTTTGCAGGAAGTCAGCGCCAAGCGACTTTATGAGTTCTTGGTCATCGACAAGGCCTGATGCCTGTGACCTGAGACCTGACACCTGCCTGCCGTTCGAGTGCCTTTGGTAATCTGCCCCCCAGCCCATCGGTCATGCGATAGTGCCAGAGGATATGTCCCGAACCGGCCTGCAAAACCGGCAACGCGGTTCCCGCGTCAAGTTGGGCGGCTCCGTGCTGGCCCTGGTGTTGCTCGAGAATGGAAGACAGGTGCGCGCCCGGATGAACCAGCTCTCTGTGAATGGCGGCCTGCTCTCGCTTGAGAACCCGCTCGATGAAGGGATCAAGGTGACAACGTTATTTCACGTTGGTTCCACCAGCATCCGCACGCCCGCACAGATGCTGTTTCCAATGTGGGCGACCAAGGGATGCTTCCAGCCCTTCCGCTTCCTCGAACTGCCTGACAGTGACCGCACGAGCCTGGCGCGAGAACTCGAAGCCCTGGTCCGTGCCGGCGCCCAGGAAGAAGAAGAATAGAGGTCGCTGTCGCCGCTTTCTGGTTGCCAGTCAAAGTCCAATTCTCAGTTTGCAGGGCTCAGTCCTCAATCAGATTGCCCATACTCGTTCAGTCCAACGATCCGAACGTGAGAACCGAAAACCGGAAACTGAGAACTGAGTACCTTCCTACTCCGGATCCGCCGGATCGTTAAACAGAACTGTCAGCTTGATACTGCCGTGTCCATATTGCGGGAATCCTGTTCTGGTCGAATCGCCCGGGTCGAGGTTGGACGCCGTATCGTCCGGCGGGAACAGTACCAACGAATTCAGGAACGTCTGCAAAGCGACCTGTTCGTTGGGCTTCAGGGCCGCGTACTTGTCGCGGGCCACTTGCGCCTCACCGCCGTGGCGCAAGATCACATCGCCGAGGGTCATGCTCCGACCGTCGTGTCCGTAGGGACTGGTCGAGCCCACACCCCACAGGGGACGCGTCAGAAATTGTGTCTGCATCGTGCCATCCCAATTCCGCTCGTAGAAATTCGGTCCCAGGTCGTGCCGCTTGAAATCCGTGAAGATGTCCCTCACGACAAAAGGGTCCCCGAGCGGCACTTTCAGGTGTGGCTGTCCCGTACCGTCGTCCACATCGCGAAAGAGCGGCGTCGCGGTCGCGAAGAGTGAATTGAAGATGCCTCGAGTCGAGTCGTAGACGGTCTCCACGTCCGCCACCCGGCGGTCGTGATTGATCGTCATATCGGCGACGTGGCACGACGTGCATCCAACGCGCTGGAATACTTTCCGGCCGTGGTCCGCGATCGGACTGGGCTCGCCATGTCCCGGCTTGAAATAGTTCAGCAGGTAGAACTCGAGATGATCCACAATTGCGGGATCAATCTCGTTCCCGTTCTGCGGGTCCGGAGCGGGCGGCGCGCTGATCTTGTCCTTCGAGCCGTCGAGCACCATCCCGGAGGGGGTCACGACGCGTCCCCCTGCGCTTGCCGTGAGCAGGTCGGGGTCAGCGGATGCCTCCAATCCCATCTCGTTGTGGAGAGCACCGACGATGAACTCGCGCAGCGAAATGGCGCTGCCTTCGGCAAAGAAAGGCTTGACTCGAAGATCGGCGTCCACGCCCTGCACTTGTGAATAGTCGACCGATCCGTCCGGATTGCCGGTGATGCTGCCGAACTTGACACTCTTGCTGGCGAGCTTCAAGGTCACCGGTCGCTTCCTCTGTTGTGCCAGTGTCACAGCCAGATCTCGCGTCGAACGCAGATCCGTGGTCATCTCATCGGCCAGCATTTCCTTCAGACCGATCCCAAACAGGTGTGAAGAATCGCGGCTGTCAGGCCGCGTCACGACGTTGCCACCGGCTCCCGCCGAGCCGCGCGGGCGCCCGTGACAGAGCGCGCAACTGTCGGACAAGCCGGCCCCGATGCCGATGTCGGTATTGATGTCGCCCACGCCATCTTTCTCGTTTGCACCCTGCCCCTGCAAGCGTGTGAACTTGCGCTGGAACAGTTGTCGCCCACGGCGAATCGAGCGGAATGGGTCGCGATTGATGATGTACATCGAGGAGCCGGCGGTCATCGTGTCACCCCGGCCAGCGCCAATTTCGTCCAGCAGCGACTTATTGATCCCCGCTTTCGCCGTGCTCGGGGCCTGCGTGTTGTCGATCATCTGCCCCGCCGCAGCTGCCGCAACCAGCAACGCGCCGCCTGCAAACGTTATGAACCTCTGTCCAGGCAACATAAGGTCTCTCCTCCCCACCCCGTGATAGTGATGAACTGGCGCCCCACGTTTCAGCCGCTTACGGCTCCGGCCTCCGTGCGCTGTTACCTTTCGCCCCGGTGCTGCCGTCGTCGCTTCCGGATCAGGGCCTCTCTTTTGAAACAACGGAAACGCCCGAGAAAAGGCGACAAGTGCGCGTGGATCGCTTGAACCGCTGATGGGCAAGACGCCAGGATTGTGAGCGTGAGGTGATCGAGTGTTGGACCTAAGAGTAATCCTGTCAGCCGATTAGCCGCGGGGATGCGGGAATGGAGATCCTCGTGTGAAACAGGCCCACACTGCCACGCCTACTGTGCGGCGTCGATCAGCGCCTGCTGTGAATATTGTTGCACTTCCCCGATGCGTTCCAGGGTCATGTCGGGCTCTGGGTACTGCGCCACCAGCTTCTCATCCAGCGCATAGTGCCCCTGGCGTGGGAAGACCGTGGTGACCTTCTTACCCCAATACTTTTTGATGGCGGTGAGCAGGCGCACTTTGTCGTCGACCATCACGTAATGCACGGCAGGATACCTGGCTTCTACGTCTTCCAACTGCTCCTCTTTGTGGACGTAGATCAACACATGTCCTTCAAACGTATCGTAGAGGCCGGAGCGGTCAACCTTGCGCGGCTGAAAAACGACGTCGCCGTCGCTGAGAATCACAGGGCGCCCCATCTGCCGGACGTGGTCAACGGCGTCCAGAGACTGCGGGTAGAGGCGGTTGGCGAACGGGTAGTTCACCATAAAGTAAGAAACTTCCAGCAATCTGGGGTCGCGAGGCCGTTCCACCCGGTAGCGCTGCAGCGCACCGAGATAGTCGGCGTAGCCAAGTTCGGTGCGCAGACGCTCGAAGATCTCCCAGTAGCGCTGCTCGCAGGGCTCGCCAACTTTTTCTTTGAGGTGCCGTTTCAGGTCGGCGGCGATGCGGTCGTTGTCGATCAGGGTGTTGTCGACGTCGAACAGAAAGACGAGATTCCCGGATTGGCTCACGCGATCCCCCTCAAAAAGAAAGGCTTTCCCATATCTTGCCAGAAAGTCACCGGAGCCGGTGCGGCGGCTCACAGGCGGATCGCCAGTTTACATATATGCTCGATGTAAGTGTGGAAAAGTGGAGGCGCGGGGCCCTTGTGCCAACGCGGGCCTTATAGTAAAAAGGCGCGTCAGTCTTCACAGGCTGCGCGCGGTTTTCCCTTACTAAATCGGGCAGCTCCTGACTCTGCCCCCACACGATACGGAGCCGGTCTCATGGAACATATCGACCCAGCCGCCGCGAAACGATTTGACGTTCGTTCCGGTAGAACCTGCGAATTCTGCAAAACTTTTGATCCCGATTTCCGCAACCGCAAGCCGATGGACCAGATGGTGCTGGCGAACCGGCAGTTTACGGCGGGCGCTCATCTGACGGAGGATGGATACGTCCGGCACCGGATGGTGGAACTGAGCAGCCTCACTTCCCGGCGGCCGCTGACCGCAGCGTAGCCCGGCTGCGGACGCGACCTTTGGCGCCGGCGCCTGAAAAGATGCGACGCTCGCGCGATCCGAGAAGCATCGAATTAAAGGGGGAGACGGTTATGCCAGCGCGGCTATCTTGGCTTTTCCTTATTCTCGTCCTCCTGATGTTTGTCCTGCCTCTCCCGGCGCAGGTTCACGGCATGCCGGCGTCGGTCAGTTCGTTTGGCTTCGGCGGAAACTTCTCTTCGGCGCCCGGCGTGCCCGCCAGTGTGACCTCGCTCGGACCCAATGGATTCGCGTATTCCCCGGCGCTCTTCGGCAACTGCTGCTTTGGCGGATTCAGGACCGGCGCACATGTCCCGGTGTTCCGCGGACAGCATCATGGAAATCGCGGCGCTTTCTTCCCGACTGGGGTGGCGATCTACGCCATGCCCTACACGCCGGTTTACCTGGTTCAGCCGGACGCGGCGGCCTATGACGATGAAGAGTACCAAGGCGGTCCGACGGTATTCGATCGCCGCGGGACCGGCGCACGGCAACCACGCGAGCGCGCATTGGAACAGGAACCCGAACCGGCCGCACCTGCAGTCGCCGCAGTTCCGCAGGAACCCTTGGCGCCGCAGCCGAGCACTGTGTTGGTCTTCAAGGACGGCCACCGGAACGAAATTCAGAACTACGCGATTGTTGGCGACACGCTGTTCAACCTGTCAGAGGGCCGGTCGTACAAGATCCTGCTGGCCGATCTGGATCTGAGCGCCACGCGCAAGGCAAACGCCGACCGCGGCGTCGATTTCCAGCTCCCACCCGACTCCAGCCGCTGAGTTTTTCTGAAGAGTTCGATTTCGTCTTTCCGAACTCCGCCGGCGGCTGTCCACCTCATGCCGCCGGAAGTTACCGCTCCCGATTCCAGGGGGATTTCCGCTTGACACGCCGGTATCCGCACATGGATACTTATGCATCTAAATGGATATGTATTCATAGATGCCCACCGCATCCGAACCCAGCGAAAGGGAGTACTCCCGAGCACGATGAGAACGCAATCGATCGAAGTCCACAAATCGCCGCAAGTACCGCCAGCGCCGCCGGCGTCCCGCGACCTGATCTCCATTCACGACCTCGCTCCCCACGAAGTGCACGCGCTGTTCAACCTGACTGCCATGCTCAAGCAGCGTCCGGCTGACTTCCGCGGCGTGCTGGCGGGCAAACAGATGGTGATGTTCTTTGAAAAGCCCTCCCTGCGTACCCGGCTCACCTTTGAGGCCGGCATGGACAGCCTGGGCGGCTCGACGTTCTTCGTGGACCAGACGCGCAGCCGCCTGGACGCCCGCGAGTCGCTGTACGATATCGCGCACAATCTCGAGCGCTGGATCGACGTCATCGTGCTGCGCACGTACCGCCACGCGACGGTGGAGGAAATGGCGGCGCACGCCGACGTGCCTGTGATCAATGCGCTGAGCGAAGTCGAGCATCCCTGCCAGGCGCTGGCCGACTTCTTCACCCTGCAGGAGCATTTCGGCAACGTCTCGAAGATTCATTTGGCCTACGTGGGCGACGGAAACAATGTCGCGCATTCGCTTCTGTTGACGGGCGCGGCACTGGGCGCGGCGGTTTCGATCGCGACTCCTGAGGCCTACCGGCCAAATCCAGGCATCGTGGCGGCGGCGGAGTTGTTGGCCGAGCAGAGCGGTGCTGCCATCAATATCCTTACCGATCCGGCGGAAGCCGTTGCCGGCGCCGACGCTGTTTACACCGACGCGTGGGCGAGCATGGGTCAGGAAGACGAGGCGGATGTGCGCTCGGGGGTGTTTGCGCCTTATCAGGTCAACGGGGAGCTTATGCAGTATGCCGCGCCGCATGCGAAGGTCATGCACTGCCTGCCGGCGCATCGGGGATGGGAAGTTACGGACGAAGTGATAGACTCACCGAACTCGGTTGTCTTCGATCAGGCGGAGAACCGCCTGCACATTCAGAAAGCCATCCTTGTGTGGTTGCTGGGCGGCGGCGTGGGCCGTTTGCCGGTAAGGAGCGCTCATGCCTGAAAAAATTGTCCTCGCTTATTCCGGCGGACTCGACACCTCGATCATCATTCCCTGGCTGAAGGAGAACTACGCCTACGACGTGATCGCCATGGTCGCTGACGTCGGTCAGGGCGATGACGTGGAAGCCGTCGTCGACAAGGCCTACAAAACCGGCGCCAGCAAAGTCGTGGTAGAAGACCTGCGCGAAGAATTCCTTACCGGATACGTCTGGCCTGCACTGAAGGCAGGCGCAGTCTACGAAAATAAGTATCTGCTTGGGACTTCGCTCGCTCGCCCGGTGATTGCGAAGCATCAGGTGGAAGTCGCCTTGCGCGAAGGCGCCGTCGCTGTCGGACACGGCTGCACCGGCAAGGGTAACGACCAGGTGCGCTTCGAGATGGCGTACCAGGCGCTGGCACCTGAGCTGAAAGTCGTCGCCCCTTGGCGCGAGTGGGACTTAAAGTCGCGTGAAGACTGTCTCGACTACGCCGAGAAGCGCGGCATTCCGGTCGCTGCCAGCCGGGAGAAAATCCACTCCCGGGATCGAAATCTATGGCACATGAGCCATGAAGGTGGAGAGCTCGAAAATGCCGCCAATGCGCCCTTTCCGAGCACGTGGCAAATGACGAAGTCGCCGCAGGAAGCCCCCGACCGCGAAGAACAAGTCACGATTGGCTTCGAAAAAGGTGTTCCGGTTTCCGTAGACGGTCAGTCTCTCGATCCCATCTCACTGCTCGAACTGCTGAACGAAATCGGCGGACGCAACGCCATCGGTCGCGTCGATCTGGTTGAGAACCGCTTTGTCGGAATCAAGTCGCGCGGCTGCTACGAGACTCCGGGCGGAACACTGCTTCTCACCGCGCATGGCGAACTCGAAGCGCTGTGTCTCGACCGCGATCTGCTGCACTTCAAGCAGCACGTCGCGTTGAAATACGCAGAGCTCGTCTACTTCGGCATGTGGTTCACGCCACTGCGCGAGTCGCTCGACGCCTTCGTCGAAACCACACAGCAGAACCTGACCGGATCGGCAACGCT
>DATIWL010000037.1:0-31315 GCA_035519435.1 Terriglobales bacterium
GCAATCACGCGGGGATTGATAGCGCTCAAGTAATACGTTCCAGCCGGAAGCCGGTCATTGCCGACCACGAAATCAAAAGGAATCTTGAACTTTATCCGTTGCTGCGCGGCTGCATTCACCGCAATCAGCGAAAACATCGCCAGAATGATGGACAGTGTGGCAAGCAGTCTGTGTTTCATACCTCCTCCTTGACCTTCTTGATCTTGCAGGCCCATGCTTGTCACACGCCGCCGGCTTGCACAATGAACTGCCTATGGTCATTTTCTGAATTGAAGATGAACGGGAATGGACGGGATGGAACCTGCACCGGCACAAAGTGACTCTAATCACTGCGTTATCAATAGGTTTGTGCTAGATTTCGCCCACTGAAGGGGCGGCTCCATGCCCGTATCGGTCCAGCTTCCGCAACCACGAGTTTGTTTCCGTGACTTTGCGTTGGACCTCACTTCCGGAGAACTCCATCGCAACGGACACAAACTTGCCCTTCCTCCGAAAGCTTTCGAGTTACTGCGCGCTTTGCTGGAGCACCCCGGCGAAGTAGTAACCCGCGAAGAGTTGCGTGCGAAGTTATGGACGGCAGATACCTTCGTGGAGTTCGATGACAGCCTCAATCATGCCGTGAAGAAGCTGCGGCGGGCGCTGGGCGACTCGGCCGAAAATCCCCAATTCATTGAAACCCTGCCCCGTTACGGCTATCGCTTCATGGCGCCAGTGGAGACGCCGGGTGCGCCCGTGATGCAACCCGCGCCGAAGGGAAACCGTCGCGCATTCACGGCTGGCCTCAGTTTCGCTGTGGCGCTGCTTGCAGTGCTCGTAGCGCTGTGGCTGACACGATCGCAGGCCCCGCCGGTCCACTCCCTCGCCGTGTTGCCATTCTCGAATCTCACCGGCGACGTGCAGCAGGATTACTTCGCCGACGGCATGACCGATGCCCTGATCACCGATCTAGCGAAGGTCCGAGGTCTGAAAGTGATCTCGCGCACTTCTGTGATGCGGTTCCGCGACACTCGCAGGCCCCTGCCCGAGATCGCCCGCACGCTCGGCGTCGACAGTATCTTGGAGGGCTCGGTTCAGCGTTCGGGACAACATGTTCGCATCACCGCGCAGTTGATCCATGCT
Organism: Terriglobales bacterium; assembly: GCA_035519435.1. Taxonomy (GTDB): domain Bacteria; phylum Acidobacteriota; class Terriglobia; order Terriglobales; family Acidobacteriaceae; genus Acidiflorens. The sequence goes on from DATIWL010000037.1 coordinate 1,120, forward strand.
GAGAGCGACACCCACATCTGGGCCGACAGCTACGAACGCGACTTTCGCGACATCCTCACCTTGCAGGGTGAAGTGGCTCAGGCCATCGTGCGGGAAATCAAAGTCGCCGTAACCCCAGAGGAAAACAGGAGCCTTACCCACAATCGTCCCGTCAATCCCGAAGCCTATGAGGCCTACCTGAAAGGTCAGGCGCACTGGTACCGCATCTCGCGGGAACACATGGACTCGGCGCTCGAGTACTTCCAGCTCGCGTTGGACAAAGATCCGAACTACGCGCTTGCCTGGGTAGGTGTGGCCAACGTCTGGCTGCTGCGGGGCGATGCCGGCGTCATGCTACCCACCGAAGCCTACCCCAAAGCAAAGACCGCGGTTGCCAGGTCTCTTGCCCTGGACAGCTCTCTCGCCGACGCCCACATCGTCAATGCCAATATCGCCGGGCCCTACGACCGCGACTGGTCGACTGCCGAACGGGAATACCTGCGCGGCATCGAACTCAATCCCAACAGTGCCGATGGCCACTTCATGTATTCCGACTACCTGATCTCCATGAAACGCGAAGCCGAGTGGGATCGGGAAATTCATCGCACGCTCGAGCTCGACCCCTTCAACCCGTTCTTCCAGTGTTTCTATGGATGGCAACTGGTCTATCTGGGGCGCTACGACGATGCCATCGTGCAACTGCGGAAGGTCCTCGATACCGAACCCGAGTTCCCTTCTGCCCACCTCGGCCTTTGGGGTGCCTACTTCAAGAAAGGGATGAAGACCGAAGCCTTGGGGGAAGCGCGGAACTTCTTTCTCGCACTCCATGACACCGAGGTCGAGCAAGCTCTCGCGCGCGAGGCTGATCGCGGCTACTCGGTTGCGATGCATCGCGCCGCCGATGTTCTCGCCGCCCGGGCCAGTCACACTTACGTTCCGGCAGTTCGCATTGCTCGCCTCTACGCTCATGCTGGCGATAAAGACGGAGTCTTCCGCTGGCTGGAGCGGGCCTACGTTCAACATGAGACGACCTTGACCCATTTGAACGTCGCCTGGGACTGGGACTGGGTCCGCGACGACCCGCATTTCCAGGATTTGGTTCAGCGCATGGGCTTGACCCTTTCCGCGGTCGCCAAAGCTCCGGGATAGTGCGCCTCTTGCATTTGGCCCATTGCCGTTCGGGAGGGGGCCAGGGTCCTGACGATATATCGCCACAATGTGAAGCTCCGGTTACACCCCGGTAAACCCCCTGCCTCGGAAAGCGGACCTTAGGGCACATCCTCCTCTCCAGGACGTGTGCAAGTTACTGATCATGCGACCCTTGGAATCGTTTGCTCGATGACGCGGGCAACCCTTTGGCTCGCCGACGGTTGGTCACGAGCGTGCACCTGTCGTCTTTGCCCGTGCAATTCCGGTAATGGTTACCGCATTCTTGGTCACTCCCAGACCGTTTTGTCACGAAGCTGAACCGGAATCGCCGGCACGCCTTTGTCTGTGGAGGTGGTGTGTGAAACTGAGTGTTCGAGCTGCTTTCGTCGGCGTCGTCTCCCTGTTGCTCTCCAGCATTGTGTGGGGTCAGGCTCCGGCTCAGATCGGCAACATTTACGTTGGAGTCTGCGATGGATCCGGCACCCAACTCAATGAGACCGACGTGTATACGTCCATGGGCGGCTTTGTGAATGCATTCCATGGACCCGCCCAGGCGGCTTGTACGACGGGGATGACCTTCGACATCAGCAACCACCTCCGCGTGATCAGCGCCCCGCTCGGGAATCCATCCTGGAGCGTGAACGAGTTCGACGCTATGGGCACGCTACTCTCGAATAAGGGGCCTTTCCCTTCACCCGTCTCCATTGCGCACGATAATCAGGGGAATCTCTATCTCGGACAGGGCACGATCCTCAAGATTGCCCCCAACGGAGCCACCACCACATACACCGTGGCGGGAGGGGCGCAGTGGATCTCGCTCTCCACCGACCAGCACACCATGTTCTACACGGCGGCCAATGGCGACGTGAAAAGCTACGACCTGAGCACGCGGACTCAGGGAATCGACCTCGCCGTCGGCGCCATGGCTCGCACCGTACGCACTCTCGCCGACAACACCATTCTGATCGATGTGTTGGGCGCCATCCAGCATTGGGTTCCGGCCTGTGTGGGGTGCGCCTACAAACAGGTTTTCTCCTACCAGATTCCCGCCAACGCGGACAGTCTTGCCCTTGATCCCGATGGCGTCAGCTTCTGGACAATCAACACCTACGTGGATATCCAGACTCATCAGGGAATGGCCGACGTCTACCGCACCGACATCAAGACCGGAGATCCGCTGGGTGGTTTCTCACTGCAACCGCTGAGCAGCGGGCGCTACTACTCGATGAGCATCGGCGTGAATGGAGATGGCTCCACCTCGGTCCTGGGCATCAGTCCCTCGTCGCTGACGTACCCAGCCCGGTTGATTGGCACGGTCAGCGGCGGCAAGAAGATAGCCCTCACAAATACGGGCGGGGTGCAGATCGTTCTTAACAACGTCACCATCACCGGCGACTTCACGATCAAGAAGAATGGGTGTGTCAAAGGAATCTCTCCCGGTGCGACTTGCAGTATCTCGGTCACTTTCACCCCGACACAAAAAGGAACGCGGACTGGGATCCTGAGGATATTCGACAACGCGATCACCAGTCCTCAGACGGTCAGCTTGTCAGGAGTGGGCAAGTAGTTTCCGGTTTCGTGGAGACTTGAAGACACGAGCGGCGCGCTCTGCGTGCCGCTCATTTCACCTCGATCCAGTAAATCGCATAAGTCACAACCCAGAACACAATGTGGAGTGCGGGTGCGAAAGAGACGCGTCCAGTTTTGCGCAGAATGCTGCCCGCCGCTGCGAATCCCAGCCATACGATGACCAGCCGCCACAGGCGAGCCGGAATCGTCACCAACAGGAACATCGGCAACGTGGCATGTCGCGGTGCTTCAACCGCATAGATCTTGTAAGGAATTCCACGCACTGGCCCCAGGCTTGTTCCCCAGATTCCGTAAGCCTGCAGGTCCTGTTCAGCACCGGCGAACATGGCCGGGGTCACTGCCGGAACCTGTTCCACAGCCTGCCGCGCGCTTTCGCTGCGTTCCGACCAGCTGAACATCAGCGCTCCACCGAGCAAGGCACCCGCCACAATCGCAGCCAGGTGTAGCCATGCCCGGCGCGGCCGGAACATCGCGACAAACGACAGAGGCACATCTGGAAGAACGAAAAACAGCGTGCCCTCAGCGAATCCCCAAAACATTGCCAGCGCGATGCCTGGTCTGCGAAACAACCAGTTTGCCCATCGCGGTGTCATCTCGAGGTTCGTGTTCAAGCTCGTCATTCGGTGACTGACTTATGCCGCCTTCGTCGTTACGCGTTTCACCGGCACTGCCGCCGCAACGCCCGCTAGTGAGGCTTCGGTGGCGGTTTGCTGGCTGATGACGCCATCCTCGATTTCCACGAGCACAACCTCTGAAATGGAGGAGTATGTTTCTCCCGCCACGATCAGGGCCGCCAGCGCCGTCTGCAAAGGCGAAAGGCTGGGATTAAACGCGACATTCTCGATATACACCCCTCTGAAGATGCGTCCCGCTTGCGTACCGATTGCGATACCGGAGTGGGCCTTCGTGTACGGTGCATAGGACCTCTTCGCCGCATCCCAGGCGGCGAGCGTGAGGGCATCAGCTCCCTCGGGCCGTGCGAGAACGACTTCCCGAACGGGTACTGCTCCTTCTTGAAATCCGAGATCCTTCGGCCCAAATGCCATCGGCAGCAAAGAGGACAATTTCACTGGTGCGCTCCCCGTGATCAGAATCTCGAGGTCTCCTTTTGGCGAGAATTCGTTCATGAACTGCCGGCAATGTCCGCACGGCGCGGCCGTCAGCGCAACCGCTGCGATTCCCTGCTCCCCGTGCATATAGGCATTGGAGAGCGCGAACTGTTCTCCATGCACCGCAAGCCCCAGCGAGTGTCCGGGCAGTTCGATGTTGGCGCCGAAATACAGATCCCCACTCACACCGCGAGCTACGACGCCCACGTGATAGTTGGAGATGGGGGCCCGCGAATACCGACGCGCCAACGGAAGAAGTCCCAGCATCAACTCGTTCGTGCTGACGCGTTCGCTGCCCGCCAGGACATTTGTGTCTGCTTTGGAGATTCGTCCGCTGAAGCCACTGTCCGCGAGCAGATGTTGAATCTTCTCCAGGGTCTTGTCACTCCAGTTTGGAAGCGCTTTCTTCAGGGTTTCAGCCATCGTGCCTTCTGCCGAGGCGAGAGACCACGGAGCTCCTAGCCAGCCCACGGCGGCCGACCCGAGAACTGCCAACGCAGAACGTCGATCCATGGAATAGGTCGAGGATGCTTTGGCCAAGCGCATGCCTCCTTGGAAAACCACAGTGATATGGAGCGGATTGATGTGAGACGCGCGCTCGAGTGTAGCAGGCGCGATTGGCTTCGTGCGGGAATCAAGAGACAGCGGGCGAAACTTCTGATTAGCGTCCGCGCCTCGCTGCCCGCGCCTGAACAGGCGCCTTGGCGGACTCGCGGGCTGCGACGTCAAGTTCCTTCTCGATAGAGGAGAACCGCTGGAATACCTCATTCAGGCGGAGCGCCATGTTCCGGATCGTATCCGCCTGGGCTTGCACCGGCGCAGGTAGACCCGGTTCCTGAAGCAGCAGTTCAGCGTTTCCCAGGACAGATGTAATTGCATTGTTGACGTTGTTGCGCATCTCCACCATGTAGCGGCCGAGTGTCGCTTCCGCTTCCACCACGGCCCGCGCATTCTCTGACGCGCGGGTACGTGACTCTGCCGATGATCGGCGAAGGATCTCCCGCCCCACCAGCGCCACAGTGACCGGCCACTGCCGTGGCTCGCGCGGAAGTTCCAGGATCGGACCCGAAACGCCTCCTGCATCCGGGCAGTTTTCCGCGCAGATCAATATCGCCGGCTTGCCAACCGCGGCCAGCGCTTCCTTCAGGTGGCAATGTTTTTCGACGGAATTCGCGTCCGCGATCGCGAGATCGTACGTATCGCGCCGCAGTTCGCTGCACAAATCGTGGTCCAGCAGAACAAATTCCGGCGTGTCGGCGCCAACCGGCCAGTTACTCGTTAACTGACGCGAAAAGGCTGGATCGCTCGAAAGAACCAAAACGATGGGACGAGGCAATGGCATGGCTGCACCCGAATCGGCTCAGCTGTGCTGCCCGCTGCCCGGGCCTTTCGGAGATGCCGACGCTGCTCTGGCAGAGCCCTTGCGCGCTCCTCCGCCCTGCAGGGCGTCATCCACCGCCGCCCGCAGATCCACCAGCATCCGTAGCGGCTGCCCGGAGGAGTACTCGGCGTGGAACATCACTTTCCAGGACTGGCAGATCATGCGCAGCCGTGTCGTCGGTTCCTCCGCCGAGAACTGGGCCCGGCGGCAGTCGAGCGTGTGAACATCCCGCTTCTCGAGTTCCCGCAAACCGTCGAGAATGGCATTCAGATCGTCGTGCATCAGCCGGAAAAACACCCGGCGCATCATGAAACTGAAGCGCGCGAACGCCACCATCGCCGGAGGATCGAAAAAGCGATCGCCGCTCTGTGTCTTGAGTTTGCGTCCCTGTTCCAGGATTCCGCTGTGCAACAACTCGCTCAGACGCCGGCACTTTGTGGCCGACTGTAACAAGGTCTCCAGAGAGTTCAACCACAGCGGCAACTTCGGTTCCTGCGGTCCCAGCACCGGTTCCAGCACCTGCGCGACATAGTCCAGGTCCAGATCGGAATCTTCCAGGCCCGAGGGCGCGCACAGGGAAAAGTACTGCACCAGCAGGAAGTCGATCTTGTCGCGATCGCTAGCCGTCTTCGTATCCTTGCCAAGATGATGCGCCAGCAGGTCGCGCAGCACTGCTTCGTTGGCCAGTGTCGTGGTCTGCAGAAACTGCCGCAACTGGTGGACCTGGATGTTCGAGTCCACTTGCTGGAACCAGGCTTCGGCCTGCGCGACTGTCTCAGGCACGGGTTCCCCATCTTCCAGGACGGGACAGGCCGCCACTTCGATCACAAACTCCTTGACCAGCGCGGCGTAGATGGGCTGCAGCGCACAGAGCCGCGGCCACCGATCACTCGACAATGCGTAAGTAGATTGCGTCATGGTTTCACGATCCAATTCGGGACATTCTTGAGGAACCGCGCCGCAACGACCGTCCGGTGCGGGTGATACTGCACGGCGACAACCGAGGCTTCCGCCTGCAGCCAGCCATCTTTGCTTTCCAGAAGAACGCGGTCGGCAAATTCGAGTGGAGCCTCCAGCGCAAACAGGACCTCCATAGCCGTGCCGAATTCGATGACCGTCTCTTCCACCGGTGTCGTGTGCTTGCCATCGGCCCGGCTCAGCCGGACCGGAATCCGCATCGGCGTTGCCTGAGGGAAGAACTTTGCCAGACGGCCCACAAGTTCCGGTTGCAGAGCATATGCAGTAGCAGTGGCCTGGTTGGGCACAGATAACCTCGACTTCGAGCCTCGGGCAGTCGGGTCTCCCCTCTTCTCGGTTAAGAAGAGCAACGAGGAGACCCGCTCTGCTTTATCGGCAAGAAAGTATGCACGGCCCAATCCAAAACCTTGAAGGTCATGGACTGATGGGCAAGACTAAGCAGAGAAAGAGGTTTCGACGCGATGTTCCAGAGACTTGCCTGGTACATGCGCCTGATGTCGCTGCCAAGGTGTCTCAGCCTGAGACACTTGTATCAACTGTGGGACGAAAAATCTCACATGAAGGCGGTGTCTGCCCGCCGGTTGCTCACCTGGCAAGCGCGTTCCGATCTTCTACTGCAGGGTGGTGGAGGTCTCTTCCGGCAGACAAATGTTATAGCGCTTCAACTTGCGATACAGTGTCGCCCGGCTGATCCCGAGCATCTTTCCCGCCAGGGCCTTGTCGCCGTTTACCTGCGCAAAGACGCGCTCGATGGTTGCGCGTTCGATGTCTTCCAGGTCCGTCGCCGGATAGTCCGTCCCGGATGTGTCAATCATCTCGGGCTTGTCAGCCACTTCCGCGCGCGCAATCGCCGGTGGCAGGTCGCGAAGATCGATCCGTCCCTGATCGCCCAGCGCCACCGCACGCTCCAGGCAGTTTTCGAGCTCGCGGACGTTCCCCGGCCAGTCGTAGGAGATCAACGCCTTCATCGCGGCTCCTGATATCTGCACGCGACGCCTCGGCGCCAGTCGCTCCAGAAACCAACTCGCCAGCACGGGAATGTCGGAACGCCGCTCGCGCAGCGCCGGCAAATGAATCGTCACCACATTCAACCGGAAATAGAGATCTTTGCGGAATGTTCCTTTCTTGTATTCCGCTTCCAGGTCGCGGTTGGTCGCCGCCATGATGCGGACGTCGACTTTCACTTTCTGATTGCTGCCAACCGGCCGTACTTCCTTCTCCTGCAGGAAGCGCAGGATCTTCGCCTGCATCTCGAGCGGCAGTTCGCCCACTTCATCGAGAAAAATCGTTCCCGTGTCGGCCGACTGCAACAGCCCCTGCTTCGAGCGCAGGGCCCCGGTGAACGCGCCTTTCTCGTAGCCAAAAAGCTCGCTCTCGATCAGGGTCGGTACCAGCGATCCGCAATCGACCGCGACAAAAGGCCGCGTTGCAAACGTGCCGCGATAATGCAACGCGCGCGCCACCAGTTCTTTGCCGGTTCCGCTCTCGCCCGTGATCAGAACCGGAGTGCGCGTGTCTTTGAGCCGCGAGATCAGCCGCAGCACGTGTTGAATCCCCTCGGAATTCCCGATGATTCCGTGCACGGCCATCTCCGTCTCGGAACGCTCGCGAAGAAACTGATTCTCTTCCTCCAGGCGGACCTTGTCGGCCATCCGGCGCAGAAAGAGACGGAGCTCATCGAGCGGCGCAAACGGCTTTGAAATGTAGTCATAAGCGCCCAGTTTCATCGCCTGCACCGCGGTTTCGATCGACCCGTGGCCGGTCATCAGGGCAACTTCGATTTTCGGCAGCAGCCGCTTCAGTTGCTCCAGAAACTCCAGCCCCGACATGTGGGGCATGACCATATCGGTCAGCACCATGTGGGCCGGCTGTTCTTCGAGGAATGCCAGCGCCGCTTCTCCGCTCTCCGCCTCGAAACAGGTCAGTCCCAGCGATTGTCCGACCGTGATGCAGAGCTTGCGGATACTCGGGTCGTCATCGACGATCAGCAGCCGGATTGGCAGGTCAGGATTCATGCATTTGGGCTTCCCATCGTTTTTTCAATGACGTCCAGGAATTGCCGCACGCGAAATGGCTTCTCCAGGCACGGCGCTCCGGTCCGCTTCAGGATGGCCGCTGTTTCTTCGTTGGCGATGTCGCCGGTGATGAATACCAGTCGCGACGCCAGTTCCGGACGATGCGCGCAAATCCATGCGTGTACCTGCGCGCCGTCTACGCCACCCGGAGTGCGCATATCGGAAACGACGCCGAGGAATTCTCCATCGGCCAGCAGGCGCAACGCCTCCGCCCCTGATTCCGCTCCAGCCACGCGATATCCATACCTCTCCAGGACGGCGCGCACGTATGCCATCACTCCGGGCTCGTCTTCCACCAGTAGTACCGGGGCCGATGCCGCCTTGGTTGCGGTTTCGCTCATTGCGGATGCACTCCCGCCACCGCTCCGAACGACGCGCTTTCCGCCGCGAGCGGCAGCCGCACGACAAACGTGGCGCCTTCGCTGTTGGGGTTGTTGTGACACGCGATCTCGCCCCTGTGTTCGCGAACGATGCCGTAACAGATACTCAATCCCAGTCCCGTGCCCTTGCCAACTTCCTTCGTGGTAAAGAACGGATCGAAAATGCGGTCGGGATAGGCGATCCCGACCCCGTTGTCGCGGAACGAGATCTCGGCGAACGGCCCTTCCCGTGTGCTTGTGATCTCAATGCGCGCCGGCCTTCCCGTCTCCCGGACCGCATCGTGCGCATTGTTCAGGATGTTCAGGAAAACCTGCTGCAGCTGGTGCGGATCGCCGATCACCTCGGGCAGGGATTCGTCCAGTTGCTCCACCACTTCCACGTTGTGAGAGTGGAAATCGTAGGCGCGCAGCTGCACCGTGCGCCGCAGGATCGCATTCAACTGCACCGCCTGGCGCTGGGTCGGCATCTGCCGTGCGAAGCTCAACAGATTCTGCACAATCTGCTTTGTCCGTTGCGCCTCTTGCAGAATGACTCGCAGGTCGCGGCGCACGCTCTCCGGCAAATCGGGTGTCTCCACCAGCAAGTCGGCAAATCCCAGGATCGCGGTCAGCGGATTGTTCACTTCATGGGCGACGCCCGAAACCAGCTGCCCCACAGCCGCCATCCGCTCCGCGTGAATCAGCTTGAATTGCAGCATGGCCGCATCGGTCACGTCGGTCATCACGACGACCACGCTGCTGACACGGCCGTCATCGCCGCTGATCGGGCTCAGATTGGCGGAAAAATGTCCGCTCGTGCCGTCCGATCGCATCAGCTGCAGATCGAGATTGTCCACCTGCGCTCCACGGCAGACCGAGTTCAGCGCCTCCTGCACTACATCGCGTCGGGCCGGGACTAGAAGTTCCAGCAATGGGTGCCCCAGGATCTGGTTGGGGCTGAAACCCAGGCCGCTCCACCGGCGGTTGGCATAACTGATAACGCCATCTGTGTCGGTCACCAGAATCAGGCTCTGCGTGTAGTTCAGGATCTTGCTCGAAAAGTCGCGCTCTTTCTGCAACTCACTCTGGGAGAGGCGAAGGTTGGTAATGTCATTCAGAAGGCCGCGATACTGCAGCACGCGCCCCTGCGAATCGCGCATGGCGAAGCTGTTGATCAGCACATGAACCGGCGACCCGTCCTTGCGCCGCAAAACCTCTTCGCGGTTGTGTATGCGCCCCTGCTGTTCCAGGATGTCGGCCAGTTCCTGCCGCCGCTGGGGCGAAAAGTAGACCTGGGTCGGAATGTCGACCTGCAGTAACTCCTCGCGGCTGCTATATCCCAGCAGGCGCACCAGGGCGTCGTTCACCTCCACGAAACGCCCCTGGGGCGTGGAAAAGAAGATCCCTTCCTGGATGTTGTCCGACAGTTCGCGATAACGCTGCTCCGCCTCGCGCCGGTCGGTGATGTCTTTGAGCACATGCACCGTCTGCAACTGCGTGCCGGCGGTGCCGTGAATCCGCGAGGTCGAGATCAGGTAGGTGCGTTCCAGAATCGGATGCACGTATTCATCCACACCATCCCCGCTGCGGCAGAACGGACATCCATGCGCAGCGCCGCCCACCGACAGCGCCTCAAGCGCGCGCATATTCACGCCAATCAGCTGGTCCGGGGCGATGCCGACGAAATCCGCTAGCGACCGGTTGACCCGCAGGATATTCTGCGTTTCATCGTGCACGACGATGAAGTCGCTGATCGCATCGAACACTTCCACCCAATGCCGGTTGGCCTGTTCCATGCGCGTGAAAAGACACGCATTCTCGAGCGCAATGCTGGCATGGCTCGCCACCGCGCGCAGCAACTGCTGGTCCTCGGCGGACGGCAACGCTCCGCGATCGGCCAGGCACAAGACCCCGATGAGTTCGCCGGAGGCCGCGGCCAGGCGGACCAGCGTGCAATCCACCCATCCCAGGCTCGATGCCAGAGACGGGCCCAATAGTTCCGAGGCAGGGCCGAAGGCGACGTCCCCCTCACGCTTCGCCAGGGCGCCGGCCAGAGCCAAATTGAAGCGGCGCAGCAGCGGCTTGTCATCGATCTCCGAAGCGCCTTGCAGCAGAATCGTTTGCTGGTCGTTCCCCCGAAACAGGCTCAGCACAACGGCCCGCCCACCCAGCAGGCTCGCCGCCCGGCGCGCGAAATTTCTCGCGAAATCCGGCAGGTGCAAGACCGTATTCAATTCCAGCGCCAGCGAGACCAGCGCTTCAGCACGCCGGCGGTGCGCTTCCGACTGATGGAGGTTGTGTGTCAGCTCGAGCGCGATGGCCGCTTGGGCCGCGAGCGCCTGCGCCCGCCGCACGTCTTCTTCCAGAATCGGACCGGCCTGCACGCGGTCCAGCGTCCCGAACATTCCCAGAACTTCACCGCCGGACCCGAGCAGCGGAACCGCAAGCAGCTGCCGGATCCTGAAGTTGTTGACGAATTCCAGGTTGGCGCCCGGAACAGTCGCCGCGTCCTCTGTCAGGAATACTTGCTTGTCCTTGAGCGTCCGCGCCGAGACACTGTCCGGCAGCACTACTTCCATCGGCAGCACACGGCCCTCTTCCGCTCCCCATCGCGCACGGAAAGCGCCGTTTTCCAGCAACCCGATGAAGCAACGGCGGAACCCGAGGAAACTGGACGCGCGTACCACGAACGTCTGCATGAACTGATCGAGCTTGCCCGCCGATCCCAGTTCCGAGCAGATGGCGAGAATCTCATGCAGTTCCTGCGCCTGGCCGCGCGCGGTGCCGTAGAGTTCAGCATTGGCAACTGCAACCGCTCCAAACCCGGCAAGCGAGGAAACCAGCGTCTTTTCCTCGTCGGTAAACGCCGAAGATCCCCGCGGATAGACCAGGATCGCCCCATGCGACCGCGACGTCCGGAACGGGGCAGCGATCAGGATTCCGGCGGGCAGATCTTCGCCAAGATGAGACGCGCCATCAATGCCCACCGTGATTCGCTCGCCCGCCGCCACCGCGCGACTGGCGATCTCCACCGCCGAGCGCAGGCTTCCTTCCTGGTAACCGGCGCGCACCGCACGCGCCAGCTTCGGCGTGCCTGCGGAAACCGCCCGAAGGCCCAGCGCACCCGCCTCGTGAACGAACATCATCACGACCGGCGAATGCAGCAAGACTCTGAGCCGGTCGGCGATCCCTTCCATCACTGCCGAGGTGTCGGGCAGGCCATGCAGCGCCGCGGCCACTTCCGCCAGGATCATCGCGCGCCGATGTTCTTCGCGTGAAACCTGGCTCAAGCGCACCGCTTCCAGCGCCGTGCCGAGTTGGCCTGCGAGAATTGTGCCTTTGGCCGCAGCGTCTTCATCGAAGCGAGAGCCCGCCGCACTCTTCAGGAAGGCAATGGCTCCGACAATTTCCCCGGAAACCAGCAGCGGAGCGGCCATCACGGCTTCGGCGCGATACTCGGCCAGCCGCGGATACCGGCTCATGTCCACGTCATTCACATACACGGTTGTGCGCTTCTGTGCCGCCTCGAGGGCGATTGAGGCGTCTCCGGGACGCAGGACCAGCCCGCGAAACTCCTCGGCTCGAAAACCGTCGGCCTCGGCTCCCACCAGGGCGCCGTCCGCATCTCGCCTCCAGAAGTAGGTGCCGCTGGCTCCAAAGAATTCGCGGGTGAGGTGACAAAAGGAACGGATGACCTCGCTGGCTTCCGTGTTCTCCGAGGCTGCGCGTGAAAGCTGCAGTAGCAGGCGCTGAAACGCCTCGTCAGAATGAGACGCCGCACCGGTAGCCAGGGCCGAGTTTCCGAGAGAAGGAGTCAGTCTGGTCCGCCAATCAGCTAAGCGATTGAAAACAATTGAATTATACTTAGAAAGCTACGCTTGAATCTCAAATTGAGTCAAGTGAATATGCTGCAGCGGGTGTCAAATTGTGAAACCTTGGTAATGTCATTTGTCAGGGCGTCTCATTTTGCAACGCACAGAATCCGCCCTTTCTCCGCCTCTGCTCACCCGCCTTTCTCCTCTCCTCTGACGCCAATCGGCTCGACCTAAGCGCCTATCTGATCAGCAACTTGCCGCCGTCACTAAAGTAATCGTTTGGAAGAACTTTTGGGCTCCTGCTGGTACCGTCCGTGCAAAACTTAGCTTTCGTCGTGAAACCCCATTCACGGGAGGAACTGTGTCTTTACGATCGCTGAGTCGTTGGCTGGCGGCAGGCTTGGTGCTGGCGGCGGTTTGCGCGGCAGCCCAGGCTCCCTCTTCCCCCTCGAGCCAAAGCGGGGATCAGATCGCCCGCAAGATCAAGAACAAGGTCGCGCCCTCTTATCCGGAGTTGGCTCGGCGGATGAACATTGCCGGAACCGTGAAAATCCAGATCACGGTAGACCGGAACGGGGTGGTCAAGAACTCCAAGCTGGTGGGCGGTCATCCCATCCTCGCCCAAGCCGCCATGGATGCCGTTCGCAAGTGGCGCTTTGAGTCAGGCGCCGAAGATACGACCGGAGTCGTGGAATTTCATTTCGATCCGACGCAGTGAAAAACCAATCCCTGCCGCTGATCCGCGTGCAGAGGAAGGTAGCGTATGAACATTGGCAAAAAGCTGTACCGGAATTTCGGCATCATCGTAGCCGCCGTTGTCGTACTCATGATCATGATCCTGGCGGCCGTGTGGCGTCAGCATGAAACCAAGGCCGCCGCACAGCAATCGATGGACATGACGCAGGCCACCTCGCTGGTCCGCTTCGAGATGATGCAGAACCGGCTCCACCTGCAGAACTATCTCCTGAGCGGCGACACGCGCGACGTGGAGAAAATGAATGATGGCGTCCGCCGCCTGGGCGACGCCCTGCGCCGCGCTCAGATACTCGCCAACGACCAGCAGCAGCGCTCCGACCTGGAGCGAGTGCAGCAGTTTGAACAGAGCTGGAACACCGAGTTCGCTTCACCTCTGGTCGAAAAGCGCCGCCAGGTCGACAGCGGAAATGCCACGGTTGCCGAACTCCAGATCTTCTACCTGCAGAAGGATCCCAATTCCTGGGTGTCCCGGTCCAGCGATGTGCTCGATCAGGTAGATCAGGCAAACCTCAATCTGCTCGACTCCCGCCGCAAGTCCGATGAAATGGCCGCCACCGCCACGCTGATCGTGACGCTCACCGTTTCCCTGTTTGCCATTGGGCTCGGCGTCTTTGTCGCCTACCGCACGGCGCGCGAGATCACGCAGCCCCTGAACCAGCTGATCAATGTCGCTCAGCAGATCGGCGAATCCGGCGACCTCGATCACACCATTGACGTTCACGGCGATGACGAGATCGGGCAATTGGCTCGCACCTTCGACTCGATGGTGAAGTATCTGAAAGAGATGGCTTCCGTATCCGAAGCCATCGCCGGCGGGAACCTCGCGGTCGAAACGCAGCCCCGTTCTACCGGTGACACGCTGGGCAACGCCTTCTCGCGCATGGTGGAAGGTCTTCGCGGGCTGGTCCGCAGTGTGCGCGACGCGGCCTCGCAGGTGGCCAGCGCTTCGGCTCAGGTTGCTGGCGCCTCTGACGAGTCCGCCAAGATCGGCCTGCAAACCTCTTCCGCCATCGATGAAGTCACCAGCACCATGCACGAGATGAGCGTCAACGTCCAGAACATGGTGAAGAGCACGCAGACGCAAGCCTCCAGCGTCAGCGAGACCTCTGCGTCGATCGACCAGATGGTCACCTCGATCCAGCGGGTTGCCGACACGGCCAAGGTCCTGCTCGACATCTCCAACCGGTCGCGCGAAGAAGTCCACAGCGGTATCTCGACCATGGAGAAAGCGACCGATGGTCTGAATCGCATCAACACCACGATCCACGCTTCGGGCGAAATTATCGACGCCCTCGGGGCCCGGGCTGACAACATCGGCAAGATCATCGAGGTCATCGACGATCTCGCCGAGCAGACCAACCTGCTCGCCCTGAACGCCGCCATCGAAGCCGCCCGCGCCGGCGAGCACGGACTCGGATTTGCCGTCGTTGCCGACGAAGTGCGCAAGCTGGCGGAAAAATCGGCGCAGTCCACCAAGGAGATCTCCGAACTCATTCAGAGCATCCAGAAAGAAGCGCGCCGCGCCGTCGAAAACATGGAGAAGAGCACCTCGATCGTCAACGAGGGTCTCAATCTCGGACAGGACCTCAACGGAGCGCTGCGCAAGATTTCGAATGTGGTCACCGAGGTTTACAAGTTCGCGCAGGAAATCGGCGCCGCCACCAACGAGCAATCGCACGGTTCCTCGCAGATTGCCCGTGCCACCACCCGCCTCAACGAAATCACGCACGAAATCAACTCCGCCGTCGAAGAACAGGCTTCCGGAGCGCAGGCCGTCGTCAAGGCAATGGAGCGCATGCGCGAACTGGTGCAATCGTCCACGTCGAGTTCCACCGAACTCGCCGCTTCGGCGGAACAGATGTCGAAGATGTCGCGCGACCTGCTTCAGAACATGGACAACTTCTCGCTCCGGCCCGGGGAAGCGGCCTCGTCCGGACGCGGCAGTGTCCGGGGAGCGGCGGCGGGCCGCTGAGGAGAACCGGCATGAGTCGGGAAACACAAGTCGTGGGCTTTCAGGTGGGACGCGAAACCTATGGCGTGCCGATTACGTCCCTGCATGAGATCGTGCGCGTGCCCGAGATCACGGCCGTGCCCGATGCGCCCGACTACATGGAAGGCGTCATCAACCTGCGCGGCAAGATCGTCTCCGTCCTCGATTTGCGCAAGCGCTTCGGAAAGCCCGCCGGCACGATTCACCGCCGCAGCCGCATTCTCGTCGTCGAACACCGCGGAAAGCTGGCAGGGATGATCGTGGACGCGGCCTCCGAGGTTCTGAAGATCTCCGAGAGTGAGATCGAGCCTGCCCCCGCCATGATGATCGAGGGCGGCCTGGATTGTGTGACCGGACTGGGCAAGTACAACGGCCGGCTCATCATTCTCCTCGACGTGGGCAAGGTTCTCGAGTTCCGCCCGAGCGCCAAGCAGGAGGCGGTCGCGGACAACGCAGTTGCGGGCAACGGCAAAGCGCAGAGCGCCTCTGCCGGCAAGAAATAGCAGACTTAACGAACGACCATGAACATCAGCGAAGTGCCCGCGCTCACGGACGCGGAACTGAAACTTCTCCAGGCGCTTGTCTACCAGGAGTGCGGCATGCACTTCGACGAGCGGCGCACGCACTTCCTCCAGGACCGCCTGCAGCGCCGCCTCAAGGAATGCCAGCTCGATTCCTTCTACAGTTACTATCGCCTGCTTATCAGCCATGAAGGCAAGGATGAACTCGCCAAGCTGCTGGAAAACCTGACCGTCAACGAAACCAGCTTCTTCCGCAACAAGGCGCAGCTCGACCTCTTCCAGCGCGACGTCCTCGAAGACCTCTTCAAGCGCAAGCAAGAACGGCATGACTTCAACATCCGCATGTGGAGCGCAGGCTGTTCCACCGGTCAGGAACCGTACACCATGGCGATGCTCGTCGCCGATGCTCTGGCCTACTACTACCTGCGTAACCCTCAGCCCTTTGAATCGCCGCTGCCGAAGCCGTTGATCCCCGCGCCCTGGCGTGTGGAGATCCTGGCCAGCGACATTAGCTACTCGGTGCTGCGCGCTGCCCAGGAGGGCGCCTATAACGAGCACCAGATGGCCTCGGTCGACTACGGATACCGCCTGCGCTACTTCGACAAGCTGGGCGACCGCTATTCCGCCAAGAAGTCGCTGAAAGAACTGATCCACTTCGACTTCCACAATCTCAAAACGGAATACCTGCCGCAACGCTACGACGTGATTTTTTGCCGCAACGTCATGATGTACTTCGACGAACCGGAACAGAAGCGCCTGGTGGAAAAGTTCTATCGCTGTCTCAATCCGCGCGGATTTCTGTTCGTCGGTCACGCCGAGAGCCTGCTGGGGCTGACGGAAAAGTTTCAGATGGTGCATCGCAATAGTGGAACGGCATATCAGCGAGTTGAGGTGAAGATGTGACGTCTCCCCCTGAAGACCGGATGGCGGAACTGCGCGAGCTGTTCTTTGAGAGCGCGGACGAACTGGTCCAGAGCTTGAATGAACAGGCGATGCGGTTGGAGAAATCGCCGGGCGACGCGGAAACGGTCCGCGGGCTCCGGCGAACGGTCCACACCCTCAAAGGCGACGCCGCTGCCTGCGGCTTCCGCGAACTCAGCGAGCTCGCGCACGAATTCGAAGATGTCCTGATGCTGGAGAATGCGGCTGCCGCCGCCGCGGTGCCTGAGGTAGCCCTGCGTGCTGCCGACCTGTTCACGGCCCTGCTCGCGGCCTACCGGCGGCGCAAGAAACTTCCCGACGTCGAGCCCCTTCGCGCCGAAATCGCCCGCCTGGCACATCCCAGCAACGCCGCCGCCCCCGCCAGGAAGTCCGCGAAACGTGCGGTTTCCGTCGTGCACTGGTCCGAATACGAACAGATGGCGATGGCTCGCGCCGTCGAAGAAGGTAAGCGCGTCTACCACGTGCGCGTACAGCTCGATCCGCAATGTGCCATGCCCATCGCCGCCCGGCAGATGATCAAAGTCGCGCTCGCGGCTCTGGGTGAGGTGCTGGCCGTTTACCCCGCCGACGAGGACCGCAACGTCGGAAATCGCGTCGAAATCGCCATTGCTTCCGACAAATCGGCGGAGCAGATTCGCAATAAGTGCAAGATCCCCACCGTTGCCGCGAACGCCCGGGTGACCGCCTGGCAAGTTCCGGCAGCAGGCCGCTCGAGTGCAACAACCGCTGCTCCCGACCGTCAGCCCCAGCCGGCTGTCACCGCACCGGACTCCGACAAAGAAGCGGCTGCCCCGCAAACAGAGGAACAACCCGCACCCGCCCCTACCAGCGCTGACAACATCCTCCGCGTCGATGCCGAGAAGATCGACAACGTGCTCAATCTGGTTGGAGAGTTGATCCTCGCAAAATCCATGTTTCAGCAGACCATGCACGAGTTCGGGCAGCGCTTTCCCAAAGATGTGATGCGCGGCAAGTTTGCCGATGCCATGGCCTTCCAGGCCCGCGTGCTCAACGACCTGCAGCGTTCGGTCATGAAGATCCGCATGGTGCCGGTCGAACAGCTCTTCCGGCGCTTCCCCCGCGTCGTCCGCGACGTCGCCCGTCAGAATGGCAAGGACATCGAGCTCATCATCAAGGGCGGAAATACCGATCTCGACAAAGGGATCCTCGACTCGATCGCCGAGCCGCTCACTCATCTCGTGCGGAATGCGGTCGGCCATGGCATTGAGCCTACTGCCGAGCGTGTCCGCGCCGGCAAGCGCCCGCAAGGCACGCTCCGGCTGAATGCCTATCACCAGGGCAATCAGGTCGTCATCGAAGTCAGCGACGACGGCCACGGCATCGACGTGCAGCGAGTCCGCCAGCGCGCTCTCTCGCAGGGACTGCTCACCTCAGACGATGCTGCCAAGCTCACCGACGCCGAGACTCTTGACCTCATCTTCCGTCCCGGCTTCAGCACCGCCGAAGAGATCACCGAGCTCTCCGGTCGCGGCGTTGGCCTCGACGTCGTGCAAAGCGTTCTGGAACGCCTGAAGGGAACGGTGCAGATCGAGACCGAAGTCAGCCGCGGAACCACATTTCGCCTTCGCCTGCCGCTGACCCTGGCCATCATCAAGGCCATCCTGTTCAGCGTCGAGCAACGGCTCTACGCCATCCCGCTCAACGCCGTCGCGGAGATCGCCCGAACGGTAGAAGAAGAAATTCATCAGGTCGAACACTACGAAGTTCTCCAGCTCCGCAACGAAGTGTTGCCCTTGCTCCGCCTCGGCCAGCCTCCTTCCGGCCCTGACGTCTCCGGCAACAAGGTGTTTGTCCTCGTCACCAGTGCCGGGGACCGCAAGTTCGGCCTGATCGTCGACGCCTTGATCGGGGAGGAAGAACTCGTCATTAAGGCGCTGGACGACCAGTCCATTTCGACTGACCTGATCAGTGGCGCGTCGATCCTCGGCGACGGGCGCGTCGTGCTGATCCTGAACATGAACGCGCTGGTCACACGCTTCACCCAGGCGCGCGCCAATCCTGCGGAACGGCGCCTCGCTGGGCTGTTGCAGTGCAGCGTCGCTATTCCTCCGCAAGTACGCACGATGGCGGGAGGTCAGGCATGACAAAACCCCTTCGTGTCCTCGTGATTGACGATTCCGCCCTCATGCGGAAACTGATTCCGAAGATCCTCGAGCGCGACGATTCCATCGAAGTCGTCGGCACCGCCATGGACGGAAACTTCGGCCTCAAGAAAATTCCCGATCTCGCGCCGCAGGTCATCACGCTCGATCTCGAGATGCCGGGTCTGAATGGCATCGACACGCTGAAAGAAATCATGCGCCGCTGGCAGCTGCCGGTGATCGTGGTCAGTTCGCACAGCACGGCCGGCGCCTCGATCACTTTGAAGGCCCTCGGACTCGGAGCGTTTGATTTCGTCGCCAAGCCGGCTGACGTCTCCGCTCGCATGCCTGAGATTGCGGAAGAGCTGATCGGCAAGATCAAGGCCGCCGCGCAAAGCAAGATGGTGCGCACGCGGCCGCTGCCGGAAATTGCCCCTGCGCCGAAACCGCTGCGACAGGCTGGCACAGCCCCGACGCGCATTGTGGCCCTCGGCGTTTCTACGGGAGGCCCAAACGCGCTGCAATTCCTGCTCTCGCAGCTGCCGGCGGAATTCCCCGGCAGCATTCTCGTTGTGCAGCACATGCCGGACGGCTTTACCGAGATGTTCGCCAAGCGCCTCGACGAAACCTGTGCCATCCGCGTCAAGGAAGCGCAATCCGGCGACCTGCTCACCGCGGGACGGGTTTTGATCTGCCCGGGCAATCGGCATCTGAAGGTCAAAAAGTTGCCTCTCGGCAACGTGGCAGTGCTTGCCGAGGAGCCGCGTGTCAACGGACATCGCCCGTCGGTCGATGTGCTGTTTCGCAGCGTCGCCGAGGAATTCGGCCCGCAAGGTATCGCCGTGCTGATGACCGGCATGGGTGAGGACGGCGCTTCGGGGATGGGCGCGGTCCGTGCCGCCGGCGGTATGACCATCGCACAGAGCGAGGAGTCCTGCGTCGTCTTTGGCATGCCCAAAGCCGCCATCGACCGTGGCTATGTCACGCGCGTGGTGAGTCTCGAGGACTTGCCCAACACTTTACAGGCGCAATGCGCGCCGGATCGTGCCGGTCTGGACCACGGCAATCGGGGGGCCAGTGCCGGAAGTAACTAGAGTTATCTATCGGAAGGTAGATGTCCCGTGGTATTGGGATAGGAGGGGAGGAGTGTCATGGAACAGTTTGCGCCCGTGAAACGGAGCGAAGACGGCCAACCCGTGCGCTACTTGATCGTGGACGACTCCGTTTTCGCCCGCAAAAACCTCGCCCGGATGGTGGAATCGTTCGGCGGGCAGGTTGCCGGCGAAGCCGGGGACGGTATCACCGCGATTAGCGAGTACGAGCGGGTGTCGCCCGATATCGTTCTCATGGATATCACCATGCCGCAGATGGAAGGCATTGAAGCAGCCGAGAAGATCGTGCGTGAGCACCCGCAAGCCCGCATTGTCATGGTCTCGTCGGTCGGCTATCAGGAGAATATTGTGGCGGCGTTGCAGCGTGGTGCCCGCCACTTTGTCCAAAAGCCGGTCAAGCCCGAAGTGCTCTATGAAGTGATCAAGTACGTCATGCGTGAGGATGGAGTGGCGGCGCGCGGCGCCGGGGCAGGAGTCTAAGCGATGCGCATGGAGTTGATCCAGCCGTTCATCAACTCAGCCGACGCCGTGCTGGCTCAGGGCCTGCAAGCGCCGACCTCTATCGATCACCTTACGATGGAGGAGGAAGCCTATCGCCGTAAAGGCATCGCCGCCGAAGTATGCCTGAGCGGCGAAATCGAAGGGCGCATCATCTTCGATCTCGATCCCGACACCGCCGTCCGTGTCGCCAGCCGCTTTGCCGGCGCCGAGCTGCCGTCGTCGGACGATCTCGTTCGCGAAACCGTCTGCGAACTCGCCAACCAGATCATCGGCAATGCCGTCACTACCCTCAACGACCAGGGATTCCACTTCCGCGTTCATCCTCCGAGCCTGCATACCTCGGAACATGGCGCCAAGAGCAGCGAGGACACGGAAGCGCTAGTCATGTGTTTCAACACCGCCAGCGGCAATGTCTTCATGAACGTCGCCCTGCGCTACCACCCCAACGGCGTAGCGGAGCATGCGGCGGTTGCGGGGTAAGTCGTTGGTCGCTGGTCGTTAGTCGTTGGCCTTCTTGCTTTGCATTCCTTCATATCGGGCAACGATGCCCTAGAAGATCAGAAAACCATCTTCAGCGACGAGGTTGTCGTCTTGGCGAATCCTCTGGTGACGAACAACCAGCGACTAGCGACTGTCCTTTAGGGCCCGGCAATCAAGAACACCGGATTCTGCGGCGGCGGCTGGGTGCTGGGTGGAATCGCCGCACGGGAACTTGCCGGGGCGGGAAGGGTCAGTAGATAGCTGTCGCTTTCCGTATTGATGATGTTGACTCCGCCTCCATCGCAACTCGCCAGATAAACCCGCGAACTGTCCCCAGCGGCAGCCATCATGAAGGGGAACCGCGCCGCAGTGCAGATTGGAGCCGGATACGGCCCTGCCGCCGGAACCGCGGCCATCGCGATTGTGGTCTTGACTGCATTGCTTGACGTATTGATCACGGTCACTTGCGGAAGGAAGTTCGTTCCCGTGGCCGTGCGCGAACCAGTCACCGGGTCGTCAGTCGCCGCATTCGCAGCCATGAATTGGGGATTGCCGGAACCATCCGTGGACGTACCGGTCACAATAAATGTGCCGTCAAAAGCATCCCCGCCACCAGTAATCGTGAGACTCATGCCCACTTGCGGAGCCGGACCTGTCAACGAGGCGGCATCATAGGTGTAGAGCGCAGTGCCGGTTCGCGGTTGACTCTTCTGTACCAGCGTAATCGTGCCCACGGTCGTAGTCTGGGAGTCTCCATTCGATGCTGCATAAGCCCGGCTGCCGTCCGGCAGTGCTGCCACCCCGACTCCAGGAGCTGGCAGTGGAACGCGCGCCAGAACCTGCGGCGTGGACCCCGATACGCTTAGCACCACGACCTCTGGATCGCCGCTCGAAGGATTGTTCCCCAGAAGATACAAGCGGTTCTTCAGGCTGTCGTACGTCATGAACGTGGCCCCAGGCGCCTGAATGCTGCTATCGATCACCGTATCGGGGCCTGAAGTCGACGTCGTGTCGATCGTCGCCACCGTGCCGTTGTCCTGCAACACATAGACTCGCTGATTGTCGGAGCGGGCAACGAGCCATCGCGGCGCAGTAATTGCAAGCGCGGGGCTGTTCCGCGCCGATCGGTCCAGTGCATTGAAACCGCTGACCGAGTCGCTGTCGTGATTGGCAACGAAGAACTTATTCTTGTCCGGCGTCACGGCGATCGCTACCGGGTTGCGTTCGACTCTGAGAATCACCACGCTGCCGTTGGCGATCGTGACCACTCCGACTGCATTGAAATTGGGGAAATTGGCCGGATCTGGAATCAGCTGTGGCAGGGTAACGTACGCGAGCGAATCTGATGGCGCTGCGGCAATGAAATTCGGCGCCGACTCCGGCGGCAAGCTGATCGTCGCCGTCGTCGAGATCGTCGTCCCCGAGAACGTCACTTTGGTCAGCGAATCGCCGATCAACCCCGTCAAGGAGTGGTTCACCACCAGGACCTGACTCGCCGTCTGCTGCACAGCGTGCACCGGATACAACCCCACGTCCCGCACGCTCACATTGGTATCGCCGGAGACGTCGACCACCATCACACTCCCCGGATCTGTACTTCCCGCGCCAAGATTCGTGTTGTTGTCGTTTAGCGCGAGCACGGTGTGCGCGGCTCGCGGATCGGGAAATGCCGGAGGATTCGGAATAATGACCGGACGGAAGGTGTCGCCGCACCCCGTCCAGATCGCAAGCAGCAACAGGACCAGTCCCAGCCAGACAAACCGCTTCATCCCTACTCCATCGAGAATGTCGTTGATTCGCGGAAACGGATATTGTAGCGGGAAGGATGGGAATTGGGGAAATGAGGTGAGGCGGACACTGTTGTCCGCCTACAGTCGTTGGTCGTTCGTCGCTGGTCGTTCGGCTTGAGCATTCGCTGCTGACATCATCGACGAATCGCGAACGACTAACGACCACCGACGAACGACTATCTCCGCCCTCTCTTCGCCACCGCCCGCTCTTCTTCCCGTGCCGACGCAGCCGGCTTCTTCGTTTGCGCCAGGCTTTCCTTGAGCGCCGCCATCAGGTCAATGACGGGCGCGAGTTTCTTGGGTTTCTCGACTTCCTGGATCTCGCCGCCTTCAAGTTTGGTTTCGATCAATTTCTTCAGATTGTCCTGGAAGCTATCGTGATATTTCTCCGGGTCCCAGTCTCCCGCCAGCGCTTCGATCAGCTGGTGCGCCACTTTCAGTTCCGCATCCTTGATTTCGACATCGGGCGCTCCAAAGCCTTCCACTTCCCGCACCTCTTCTTTGTAGTACATGGTGTGCAGCATCATGCCGCCTTTATGGGGACGGAGAAACACCGTGTACTCGCGGTTATGCATGGTCAGCTTGGCGATGGCTACGTACTCGCTCTCTTCCAAAGCCTTCGTCAATAGCGCGTACGGACGTCGTCCCGCCTCTTCCGGCATCATGTAATACGAAGACTCGAAGTACACAGGGTCCACATCGTTCGTCTTCACGAATTCCAGGATCTCCATCGTCTTCGCGGTCTTCGGCTCGATCTTCTTGATCTCATCCGGCTCGATGATGACATACTCATCCTTGCGGTACTCGTATCCCTTCACGATGTCGCTGCGATCGAGCACCTGCCCGTCCGCCGGACAGATCAGTTGCTGCTTGACCCTGTGATGGTCAGTCCGGTGAAGCTGGTTGAAGGAAATACCGCTGCTGCGCGCGCCCGAGAACAGGCGCACCGGGATGGAAATCAATCCAAACGTCAGATAGCCCGACCATACGGATGCCGCCATATGTATTCACCCCAGAGACATCAGATGCAATTGGTAGAAACCGGGCTCGCCCCTGTTTTTGTGAGGATTCCCCGGCCGCAGCGTCACCGGCCCGGACTTCGCCCTAGCGTACAGAAGTGTAGCCTAATGGCGCAGCTGGTCTGCCGCCAGATTACCGGGCGAACCTAAGGTCCAAGCACTACAGGAAGCGGTATGCCTCACTCGAGCCCGAAATATAGTATGGCAGGAGATCCATGAACCTCCTGTTCCAAAGTGCGTGGGCGTCTTCCCCCGGCCGTCTCGCCATCGTGCTGGCGGTCACGATCGGATTCGCGGCCCTTGCCCGCGCCCTGCGCGGGGTCACAACCTCAGGAATGCTGGCTGGCGCAATGGCCTGCTTCTTGATGTTTGCCAGTGCTGGTCCGGCCGCCTTTGCCACATTGACCGCCCTTTTCCTCCTGACTTTGGTCACGACTCGGCTTGGATATCGCCGCAAACAGGAACTCGGCCTCGCCGAACAAGGCGATGGCCGGAATGCCTGGCAAGTCCTCGCCAACCTCGCAGTAGCCGCTGCTTCAGCCGTCGTATTCTCCTTCTCGGGTAACCGCGTCTGGCTGCTCGGCCTGACTGCCGCCCTCGCCGAGGCCGCCACCGATACGGTCGCCAGCGAAATTGGCCAGTCGAGCAGCCGCACCGCTTTCCTGATCACAACTTGGGAACGCGTGCCTGCGGGAACGGACGGGGGAATCACGCTGGTCGGCACTGCCGCCGGTGCCGCCGCGGGTCTGGCAGTCGCTGCCGGCGCCGCACTAGGCAACCTGATCCCCTCCACCAGATTCTGGATCCCGGTTGCCGCCGGCATCGCAGGCATGCTGGCAGACAGCGTCCTGGGCGCAATACTTCAGCGCAAAGGATGGATGACAAATGAGACGGTGAACGTGTTCGGAACCCTGGCCGCAGCAGGAGTTGCTGCCGTTCTCAACACATAGGAATGCGCGATGCCATGAGACTTCCTGCTGCGAACTGACAGCTGAGGCGCTCTATGTTCTTTGCTTCAGCCTGTCCAGGACGGCATAGAGCAGCACGCCGAGAAACGCATTCGCCACGCCAGACCAGAGCTCGCGCGACCAGCTCCACTGCACATGCAGACTGACCAAGCCACGGGCAATGGTGAAGTAAACGACTTCATGCACCGCGTAGAAGAACAGCGTCAGAAGCAAGCGCGCGCCAGCATTCTCCACATCCAGCTTGATTCCAAGGGACGAAGCGCCAAACCCGACGACCGTTTTTGCGATGCCGTAAAGGCCGATCGGCTGGTGCGTCAGCGCATCCTGGAACAGCCCGATAAACGCTCCTGTGAACAATCCCGCCATCTGGCTGCGGCGAGCCATGGCAAAGCTGATCGTGATCAGCAAGGGAAGATCGAAGATCGAGAAGAAAGGCAGCTTCCAGGTAAGCCATGCTTGCAGGAAAACCGCCGCCAACGGGACCAGAATCGTCGCCGGAATGCCGAACCGGTAGACCTCAACCTGTTCCCCGGATGTGTACGTAATGGCCACGTTATTGCGGACTATCCTGAGCTGGCGGCTCGGGTTCAGTGTTCGGAACCTTGGTTTCTGCCGGTTTGGCTGCCTTCTGCGGGACTTTCACCACGACCGCTCCCGAAGCGCCTCCTTCGGGTGAGTTCCCTGCGGCAGTCGACGAAGCAGGGATTTTCTGTGCCATAGCATTGTTGCCCGTCGCGCCGCCCGGCACCGCGGTCTTTGGCTTGGCTTCTCCCGGTTTCGCACTGTCCGCAGTCCCCGGAACCGGCACCCGCTGGCCCTGGGTTCCGCTCGGACTCTCAGGCGACTTCGGAGGTACGGTCGGCAGCCGTTCTGCCAGAATGTCGGCGGCACGCACCGGGCCTGTCAGGTCGGGTGTCGCCTGTCGTTCGTCAATTCTGGTGACGACCAGCACTTCCTCCAGCTTGCTCAGATTCGCCGCCGGCTTCACCCGGATGTTGAGAAACAGATCGCTTCCCGGCGAGACCTGCGTCACTCGCCCAAGAGCCAGTCCCTTCGGGAAAATGCGGTCGCCGCCGCTGGTAAGCACCATCTCGCCCGCCGCTACTTGCTCGTCACTCATCACCTTTTCCAGTCCGATCTCTCCCGACGGCATACCGCGCAAAATCCCCTGCAGCCGCGACTTTTCGAGAATCGCGCCCACGCCGCTGGTTTGATCACTGATCAGCAGCACGAGCGAAACGGAACGGTAGACGTGCAGCACCTTGCCGACAACTCCATCGGCTGTGATGACGGCCATGTCGGACTTGATCCCGTCGCGCTCGCCCTTGTCAATGTAGATCGAACGCGACTGCTCGCTGCCGCTGGAGCCGATGACCTGTGCCGCCATGGTTTGCGAGATGAATTGTTCCTTGAAGGCCAGCAGCGCCTGCAGGCGCCGCGCCTGGTCGGCATCCTGGCTCATGCGCACCTGCTCGATGCGCATCTGCTCAATCTGTTGTCTGAGTTCGCGGTTCTCCGAACGCACCCCGCGCAGGTAAAAGTAGTTGTGCCAGATATTCCCGGTCGACGTCTGCAGCCACACCAGAGCTTTCTCGAAAGGAGAAACCGCGGTCACGGCCCACACCCGGATCAGTCGGGAAGAATCGGTGTCGGTCGTGCGTCTCACCTGCACGGCCAACCCCAGCACCTGGACAAACAACACCGCCACCAGCACGATCAGATTCCGGTAGCGGCCGAGGACGGATTCCATAAATCAAGCTACTAGCTTCTAGCTGCTAGCTCCTAGCAACCCAGGCGCGATCAACCGAGCGATCGCACGAACTAAGATGTCGATCACAACCGCAATTCCGGCACACAACAGGGTTAATCGCAATCGATGAGATCGTGATCGTGATACCGTGAAGACTAGTGCGCCAGCCTGTCGTCAGCATCACGGAAGAAGGCCAAAACACTGTCGTGAGGTCCAAATTGCGGAGTCGCACGACGCCCGAAACCCCGAACCACATCAGGCCCAGGATAGTGGCCGAGACTATCAACCCTACAGCAGCTCCAACAATGGCTGAGTGCTTTGTCTTCAACGTAACCTGGTCCTCGATTGCCAGGCGCTAGAAGCTAGCAGCGACAAGCCGGAGTTCTGACCAACGATCAAGGCAATTTCACTCGATCGAGATCTTCCGCAGCAGCTTGAAGTCACTCAGCATTTTGCCCGTTCCCAGCACCACGCTGCACAGCGGATCGTCTGCAATCGACACCGGCAACCCGGTTTCCTCGCGGATGCGCTTGTCGAGATTCTTCAACAATGCGCCGCCGCCGGTCAGTACGATGCCGCGGTCGCTGATGTCGGCGGAAAGTTCTGGCGGTGTGCGTTCCAGCGCCACGCGGATCGCATTCATGATCGTCGACACGCATTCGCTCAATGCTTCGCGAATCTCGCTGTCATCCACCGTGATCGTCTTCGGTACGCCCTCGATCAGGTTGCGCCCTTTGATCTCCATCGTCAGCGGCTTATCCAACGGGTATGCCGAGCCGATCTCCATCTTGATCTGCTCGGCGGTGCGCTCGCCCACCAGCAGGTTATATTTCCGCTTGAGGTAATTCATGATGGCTTCGTCCATCTGGTTGCCGGCCATGCGCACGGAACGCGAATAGACGATGCCGCTCAGCGAGATCACAGCGATGTCCGTGGTGCCGCCGCCGATATCCACGACCATATTGCCGCTGGGTTCGGTGATCGGCAGGCCCGCGCCGATCGCCGCCACCATGGCCTGTTCTACGAGGTGAACTTCGCTCGCTTTCGCGCGATAGGCAGAGTCCATGACCGCGCGCTTTTCCACCTGCGTGATCTCCGAAGGCACGCCGATCACGATCCGCGGATGCACCAGCATCTTCCGGTTGTGCGCCTTCTGGATGAAGTAGTTCAGCATCTTCTCCGTGACCTTGAAGTCCGCGATCACGCCATCCTTCATGGGCTTGATGGCCACGATGTTGCCGGGCGTGCGCCCCAGCATCTCTTTCGCTTCTTTGCCCACCGCCTCCACTTCGTTCGTGTTCTTGTTCAGCGCCACGATGGAAGGCTCGTTGACCACGATTCCCTTCCCGCGCGCATACACCAGCGTGTTGGCGGTGCCAAGGTCGATCGCGAGGTCGCTCGAGAACATGCTGAATAGCGAGCGCAGATTGTGAAAGCGCGAAGCGCCGTTGTGAAAACCGTTATTCGACATGGAATGACTTCTCTCTCTTGGAAACTGACGCTTCTTCGACCGGATCCTGAACTGACCCAGGCGCCTGACGCAAAAGGTTGTTCCCGATACTTCTATTTTATTGGATGTTCAGGCGACCTGCGAACTGCAGTTGCCACTCGGTTGTACTGAACACCAAATCTCTACTGGATGACGACTTTTTCCTGGCGGGTGTTCACACCGCCCTTGGAGTTCTGCGCCGTCACCGTGATCATATTCTCGCCCGCCGGCAATGGCGGAGTGAAATAGTGGAAGGAACCGTCATCGGCAACGATCGGTACTTCCCGGCCGTTCACCATCACCCGCGCCCCGTTCTCCGTCTTCCCCGTCACCTCGATCACGTGCCCGTGCTGAATGAACGGGTCCAGGTCCAGCGATAACTCGACCTTCTCCTGCGATCGTGGAATGATCGTGAACCGGTTCTTCTCGCTCTCCACCGATTCCTTCCCCGCCGCGTCATAGGATTGAATATCCCAGTAATAAGCGCCCTGGCCCAGGCCGGTGACCACGACCGCCGCCGTCTCCACTTTCCGGTCTAACAGCAGCGAGGAAAAATAAGGATTGCGGGAAATGCGCAGCCGGTATCCCGCCGCGTTGGTCATCGGTGACCAGCTGAACTCGACATCCTTCGTCTTCTCTCCCGCCGTGATGAATATCGGCATCATGTTGCCTGGCGCGATCGGAGTCGGAGGCCCCACCTCCTTGCCCTTCTCCATCGTCTTCGACTGGTTTTGGAAGCTCACTTTCTCCCAGTTCGACAGCCGCACCACTTCCCCGTTGCGCTCGATGTTGCCGCTGCCTTTTTTCACCAGAATTTCATGCTGGTCGGCGCGCGGATCGTTCCGCACCATCGCAGAGGATTCCGGGGCCAGCGAAGCCTTCGCCCCGGCCACAATCACCTGCGATTTCGATCCCTGCACAAACGTCGCCGTCGTCAGATCGACCGTGCCCGTCGTGACCGCCACCGCGACATTCGTCTGTTGCTGATCGTTGGCCGAGTTCTCTTCGATCACGATCAGCGAATCCTGCTTCACCGTGTAGTTCGTGCCGTCGTTGAACACAACCTTCGCCATGCCTTCCGACGAGGTCTGCACCACGTCGCCCTTTTCCAGCGGGACGTTGTAGTCGGCGCGAATCCAGCTGTTGCCGTTTGCCTTGCGCACCCGCACCGTACCGTCCAGCGCGGTGAAGTGCGCCTGCTGCGATACGGCCGCGGAACTTTTCTGAATCGGAGGCGCGAGGCCGGCAACTTTTTCCAGTAGTTTTGAGGTGAGATTGCCCGCCGCTTTTACCGTCGAATCGGTGAATTGTGGGAATGCGAAGTGCATTCCCGCGCCGAAAATCAGCACCCCGGCCAGCAGCATCAGGAAGACGCTGCGATACGTCACCGTCTTCCAGGCGACGTAAATCCCCGGCTTGCCTTTATTCGACACGTGCGCCGCGAACCTTGTTTAAAGTTCTGAGAATAGGGGTATTTTCGAACTCCTGACAATGATATCCCCGGTCGTAGAGGTAATGAACTTGGGTCAGGCATGGAAGGGGTTACGAAAGTGACCAATGAGGTCAGAGAAGGTTACAAATCTGAGCGGAAACCAAGGCGGCACCCCTGACGGGAATGCAGGGCTGCCCACGGCAGCCCTGTCTCCAGATTATTTAGCGCAAGCCGCCCGTTGCGAACAGCACTTCTCCCGTCAGCCATCCGGAGTTGGGGGAAGCAAGGAATGACACCACTTGGGCGATATCGTTTGGCTGGCCTACTCGGGCCAGGGGCGTGCGGGCGACGAACTCCTTGAAGAGGTCGCTGCCTTCGAAACCCACCGCCTTCACCCCTTCCGTTACCACCGGACCCGGATTGACCGAATTAACGCGAATCTTCTTTGGCGCCAGTTCGACTGCCAGCACGCGGGTGATGGCGTCAAGCGCCCCCTTGGTTCCCGAATACACCGCGGACCCCGCCAGATTTCCCTGGCTGGCCAGCGAGCTGATATTCACCACCGTGCCGCCGTTGTCGCCGAAATACTTCGCCGCCTCCTTCGTGGCGAGCAGCACGCCCTTTACGTTGATGTCGAATAACCGGTCGTAGTGCTGGTCCGTGATCTGCTCCAGCGGCAGGAATTCGTAGACCCCGGCGTTGTTCACCAAGATGTCGAGCCGCCCGAAAGTCTTCTTCGTTTCCGCAAAGATCCTCGTGACATCGGGGGCTTTGCTCACATCGCCTTGAACGGCAATGGCCTTGCCGCCGGCCTTCTTGATCTCCTCGACGACCCGCTCGGCGTCGCCCTTGCTGGAGGCGTAGTTGACCACCACCGATGCCCCCGCTGCCGCCAGATCCTTTGCAATA
>DATIWL010000038.1:0-4500 GCA_035519435.1 Terriglobales bacterium
CGGTTGCGCCTGTCGGCATAATCACAGGCCCTCCAGGAATGCGAGTAAGGAGTCCGGGGGGCGGAACCGCGGTGGCACCAGACTGCTGGGAGTGGCGTGCGCCAGCGCTCGTTCCTTCAGTTGCATATCGGCGTGAAGGTACATCTGAGTCGTCTCTGTCGATTCATGACCGAGCCACAGAGCGATCACGGTGAGATCCACGCCCCCACGAAGCAGGGCCATGGCCGCGGCGTGACGAAGCGTGTGAGGTGTCACGGTCTTGGAAGCGAGCGACGGACAGGTTCGACGTGCGGTGGCGAAATGCCGCAAAACAAGTCGTTGCAGTGCATCTGCGCTCAGGCGCCCGCCGTTGGAACTCGGGAAGACAGGATCTTCTGGCTTGCCGCCTTGTCCTGACAACCACCCCTTCAGGACGGCGACCACATCAGGACGTAGCGGGGTGCATCGCATCTTGCGCCCTTTTCCGACACACCTGACATGCGCACCCACGCCAAGTTCCACGTCCTGATGGCGAAGCGCTGTGATCTCGCTGTTCCGGAGGCCGGTCTGGACAGCGACGAGCAGCAGCGTCCTGTCCCGTTTTCCGATCCATGTATCAGGATTCGGCGCCGCCACAAGGGCCTCACTCTCTTCCTCAGTCAGGAATTCCACGGGGCCACGCTCGTACCGTTTCGAAGGAATAGCCAGAACGCGTTGGCAGTGTAGCGCCAATGCTGGCTCGCTGACGGCTACGTATCGGAAAAAGGCGTGCAATGCGGCGAGGCGGTTGTTTCGTGTTCGGACGCAGTTGCCGCGACGGAGTTCGAGGTATTCGAGAAACTTCCCCAAGAAGGGCGCATCGAGATCTTCCATGCGCAGTTTGGAAGGCGAGCGTCGGAGGCGCTCGGATGCAAACTGCAGCAGCAGGCGAAAGGCGTCACGGTAGGCGGCGACGGTATGCGGGCTCGCACCAAGTTGGTTCAGCAGTCGATCGGTGAAGAACCGCTGAACGAGGCACTGAAAGCTGGAAACGGTCACCGCTCGCCTCCGGGCTGATGCTTCCCCAGGCGCTCCGTGGCCAGTTGCAGGAGTTCCGGGACCGCCTCAAGATACCAGTAAGTGTAGGCGATATCGACGTGGCCAAGGTATGTCGCGAGCTTCGGCAGTTCCCGCCCGACATCCAGACCAGCGCGATACCATTCGATCAACTTACCTGTAGCGAAACAATGACGAAAATCCTGGAGTCTCGGCCCACGGCCGACACGGTGGCTTCCCGTCGCCTTTCGTAGACCCACAGCGCAGGACAGTTGGGCGAATGTGCGGCGGGCACTATAGCCCCGCAGTCGGTCGCCGCGTTCGGAGACGAGAAACGCCTTGCTCTGAGGTTGCGAGCAGAGTGCATCACGCCGCTTTGCATAGTCCGTGAGGGCCAGGCGTGTCGAGTCCGCTACGGGTACGAAACGGGATTTTCCGAACTTGCTCTGTCGAATCGCGAGGATGCCGCTCTTGAGATCGACGTCCGACCTGTCGAGCGCCATGGCTTCCCCTGGTCGCAGGCCGGTAGCGGTGAGGAGTCCAATCAGGGTTGTATAGGTCAACGCCCGCAATCCAGACGGCGAGTCGAGCCGGGCGGCCTCCGCCATCAACAGGCCAATCTCTTGCTGGGTGAAGATGTGTGGCTTGTTGCGCCGCCGCCGGGCTGCGAGGAGATGCCGCGGCGGCACCTCGGTGCGGGAATCAATCGTTCTGAACCACGAAGCGAACCCTCTCACCATGCCAAGCCGCCGAGCCCATGTCGCACGCTGTACACCTCGCGGCTGCATTGCCCAACGCAGCGCCAGTTCTGAGGTGATGAACTCAGCTTTTTCGTCTGCAAGGAATTGCAGAAAGCGACGGAGGGTTTTGGCCGGCTCGTCCAACTTTGTGCCGAGGGCGCGCCTGAGCGCCACATACTGCGTGAGGGCTTTGTGCATGGCGCTCATCGGACACCTCCCATAGACGGCCATGGTTGGGCCACTCCGCGCAATGCCTCAAAGGCCACCTGGGTGTATATCGCGGTTGTGCTCTGTGAACGATGGCGAAGGACTTCGGAGATTTCTGCTATGGAAGCGCCGTGTCGGATCATTCTGGTCGCTAGCCCGTGGCGGAACAAATGGGCAGCGCCCCGACCGGAGCGGCGAACCCCGGCTCGGGCGAGGGCTGATCGCACAATATGACCCACGGCCGCTGGCCCGGCCAGACCTGTACGGGGCGCCCATCTACGTAAGAAGACCCGGCGCGAGGAACTGACGCCACGATCCTCACCAACATACCTCGCCAGAGCTTCACCAACCTCGCAAAGCAGAGGCAACCGATCCACTACTCGACCTTTTCCACGGACAACGATTTCGGCAGTCCGCCAGTGGATGTCACCAAGTTCCAGCGAGGCGACCTCTCCCGCGCGCAGCCCGAGGCGGGCAAGGAGAAGCAGAATCGCATAATCTCGGCGCCCGCTCGGCGTCGATCGATCCGTCGCCGCCAACACCCGTGAAATTTCCTCGGGTGAGAGAAAAGCGGGCGGAGCGGTTTGCCGGTACTTGCAGACTCTGGGAACCGAAGATGCGAGATCACGCACAACCTGGCCAGAGAGAAAGAGGAAACGGAAGAACGAACGAAGCGCCGTAGCCAAAAGGCGGACATATTCAGCAGACCGGTTGCGGGTATGACTGAGGACGAAATCCCGAATCGATAACGGGTCCCACGGATGCGGGGAGAGGCAGCCCGTTGCCGTGACCCGGGAAGCAAGGAAATCCCGGATGAATGGGACGTAAACGTGAACTGAATTCTCGGCGAGTCCGCGGTCTTCGCGCAAATAAGACTCATACTGCCGAAGGAAATCCCCGGCGACAGAGTCGGGCTCCCGCTGAGCAGTGGATGGCAGCCCGGCCTCACGGCGCAGATACCCCAGGAAAAGCCGCATGACCGCAAGTTCGAACTGCACATGTGCTTTTCCTTTTCGAGGCGAGCGAGCTACGAACGCGGCTACGTGCCTCGAGTTGAGATCACGCGTGACGATCCGTTTCGACTTTGCCCATCGGGCGAAGGCCCTGGCGACAGTTCGCTTCTTGCGAAGTGTGCGTTGTGCGTAGCCAGCGTTCTGAAGCTGTTTGAGAAAGGGTTCAATCTGAGCGTCGAGCAGGCGTTGGTGTGGCCTGTCGTTCGATTGGCCGGTCATCATATCGTCTCTCCTTATCTGGTATTCCAGTCGGGAGAGGCGATATAATTATGCCGCGTCAGCGATCATTGGCAGGCAGGCGGGTGCATCTGAAGACCCCGCGGCGCGGCATAATCCCGGACGCGGCATAACATTGTGGAGAGAAGCCTCAAACGGGCGGTTCTGCACCGTAAGAATGCGCTGTTCTATCGAACACTGAATGGGGCACAGGTGGGCGACTTGTTCATGAGTCTGATTCACACCTGCCAGTTGTGCGACGTCAACTCGTTCGAGTACCTGATCGAGTTGCAGCGGCACACTGGAGAGCTGGCGGCGAATCCCGCCCTGTGGATGCCCTGGAACTACCGAGACACGCTGGCGCACGCTCCACCGGTGGCGTAATATCATGTGTCTGGCCTGGCCGAAAAGGATCGATGGCGGTCATGGATGGGTGACGCTCTGAAATGCCCAGAAAACGGGCTTCCCAAAAGCCGAAATCCGGACACGTTTTTGGCCAGTTACGGAAACTGTCGAAAATGTTGCGGGCGGACCTGTATGCCCGCGTGTCCACCGACGATCAGCAGACGCTGACAATGCAGAACCGGACGATGCGGGAATATGCTGCTCGGCGCGGCTGGACGATCGCCATGCAAGTCCGCGAGGTGAACTCCGGGGCGGCAAAACGGGAAGCCCGCGAGAAACTGCTCGAGGCCGCCCGCTATACACGCCGCGGAAATCCGGAAACTGCACCGCGGAGGCATCAGCAAATCCGAAATCGCTCGCCGGATGCGGATCGGCCGCACGTCGGTCCGCCGGATTCTGGAAGCCAGGCTATGAAAAGACCCAAGCACGATGCAGTTAGAGAAGACCGCATCCACAACGAAGCCATCGTCGACGCCAGCCCGGAGGAACAGGCAATGAGCTGGTATTACTATCTGGACGGCAAAATCAGCTTCCCGTTCCGGGCGAAGTGTCTCGTCGCGAATGCAGTCTCTCCGCTCCGAAATCCTACGCGTCTCCATTCAGAAATCAAATCGCAGAGCTATCTGGAGAACTCGGGCGTTGCCGACGGTACCCGAGATCTTGCCGAATGTGGTAAGCGTCGATAGATTGGCGTTCGGCGCGTCGAAGTTCACGTTATTGAACAGGTTGTAAGCCTCGGCTCGGAATGAGACGGCGTACTGCTCGGTGATCTTGAACCTCTTTACCAGCGACATGTCGACATCGAAGTATCTCGGGCCGCAAAATGCGTTACGCCCACCCGTGCCGATCTCCCCAGCCGCAGGGTAGGGAAAACGGCCGATCTCCTCAGGAGTGAGCCAGTAGAC
>DATIWL010000039.1:0-2201 GCA_035519435.1 Terriglobales bacterium
CGTCCCGGAGACAGACCTTTCCTCAGGTGCCAGCAGGAAGCTGTGGCCGCTCACCCAAGGTTTTGACCGCTACTACGGATTCATCGGTGCCGAGACCAACAACTGGTATCCCGATCTGACCGACGACAGCCACGTCATTGAACAGCCGTACTCGCCGGAAGAGGGCTATCACCTCTCCAAGGACCTGGCTGATCAGGCGTTAAAGATGATCAAGGACCAGAAGGCCGGCAACCCGTCGAAGCCGTGGTACATGTGGTTCTGCCCGGGCGCCAACCATGCCCCACACCATGCGCCGAAGGAGTACATCGACAAATACAAGGGCAAGTTCGACGATGGCTACGAAGCCTACCGCGAGTGGGTACTGCCGCGCATGATCGCCAAGGGAGTTATCCCCGCAGGAACCCAGCTCACACCACTCAATCCGCTGCCGGAAGACGTTGCGAATCCTGCCGATGCTGTTCGCCCCTGGAACACGCTTAACGCCGACGAGAAGAGACTGTTCTCGAAGCTGGCCGAGGTCTATGCCGGATTCTCGGAGTACACCGACGCTCAGGTGGGCCGGATCATCGACTACCTGGAGCAGAGCGGTCAACTTGAGAACACGCTCGTGTTCTACTGCGCAGACAACGGCGCGTCTGGCGAGGGCGGTCCGAACGGATCGGTCAACGAGAACAAGTTCTTCAATGGCTACCCGGATGACATCGCCGAGAACATGAAGCTCATCGACAAGTTGGGAAGCCCGGACACCTACGAGCACTTCCCGACCGGATGGGCAGCAGCCTTCTCAACACCTTTCAAGATGTTCAAGCGCTATTCGGAATACGCTGGCGGCACCTGCGACCCGATGGTCATTTCGTGGCCGAAGGGGTTCAAGGCGCGCGGCGAAGTCCGGAACCAGTATCACCATTCCACCGACATCGTGGCGACAATCCTGGATGTTTGCGGTCTGGAAATGCCCAAGGTGTACAAGGGAGTGGAGCAGATTCCGCTCTCCGGAGTGTCGATGCGGTACTCTTTCGACGCCAAACCGGACGCGCCCACAACCAAGAAGCGTCAATATTACGCGATGCTTGGTACTCGTGGCATCTGGGAAGACGGTTGGAAAGCCGCAGCACTCCACGCCCCATTCACAGGCAAAGGTCACTTTGACAAGGACGCCTGGGAGCTCTACCACGTCGATGTGGATCGTGCTGAGTCCAAGGACCTGGCCAAGGAGCATCCTGAGAAACTTCAGTCGCTCATTAAGGCCTGGTTCGAAGAGGCGGAGAAAAACAAGGTGTTGCCGCTGGACGACCGCACGCCTACAGAGATGCTCTGCGTCGAACGGCCTACCGAAGAAGCCCCCCGCGAGCGGTACATCTACTATGCGGACGCCTCTCCAATTCCGGAAAGCTGTGCCGTCAACGTCAGGGGACGTTCGTACAAGATCCTCGCCGACGTTGAGATCACGGATCCCAACTGCTCGGGCGTGATTTTCGCCCATGGTTCGCGCTTCGGCGGTCATGCGCTCTTCATTGCCGATAAGAAGCTGCAGTACGTTTACAACTTTCTTGGCATCCCGCCGGAACAGAAATTTGTCTCGCCTGAACTCAAACCCGGCAAATACACGCTTGGCATGGAGTTCGTCCGAGAGGGCGTGGGGAAAAACCGCGAATCGGTGGGCAAGACGAAACTCTACGTCAACGACAAGGTTGTGGCGGAGGGCCCGATGCGCGCACAGGTTGGTAAGTTCACCCTGTCGGGCGACGGCCTTTGTGTCGGCTATGACAGCGGAGATGCCGTGAGCGCGGGCTACAAGTCTCCCGGGAGATTCACGGGCGGCACGATCCAGTTTGTCGG
This sequence comes from Terriglobales bacterium, assembly GCA_035519435.1. Taxonomy (GTDB): domain Bacteria; phylum Acidobacteriota; class Terriglobia; order Terriglobales; family Acidobacteriaceae; genus Acidiflorens. The sequence goes on from DATIWL010000039.1 coordinate 1,840, forward strand.
CGTGACGACGGAGAAGGCTCAATACCGCGACCTCCAGTTAGAGGCTGCGGGAGCGCTCGCCAGAGACTAACGGATAGATGCACTCCATCGACCAGCCGGCAGCTCGAACCTGGGCTGCCGGTCAGTTGACCTCATCGGCTTCCTGGCTGGGAAAATCCAGCAGAGGTGCATCCTCCGCAAGCTCGCCTGGAGGTGTTCAGCATGAACGACAAAAGATTCTCGCGACGCGAATTCATTGCAGTCTCGACGGTAGCAGGCGCAGGGATACTTGCTGGAAGACTGCCTTCTGCGGCGGAGGAAACGATGACTAAAAAGACTTTCACAATTTTGCACACCAATGATATGCACTCTGCCCTTATCGG
>DATIWL010000040.1:0-3822 GCA_035519435.1 Terriglobales bacterium
CGGCCGGACGGTGGCGCTGACGCGGACCGAGTACGTCCTGCTGGAGACGCTGATCCGGCGTGCAGGCACGGTCGTCCCCAGACAGGTGTTGATCGATGAGGGTTGGGGTCCCGAATCCGACGTCAGCGACGCGAACCTGTACTTTTTTGTGCGCGCGCTGCGTGCGAAGATCACGGAGCCCGGCGAAGAGGAACTGTTGCACACAGTTCGCGGCGTGGGCTATTCCATTCGGAGCCAAGACAGTTGCTAGCCCGACGTTCCATCTCCCTGCGGCTCACGATCTGGTACTCCGGCATTTCTTTCGCGGTGCTGGCACTCTTCGGCTGCGGAATGTGGTTCGTCCTCCAGGGCACGCTCACGAGCGGCCGCTCGCACACCCTGGAGCGGCGCGCAGACCGGCTCGGTGATTTATTGAGCAACACGGATGGGCTGTCCCTCGAACAACGGGCGCGGAAGTTCCACGCATTTGCGGACGCCACCGGCGGAGGGCTGATCGAAGTCTTTCGTAGGAATGGGGAACGTGCGCTACCCTCGCCGTCGGCGGACTCGAAGATCTTTCCCTGGCCGCGCGCGGCATGGATCGGCCACGACAGGTTCAGCGAGGTCGCATTTCAGGGCCAGCCCTATCGCGTGCTGGCGCGTCCCTTCTCGTCCGATCTGGGTGAGGTGGTTCTGTGCATGGCCGCGCCGCTCGAAAACAACCGGCAAGTGCTTCGTGCATTCACCACGGGCTTGCTGTGGACCGTCCCCGCGCTGCTGGCGATTTCCGCGCTGGGCGGCTATTCGCTCAGTCGGCGGGCGCTGCGCCCGGTGGACCAGATTGCCGCCGCCACCCGCACGATCAGCGTGTCCAACCTCTCGGCGAGGCTGCCGGTGCCGGCATCGCGCGACGAACTGCAACGGCTCTCGGAGACCTGTAACGAGATGCTGGCGCGCCTGGAATCGGCCGTCAACGAGATTAAACGGTTCACCGGCGACGCATCTCACGAACTGCGCAATCCAATCTCCTTTGTCCGCACGACGGCGGAACTGGCACTGCGCAACCGGCAAGCCGACCCGGCGAGCCGGCGCGCTTTCGAAGATATCGTCGCCGAATGCGGCAAAGCCAACCATCTGCTCGAAGACATGCTCACACTGGCGCGCGCCGACGCCGGCCACTCGCGGCTGGCATTCGAACCGGTTGACCTGGTGGAGGCGCTCCGCGCCTTCAGCCAGAAGGGTACGGTTCTAGCCGGGGAACGCGGCCACACGTTGACAATTGATTTCGACGCCGACCGGCATGCCACGGTGTTGGGCGATTACGCGAGCCTGCAGCGGCTGCTGTGGATCCTGCTGGACAACGCCACCAAGTATACGCCGCCGCCGGGTTCGATCCGGATGAAACTGGCTGTTGAAGATCATCGGGCCGTAGTGACGGTCGTGGACAACGGGATCGGCATCTCGGCCGCCGACCTGCCCCACATCTTCGGCCGGTTTTACCGCGCCGATAAGTCGCGAAGCCATGTTGAGGGTGCCGGGCTAGGGCTCTCCATCGCGCTGTGGATCGCTAATGTGCATGAAGCGTCCATTTCCGTGGACAGCAGGGAGGAGCAGGGATCGGTCTTCCGAATCGTCTTTCCATTGCTCGCGGCAGAGGCGGCGCGGACGGAGGTCCCTAGCCCGGAAGGAGAGCTTGCCCGCACGAGTTAATCGTCTAGTGACGTGGAATCCAAGATTATGCGATTAACGTGCCGGTGGATGCGCTCGATTCGGATTCCTCCTGGATAAGTAACAGTGGTGAGATTCGGTTTCGGTTCGCCGACAGCCCGCCCGAGTGAGTTGCTTCACCTAAATGATGACCAGAGCGTGTTGGCGTCCATCAAGATGGATCTCCGCCCATACTGGTCATGCCGTCAATTAGGGTCGCCTCAGAAATAACAGCTCACAATTTCTCGGTTCTCTGTCATAACAGGGTTTCACGCGGTGGAGATTTGCAACACTCTAAATCGGCTCGACATGCCAATAAAAACAGGCCGAGCCCGTGCATTGAAGTCCAGTGGCCGAGTTCACCCAGATTTGTTATAGTTCCGAATAGGAGATCTGTTCCAATCGGAACTATAACATTATGCGACCCACATCCTTCCGCCCCGATGCTCTGCGCGCCCTTCTTCTGCGCACCAAAATCGCCACTCTGGATGATCTCAAGCACGCTCTCGGCACTTCCGTCGACATCACCGTCTTCCGAAAACTGAAGCAACTGGACTACCTCAGCAGTTATTCTCATCGCGGTCGGTTCTACACGCTGCGCGAGATCGCTCTCTTCGATGATCACGGACTCTGGTCGCGGGCAGAGGTGTGGTTCTCCCGTTTCGGCACGCTGCGGGCCACCGCGGAAGCATTCGTGAATCGCTCCCCGCGCGGATACTTCGCCGATGAACTGGCTCCCGCTTTACACGTCGCAGTCCAGGATGCGCTGCATCAACTGTCCCAGCAAGGTCGCGTTTCCCGCCAACCCATGTCCGGCAGGTACCTATACACGGCTACGGACGCGACCCTCCAACGACGACAACTTCTCACCCGTCGTACGGTGGAATTCCTGCCCACGGTGGCGGATACCTCCGTGCTGGAGGTCCCCGCCGAGGAAGTCAAAGCCGCCATTCTGCTGTTCTACAGTTTGCTGGATGAGCAGCAGCGCCGCCTCTATGCCGGCCTGGAGTCCCTCAAGTTGGGCCGTGGCGGCGACCGCCAACTGGCCGACTTTCTCGAACTCGATCCCCATACCGTGGCCCGAGGGCGACAACAGTTGTTGGCCCAAGACGTGGAAATCGGCGGTGCACGCAAAGCTGGCGCTGGCCGCAAGCGCGTGGAAAAAAAACGCCCGAAATAATCGATGCCATCGAGATCCTTCTGGAGCACGATACCGCCGGCGATCCCATTACCGGGCTGAAGTGGACCCGCAAGACGACCGAGAAAATCGCCGAGGTTCTCCAGCAGATCGATATTCCAGTCTCGGCCAATACCGTCGCTCGTCTTCTCCACCAGATGAATTTCTCTCTGCGTGTCAATCGCAAGCAGATCGCCACCAACTCCAGCCCCTATCGCGATCAACAATTCCAGCACATCTGCTCGCTACGGACTCGCTTCCAACGCCAAGGTCTTCCCATCATCAGCGTCGATAGCAAGAAACGCGAAATGATCGGCAATTTCAAAAACCCAGGTGCCAAATGGGACCGCTCGCCCCTTCTGGTCAACGATCACGATTTCCTTACCGATGCCAGCGGCATCGGTATCTCCTATGGCATTTACGACGAGCCCAACAACCGCGGTTCCGTCCACGTCGGCATCTCCCACGACACCCCGGCCTTCGCCGCCCACTCTATCGCCACTTGGTGGAATCGCGAAGGAACCCGCCGCTATGGCCGTGCGCCCAGGCTTCTCCTCCTGGCCGACTCCGGCGGCAGCAACAGTTGCACTTCCTGGGCCTGGAAGATCGAACTCCAGCGTCAGCTATGCAATCGTTTCGGCCTCGCAGTCACCATCGCTCACTATCCTACCGGCGCTTCTAAGTGGAATCCCATCGAACACCGGTTGTTCTCAGAGATCTCCAAAAACTGGGCGGCCGAACCCCTGGACAGCTACGAAAAAATGCTCAAATTCATTCGCACTACCACCACCAAAACTGGCTTGGTCGTGACCGCCTATCTCGACCGAAACGAGTATCAAACCCATCTCAAGCCCGATCCACAACTGATCTCTTCACTCCGCTTCACCCCTGGCAAAGTAATTCCGCGATGGAACTACACGATTCGACCGAATCTGTGAAATTATTTTTGCGCCGGCCCT
>DATIWL010000041.1:0-11378 GCA_035519435.1 Terriglobales bacterium
CAAGGGAGGCACATTTGGAACGCACCAACTACGCAAGCGGCACGCCCTGGGAACCTGTGGTGGGATATTCGCGCGCAGTTCGCATCGGCCGCCAGATCTATGTTTCGGGAACCACCGCGACCGACGCCGACGGGAAAATCATTGGCAGAGGGGACGCCTATGCGCAGGCGATTCAGACGCTGAAGAACATCGAACGTGCCCTGGGCAAAGCCGGAGCCTCGATGAAAGACGTCGTGCGCACGCGCATGTTTGTCATCAACGTCGCCGACTGGGAAAAAGTAGGCAAGGCGCACGGCGAGTTCTTTCGCGACATTCGACCGGCGACGAGCATGTTGATCATCAGCGGACTGGTGTCCCCCGAAATGCTCGTGGAGATCGAAGCGGAAGCGATCGTATCGGAAGGTAAGTAGACCTGAAAATGATGATGCGGAGACCGGCGGGAGCCGGCCTCCGCGAATCTTTGAGCAGGATTAGTGGCGCTTCTTGCTCTTCTTCTTCGAACCCTTCTTAGCCTTCTTGGCGGCTTTCTTTGCTTTCTTTTTGGCGGGTTTTTTCTTGGCCGCCTTTTTTACCTTCTTCTTGGCAGCTTTCTTGGCCGGTTTCCTCTTCGCCTTTTTGGCGGATTTCTTTTTGGCCGGCGGTTTCTTGGGCGCGCCGCCACTCGGCGCGGCGGGTGCCGGTTCGGGTGCCGGTTCCGGTTCCGGCTCGGAGGTCTCGCCGCCTTCCATCACGCCAGTTTCTTCTTCCTCTTCTTCCTCGTCAAAATTCTCTTCCAGCGATTCGCCGTAGGCGCCGCTGTCTCCGTATTCATCCATCTCGTCGTCCCGACCGTAGAGGGTCGGATTGTCGAAGCGCATGTTTCCTCCTGAAGTATTTTTGCGGTTGCCGGGCGCCGCGAGCGCTGCAACCCAGGAAATTAGTACGGCTACTTCGCGTGCAGACTGCTTCTGTAATGGCGCGCGATTATAGCACGGCACATTCTCTCGGGCAGTATCGTGCATCCAGCACAGTTTGGCGAGAAAAAATTGCGGGCGCGCCGCTATGGGCGCAGGAAAGGAAATTCCGGGGCGAATCTTTGGAGAAACCTGCAGCTCATTCGTAGGCCAGCGCGTCAATCGGATCTCTCTGAGCCGCTTTGAGCGCTGGATACACAGCCCCGGCTATCGCACCGCAAATTGCGATCAGCGTGGCATAGACGATCCAGCGCCCCGCCACGATGACTTGGGTCAAGGGAAAGCGCTTGGAGATTCCCTCGCGCGCCAGCAGGCTGACCACGATCCCCAGCACGATGCCTCCAAGAGCCAGCAGGAACGTCTCGCGCAGCACGACGTTCACGATATAGAACTTGGAGGCTCCCATGGACTTCAGAATGCCGATTTCGCGCGTCCGTTCCATCACCGCGGTGTACATGGCCTGGAAGATCACAATGAAGCCGATCACCACCGATATGCCGACGACGATATCGATGAACGTGGAAAGCCCGGGATAATTGCTGGTCGTCATCATGGCCAGGTATGCGGCCATCGACGTGACCACGTAGCTTTCCATTCCTGGAACCGCTTTGATCTCCGTGATGACCGCATCGACGTTGTTGGGATCGTCAAGTTTCAGATAGAAAATGGTGGCCTTGTCCTTTGCTCCGATGAGATCTTGTAATGTATTGATTGGAATAAACTTACGTCCGCCCTTCCCGCGTTCCACAATGCCACAGACGCGGAAAGTATTGTTCAGGATTTCGATCGAGTCGCCAATCTTGATGTGCTTGGACTCGGCAAAAAGGTCGTCCACCAGAACATCGTACGGTCCTTGGAACGGTCCGCCCTTCAGGTAGTGGAAGCCAGAAGACATGCTCTGGTAGCTCGGGAGGTCGATCCCGGCGATGATCTCGAGCGTACCCGAACTGGCGACCTGCGTGACCACCGGCGCCACGCTCTTGACATGAGGCAACTTGGCGAGCACGCCCCCGACCTTAATCGGCATAGGGGCGCCGCTAAATGCGCCGATGAACGATGACCCGGGAGGTCGCACCAGCACGTCGGCTCCGATCCCCGCCGTACGCGTGCGCGAATCCTGCAACATACCCAGACAGAGCCCTACGATCAGCAGGATCAGTGTCACTTCCAGCGCAATGGCAATAATGCTGATCGCCGACCGGATCGGTCGGTGCACGAGGTTGCCGACAATCATTCGGTTCATCATGGCGTGTCGAGAAAAAGCTATTTTCCGTGCCCGTCCGTGCCCTTGGCGGAATCCGGGCTGGTCTGGCCGAGATGCACAACTTCGGCGCCTTCCGGCTGCTCGAGCGTGAACTGCTCATCCTTGAGCGGACGGTTCAACTCCAGCTTCACCATACTGAGGGTGATGTCGTAATCCTCCTGCGGACGCTCGATCTCGATTGTGTTCGGAAAGTTCACTCCGTCGTTGTCCTTGTACTGATCGTAGCGCGCATCCGTTACGATATTGCCCCGCATATCGTAGATCATCTGCCGGTGCGGGAGCAGGTCGGTGCGGCTGAACGAGATCTTGCGGGACAGGTACCAGCCGTTGGAAGCCCGCCGGATGACGGCCAGCTCGTAGTCCGGCTGCTCCACGCGATGCCTCTTCTCATCCAGCACCGTCTCGTAGCCGTTCTCCAGAACCGCAATCTCGTCGGGGGCAATTTCCCGCATCAGGAGCGCGTCATAGATGTGCTGCGGACGCAGATTCTCCAGCTTCTTTCCCGGCAGCGGTTCGGCCTCAGCGTTGGTTCCGACCACGAATTTGTTCTTCGGCGGAATCCACACCTTGAACTCCTGGCCGTCGCTCACCATGTCGAAGGCGGTATTGCGCACCACCGGGAACAGGCCTTTCATCCGGAGCATCGCCGGCTTGCGCGCCAGCACGTAACCGCGAATCTCCTGGTAGTCGGTGACCACTCCCTTCTTCTGGTCGCCTACCGACGTGTTGATGTCCACGGTTGCCTGCATCGACTGCAACTTGCGGGCCTGCGTGTTGATGTAGTCGATAAGGTCCTGCTGCGTGGCCGCCTTCAGCGGCGCGGTCGAGAGATGACGGTCCACCTTGCGCGTCCGGAACAGGCACCCGCTCAAGGGGAGCACGGCGGTCGTCAGCAACATCACAGAGATGAATCGGAACCGAAGGGAACGCATTCGCTGACCGGTAGTGGGAGAGACTCCTGCCACGCTCAATGAAAATACGACCAAACACTAAGTATAAGGCAGGGAGCTGTTCCTGCGCTCAGCGCATCCCCATCGCCCGCCGGTAGGCGGCCACATTTTTGTTGTGCTCGGTGAGATTCCGGGCGAAGCGATGGTGTCCGTTCCCGTTGCTCACGAAGTACAGGAACGCCGTGTTCGCCGGATGCATGGCCGCTTCCAGCGCACTCCTCCCAGGGTTTCCAATCGGTCCCGGAGGCAACCCGGGATAGCGGTACGTGTTGTAGGGAGACTTCGTCGACAGATCTTCGTGGTGCAGGCTGCCGGAATAGTTGCCTGCCAGCAATAGCGCGTAGATCACACTCGGATCAGCATCCAGCGCCATGCGGCGCGCCAGCCGGTTGTAGTACACACTGGCTACCTGCGCGCGTTCTTCCGGTGCCGCCGTCTCCTTTTCCACGATCGATGCCATGGTCACGATGCGATGCACGTCGCTGTTCAACCCCACTTGCTGCAACACTTGCCGGAACTGATGCACCATCACTCCGGCCATGTCCTCCAGGCTTTGCGTGCGCGTGAACTGATATGTGTTGGGAAAGAGATATCCTTCGAGCGATTTTGCTTCGGGCGCCAGATCCGAGATCAGGTCGGTTCGCGTCTCGGCGATCTTGAGGAAATCCTGCGCCGATCCCAGTCCCGCATCCTCCATCGCCTTGGCGATGTCGAACATGTTGTAGCCTTCCGGGATCGTGACCTCGTGAAAGTAGATATCGCCGTGCGCGATGCGGTCGTAAACCTCCGGAAGCGTCGCTGGATGCTCAAACAGATACTCGCCGGCCTTCAATGCCGGCTTCGGATGCAACCGGTGCCACAGCCGGAAGGCAAGGGGGCTGCGGATCACGCCGGCATTCCGCAATTCCGCTGCGATCTGTCGAGTCGAGTACCCCGAGCGCAGCAGGAGCGCCGCGTGCGGCGGAGGCGTCACCGGTGTATAAAGGGCCCAGGCAATCCAGCCACCCACCGCCAGGACGCCCAGTAACAAGACTGTGATCAGAAAACGCAAGCTTCAAGTGTAGATGCGAACCGCAGGTGGAGGGTAGCTGACGGTGGGACTACGACGATTGCAGAAGTCAAGAGCCAAACTGAAGAAGTAAAACCCTTCGCCGCACGTATCGAAGGGTCTCACTTCTTCAATTTGCCTTCTGCCTTTTGACTTTCAAATCATTCTCCCAGCCACGCCGCATACGGCTTCATCGATTCCACGTGATCGAAGATGATCTTCAGCGCGCCAGTAATCGGAATGGCCAGCACCAGCCCGATCGCGCCCCAGATCCATCCCCAGAACAGAAGAGCGATCGTCACCGCCAGCGGATTGATTTTCAGTCGGCTTCCCAGCAGTTTGGGGTAGAGGACGTTCAGTGCGAACAGGTGCATCAGGATCACGGTGAATACGACCGCAATCAGATCGCCGGCTTCGAGCTGTCCCAGGCTCACCAGCAGCGGCGGCAGCATGGCCAGCACAACGCCGAGATAGGGAACCAGGCTCAGGAATCCGCTCAGGAACCCGACAAAATAGAAGAATGGCACCTTCAGCAACGCAAAGATCAGCAGGCTGGTGCCCGAAATCATCAATCCAATCAGCAGGTTCCCCATGATGAAGCTCTGTAGCATCTTCCCGATCAGTCCCAGGGTGACGTAGGCGGTATGCCGGTGTTGCAGGGGAAACAGCATCACCGTTGCGGAGCGCGCGTGGTGCTTCCATGTCAGCAGGAAATATGCGAGAAATGGAATAAAGGAAGCCGCGAGAAAGACTTCCGTGAGCGTGCCCACGCCGTGCGTCAGCATGTCCGACCAGCTCGTCACCGGCCGCACCGCGATGACATTGTCCGATTCCGGCTCTCCGACCGCTTCGCTCGTGCGATCGAGTCTCTCCGCTTGCGCCCGGAACGGTTGCAGGATCGATCGGATCTTCTGGGAGTATTTCGGCAACGTGTCGACGAACGCGATGGCACGGCTGTAAGAGGCATAGGTGATGCCATACACCAGTGCCAGCAGCAGCGTGACCGCGATCAGAGCCCCCAGCGCACGCGGCAGGCGCAGATAGATAGCAAACGCTTCCACCACCGGCTCCAGCACAAAGCTGAGCAGGATCGAGAAGAACAAAACCGACAGTACCGACTCGCCGTAGTAGGCGAACACGATGATCAGGCCGATGCCGAGCAGCGTCAGCGACCAGTGGTACTTGCGAGGTGTCTCAGGAGTATCCATGTCCTGACCGGCCCATCATTCTGCCTGAGCCCGGGGAGATTTGCATCAAAGAATACGCGACCCAATTGCAGATTGCAGAAACCCCACGTCAGTTCGCCGAGTGGAAATCGAAAACCAGCAGGCTCTGTGTTTTGCTTTTGCAATCTTAACTTCTGACTTCTGCAATCTACAATGAATCAATGGCCTCCCCCGAAACACTCCCCCGCGTCCTCGCCCTCGATGTTGGCTCCAAACGCATCGGCGTCGCCGTCTCGGATCCGCTCGGTATTACAGCGCAAGGCCTGGAGACGATCCAGCGCCAGAACAAGCGTCGAGACTTTGAGACATTAGGCCGCCTGCTGGTGGAATATCAGGTCAAGGAGGTTGTCGTCGGCCTGCCGCTTCGCCTCAGTGGCGCCGAAGGTATACAAGCCGAGAAGATGCGTCGCTTCGCGGACGAACTCCAGGCCCAATTCGGCGTGACCGTCCATCTCTGGGATGAGCGCTGGACCTCTACAGAGGCCAACCGCCTGCTACGCGATGCCGAACTCTCCATCGAAAAGCGCGGCAAGGCTGTCGACCGCATGGCCGCAGTGCTGATTCTGCAATCGTGGTTGCAATCAAGAAGCAGTCAGAAGTAGTGAACCGGGAACGATAGCGCCGCACTCGATCCCGCAATGCGCCCTGTAGTTCTCGCCGAGGGCAAGGTCTGAAAGGACCTCTTAAGGTTTGTATCGCCACAAATCGTTGAGGCGCCCGGGATTTCCGTTCGAATCGTAGCCCCCGCCGCCGAACAGCCAGAGATTGCCGGACGCGTCGATCCACCGGCCGCTTAGTTCTCGCGCTCCAGGAACGTTAGTCGAACTTGATGTTCCCTGGGTTCCGTAGTGTCCCTTTTGGTCGAAAATGCTCGCGCCACTCACCCACGTCCATTCCCCTGCACTGTATTTCCACAAATCGTTGAACAAGTGATCCGTCATTCCGTCCAGGTACTCGCCGCCAAGCAACCAGAGATTCCCCGATGCATCGGTCCAGACCGCACCGTAGTCCCGTGCGCCCGGTACGTTGCTGGCGCTGGCCACCCCCTCCGTTCCGTAGGATCCTGGCTGATTCACGAACTCAGAACCGCTCATCCACGCCCATTGCCCGCCGCTGTATTTCCAGAGATCGTTGAGATAGCCCTGGGTGTTCGTCGAATCCATGCCATATCCGCCGAACAGCCACATGTTCCCGGTTTGATCTTTCCAGCTGGCCGCACCATAACGCCCACCTGGAGTATTGCCGGGAGCGGGTGTGCCTTTCGACCCATAGGTTGCGGGTCCGTTCCCTCCAGTCGAGCCGCCCATCCACGTCCATTCGCCCGCGCTGTATCTCCACAAGTCGTTGAGGTAGCCTTCGGAGGTCGCGCCGTTACCGGATCCTCCCATGAGCCAGAAATCCCCGGACGCATCGGTCCAGGTGACGGCGTTCCCTCTCGCTCCGGGAATGTTGTCTGGTGCAGGGGTCCCTTGTGTTCCGTAGGTACCTCCCTCGCCCCATAGGTTCGAGCCGCCCATCCACGTCCATTGGCCCGCACTGTATTCCCACAAATCGTTTAGAAGTCCATAGGAGGCGGTCGAATCGTAGCCGTATCCGCCAAACAGCCACAGATTGCCGGAGCCGTCGATCCAGCCCACACCTTGAGTGCGCGCCCCTGGAACATTGTTCGGATCAGGCGTGCCGAGAGTCCCGTAGGTCCCCGCTTGATTGCCCACGTTCGCGCCGCTCATCCAGGTCCATTCCCCGCCGCTGTACTTCCACAAGTCGTTCAGCAAGTCGCCTTGTTCCAGCCCGCCGAAGAGCCAGAAGTTGCCCGAAGCATCTTTCCAGCTGACAGCTCCCAGCCGCGCTCCCGGAATATTGCTGGCCGATGGCGTTCCCAAAGTCCCGTACGTACCCGCCTCGTCAACGGAGTTTGCGCCGCCCATCCATGTCCATTGGTTATTGGTGCTGGGTGGAGGAGGTGATGGGCTGTTTCCACCGCCACCGCCACAGGCCGTAAAGGAGAATGAGACCACGATCATCATGCCAAGGAAAATGAGTTTCATACGAAAGAACCTGGCGAATCGCTTTTCGTTTTCTCTGAGGAGATTTGCTTGAGAAACGATGTGCTTATTGAATCTTACTTCCTGGTTAGCTACGACGCCAGCTCCGACAGTTCCGGGAACCGCAGATTGCACTTGGTAAGTGCCTTGGCGAGCACTTGTTCGATCTCGCATTCTTCGCAATTCTTCGAGATCGCCAGCTCACTGACCAGGAGGTAACGCGCCCGCTCCAGCATCTTCTTTTCGCGGAACGACAGCGACTTATTCCGCCCGAGAACCAGCAGGCTCTTCAGCACCGCCGCCACGTCCATCAGATAACCGGTACGCATGCGCTCGGAGTTTTCCTTAAACCGGTCTTTCCAGTCCTGGGCATTGCTGCACTCGCCCAATGACAGGAAATCCACGATCTTCTGGATCTCACCGTTCCGCACCACCGGCCTGAGCCCGACGCTGGCAACGTTATGGAAGGGCACCATCACCTTCAGGCTGCTGGCTTTGATCTTCAGGAGGTAGAATTTCTCGACCGCTGCTCCGATCGTCCGGCTGCTGATCTGCTCGATGACACCGACACCGTGGTTGGGATACACCACCTTGTCGCCGATGTGGAAAACCCGGTCGCCATTCATGGAGGGGAACCTCGCTCGAGGGCAGCGGGGAACACCTAGAGTCTAGCCGACCGCCCCTCGGAAGGCAATCCAGATAAGGCTTCCCGCCCAAGCGGCACCTTCGATCCGCGACGGCTCAGCGTAACCCATGTCCCGTCAGTTAGTTGCACAAGAATCCATGCAATTGGCCGACACCCTGACCTCACCGTTTCCTCCCCACGAACCTCCGGCGACGGCAATAAGACAGTTGCGCCGACCTCCACTGGCACTCCGACCGCCAATCGTTCCGACTCCGCCAGATGCCCATCGCACCTCCTCCGCGCGGTTTATAATCTCCTGACGCATGCCGGAGCACATCAAGAAGAAACTGCAAGAAGAGCTGTCGGCCCTGGAATACGAACTGGCCCACGACATCCCTCGCGAGCTCAAGAAGGCCGTCGCCATGGGCGACCTGAGCGAGAACGCCGAGTACCACATGGCCAAGCAGCGCCAGGAGTACCTCAAGGCCCGCATCCGCCAGCTCGGCAAGCGCCTCGCCGACCTTTCCCTGATCAACCTCTCCAACATTCCCAAGGACAAGGTTGGCCTCGGCTCCACCGTCAAGGTTTACGACAACACCAAGGACGAGGAAGTCGAATACACGCTCGTGACCAGCGAAGAGTCCGACGTCGCCGCCGGCAAAATCTCCACCACTTCGCCCATCGGCCGCGCCCTGCTCAACAAGAAGATCGGAGACACCGCCGTCGTCGTGACTCCGACCGGCAAGCGTGAAATGGAGATCCTCACTTTGACTACCATCCACGACGAAGACGTCGCCACCGGGACCGGTCCCCAATGAGCTGGACCAACGGAGTGGGCCGAGTCTGCGGGGTACTGCTGGACGCCATCGTCAAAATGCTCGCCCTGGCCCGCATCAATCCCAACGCACTTACCCTGATGGGCCTGGCCGTCAACACCTACGCCGCCTTCCTCTTCGGTTACGCCAACGGCGACACCCAGCGCCGCATGTTTCTCTACGCTGGCCTTGTCATCATCGCCTCCGGCTTCTTCGACCTTGTCGATGGCCGCGTCGCCCGCGCCTCCGGCCGCGTCAGTCTCTTCGGCGCCTTCTTCGACTCGGTCGTCGATCGCTACAGTGACGCGTCTCTCTTTTTCGGACTCCTCGTCTTCTACGCCCGCGGCAACCGTTTCTTCTATGTCGTCCTGACGGCCTTAGTGATGATCAGCTCCATCATGGTCAGCTACGCGCGCGCCCGCGCCGAGTCGCTCATCGGCACCTGCCGCGTCGGATTCATGGAGCGTCCCGAGCGCCTCGTCCTGCTCATCATCGGTGCCCTGTTCAACGTGATGGCGCCCGTGCTCTGGGTGATCGCCGTGCTCTCAACCATCACCGTCATCCACCGCATCACCTACACCTGGAAGCGCACGCAGGAAATGGAAGCGGCGGCTGCCAAGGCCGCGTAGCCAGCTCAAGACCATGCCCTCGCCAACGCCCCTGCCAACCACCGCCGCAGGCGCTCGACTCCGGAGGCTGCGGTTCACGCGCGCCGTGCTCCTCGTTCTTGCCCTCGCGATCGGCGCCACAGCCGCCTTCGCCTCGTCGCCCTACTCCTGGGCGACGTACTACGCTCCGAAACGCACCTTCCCCATCGCCATCGACGGCGATCTCAGCGACTGGTCCTCCGTCAAGGGCTTCACCATGAACCAGGAGAAGTTCTTCTTCGTCGGACAAGGCATCTCCTCCGCCAAATGGGGCGGCCCCAGGGACCTCTCCGCCACTTTCAAGCTCGCCTGGGACGACCAATACCTCTACGTCGCCGTCGAAGTCACCGACGACCGCGTCACCGAGCCCCACGGCTCCCTCGTCCCCGGCATGGAGACCGGCTCCTGGGACGACGACGGCATCGAACTCATGTTCGACGACGACGGCTCCAACTCGTCGCACTACTACGTCGGAGACCTTCTCCATCACGAGTTCCACTTCGTCTACAGCGCGACCCATCCCTTCGTCTTCGATAATTTCTGGAAATACAAGGAGGGCGCGCCCCAGCCCATGTTCGACCTGCCCGACGGCTCCAAAGAGCCGCTGGCCTTCCCTAACGAGGTCATGTCGAAAAACGACATCACCTCGACCTTCGCCACCGGGCCCTACCATGGCGCCTACGCCTTCAAGCGCACGCCCCAGGGATATAACTTCGAACTTCGCATCCTGCTGCCCGGCGCGGTCATGCGCCCCATCCACGACGGCGGCCGCGCCATCGGCTTCGACCTCGCCATCAACGACAACGACGAAGGCAAAGGCTCGCTCAAGCAGGAACTCCACTGGTCCGGCATGAATGACATGTTCTGGCGCGACACCAAATATTTCGGAACGCTGATCCTGGTCGACACCGGCGCGCCAGTGAAGCCGTAAAGCAGGCCGCTGTTCGCGGAATCGTCGTTCGCTCTTCGCATGTCGCTGTCCACGCCGGGTGCCCCGTCCTTCTCTCGCGTTCTTTTGCGAAAGAGACGGGGACGTATGTGCCACCGTGGAAGAGGCGTATGTGCCACCGTGGAAGAGCGGCCCTTTAGGGCCGCGTCAGGACGTTGTTTGACGCGGGGCTTTACCCGCTGAGAAGTTTCCACAAACCACCTCAGCGGGTGTTCCTTGACCTCACTGTTCTCAGCCCGGCCAGCGGCGCCTCAGCTCCCGCCCGATAACACGGTACCACCTCGGAAGCATCCCGCTGGTGGCTACGCCGGGTAACCTGTCCGATGCACCGACGAGACGGCGGCGCCGATGGATTGAACTTGCTGCGGACGCCTCCGGGTTGCAGAGTTGCGGCATGACAACCAAGACGAAGTCAGCAAAAAAATCTAGCAGGAAGTCCACCCCATCAGCTGGCACCGCGAAGCCGGCGACGAGCGGCCAGCACACCCGCTGGACGAACCCGGAGAAGCGCGCGCTGCACGATGCCGTGTTGCTGGTGATTGACGAGAAGCACGCCAGTGGCAAGCAGCTGGAGAACCTGAAGTCCCTGCTGGCGAAGATCCGCGCCATGGGCTACGACCAGCTGGAGCCGGCCGCGACGAAGTGAGCCGGGTACAACGACCGGAGATGCCCCGTCAGGACGGGTCCTGAGTAGCAGCGGTCATCGCCTCAATCACGGTGAGCAGTTCCCGCCGTGCGGCTTCAAGGGCTTTCCGTTCTGATGGAGTCGCGCCGTCCAGTCTCGCTTCCAGCCAGCGCAGGTTGTACAGCGCGTCGTCCATGACCTGAGAGGGACGCATATCTGCTTTTCTACCCT
>DATIWL010000042.1:0-15281 GCA_035519435.1 Terriglobales bacterium
GCGAGGATGCCGATCAGCAGAAGAGCAATCGCGCCGACGAAATTGGAAAGAAGAATCGC
Organism: Terriglobales bacterium; assembly: GCA_035519435.1. Taxonomy (GTDB): domain Bacteria; phylum Acidobacteriota; class Terriglobia; order Terriglobales; family Acidobacteriaceae; genus Acidiflorens. The sequence goes on from DATIWL010000042.1 coordinate 60, forward strand.
AACCAGCGATGCGATGAAAAAGAGTCCCCACAGCAGGACACTCTGCCACGCATGGAAGCGGACAAAGGTGCTCTTGCGGAACGCCGGCAGAAAGAGCAGAAGCGCAGCCGGAAGGAAGGTGCAGTAGCCCATCGCCGCAGCCATTTTCTCGCCGGAAGAAAGCGCCTTCATCGAGCGGCCGCATCCGGGACAGAAGGCGGCGGTCGCAGGCATGGAACTGTTGCAGCGGGGACAGAGAATCTCCGCCGGCGGCGAAATTGGGGGACTAGATGATCCCGCGCCCATCGTTCTTTTTCCTGCACTCTTCGCAGATGCCGTAGATCTGGAACGTGTGGCGTGTCGTCACGAAATGGTGCCTGCGCCCGATCTGCTGCTCGAGCTCGCCGACTTCAGGAGAGAAAAACTCGACCGACGTGCCGCATTCGGTGCAGACCATATGGTGATGGCTGCGGCGATTGTACTGGTGCTCGTAGCGGGCAATGCCGTCGTGGAAAGAAACTTCGCTGGCAAGGCCACACCCGGCAAGCAATTTGAGCGTGCGATAAACGGTCGTGAAACCGATGTGTGGGTCCTTCTTTTTGACCAGACGGTGGAGTTCGTCCGTGGAAAGGTGCTCGCGAGTTTCCAGGAAGGTGCGCAGAATCGTATTGCGCTGCTCGGTCTGCTTGAGGCCGACACGGCGGAGGTGCTTCAGAAAGATATCCTCCGCCTCGCGCATGTTCTGGCGCGAGATGGTGGGCTGGTCGTCGATTCTTTTCTGCAACATAGTTCTACGGACTGCGCAGCGAAGACTCGGTGTCATGATAACGGGCGGCCGACTATTGCGCCAGATGGGGACGCCGCGCCGCTAGACCCTGGAAGGGTTAGGGCGGTAATTCCAGCTCTCTACGAGACTTCCTGTCGTGACGACGTTATCTGGAGACTGCGACTGGATTTGCTGGACCAAATGGTGCGCTGGAGCGAGCGAGCAGACGGGATCGGTAGCCGCCGCATCGCCGGCGAGCAGCAAGGCCTGGCAGCGACAGCCGCCGAAGTCTTCGGCGCGGCGCTCGCAGGAGCGGCAGGGCTCCTGCATCCAGTCTTCACCGCGGAATTTGTTGAAGGCGGATGAACCGGCCCATATGTCGCGCAAAGAACGATCGCGGATGTTTTCAAATTCAAGGCCAGGGATGACGCCGGCGGCATGGCACGGCATGGCCCGTCCGGCTGGATCGATGAGCAGGATGCGGCGTCCCCAGCCCCCCATGCAGGCTTTCGGGTATTGCGCGTAGTAGTCGGGGACGACGCTGTCGATGCGGATCATGCCTTTCACACGCTGCGCGAATGCCGAAGTGATCTGAAGAGCTTTCTCGAGTTGGGTGGGCGTCGGCATCAGCGCAGCCCGGTTCTTGAGCGCCCATCCGTAGTACTGGGTGTGGGCGATCTCGATTCGGCCGGGGCGCAGCGTCTCGAGGAATGTCAGCGTGTCTTCGAGGTAATCCAGGTTCTGGCGGTGAACCACGAGATTCGCGGTAAAGGCGACCTTGTGCTCGCGGATCCAGGCTGCGAGGTCGATCTTGTAGGCGTGGGATTTCGTACCTGCAATCCAGTCGGCGCGGGTTTGTTCGCCATCCTGAAAGCTGAGCTGGATGTGATCGAGTCCGGCGTCGACCAGTTTCTTGAGGCGTTCGCGTGATAGACCAAGCCCTGAGGTGATGAGGTTCGTATAGAGGTTGGCCTTGTGCGCGGAAGAGATGAGGTCTTCAAGGTCGGTACGAGCGAGCGGTTCGCCGCCGGTGAGATGGAGATGCAGGACACCCATTTGGGCGGCTTCAGCGAAGACTCGGCGCCAGTCGTCGGTTTTGAGCTCTGAGTTGGCAGCGGCGAGTTCGAGCGGATTGGAACAATAGACGCAGTGGAGAGGACAGCGGTGGGTGATCTCGGCAATGAGTGCGAGCGGGTTGGAGAGTGTTGCCAAAGCACCTACCTCAGCGGCGAACCCGCTGCCAAGTGTCATTAAATCCCGGAACCCCTTTCGGATTCAAGCACGAGCACTACCCGCGATCGCATGAAGGATCGGTCGGGATGCCGAGTGCTATGGAAAATTCTCGACTTAGGAAGCCTGGCCAGCCCACTATAATCTCGCCGATGGCGAGCGACGCCTTCCTCTCGTGGGCAAACCGGACCGTGCTGCGCGCGGGACGCGAAGAACCCTACCTGAGCATTCAGGACATCGTCGTTTTCGTCCGCGACCTGGAAGTGAGTAAGCGCTTCTACGTGGACAAACTGGGCTTCGAACTCATCGCGGAAAATCGCCTTCCCACCGGAGAAGGCTGGATCGAAGTCGCCCCGCCTGACGGCAGCGCGAATCTTGCGCTCGTCGAGCCCAAACCCGAAAACCCCGAATACAAGCTGATCGGCGGTTACCGCTGGGTTCTTTTCATGACCGAAGATGTCCACGCCAAGTACAGAGAATGGAGCGAACGCGGCGTTCGTTTCACAACCGCGCCAGAGACGCCGGGGTGGGGCGGCATCTATGCGCGGTTCGAAGATCCGGACGGAAACGGGTTTGGCCTGGAGGGCTTCGACGAAGTCAGGCGAAGCCTGGAGTTGCGACGGCAGGAGCACGCGGAAAAGCTCGAAGCCGAACGTCGGAGCGCCCAGGAAATGGAAATCGCCAGGCAAGTGCAGGCGCGGTTGTTTCCGCAGATTCAACCGGAGCTGAAGACGGTGGAATACGCAGGGATCTGCCTGCAGGCGCGGCAGGTGGGAGGAGATTATTTCGACTTTCTGAATCTCGGGCCCCAGCGTCTGGGGCTGATCATCGGTGACGTTTCCGGCAAAGGGATCGCCGCCGCGCTGCTTATGGCGAATCTGCAGGCCAGCCTGCGGAGCCAGTCGGCGGTGGCCTTCGACCAGCCGGAAGCGTTGCTTCGATCCGTCAACCGCCTGTTTTATGACAACACCAGCGAGAGCGCCTACGCCTCGCTTTTGTTCGCCGAGTACGATGAGACGACGCGGCGACTGCGCTACGCCAATTGCGGGCATCTGTCGGGCCTGCTGTTGAGACCAGACGGCAGCGTGGAGCAGCTGGCATCCACCAGCACTCTACTGGGCCTGTTCAAAGAGTGGAATTGTTCCATGCGCGAGCAAGAACTTTCTCCCGGCGACGTGCTTGCGCTGTATACCGATGGCATCACCGAAGCGAGTAATGAGCGCGGAGAAGAATTTGGCGAGGGGTTCCTGATCGAATCGCTACGGCAACACCGGCATCTATCCTGCCAGGGGTTGCTGGCCGCAATCGTGGATCGGGTTCGGGGATTCAGCTCTCAGGAGCAGCACGACGATATCACGGCGATCGTCGCGAAGTTCAGAGCGAGTGAATAACGCGTGCCCGCGTGTTGATCGACCTTAGGCGGCACGCATGAAGCCAGGCTTAACCCGGAACCTGATTCTCGAAAGCCACTTCTGTCTTCCAAGTTCTTCTAGTAGTCGACAATCCGCTTCTCGTGCAGTTGCTGGAGGAAGTTTGTCGCGTCTTCGAGGATACGCTGCGGGTTGGCACCGAAATACTGGCGCTGCAATTCTTCGATGATCTGGGCGAAGGTGTGCGCGCCATCGCAGAGAGACAGGATTGCAAGGCCGGTACCCTGGATCTTGATCGCGCCTTCGGGAAAAAGCACGAGCGGCTCTTCCTGGGTGCCACCCCACTTGCATCCGACGGCGAGCGCGGGTTTGCTGATTTCGGAAATTGGCATTCGGTCGCTGGTCGCTAGTCTCTGGTCGTTAGTCGTTGGTCGTTCGTCCATGCAGTCTCTCAACGGTCTCAGATCAGATGCCCTTTACGGCAACTGACCACCGACCACTAGCCACTGACCACTATTCTTCAATCTTAAATGCTCCCGGCGGAGGCCATCCCGGCTGCACGTAAGCGAAATAGAGGGCATCAAGCTGGGCCCACAGGATGTCGCACTTGTCGCGCAGGGCCTGGATCACCTTCTCCTGTTCTTCGCGCGTGCGTGCGTGGTCGTAGACATATTGAATAGCGAAGGCAGCGTCTTCCGGTGCCTGATGCAGGCGCGCGGTGAAGTAGTCTAGCCCGCCGGAGAGCCAGGGGTAGTGCTGGCGCATGCGGTCCATGCGGAGGGCGATCAGGTCGCGGGAAAAAAGCTCGGTCAGCGACGAGGCGACGGCTTCCAGCAGCGGACGCGTGCGCACCAGGTTCAGATATTCATTCACGGCATAACGTGTGGCGGGAAGGACTTCGCGCTGGCTGATGACACGCCTGGCGTCGAGTCCCGTGGCTTCGGCGAGCTTGATCCAGCGGCGAATGCCCCCATCGGGCGACTGCGCGTCGCCGTCATGATCGACGATGCGCTTGCGCCAGGCGCGACGGAATTCAGGATCGTCGCTGCGCGAGAGGATGATCGAATCCTTGATCGGAATGATGCTCTGGTAGTAGTAGCGGTTGAGCGCCCAGGCCTGGAGCTGTCCGCGCGTGAGTCTGCCCTCGTGCATCAACAGGTGGAACGGGTGCTGATGGTGGTAGCGATCTTCGCCGACCTTGCGTAAAGCGGCGCGCAGTTCTTCGAAGGAGAGCATCGCGGTCGTTTCTACAGTGTGAGTTGACATCCGTCCTCTGCCAGTTCCCATCCCGCGTCGCGGACTTTCTTATACTCCGGTCCGGCCTCGTTGAGCATCGGGTTGGTGTTGTTGATGTGAACGAACATCTTGCGCGGCCGCGTCAGAGCCGACAGTTGCTGCAGCGTACCATCTTCTCCACCGACAGGTATGTGACCCATGTCGCGGGCGGATTGTGCGGAGCCTTGCATGCAGATGAGTTCGTCGTCACTCCAGAAAGTGCCGTCGAGAAGGAGGCAGTCGAGAGTGGCAAAAATGTTCTTGAGCCCCTCGGTCAGCGTGGCCAGTTGTGGGAAGAAACCCAGCTTCTTGCCTGATCGAGTGGTGAGGACAATGCCCAAGACTGCTCCATCGGACAGAACACGGCCGGCATAAGCAGGCAGTAGGGAGGAGACGCCGACCACTTCACAATGAATGCCACTGTCGCGATGATTCAGAGAGATAACGGGGAACTGCTCTCCGGGAATGATCGGCTTCCAGTGCACCTGATCAGGCGTTCGGTTCAACATGCCAAACATGGTGTTTTGATGGCGGAGTATGTGCATCACCCCGACGTTGGCCCACACCTGCAAAGGTTGCAGTTCACGCAGAAGGAGCAGCCCGAGCACATGATCGAGGTCAGCGCTCGCTAGAATCACTCCTTGGATTGGGGAGCTTCTTGTTCCGCTCTGGGGATGCAATTCGGGAGAAGATTCGATTTGCAGGCGTAAATCGGGGGAGGCGCCCAGCAGAAACCAGGTTTCGCTGTCACCGCTGAAAGCGACCTGAGTCTGCAGACGAGGCTTGCCCGCGAACCGGCCGCGACGGACGTCACGGCAGTTCGGACAGGCACAATTCCACTGGGGAAATCCTCCTCCGGCAGCGGAGCCGAGGATTTTCACCTGCATTCGTTGAGCTTACAGCTTTGCACTCGCGTAGGAGTTAATTTCGCAGCAGAGGGACACTTCTTCAAACGCCGGGGTCGTCCAATTCATGATCCTCACCCAAGTACCTGGAATTACCTGCTGGGGCACAGGTTGGAGAGAGCATACCATTGCTCGAGAGGGCTCCGCCAGTGGATTTTGGAACCAGAACAACCGCACTCAACTTATTGACAACCCAGTGGTTAGAACCGAGGGTTCTCCGAGAAGCCGCGCCCACAAGGAGTTTTGGCCGATCTTGCAGGCGGAGGCTGAATGAACCAGATTCGGAAGGGGCGTTGGGTTGTCAGGGGCAGAGAGCGCCCCTAGAATCGATAACTAATGTCCGTCACAACATCTCTTCCTGAAGTCAGCGCCAAACGGAATCCGTTTGTGCGGATCCTTGCGTTCGCCGGCATCGGGCTGGTCGCCGTGATTCTGGCGGCCGCGGCCTGGTTGTACATCGTCGCTCGCTCACCGCTACCACAACTGGACGGCAAGATCGTCGTGCATGGACTGACGAACGACGTGCGGGTGGTGCGCGATGGCCAGGGTGTGCCGACGATAGAAGCGGGATCGCTCGACGATCTTTTCTTCGCGCAAGGCTACGTCACGGCGCAGGACCGGCTTTGGCAGATGGATGCGATGCGGCGCGCGGCGGGGGGAGAGCTTTCGGAAATCCTCGGTCCAAGCCTGCTGCGGACGGACCGCGAGCAGCGGATTCTTGGATTGCGCGCGGCCGCCGAGAGTGCGGAGAAGAACATGACGGCGCGCGACCGCGAGTACTTCGAGGCGTACGCGCGAGGAGTGAATGCGTTTCTCGAGTCGCATCGCGACCGGTTGTCGCTGGAGTTCCGGCTGCTGAAATATCAGCCGCGGCCCTGGACGGTTGCGGACTCCCTGCTGGTGGGCGCACGCATGGTGCAGGACCTCAATCACTACAGCTATGCGCGAGCGCTGACAAGGGAGAAGATTCTGGCCAAGATCGGGCCGGAAATGACGGCAGATCTGTATGTAAATTCGTCGTGGAGAGACCGGCCTCCGGCGGCGACGAGGCCGCGAGTCGATGGGGACGACTCTGCGAACAGCGATGACGATGACGACGATGACGAAGGTGAACCGACGGGAGAAGGGTCGAGCTTGATTTCGAGAACGGCGAAGCATTCGGAACCCGGGGCCCGTCCTCAGGAATACTCAACTCCCCAGTTTTGGGCTGTGCGTCCGTTCGAGACTTCGGACGCGATCATCCAAGCATTCACAGACGCGGAGGGGGATGCGTTTCGTGCCGGCTCGAATAACTGGGTGGTATCGGGACAACACACGGTTTCGGGAAAGCCGCTGCTGTCGAACGACATGCACCTCGACCATCAGTTGCCGAATCTGTGGTTCGCCTCGCATCTGAAGAGCGGCGCCTTTGAAGTGGCGGGAGTCACATTGCCGGGCATGCCGTTTGTGATCGTCGGGCACAACCAGCGGATCGGGTGGGGATTCACGAACGTCGGGCCGACGGTAGAGGACGATTACATCGAAGAGTTCAACGACAAAGGCCAGTACAAGACTCCGGCGGGATGGGTGGATCCGCAGCACCGGCAGGAAGTGATTCATATCAAGGGGCAAAAGGATGTCACGCTCGATGTCGTGGTCACGCGGCACGGTCCGATCATCACCGATCTGATCCCCGGCGAGACGCGGAAAATTGCGCTGCGATGGACTCTCTACGATGGCGTGACTCTTCCCTTCTTCGATGTGAATTCAGCGCAGAACTGGGAAGAGTTCCGCAAAGCGTTTTCGATCTTTGTCGCCCCGGGACAGAACGTGATGTATGCGGACGTGGATGGGCACATCGGATATCAGGCGACGGGCAAAGTCCCGATTCGCGCGGGGGGCGATGGAAGCCTGCCGGTGAACGGCGCCGATGATGCGCACGAGTGGAAGGGATACATCCCATGGGACGAGATGCCGCGCGTGTACGATCCGGAGTCGGGGTTTCTGGCAACGGCGAACGGACGCATCACTCCGGACGGTTACAAGTATTCGATCAGCACAGAGTGGGAAGCGCCGTGGCGGACGGATCGGATTTATCGCGTGCTGGAGTCGGGCAAGAAGTTTGCCACGCCCGACATGCTGTCGTTGCAGATGGATGTGTCGTCAATTTTTGATCGTTTCGTAGCCGACAAATTCGTGTACGCGCTCGATCATTCGGGGAAGATTTCTGACAAGGCGAAGAAGGCCGCAGACATCCTGCGCGATTGGGATGGAAGGATGTCGGCGGATTCGGCGGCGCCGACGATTGAGAGCAAAGCGCGGCAGGAACTGTTCCGCATGCTTCTGGAACCCAAACTGGGCGCGGCCGATGACAAGGCAGCATCGGGCGCGATGAGTTGGAAGAGTTATCGCTGGAGCATGAGCACAGTGTGGCTGGAGAACGTGCTCACGAAGCAGCCGGCGCGGTGGTTGCCAGCGGGCTATGACAACTATCAGAGCCTGCTGACGACAGCGATGGAAAGCGCGTTAAGGAAACCTGACGTACCCGCCGACATCAGCCAATGGAAATGGGGAAAATACTATCGCGTGGAGATCGATCACCCGATCCTGAGCCATCTGCCGCTGGTGGGGCGATTCACGGGGCCCGGGTCCCATCCGCTGAGCGGCAGTTCCTACACGGTGAAGGCGGTGGGACGAGAGTTTGGTCCGTCGGAGCGAGTCACGTGGAACTTCTCCGATTTCGACAAGAGCACTCTGAACCTGGTCACGGGTGAGAGCGGGATCTTTCTCAGTCCCCACTATATGGATCAGTGGACTGCCTGGTATGGAGGAACGACGTTCCAGCTCGCGTTCTCGGCCAATGCGGTTGAGCAGCACAAGGCGCACACGGCGACGCTGAGCAGCAACTAATGAACGTGGTTCGTGGATAGCGATCAGAAGTCAACGGTCTTCACGTCGACGACTTCACCGCTGATGTGAATCTGCTTGTTTTCGGGCAGCAATGCATCGGTGGCGGTGTCGTAGATTCTGAGTTCCCCTCCCTGCACAACATAGGCGACCGTGCGCTTGGCGATAGGCTGAATGCCGGTAACGTCACCGTTATCGGGGGGGATGACGACGGCTCCGGTCTGGGTGTTGAAGATGGAGAGGCAGCCGCGGACTTCTTCGTCCGGCAAAGGCGGAATGGATGGGATGATCTCGGTGCAATGGTTGGCGCCGACAAAAATCTGGCCGTTGGCAGCGAGGGCCATGCGGCTGTGATAGCCGTCGGTGATGACGATCGGATCGGGATTGACGACCGTCATGCTGGTCAGATCAAAGATCGTGAGGAGTCCGCAGGTCGTTGCCGCGGTGGTCTGGCCGGTGCAAGGAGAGGCTGGCACGGGAGTGCCGGCGAGATACATTGTCGCGCCGCTGACGACGGCAACGGTGGCGGCCGGCACCGGCGAGGCTGCACCTGCCACCGGTACTGCCTGAGTCAGGTCAAGAGCCTGCACGCTCGCCTGGGTTCCACCGCATTCGGCACCACAATTGACGATATAGGCCGTGCTGTCGTCGGGGCTAAAGAAGGCCGCCACAGGACGGTCAAAGCCGTCAATGAAGGTGATCGCCGTCTGGTCGGAGTTGAAGTTCGCGGGAGTGATCACCGCGACCATATTGGAATCGTCGCTGAACGCGAGCAGGCGGTTGCCGCTATTACTCATGGAGAGGTAGTGATACGGCAAGTTGAAGGTAATGCCGTTGCCAGCTGAATTCAGAATGCACACAGGTTGCGCGGGCAGAGGCCGTACGCCGGGCGGACAGCTGACGTGGGCAGTGACGTTGCCACTGCTGAGAGTAATGACCGCGATCTCGCCGGGCGATTGCCCAACCACAGGCGCGGTGGGGACGGCAACATAGGCAGTCCGGCTGTCCGGTGAGACGACGAAGCTGTCAGTGCGTCCCGCCAAGGCGACGCTCGAAGAGGTGCTCTCCGACGAATTGCTGACCATGGCCAAGTTATTGCCAGTCCGGCTGTAAACCAGAGTCAGAGAGTGGTTGGGTGTGACCACCATCATGCCCGGGGTCGCACCAGCGGTGATCGGAGATTGGAGGACGCGCACGTCGCGGCTGGCATCAATCACCTGCAGCCCGGCAATCACGTTGCCGGCCGTAATATCCTGGGACACGAATGCGCGGAAGGCGGTTGTGGGCGTGGTGCTGGAAGTGTTATTGGAACTACAGCTCAGCAGGGACAACCCGGCGCACACGCTACACAAGAACAGAATCAGGGCTCTTTTCAAACCTGGGACTCCAAGAGCATGCAGGATAATCAGTTGGATGCAAGAAAGGGATTATAGCAAAGCAACCGGGTTTCGAAGTTTGAGGGTTTTCAGAGCTGGAAGAACTGGCGCGGCGCATGCCAGGGGTTCTCAAGTCTTCATGATGTGTCCCCGACACCAGGAACCGCTTCGGGCTGCCATCTCGACCTGATCGTTCACCTACGGCATCAGGTAAAACCCGCTCGCGGGCCTGGAACCGCCAGGTGATCACCGGATAGTGCGTCCGAACTAACCTTCTTGTATTCTCAAAGAGATGCCTGAGAACTTCCTCGAACGGTTGAAGAAGGCGCCGGTGCTCTGCGACGGCGCCATGGGTACCCTGTTGTATTCGAAGGGTATTTTCATCAACCGATGTTATGACGAGCTGAACCTGACGCAGCCCGAGTTGATCCGCGGAGTGCATCACGAATACCTGCAGGCCGGCGCGGAGATTATTGAAACTAACACCTTTGGCGCCAATAGCTTCCGGCTCGCGCGGCATAGCCTTGCGGATCGCGTACGCGACATCAACATCGCCGGGGCGAAGGTGGCACGCGAAGCAGCCAAGAGTTTCGACGTCTGGGTGGCGGGGTCGGTGGGACCGCTCGGAGTCCGAATCGAACCGTTGGGCAAGACTTCGTTTGAGGAGGCGCGCAACGCATTTCGCGAGCAGATCGCAGCCCTGGTCGAGGGTGGCGTGGACCTTCTGGTACTGGAGACCTTTGGCTATGTCGAGGAACTGCATCAGGCGGTGCTGGCTTGCCGTGAGGTGAATCCGAAGATTCCAGTGGTGGCGCACGTCACGATCGACGAGGACGGCAACTGCCTGGACGGATCGGATCCCGAGGCATTCACAGCGAGGCTGACGGAATGGAACGTGGACGTGCTGGGAATCAACTGCAGCGTCGGGCCGGTGGCGATGCTGGATGCGATCGAGCGGGTGCGTGCTGCAACGGATCTGCCGCTCGCGACGCAACCCAATGCCGGTATGCCGCGCTCGGTTGAGGGACGGAATATTTACCTGTGCTCACCGGAATACATGGCCAGTTATGCGCGCAAATTCGTGGCGGCGGGGGTCAGCCTGGTGGGCGGATGCTGCGGGACGACGCCAGATCACATTCGCGCCATGAAGGGAGCGCTGCGCGTACGCGGGGCACAGCAGAAAGCATCCGTCTCGCAGGCGGCACACGAGCAGGCGATCCCGACTGCTTTGGCGAGTGTCCCGATTCACGAGCGGTCCAAGCTGGGAGCGAAGATCGCCCGCGGCGAGTTCGTGACCATGGTGGAGATCGTGCCGCCCAAGGGCATCGATATTGCCAAGGAGATTGAAGGCGCGAAGTTCCTCAAATCGGTAGGTGTGGATGCGATCAACATCCCCGACAGCCCCCGGGCATCGGCGCGCATGAGCAATCAGGCACTGTCGCTGCTCATGCAGCAGCAGGTCGCCATCGAGGCAATCCTGCATTACACCTGCCGTGACCGGAACGTGCTGGGAATCCAATCGGACCTGCTGGGTGCGGCGGCGACTGGAATCCGCAACCTGATCTGTATTACAGGCGACCCGCCGAAGATGGGCAACTACCCAGATGCGACGGCGGTGTTCGATGTGGATGCGATCGGGTTGGTGAACATTGTCCATAATCTGAACAGGGGTCTGGATCTCGGTGGAAATACGATTGGCCGGGGGACCGCGTTTGTCATCGGGGTAGGGGCCAACCCAGGCTTGCCGAATCTGGACGAGGAGATCCGGCGGTTCGAATATAAGGTTGAGGCGGGCGCGGAATACGTTGTGACCCAGCCGGTTTTCGATCTGAAGCTGCTGGAGAACTTTCTGAAGCGTATCGAGCACTGCCGAATACCCGTGGTGGCGGGGATTTGGCCGCTGGTCAGCGCGCGGAATGCGGAATTCATGAAGAACGAGCTGCGAGTTTCGGTTCCCGAATCGATTTTGCGGAGGATGACGAAGGCAACCACGCCGGACTTGGCCCGCGAAGAAGGGGTTGCGATTGCCCGCGAGATGCTGCTCGCCGTGCGCGGACTGGTCCAGGGAGCGCAGATCAGTGCGCCGCAGGGGCGGTACACGTCTGCTGTTGACGTGCTGGAGGCACTCGGATCGACACGTCCGGCACCGGCATAAGAATTTTCGATCGAGGTTACCGAAAAAATACAGTGTCCAACGCATTTCGCTGGACATCTGGAGAATGAAACGGAGGTAGAATAGAGGCACAGGAGCAAATTGTTTGGCGAAATTTGAGGAATGCCTCGAGCGTCTCGAGAAGATTGTTCAGGAACTTGAAAGAGGCGAGGTACCCCTGGAAAAGTCGCTGACGCTATTTGAAGAAGGCATGCAGCTTTCGGCTTCCTGCAGAAAGGAATTGGAGGAAGCGGAAGGTAAAGTAGAGATTCTGTTAAAACAGAACGGAAAGCTCCAAACAGTCGCATTCGAGCCCCCGACCGAGAAGGCGTTGCGCAAGTAACGCTATTCGCGCTCGGAAGCATTAACGCCTGTGGTAGCAAGAACGCTGTCGCAGCCAAGGCCATCGCGCAAGCGGTGAACGCAGGGGGATGTATGGAGCCACTGAACGTAGTCCTCTACCAGAACGACGCCAGAACCGCTCAGGCTCTGGCGAACAGCCTGACCCAACATCGAACTTCTGTTTTCCAGGCTCAGCGCCGCGAAGACATCCGTCCCACCATCACCCAGCATCGCGCTGAGGTATTGGTGATGGACCTTGAAACTTCGGGCCTGAGCGACGTGAAACGCTTGCACAACGAGTTCCCCGCCCTGTCGATCGTCTGCACGCACCGACTTGCAGACGAGGAATTGTGGGCCGAGGCGCTCAACCAGGGAGCCGCTGACATGTGCGCGCCCTGGAACACCGAAGATGTCGTGCAATCTGTGATGCGTGAGCGCGCCCACCGTTCGGCTGCCTGATCCCGAGTGACGCGCGCAAAGAGGAGGGACGCCCAGAACGGCGTCCTTTTTCATTTTGAGCTGCGAGCTACGAGCTGCGAGAAATCAAACAGTCTGCTCGAAGCTCGCAACTCGCAGCTTGTTATACTGCGGGCGATGCTGAAACAGGTTCTGGAGCAGGGGCGCGAGGTGGCAGACCGCGCGTTGGAGAAATTGCTGCCGCCGGCGAGCCAGCATCCGACGTCCATTCATCAAGCCATGCGGCACAGCGTGTTTGCGGGCGGGAAACGCCTGCGACCGGTTCTTTGTATGGAAACGGGACGCATGGTCGGGGGTTCTTCACCGGCAGGGATTGAAGATGTCGGCGCAGCGCTGGAGATGTTGCACACATATTCGCTGATTCATGATGACCTGCCAGCGTTGGACAACGACGATCTGCGGCGGGGACGTCCAACCTGTCACAAAGCGTTTGGAGAAGCGATCGCGATCCTTGCGGGGGATGCGCTGCAAACGCAGGCGTATGAAGTGCTGGCGCAGTTGCGGTGTCCGGCGGAGGCGCGCGTGTCGATCATTCGCGAAATTGCTCACGGCACGGGCACGATTGACGGGATGATTGGCGGACAGGTGATCGATCTCGAGGCGGAACATACGAAGCCTGACCTCGCCACGCTGGAATACATTCACCGTTCGAAGACCGCGGCGCTGATTACGGCGAGCGTGGTCAGCGGCGGAATGTACGCGGGTGCGACTGAAGCGCAGATCGCACGGCTGCGCTGCTATGGGCAATCGATCGGGCTGGCGTTTCAGATCGTCGACGATGTTCTCGATGTAACCCAGACCTCCGAGCAACTGGGCAAGACCGCGGGCAAGGATACGGCTGCGGAGAAGACAACCTATCCTGCCCTGTTTGGAATCGACGAATCGCTGAAGAAAGCCGATGCACTTATCGATCGGGCATGCGCCGAGCTAAACGAATTTGGTCCCGGCGCGTCTACTCTGAAGGAACTTGCCCGATTCCTGGTTGAGCGAAAGAAATAGGCACTTATTGTGTCGCGAATCTTCCGTTTCCCTTTCACGTCGATTCTGGCGCTCGGTTGCATGGCTGGAGCACAGAGCGCGCCGCCGTGGCGTTACGACCTCCGCGCTGGCGACCACCTGGTCTACTCCTATACCTTTCACCGGCAGGCCCGCTCGAACGATGCGGAGACCGTGGTTGAAGCGCGGTTTCATACGCAGGTACTAATCGCGGATGTGCGAGACGGCGTGATCAGCGCCGGGTTCCAGCGCAACCGTGACGGCGCCGAGTTGCTCACATTCCGCATCAAGGGCAAAGACAAAGTCTCCGAGGAGCGCCCCAAGTTTGAGAAGCGAATGCTGGCGCGGCCCAGTCAGTTTTCCGAAGCGATGGAATTCAACACTGTCGGGGAACCGCGACATTCCTGGGAGACAGCACGCGAGACGCCGAGTCATTTATTGCCGGCGTTTCATGAAATCGAAGTACTGCCAGTAACTGCTCCTAAGGTGGGGGAACGCTGGCACGCGATGGATCTGTTGGGGATTGATTTTGAGTGGGCCGGATGGGAAAAGGTGTTGGGTAAGGACTGCTACCGAGTCAAAGGAACGACGAGCGACGGTTCGGTGACGATTTCCTATTGGTGGTCGCTGGAGGACAAGACGATCGAGCGTGTCGAACTCGATGGAACGTATCCGGTACCGGGTGGCACCACCCACGAACAGGCCCGGATGCAACTGGAATCGCGCACGAGGGACGAGTCACTGTCAGATTGGCTGGCCAAGCCGGAGACTCGGTTGGGCGCGCTCGAAGCGCTGCTGCTGTCGCCGTCGGTGGCGGGCACAAGCGAACAACTGGTCCCGGCTTTGAACACTGCCAATCCCGATGTGCAACGACTGGTGCTCGCGGTGGCGCGCCGGCGGGGCGTGCATCCGCCGGATTCGAATTTGAAAGATCTGGCAGGCAGCGCTGATGTGGAGGTGAACGCGCTGGCCGGGGACTTGCTCGCGCCCGGCGCGGCAAAATCGACACCCGAGAAGTGCCCCCTGCCCGTTCCAGCGAAACCGAGTCCGCCGAAGTTCGGCACGTTGTTTCACGTCGCTTTGCCGGAAAAGCCAGGGCCGGGGATTGGATACTTTTTGCGCGTTCCGCTCAGCTACCGGCCGGAACGTCCAGCGCCGCTGCTGGTCTATCTCAGCGGGGGACCGGGACTGGCGCTCGACGGCGTGAACACAGCGAACGACGTCATTGCCGGCACGGATTATCTGGTCCTTTATCCGCAGGCAGGCGACTATTGGTGGAAGCCGGAAGTAGCAGAGCGACTGGATGCCGCCTTGCGCGATACGTTCAGAGAATTCAATGTTGATCGTGATCGCGTCTACATCGCGGGATTCAGCAACGGCGGCACGGGTGCGCTCTACATGGCCGAACTGTGGCCGCAGCGGTTTGCCGCGGCTGTGTCGTTGATGGGGGCCGGACAGTGCATGGACG
>DATIWL010000043.1:0-4815 GCA_035519435.1 Terriglobales bacterium
GCGATCGTTGATGAACTCGAGCGGAAGGGCGTAACCCTGCCGTTCGATTTCCGCGACGATCTGGATGTCGAGTGGGCGGGGCATCCGAACTGGTATTTCAGGATCAGCAAGTATTCGCTTCCTTACCTGAAGCATCCGTCGGTGCCGCGGACCTGGTTTCTCGATCAGATGCCGGCCGTACCGGACGACCTGGAGAACTTCGTGCTAAAGCCTCTCTATTCGTTTGCCGGGCTGGGCGTGAAGATCGCGCCGTCACGAACAGACATCGACGCGATCCCTGCGGAAAAGCGGCACGAGTACATCCTGCAGGAGCGGATCAACTTCACGCCGGTAATTGAAACTCCACACGGCCCTACCAAGGCGGAGTTGCGCATCATGTACATCTGGCTGAAAGAACTGATGCCGGTGATGATCATCGTCCGCATGGGCCGCGGCCAAATGATGGGCGTAGACCATAACAAAAACATGCAGTGGGTGGGATCGTCGGCGGCTCTTATCAGTGGATAGTGGTTGGTGATCGGTTGTTCGCGTCTACTGGTGTAGTCCTGGCCTTTGCGCTCCGTCGAACAGGAATGGTTACACGGCACTGCGCGAGTAAGCTAAACTGAATGGCCCCTCCGGGGCTGGCGGACAGAAATGTCTGCCCCACACTTGACCATGGATATGCTCGGGCAGACGGTTTCCCACTACCGCATCCTGTCGAAGCTGGGCGGTGGTGGGATGGGCGTGGTTTACGAAGCCGAAGACATCCGGCTAGGCCGACATGTTGCCCTGAAGTTCGTTCCCGACAATCTGACCAACGACAAACGGGCACTCGAGCGCTTCACGCGCGAAGCGAGAGCGGCGTCGCAACTGAACCATCCGCACATCTGCACGATTCACGACATTGAAGACAACGGTGGGCATCCGTTCATCGTGATGGAAAAGCTGGAAGGCGAGAGCCTGAAAGCGAGGATCAGAGGCAAACCGGTCGATCTCGATCATCTTCTCGACATTGCCGTGCAGGTGGCGGATGCGCTCGCGGCTTCGCATGCCAAAGGAATTGTGCATCGCGATATCAAGCCAGGGAACATCTTCATCACGCCGAACGGGCAGGTGAAGATTCTGGATTTCGGCCTGGCGAAGCTGTCCAAAGGCGGCGAGGTTGGCACGGCGACGGATAGTTCGCTGGAAGAATCGCTGACGCAGATTGGAGTCATCCCAGGAACCGCAGTGTACATGTCGCCGGAGCAGGCGCGTTCTCAGGACCTGGATGCGCGCAGCGACATTTTTTCGTTTGGGGTGGTGCTGTACGAGATGGCGACGGGCAAGAAGCCATTCACGGGCACGAATGTGGTGACCACGCTGCATGCAGTGATCAATTCGAAGCCGGCACCGCCGTCGTCGGTAAATCCTGCTGTGCCGAAGGAACTGGAAACGGTCATCGGCAAGGCGATGGAAAAAGACCGCACGCTGCGGTACCAGAACGCCTCGGAGATGAAGGCTGATCTGCAAAAACTGAAGAAGGAGACGGAATCAGGCCTTACGCGGTCACGGCCCAGACTGCCCTCACTGCCCAAAGCCGGGAGCAAGACGTTTCAGAGATCGAGTACGAAGCAGTTGTGGATCACGCTGGTTCTGGCGGCCATGTTGGTGACAGTTCTGGCGGCCGTAGGAGCGTGGTGGTTCAAACGGCGCGGCGCAGCCGGACATGCGGGCAATCAGACGATTGCGGTGCTGCCGCTGCAGAATGTCCAGAACAGCCAGAAGAATGAGTTTCTGCGGTTTGCACTCGCCGATGAGATTGCGAACTCGTTGACCTATGCGCGTTCGCTGGAAATCCGGCCTTCGGCTTCGACGCGCAAGTACACCGCAATGGACGTCGATCCGGAGAAAGTCGGGAACGAATTGCAGGTGGGTACGGTCATCTCGGGCCACTTCCTCGAGCAGAACAAACGCTTGATGGTCACGTTGGAAGCCATCGAGGTGAAAGACAACAAGCTGCTCTGGACGGATACGCTGAATGCGCCGGCGGACAATATGATCGCGCTGCAGAACCAGATTTCGAAGAAGGTGCGGCAGCAATTGTTGCCAGCCCTCGGCGTGGCGGAAACCGCCGTGGATGTGAGCACGGCGCCGGGAAACACCGAAGGGTACGATCTCTACCTGCGGAGCTTATCGGTATCGCACGATCCCGGACCTAATAAAGATGGCATCCGCATGCTGGAGCGGGCCGTGAGCCTTGATCCGAACTACGCCCCCGCGTGGGAGGCGCTGGGACGCCGCTACTATTTCGACGCTATCTATTCGGGTGGAGGCGCGGCGCAGTATGACCGGTCGAACGCAGCGTATCGCAAGGCGCTGAGCCTGGAGCCGGGGCGCGTCAGCGCTGCGGGGTTTCTGGCGACGAACGAAGTTGAGACCGGAAATCTTGACAAGGCATATCAGAACGCGCGCGATCTGGTGGCGCGGCGTCCGGATAACGCGATTGCGCACTACTCGCTGGCGTATGTGTTGCGCTATGCCGGCATGCTGGACGAAGCACAGAAGGAGTGCGATGCGGCTGCTGCCATCGATCCGGGGAACTTCAACTGGCGGTCGTGCGCGTTCGCGTTCTTCGAAGCGGGCAAGACGGCATTCGCCAAGCAGTATCTGGACAAGGATGCGGGCTCGGAGTGGTCGAATGCGGTGATGGTGTCGGTGTTGATGCGTGAAGGGCGGATGAAAGAGGCGCGCGAAGCGGCCGACAAAATGTCGACCAATCCGACATGGATGCGGGATTTCCTCCTGGCGTGCCTGAACAAAGAACCGCGGGAGGCGCTCGACCTGCTTGGAACACAGGCCCGGGACCGGCTGCTGCCGGAACAGGATTCGGAACTCAAGTACTATCAAGGTGCGATTCTGGCGCAGTGCGGCCAGAAGAAGATCGCGTACGAGTTCCTGCAGAAGGCGGTTGATGAGAGTTATTGTGCTTACCACGCGTTGCAGGCGGATCCGCTGCTGAGCGGCGTTCAGGGAGATTCGGATTTTCGGGACATCGTGAAAGCGGCGGAAGTGTGTCAGCAAAAGTTCAAGGCGGGGAGTGGGATGAAGTAGTCAGGAGTCGGGAGCCAGTAGATATTCGATACAGTTAAGACATCGAGAAAAATTGGCTCTTGGCTGAGGGAAATTCCATCAGATGGGCATGCTAGAAATCGGGCATCGGACAGTCGCGACCCGCATCACAAGTGCGGTCACTGCCGCCTTCCTCACGCTTTTCGTACTCGTGCAACCGGCCGTACTCGCGGCGGACGGCACGCCCGACAAAACAGTTGTCGATCGTTATTACGAGCCGTTGCCACAAGAAACCGGTGCCAGCGGGTTGAAGCTGATGCTGCGCAAGCTGCAGACGACTGGCAGGCTGATGCAGGTGACTGCGCATCCGGATGACGAAGATGGCGGCATGTTGACGCTGGAAGCGCGGGGCAAGGGTGTGTCGGCTCTGCTGATGACACTTACCCGCGGCGAAGGCGGACAAAACAAGCTGGGCAGCAATCTGTTCGACGTGCTGGGCGTGTTGCGGACGCTGGAGTTGCTGGCATCGGATCGATACTACGGAGTGGAGCAGCGTTTCTCCCGGGTCGCCGATTTCGGATATTCCAAAACGGCCGACGAAACATTCCAGAAGTGGCAAGGGCACGATGTTGCGCTGGGCGACATGGTGCGGGTCATCCGGACATTCCGCCCGGATGTGCTGATCGCGCGCTTTTCGGGCACCGATCGCGACGGGCATGGACATCATCAGGCATCGGCGATTATCGCCAAAGAGGCGTTCCGCGCGGCGGCCGACCCGAAGAGGTTTCCCGAGCAGATTGCAGAGGGCTCGCAGCCGTGGCAGGCAAAGAAGCTGTATAGCGGAAATGTCTGCGGATTTTTTGCCAGCACATGTGACGCGGCGAGCTATACGGTCAAGCTGAACACAGGCGTGAATGACGCAGCGCTGGGCACTTCGTACATTCAGTTTGCGATGAAAGGGCTGCGCCACCAGCTCTCGCAGGGATCAGGGAGTTGGACGGTCGAGCCTGGGGATCGCTTCACGTACTACAAGCTGCTGGATTCAGTGGTGGCTTCACCAAAGGACGCAGACGGCCACGAGCAGGACTTCTTTTCGGGCATTGACACGAGCCTGCCGGGATTAGTGTCGCGGCTAGGAGATGAGGACCAGAAGCAGGTACCGTGGTTGCGGTCCGGGCTCGCCGATGTTGCGAAGCAAATTCATGACGCGTGGCAGACTCCGGAAGATGAACTGATCAAAGCGACCGGGCCGCTTTACTCAGCGAAAGGGGCGTTGGAGAAACTGGTTGAAAAATTGGATAAGAGCCAGATTTCGCCAGCTGCGAAAGCAGAGATTCAGGGGCGCTTGTCGGAGAAAGACGATCAGTTGCGACACGCGATCGCGCTGGCGATGAATGTCTCGATGGACGCAACGGTCGCCACCGGTGATAGCTCCAGCGATCTCACGCCGCAGAAGGATGTTCGAACTACGTATTCGCCCGGCCAGCGATTCACCGTGCGAATTCGATTCCACAATGGATCAAAGTATCCGCTGGCGGTGAGCCGATTCTGGATTGATGGGCCGGGCAACTGGACGGAGAACGTCGATAATGAGTCCGGTGTTGTGACGCCAGGGCAAGACCAGTACGGTACGGTTCGCCTCCGGGTCCCGGATTCCGACGTGACGGAACTGAGCCGGCCATATTGGCATCGGGACAATCCTGAGACCGAGAGCCTTAACCAGATTGATGACGAACGTTATGTCACGCTTCCTTTCGCGCCGAATGAACTGCGGGCGCATGT
>DATIWL010000044.1:0-64101 GCA_035519435.1 Terriglobales bacterium
CTGGCGCGCAGGTTTGAAGTGCCGGTAGGGCTCTCAGATCACACGATGGGCATCGCAGTTCCTGTGGCGGCGGTGAGTCTTGGGGCGTGCATCATCGAGAAGCACCTTACGCTGTCGCGGGGAGAGGCTGGTCCGGACAGCGCCTTCTCGCTCGAACCGCACGAATTCAAGGCGATGGTCGAGGCCGTGCGCACGGCCGAGAGGGCGCTGGGCGCAGTTCATTTTGGCGTGAGCGAACGCGAAGCCAGCAGCCGAGCTTTTCGGCGATCACTTTTTGTCGTGTGCGACGTGGCGAAAGGCGAGACCTTCACTGCCGATAACGTGCGCTCAATCCGGCCGGCGACGGGGCTGCACACTCGCTACCTGGGCGAGGTCCTGGGAAAGACGGCCGCGCGCAACATCGCACGAGGAACTCCACTCAGCTGGGATCTGGTAAAGCGGCAGTGAAAAAAAAGGACGAGTACAACCAGAGCGTGTACGAATCCGATGCTCTTGCGGTTCAGTACGCGCAGCAGCAGCCACTCCAGCCTCCGGAAGAAACCATTCTGGAAATCGTGAAAAGAGAGCTGGCGCCCAAGCGGATGTTGGACATCGGGGTTGGCGGCGGCCGAACAACACATCACTTTGCGGCGCTGGTGGAGGAGTACGTCGGAATCGACTACTCGCGGGCCATGATTGCCGCATGCGAGTCGCGCTTTCGCGAATTAGCGAATGCACCCAGGTTTCTGGTGGCCGATGTCCGATCGATGCCGGTGTTTGCGGATGAGCAGTTCGACTTCGTTCTTTTCAGTTACAACGGCCTCGATTACGTTGCCGGGCCAACGCGGGCGCAGGCGCTCGCGGAAATCCGGCGAGTTTTGCGGCGCGGGGGATACTTCGCGCTCTCCGGTCACAATCTGAGAAGCCTAGCGCGGCGGCTTGCGTGGTCGTGGAGCGGAGGCGCCAAAGCGATGGCGTCGAGAATGCTATGGAAGTGGCATTTTCGACGAAACAATCCAGGACTTCGTCTGCTCGCCAGGTCCGGCGCCACCGAGGTGAATGACGGAGCTCTGGATTTCCGTTTGCGAACGTACTACCAACAACCGGAGACACAGGTTGAGGAGCTGCAAACGGCCGGGTTTCGGGAGATCCAGGCATTTCGACTGGCCGACGGCGGACTGATCCGATCCGAGCGGGAACTGCGAGAGAACAGCGAGGATTGGCTTTACTACCTCTGTGTGAGATAGCGACCGTGTCACATGTCGTAAGGGAAGAACCTGCGCAACAGCTTCCCGGCGCGTTGAAGCGCGTGTGAGCGCGAGCGCGCCCGCTGGGCGACGTGGAAGAGTTTGCTCTCGACGCGTGTTGCCTGCCGATTGTGGAGCTCCATCAACAAAAGCGGCGGCTGCTGGTTCGCTCCGGGTTGTTCCTTGTGCGGAGACTCGCCGATTCCCAAATCCACGACCTGAATTCCATTGGCGAACGAGTAGTCCAGCAGCATTCTGAGCTGCAACATGGAAGGGGAATAGCGGGCGAAGTCCTGAGCGAAGCACGTGGAATAGAGGTGAAGGCGATCGAGGCAGCGGAGGGAAATCCGCATTGCAACGGGAAGGTCGCCGCAGGACAGCACCGAAAGCCACACATCTCCGGCAGGCGCCATGTGCCGTACGATGTTCCGGTAGAACGCCTGGTGTTCGGCGGATGCGAGCGGACTGGCTCGCTTCTTGGCGACGAAGCGCTGTTGGTGCAACGCAAAGAAAGGGTTGAGCCGAAGTTCGATCTGATCCGGGGCGGTGAACACCTCGAAGCGCAGCGGCCCCTGCTCGGATAGGCGCTTGGCGGCGCGATCCAGGCTTCGACTGGCCGTCCGATTTGCCTCATAGGCAGCCCTGGCGAGATTCCAAACCTGCGCACCCGCGTGTGTGGACATCGAGGCATGCCCGGAATTCGCGACAGACAGCAGTGAATGAGGGAAGGGATCGTCGGACCTCATCCTGTCCAAATGAGCGGCTTCCCAGGGCGCAGCGGAGCGGCGCAGGAACTCCAGGAGTGCCTCCGCGACCGCATGTTCGGAACCCGGCCGGACCAGGAAACCTCCGTAGTCCGCATACGGTTGGCCGGCAAATTCGAGCCAGGCGATGGTTCGGAGGTAACGGCGTCCGGAGCGCAAGACAAGAGGGACGAAGGCCGCGAGAGTCGAATCGTCCCGGCGAAATTCCAGCAGGTAGCCGCCGAGGTTGGGAAACGAATCCAGATTGGCCGCGACCCACGCGAAGCTATGGAAAGGAGTTGGAGTCGGGATTGCGCGGAGAAGGCGGTCGTATTCGGCGCGGGAAGCTTCGCAGTCCTTGATCGATTTGAGAACGCGGAGCTGCAGCGGCATCGAGGGCAAGGTTACCATCCCGTCAACCCATGCGCATTTTCAGAAAGGCGAGGGCTCCGCTGATTGTGGCGGCGAACTGCGCGCGTGTCATTCTTCCTATGCCGAAGCGGGGAAGCGCAAAGGGAGCGGAATTGCGACTGACAAAACCATCGTTGGCGGCAAACGCGAGTTCGAAACCGGCTTGCTTCACGATGTCGGCGTCGCGAGAAGAGAAGTCCAGATCCGGCATGCCAAAAGGGTAGGCAAAGGCACGAATTTCCGCGCCGGTGGAAGACTCGAGGTGGGACTTTGAGGAAACAACTTCTTCCTTCACGCGTTGCTCACTCAAGGTCACGAAGATGGGATGGCTTACACTGTGCGCGCCGACCTCGACATTGTGCTGGCGAAGAAGCTGCAGGCCGGAGGCATCCAGAAATTCGAAGCGGTCAGGGAACTCTCTGCCGTCGCTGCTGATGGGGAGTTGATTCCGGAGGTTTTCCAGTTCGAGGCGCTGAGCACTTTCGGGCAGCGTCCGGAACAGAGTGAAGAACCTGCCGCAGGCTGCGCCTCTGTCTCTTGTCGTCGTGAGGGGCAGCGATTCGCCGGTCGTCAGCCGCCAGGCAGCAACGGGCGTATCGAGAATCCGGTAATAACCCTCCTCAACCCAGGTTTGTTGGCGGGCACCCAGAGAGCCGGTGATCACGAAGCAGACAGCAGGAATCTTGTGCTTCCTTAGCAGTGGACCGGCATACTGCAAAATGTTCCGGTGACCATCGTCAAAGGTGAGCAGCACCGGGCGAAGGGGAAGGGGCGCATCTTGCAACAGCCAGTCCGCGAATTGCGCATAGGTGATGGGCGTGTAGTGCCTGCAAAGGTACGATAGTTGCCATTCAAATTCCGACGCGCTCACCGTCATTCCGAAAAGGGGGTTGTCTTCAGGGAATCCGTCCGGAAGAACATCGTGGTAGGTCAGCACAAGAACCGGCTTGCGATGGAAATGCCGAAAGAAGGAGAGCAAACCAGAACGGTAAAGAGACTCAAACAGCAGATGCTTCGAATGCCGGTACCAGGGGCTGTCGTACCACGAGCGGGGAATGTTCAATCACTCTCCACGGGTATTGCTTTGCGGTCATTATATCTCCCGAGTCAGACGGTTCCCGGAACATCGGCGCCTTCGAGCTTACTCGTCGAGTGCATCGTCGGGCGCGCGAGAACAAATATGCTATCTTCGGCATTACCGAGTCCCACCATCTATGAAGAGCCCGAAGGACGTTCTGCCCGCGTCAGTGGCAGGCAATGACGCGCCGGAAAACCCTGTGCAACCGCGAACGGAAACCGTGCAGTTGCCAGCAGAACTCTGCCAGGCCGCGCGGGACCTGATCAAGGAGACGAAGTTCGCAACGCTGGAAGAATTTCTGGCGTTTGTTTTGCGGGATCTGACGGCGCGAGACAGCAGTCCAATGGAAGAGCGCGAGCGGCAATTGCTTGAACAGCGCCTGCGCGACCTGGGATACCTGTGAGCAGCGCGGTCAGGAACGTGCTTGCAAGAGTGCGTCGCCTCGGGCGCGGTGTCCCTGAGGGATTCCATTTCAGCCGGCCACTGGTGTTGCTGCAGAGCGACGATTGGGGACGCGTGGGCGTTCGCGACGCGGAAGGCAGCGGAGAACTGCGGGCTGCCGGAATCAATCTGGGAGAACGTGCCTATGATCTCTACTCGCTCGAGACAGCCGAGGACGTGGGCGCGCTCGCGGAAACTCTCACGGCGGTGCACGATTGCGTTGGCCGGCCGGCATGTTTGACCATGAACTTCGTCCTGGCGAACGTGGATTTTGCGAACGCGCTGGTGGCGAACGCGGACGAAGTTCCGCTGAAGATGCTGGCCGACGGCCTGCCGGGGAGGTGGACCCGGCCGGGTCTTTTGGAGGGGTATCGCGAGGGGATTGCTGCCGGAGTCTTTTCGCCCGCGTTACATGGAACCACGCACTTCTGTCAGAGGGCTGCCGTGCAAGCCCTTCAGCAAGGCGGCGAGAGGGCTGATCTGCTCCGGACATTGTGGAAGGCTGAGACGCCTTACATTCACTGGCGGATGCCGTGGATTGGATATGAGTACTGGAACCCGGAGCAACCGCCGGCGCAGAGGTTCATTTCTGAGAGCGAACAGCGGCGATCAATTCAATGGGCGAAGGAAGCCTACCGGCGCCTGCTCGGCGCGGCCCCTGCTTCGGCGTGTGCGCCGGGCTATCGCGCAGATGCAACGACACATCGTTTGTGGCGGGAGCAGGGAATCTGCGTTTCGCAGAATGGTCCGGGCGCAGTCCGGGCTCCGCATTTTGACGATCACGGACTTCTGCACACGTATCGATCACTGGATTTTGAGCCGGCGCTGCACCCCGGCTTGCGTTGGCAGGATTGCTGCGAGGACGCCAGGAGCTGGCTGACACGGGGGCTGCCGCTCGTCGTCTCAGTGCACTCGATCAACTTTCATTCGACTCTGTCAGGATTCCGGCAGAAGACGTTGCCGTTGCTGGCGGAGTTTCTCAAAGGGATGAAGCACGCGTTTCCCGAACTCCTGTTTGTGAACGAATGCCAACTGCTGGAGATTATCGAGAGGGGAGCGTTCGAGAGCAGCAGCGGGAAGATCGTGGTCAAGGCCCGCCGGGGGAAGGGCGCAGCATGACGGGCGAACAGAAGTCACTGGTGTTGGTCACAGTCGATTGCCTGCGTGCCGATCACACCGGATTCATGGGATATGCCAGGCCGACTACACCGTTCCTGGACAGTCTGGCGGCGGAGAGCTTTGTTTTCCCACGAGCGATCTCCACGGGAGCGCCGACGTACTACTCGCTTCCCGGGATCATGGCGTCGAGGTTCCCCCTGGCGCTTGGCCGCGAGGTTACCGGGATCGCGCCCGGGGAACAAACCATGGCGACCGTTCTGCGAGAGGCTGGATATCGCACCGCTGCATTTGTGGCAGCGAACCCCTATCTGTCGGCACGCTTCGGATACGAACAGGGCTTCGAGGTTTTCGAGGATTTCCTTGGGAACAACGAAAGATTTTCGAAGGCCGACGAGGCGCCGCCGGTGCGGCGAACACGCACGCGACTCAACGAGCAGATCGCGAAAGTCATGCACACGGGGGGGCGGTTGGGACGGTGGTATGACGATCTATATTTCGAGTACTGCCAACGAGTCGCGGCGAGGGGGTCCGTGAGCTGGGAATCGCTGCGGAGGTTTCCGGCGGCAGACGTCCTGGTTATGCAAGCCTGTGAGTGGCTGGCTTCAGTTGGAGACCAGAGTTTCTTCCTTTGGTTGCACTTCATGGATCCACATGCTCCGTACTATCCCTCAGCGGATGCGCTGAAAGCGATGGGGGCGGACATCGCGCCGGCACACGGACGATACGTGAATGCTTTCTGGAATCGCAGCGATTTGAGCGCAGAACGGCGGCGTAGATATCGCGATGACGTCGTACTTCTGCATGACGCTGGGATTCGCTGGGTGGATACGCAGATCGGACGTTTGGTTGAGTATCTGCAGAACTCGCGGCAGTGGGAGTCGTCGGTGCTTGCTTTGACGGCAGACCACGGCGAGGAGTTTCTGGATCATGGGGGATGTTTTCATGCACCGTCCCACGGCTACCAGGAATTACTGCGCGTGCCGCTGATGGTGAGAGTGCCAGGCGGTGAGAAAAGGCCGCTTTCCAAGAGCCCGTTCAGTCAGATTCATCTCATGCCGACGGTGCTCGAGGCGATGGGCGTCGAGCCCCCGTCAGAATGCGAAGGGCGCAGCTACTGGAAAGAAGTCCAGGCCGGGGGCGAATGGGGTCCGGCAATTTCGGAGTCGGTGGGCGGCTGCACCAACCCCATGATGGCAGAGAAGCGATTGCATGGACGCGTGCTTGTGGTGCAGGATCAGCGCTACAAACTCATCGTGGATTTCGATCACGCCGAAGAGTTACTGTTCGACCTTGACAGTGATCCTGCAGAACTCAGGCCATTGGCGCCCGGTACGGAAACGGCCGCGCGTGCACGGCTGCTCCGCACGGCGTTGCAGCACCTGAGCCGGTCATCATGCGGATCGAAAGAGCTTGCGGTTCGAGCGCGGGTTCACGAGCTTCGGCTAGAATGGAGCCACTCGAAAATGCATTCCGCAGCACCGGCGTCTTGAGCAACAGACGTTCCATGACCGGCCCTTCGCGCCCGATCGAAATCTTTACGCCTTCCTTTGCTGACGAAGCCGGCACGAATGCGCAAAATCTCACGGTGAAAGAAGTGGTCGCAAGGCTGGATTCGCAGCGTTTCCACGTGACCATGTTCTACCTGCATAAGCCCGATCCGCGCATATCGGCACGGCCGAATACCCGCCTATGGAAGTGGAGAAGTCATGGCAATACCATGCTGACTCTCGTGCGGCTGGGGGCGAAGGTGCCCGATGTGTATTTTTTCCCGCGAGAAGGGCCGCTGGATGAGAGGGTCCTGGCGTGGCGGAGCAGGCTGGGCTGGAGGACGGCGGTCGTGACGTACATCGTGTCGGGTGGTCTGGATACGCTGGGGCCGCGTTCCGGACAGCTGCGCAATTTGCGCTACGCCAGCGCTGTTGTAGGGAACTGCAGGCACATCACAGACCTGCTGTGCGGGTTGGGCTTTGAGGCAGAGACCATCCACGATGGAGTGGACCGCCGCTACTACTTTCCTCGGGAGGTAGCGAGGTCCGAAGACGAAGGGCACCTGACAGTTTTGTTCGCCGGATCGTTTCGTCCGTACAAGCGAGCGGATCTGGTTGTCAGGGAGGCGGCGCGCTGGCCGAGCGCGCAGTTCCGGCTGGCCGGGACGGGTGAAGAAGACGGAGCATGCAGGAAACTCGCGGCTGAGCTGGGATGCCGGAATGTGAAATTCTTAGGACATTTGGGGCAGGCAGAGTTAGGGCGAGAGATGCGCGAAGCCGATATCTTTCTTTTCCCAAGTGAGCTTGAGGGACATCCACAGGTACTGTTGCAGGCAGCCGGGTGCGGACTGCCGTGCGTGGCGATGAGTTCGTACCATCCGGATGCCATCGTGGACGGTGAGACGGGGTTTCTGGCGGACTCGGCGGACGACCTGTCGCTGAAGTTCGGACGGCTGGTGCAAGATGGCGCGTTGCGCGCCGCGATGTCGGCGGCAGCAGCAGCACATTCCATGCAGTTCGACTGGGATCAGACAGCTGCGCAGTGGGCGCAGATATTCGAGAGATTCGCGGAGAGGA
The DNA here is from genome assembly GCA_035519435.1 of Terriglobales bacterium. Classification (GTDB taxonomy): domain Bacteria; phylum Acidobacteriota; class Terriglobia; order Terriglobales; family Acidobacteriaceae; genus Acidiflorens. Next base: position 7,583 of record DATIWL010000044.1, read on the forward strand.
GAACGTGAGCATGGGCGCAGCGCCGCGCAGCCGTTCCTTGCACGTGCTCACGATTGCACCGTTTTATCCACGGCTGGGCGATGAGAGCGGGGGATGTTTTGTCGCCGAGCCACTGGGTGAGTTGGTCAGCGCGGGGATGCAAGCGACGATATTCGCGGTCGAGCCGTTCTACCGGCCGCGAGCTACGGCGAGCGGGCAGGCGCCGCCGGCAAGATGGTTTCGCTATCCGGCAATCCCCGGCAACGCGGGCCTGGCGAGCGCAGGAGACGGATTGTATCTGTGCCTGCGCAAGGCTGTGCAGGATCTCCACACGCGCTCCCCGATCGATTTGATCCATGCGCACGGAGCGCTGCCTTGCGGCCTGGCTGCACTTCAATTGAGCCGCCAGCTCGGCCTTCCCTATGTGGTAACAGTCCACGGGCTGGACGCCTTTTCTCAAGCGCAAGTGGGCGGACGCCGGGGCAGGCGTTGTGCAGAAAGATCGCAACAAGTCTATGGTGGCGCGCGGCGCGTGATTGGCGTCAGCCAACATGTTTGCGACGAAGTGCAGAAGGGGATGAGTGAGCCCGTGAAGCTGTCCGTGGTCTATAACGGGGTAAACCCATCGTTATTCCAGCCGGGCGAAGGTGCAGCATCACCCGCTCTGTTGACGGTGGGAAACCTGATTCCGGTGAAAGGACACGAGCTTGTTGTCCGGGCGCTGGCCGCGTTGCGAGACGAATTTCCGCGAATTACGTGGGACGTGGTTGGGGTTGGACCTGAGCTTAATCGGATTCGGGAAGTGGCGGCGAGGCTGGGCGCCCTCGACGCGATCCACTTCCACGGCAAGCTCGGGCGCCGCGAGGTGGCAGAGGCGTTTCGCCGATGCACGGTATTTGTCCTGCCAAGCCACTATGAAGGATTCGGCTGTGTGTACCTGGAAGCGATGGCGTCGGGGAAAGTCGCGATTGGGTGCGCGGGGCAGGGAATCGAAGAGGTGATCCACCACGGCGAGAATGGATGGCTGGTGCCGCCAGACGGACACGCGGAACTGATCGAAGGCCTGCGCATTCTATTGCGTGATCCAGAACGACGGATGCGGATCGGGGTCGAGGCCAGGAAGACGATCGTGGAATCGTACACATTGCGCCACCAGGCGGAGCAATTGCTTCGCGTGTATGAGGAGAGCGTGGGGTGAAGCGCCGCATTGTCATCCTGACCGAAATCATCGCACCGTATCGCATCCCGGTGTTCAATGCGCTGGCGGCACGGCCGGATGCGGATCTGCACGTGATTTTTCTTTCGGAAACCGATCCAGGGCTGCGCCAGTGGCACGTGTACCGGAACGAGATCCGCTTCTCGCATGAGGTGCTCCGGTCGTATCGCGGGAGGGTGGCCGGATTCAACATGCTGTTGACGCGTGGCATGAGTTCGGCGCTCAAGAAGAGCGATCCGCAGGTGATCGTGGCCGGAGGCTACAACTACCTCGCCATGTGGGAGGCGCAGCGATGGGCGCGAAAGCGCGGCGTTCCTTTCTTGCTGTGGTCGGAAAGCAATGTGTCGGACGCGCGAAGAAATTTCCGGTGGGTGGAAGCTGCGAAGCGGAAGTTCATTCGCTCGGGTCAGGGGTATGTGGTTCCGGGAACGTCCGCGGCATCCTATTTGAAGACGTTTGGCGTTGCCGAAGACAGGATCTTCGTTGCGCCGAACGCGGTGGACGCAGAGCAGTTTCTTGAAATGTCGGTCGAGGCGCGACGGGACCCAAACCTGCGCGTCCGGTTGCGATTGCCGGATCGGTATGTCCTGTATGTAGGCAGATTCGTCCGGTCTAAAGGAGTCTTTGATCTGCTCGACGCCTATGCGACACTGCCAAAAGAAACGCGCCAAGTGGCGAGTCTGGTAATGGTGGGAGATGGACCGGAGCGGGAAGAATTAGTCCGGCGGAGCCGGGCGATCGATGGCGGGGAGACCGTTTTCCCCGGGTTCCTGCAACGGGATGAACTGCCCGCCCTCTATGCTTTGGCGGATGTCCTCGTGCTGCCAACGTACAGTGATACCTGGGGGCTGGTGGTGAATGAAGCCATGGCGTGCGGGCTGCCGGTCATCGTGACCCGAGCTGCGGGGTGCGTCGCTGACATGGTCAAACATGGCGAGAATGGTTTTTTGACTGACGTTGGAGACGTTCCGGCCATGTCGCAAGCGATGAAACAGATCGTGAACGATCCGGGATTGCGCGAGAGGCTGGGCCGCTGCAGCATGGCAACGAGCGCGCGCTTCACGCCGCAGATGTGGGCTGAGGGAATCGCAGAAGCAGCTGGAAAGGTTGGAGCGAGAGTTGGATAGGGCATTCCGAGTCGCGATGGCAGCGTTACCCGTGATTGTCGTGCTGATGTGCCTCGTGTTGGCTCAGACCTTTCCCGGATATTTCAGCAACCAGCGTTATCTCGCGGGGATGATATTTGGGCTGATTTTGCTGGTCTGCCTATGGCGTTATGACCGATTGTTCTTCCCCTTTCTGATGGTGGCCTTCCTATGGGCGGGCACAAATGTGCCGATGACGGAGCCATGGACGACAGCGAGATGGGTCGTGCTGGGCGCCGGAGCGCTGGTGGGCTTTGTGCAAGCAACGCGCGTCGGAGGGCTAAGATACCACCAGTTTCACCTTGCGGCGGCACTCTGCGTCATCAGCGCAGTCATCTCCGCTATGGTATCGGGCTCTCCGCAGTTCTCGTTGCTGAAGGCGCTGAGCCTGTTTCTCCTTTTTCTGTTTGGGTCCGCCGGCGCCCGGCTGGTGTTTCGCAGCCCGGACCACTTTTTGCGCGGCTTGCTGCTGGCTTGCGAATTGAGCGTGTACGTAAGCTTGCTTTGCTACATGGTACTGGGCCTTGAGCTCTGGGGAAACAGAAATTCCCTGGGCGCGGTCGAGGGTGTCATCGCGGCTCCGTTGCTTTTCTGGGGAGCGCTGGCAGCGGTCGAGAAGAAAATGCGGGTGCGGTACGCGATCGCTTGTGCAGGGGCCCTGTACCTTGTGTACTTCTCGATCACGAGAGCGGCCATGCTGGCAGCCTTTCTTTCGATGTTCGCGCTCCTTCTCGGTTTGCGCCGGAACAAGCTGCTCCTGCAAGGCATTCTCGGAATTATCTGTGTCACCGCGGTGACCGCGATTGGCGCACCGGGGCGCTTCGACGAACTGCGGAGCTCGGTGGTATCGGGCGTGATTTACAAGGGACATCAGAACCAGGGATTACTCGGTTCCAGACTCTCACCCTGGCAGGATACAGTGCGGGTGATCCAGGACAACCCATATTTTGGCAGCGGCTTCGGCACCAGCTTCTCCGAAGATGAGGCATTTGGGGAGGGGAGACGGCTGGCATCAACGGCACAGCTGCGCGAGCATGGAAGCAGCTATCTGGCGATCGCGGAATATGTGGGACTGATCGGAATCCTGCCGTTTGCGCTGCTGATCCTGCTGCTGGGCCACTCTGTCTTCCGAGTTTTTCAATGGCTCCGGCATACGGGAAATCCTTCTCACTACTCGGTGCCGATGATGATGGTGGTAATCGCGGGGCTGGTCCACGCCGGATTCGAGGATTGGCTGTTTGCGGTCGGCTATTACATGACCGTGTTGTTCTGGACGCTGGCTTTCCTGCTCGCCGACGTCGTGCTGCAGCCTGAAGTCTTTCAAAGCACATTCCTGCACGGGATGAGATTCCGCTTCCTGAACGGTGCGACGGCGGCCCGGCCGTAGACGATGCGCCTATTCCTTCACGCGCTGGGAGCTTCGGCCGGAGGAGGCCTGACCTACCTGCGTAATGTTGTTCCTCATCTGGCTGCGCATCCGGACATTGAAACGTGGTTGCTTGCGGGGAGCGACGCCGCGCTGAGCGTGCCGCCTTCCGCGAGCCATATTCACCTGGTCGATTGTGCCTCCGGCGGGCGCGGCACGATCTCGCGTTTTCTGTGGGAACAGAGAGAGATTCCCCGGCTGCTCCGAAAGAATGCCGCGGACGTCCTGTTCTGTGCCGGCAACTTTGCGATCTGGAGATCGCCGGTCCCGCAGATTCTGTTCAGCCGCAACTCGCTCTATACGTCGAAGGAGTTTGCGCGCGATCTGCGGGGTCGAGGCGATTACATCCTACTGACCGACACGTGGCTCAAAGGGTTGATCGCACGGAAATCGGCACAGCGAGCCGAGCTCAATGTGGCGCCCAGCGAGGCATTTGCGCAGGAGGTAAGGACTTGGGCGAGGCGGGATGTGATCGCGTTGCATCACGGCTTCGACCGCGAACAGTTCTTTCAGGATGCACAGCCATTGCCGGCGCTGATGCAGGAGAAACTGGCAAGAACGGCGGGTTCCGTGCGGCTGCTGTTTGTCAGCCACTACAACTACTATCGGAATTTCGAGACGCTGCTGCGGGGATTTGCGTTGCTGAAACAACGACGGCAGGACCAAAAGGTCAGTTTGGTTCTGACTTGTGAGTTGGAGCCGGGCAAAAATCCTGGCCGCTACCGGACCGAAGGCGCGAAGGCGCTCGTGCGCGAACTGGGAATCGGCGATCAGGTGGTGCAACTTGGGGCCGTTCCTTACCCGCTTCTGCACCATGTGTATCGCTCGTGCGATGTGTATGTCACGCCGGCGTACACGGAAACATTCGCACATCCGCTGGTCGAGGCCATGGCGAGTGGCTTGCCGATTGTCGCGTCTGACCTTGCAGTTCATCGCGAAATCGCGGGCGATGCGGCGTTGTTCTTCGACCGATTTTCCCCGGAAGATCTGGCTGACAAGGTTGCACAGGTGATCGACTCCTCGTCTTTACAGGCGGAATGTCGTACAGCCGGGTTGCGTCAGATTGAGAACTTCAGTTGGAAGGTCCATGTAGAGAAGGTGATCGAATTGGCGCAGGGCTTGACCAGGAGGAGCGCGTAGCTGAGACGGCGGTCGACGTCAGCTGTGCGATCTGACGAGATGAATCACGGTCTGAATCCCAATCGCAGAGCTGGCGGCGAGCACGGCGGTTACCGGAGCCAGGAACCATAGCAGACGCCGATCATCGGGCAGCCAGCGCCGAAGAGCGATGAAGACGAATGGGATGATCGGGATTGCGAAGCGCGGGAACGCGCCTCTTGCCCAAACCGGGTAGTTGTAGCAAAAGAGCGAGAGCAGATACGGAGCCGCAAAAATGATCTCCGCGACATGTACCCGCGCGTAGTTTCGGAAAGATCGTGTCGAACACATTGCCACAATTGCGATCAGCACGAAGATGATCCATCCGAACGTGAGCACCAAGTTCGAGACGGGCGCGGGATAGAGGATAGTTCCCTTGATGATGGCGTAAAACGGCACCCCGAAGAGCGGCACCGTTGCTGCCGCTTTGGCTGATTGATAGCTGTGGACGGTCGCTAGCGGATCATGGAAATAGAGGGCCAACGGGATCGCGTAGAGAATCCCGATAGCGAGCCCGATGGAGGTCGTGAGGGCGAATCGCTTCCAGTCGTGGCGCCAGAGGAGGGTCAATCCGATGCCCAGCAAGAGAAAGATGCCCAGCGGCCGGGTGATCGTGGCGAGGGATGCGAAAAGAGCAGCCAAGACCCAACGCTCCCGGCGAATCGCAAGAAACGATCCAAACAAGAGCGCGACAAACAAGGGTTCGGAGCCACCGAGATAGGAACGCTGACACCAATCGAAGTTGATGATTGCAAAAACCGTCGCGATCCAGCCCCCCCACAACCGATAAGCCAGAACAACGGCAGCTAGTGACGACGCCCACGACACAACGAGAAGAGTTGCCCGGTCGGAAACTCCAGTGAGCTTCGAGAGGGCAGCCATGAAGTATGGCAAGCCCCAGAAATGCTTGATGGTAAGGCCGTGAAAGTCCCACGTGCGGATTGCGTGGGCGATGGACATGTAGCCGGAGTTGTCGGCGAAAGCGTTGACCAGAGCCAGATATGGCGTCAGCAGCGAAATGAATCCCACAAAGATTACGGCCGTCACGAGCCAGAGTGCGAGAGTTTCGCGCAGCGAAGGTTCCGAACGCCAGCGCGCCGAGGGAGTGTGGTTTGCAGGCATTGCGGCGGATGGGAGCATTTCGGTCGCGATAATGGCAGATCGTAACAGATGACGATCGCCGAGTGACAGCGATAGGCAAAGCACGTCGGAAATTCGGGTTGTCAGGATAGAGTCGCTTCCACTTGGAGAAGTGCGTTCACGCTATGATGACAATTCGTAAAGATTGGCATGTGCGGAATCCTCGGGATCGTAGCGCGTGAAGTTTCACCGGACCTGCTCCAGCGGGCCACGGGCAGCCTTGCGCATCGCGGGCCCGACGATTCCGGTACGGCCATTATTCAGTGCAAATCCGCCGAGCCTTACCAGGTGGGACTGGCGCATACGCGGCTGTCGATCATTGACCTCTCGCCATTGGGGCACCAGCCGATGCAGGACGCCTTCAGCGGGAACTGGATCGTGTTCAACGGCGAGATCTATAACTTTCGCGAACTGCGGCGCGAACTCGAATCGGCGGGAAATAAGTTTCGCAGTCAGTCGGACACGGAGGTGATGCTGGCGGCATATCGCACTTGGGGCGAAAGCTTCGTGGAGCGGCTGCGCGGAATGTTCGCGTTTGCGATCTGGGATGACAGGCAACAGTACCTCCTGCTGGCGCGCGATCCTATGGGCATCAAACCGCTGTACTACTGGCAGTCCGGCAAGTCATTTCTGTTCTCGTCCGAGGTTCGCGCGCTGCTTCAAACCGGGCTCGTGCCACGAAAGCCAGACGCGACGGGGGTACTGGGTTTTCTGGTGTTTGGCTCCGTCTACGAACCCTGGACGATGGTCGAGGGTGTGAGAGCGGTTCCGGCAGGGCACACCCTTACCGTGGAATCGGGAGTGGTTAAGAGCGACGAGTACTGGAGTCCGCTTCGGGACCTACCGACAACGGATGCGTCCGGCCGACATGGGATGGCGATGAAGGAGCAGTTGCGCGATGCGGTCATGTCCCATCTCGTTAGCGATGTGCCGGTAGGAGTCTTTCTCTCGGGCGGTATCGATTCGAGCAGTCTGGTGGCGATTCTCAGCCACAACGGAGTACGCGCGAAGACGTTCTCGCTGGTATTTCGGGAAAAGGAATATGACGAGGTGCAATACTCGCGGGAGGTTGCGCGGCGGTTCGGCACGGAGCACCACGAAATCCCTGTTTCGCTTGATGACACGCTAGCCGTGTTGCCCAATGCGTTGCGCGCCATGGACCAGCCAACGGTCGACGGAATCAACACATATCTCGTCTCTGAGAAGGCGCGGGCAGCTGGAGTGAAAGTTGCGCTGACCGGCTTGGGCGCGGATGAACTCTTTGCCGGGTATTCGAATTTTCAACGTGTGCCGAAGATGGAGCGCATGGCTGCCCGCCTGAAGAAGTTGCCCGCGCTGGCACGGCGTCCGCTGGTGGCGTCGATGGCAATGGTTGCAGGCGCTGGCGACCGGAAGCGCAAGCTGACGGAACTTGAGGACGCAGTTCATCCCTACTTTCTGGTTCGAGAGCTGTTCGGAAAAGCCGAGCAACGGGCGTTGTTCGCGGCAGGGGATTTTCGACGCGCTGAACGGGAACTGGATGAGAATTTGAGCGAGTCCATCACGACGGCTTCGGTGTTGGACCCGGTGAACCGCGTTTCGTACCTGGAATCGCATTGGTACATGCGGAACACGTTGCTTCGTGATTCCGATTTCATGAGCATGGCGCATGGGCTGGAGCTGAGAGTGCCATTTCTCGATCGGGCACTGGTTGAGGAGTGTTTTCGCATCCCGGGAAAGCTGAAAGTGAGGGGACGATTGCCAAAGAACCTGCTGATTTCGAATCTGGGAGTCGAATTGCCGATGAAGATCGTGAGGCGCCCGAAGCGAGGGTTTACGCTCCCTTTCGAACGGTGGCTCCGAGGGGAGATGCGTCAGGCGGTCGAAGCTGGATTGCTCGGCGGAACGGATCGGGCGCCGTTGAATGCTGCAGCTGTCCGCGAAGTGTGGAACCGGTTTCTAGGGGGCGAGACCTCGTGGACGCGCCCATGGTCGCTTTTCGTCCTACAGCGCTGGTGCGAGCAAAATCTGTAGAAGGTTCAGAGCGGTTTGCGCGCCGAGATCAGAAGGAAGAGGCCCAGGTTCTTCCCGATTCTTCGCATCACAGCTCGCGGATATAACGCCCAGATGATGCGATAGAAGCGGCCCTGAAACCGTTGGGATGGTTCGTTCAGCAGCAAGTCTCCCGGACTGAAGACCTGGCGCAGTTCGATCTGTTCGAATCCTTCGAGCAGACTGCGGGCCTCGTCCTTCGTGTACGACTTTGTGCCTGGACTCTCCAGCTTCTCGTACACGGTTTGCCGGAGTGATTTTCCTCGCCACAAGCCATAGCGCAGCCAGAGCATCAGTCCAGTAAGCGAGGGATGATGGTAGATCATGAGGCGAATCTGCCCGCCGGGCTTCAACACGCGCCGTGCTTCGCGAAGGCACTGTGGCGTCTCGGGGCTGTGGTGCATGACGCCGTAGGAATACACGATGTCGAACGTGTTGTTGGGGAAGGGCAGATGCTCGGAGTCGGAGACGCGCAGTTCGGGGGTGTAGCCTACCAGTTCGCAACGGCGGCGTGCACGCTCAAGGGATATGTCGGAGAGGTCGACGCCGGTTGCGATCGCGCCCGCCTTCAGCCACTCCAGATAGTCGGCGCCCATGCCTACGCCGATTTCCAGCACGCGCTTTCCAGCGGATTGGGCGAAACCTGCGAATTCGTGGATGTATGGTTCGAGCTGATATCGCGCGCGCGCGTGTGCCTCGAAGTCATCACGATTGTCCAGGTAGCGCGATCCGCAGGGATCGGCGTTCCAGAAATCCTGGACGTCAGATTTCAAATCGCGGGCCGGCAGGGCTTGCGGCATAGTTCCGAAGGCGATACTAGCACAGGGTTCGCGGTGAAAAATCGCGCAAAGCCAAGCTAAGATAGGTAGAACTTCAACCTGCCGTGAACGACGTGATCGAAACGAAGCCAGAAGTGGAAGTGTCGAAGGCGAAGGCTCCGGCGTTGCCGGTCAGCGTGATCGTGCCGGTGCGCAACGAGGCGCACAACCTGGGGCGCTGTCTGGAGGCGCTGAAGGATGTCGGCGAAGTGTATGTCATCGATTCCGGCAGCACCGATGAAACGGAGGCTATCGCGCGATCGTACGGCGCGAAGGTCGTGCAGTTTCATTACACCGGCGGCTGGCCGAAGAAGCGCCAATGGGCGATGGACACGCTGCCGCTGGCCCATGACTGGATTTTGCTGCTCGACGCCGATGAGGTACTGACGCCGGAGTTGTCGGCGGAGATGAAACGGGCAATGCAGGACCCGGAGGCAGACGGGTACTACATCGCGCTGCAGATTTACTTTCTCGGGCGCCGCTTGCGCCACAGCGGGGCGTCGTTCTGGAAACTCTCGTTTTTTCGCAAAGGCCTGGGCCGATTCGAGTGCCGCCTGGAAGATCAGGACGCGAGCATGGCCGACATGGAGATCCACGAGCATGTGAAAGTGCCGGGCAAGACGAGGAATTTGAAGAATTTCTTAGTGCATCACAATGTCGAGTCGCTGTCGCGCTATATCCAGAAGCACAATGAGTATTCGAATTGGGAGGCGCGCGTCTGGCTGGACGAAAAGCGCGGCGAAGAAGAGATTGAACCTTCGTTGTGGGGAACACAGGCGCAGCGACGTCGATGGCTGCGACGCCGGTTTCTGATGGTTCCGGGATCGCCGATTCTCTTCTTCCTCTACAAGTACGTTTATTGCCTCGGATTTCTGGACGGAGTTCCCGGACTGATCTACTGCGTGTTTCAGGGAACGCAGTTCTTCCACATCAAAGCCAAAATTTACGAGTTGCAGGTCAAAAGGGCGGGAGCGTAGTCATGTGCGGCATCAGCGGACTCGCGAACTGGGGTGACGGGGAAACGCTGGCGCGCATGACGCACGTCCAATCGCACCGCGGGCCGGACGACTCCGGGCTCTGGGAGCGCCGTTTTGCGGACGGTGGTCATATCGGACTGGGAAGCCGCCGGCTCGCGATTCTCGACCTGTCTCCTGACGGCCACATGCCGATGAGCAACGAGGACGGCTCGGTATGGATTACGTACAACGGCGAAATCTATAACTTTGCTGACCTGCGGCGGGATCTGGAGGGCAAGGGCCACACGTTTCGATCGCATGCCGATACAGAAGCCGTCGTACACGCGTATGAAGAATATGGCGTGGATTGCCTGCAGCGGTTGAACGGGATGTTCACGTTCGCCATCTGCGATCTGCGGGGATCGTCGCCGAAGTTGTTGCTGGCTCGCGATCATTTCGGGATCAAGCCGTTCTACTACTGCGAACGCGATGGCAAGCTGGCATTTGCTTCCGAGGTAAAGGCGCTGCTTGAGGTGCCGGGGATCGAAGCGAGGATTGACTTCGGGGCTCTCGACAAATATCTGACATTTCTCTGGGTGCCGGACCCGATGACGATGTTTGAGGGAATCCGGAAACTGCCGTCGGGACACTATGCGACCTGGCAGGGTGGAGAGTTCAAAGTCACGCAGTACTGGGACCTGACGCTTCCTGATGCAGGCCATCGATTTGAACGGCGGGAAGCGGAGTTGACGCGGGAAATCCGCGAGCGATTTTGCGCGTCGGTCGAGCGGCAGATGGTCAGCGACGTGCCGATTGGGGCGTTCCTAAGCGCGGGCCTGGATTCGTCGAGCATCGTGGCGGCGATGGCGCGAAAACAGCCCGTGCGCACGTACACCATCACGTTTCCCGAGAAATACCGCGTGGGAGAGACGGCGATTGACAATCCGGCTGTGCCGAAGCGGCTTGCGCAGAAACTCGGTTGCGAGCACCACGAGATCGTCGTCGAACCGGACGTGGTTAGCCTTTTGCCGAATCTTACGTGGCACATGGATGAGCCGACCGCCGATCCGGCGATTATCACGGCGTTTCTTGTATGCCGCGAGGCGCGCAAGCAGGCGACAGTGCTGCTTTCGGGTATCGGTGGAGATGAACTGTTCGCGGGGTACCGGAAGCACGCGGCTTATGCCTGGACGGAACAATACCGGCGTCTGCCGGGTGTTGTGAGGTCCGCGGCCGAGGGCGCGGTCCTAGGGCTGCCGGGTTTTCGTGGGACGCGGATGAAAGGGCCAGTCCGCCTGGCGAAGAAAATGGCCCGCAGTGCTCCGCTGAGTCCGGTGGATGGGTTCATTCGGAACTGCACGTATCTCGATGCCGAACAGCGGTCGGCTCTGTACCGGCCGGAACTCGGGGCTTGCCGAAATGGCGATTCGGCAGCGCAGCATCGAGCCGCGTTCGACCGTGTGAAACATGCCGATTTTCTAAACCAGATGCTCTATCTCGACACCAAGATCTTCATGACCACGCTGAATCTCACCTATAACGACAAGATGAGCATGGCGTCGTCGGTCGAGGTGCGTGTGCCGTTCCTGGATCGAGAACTGGCGGAATTCGTCGCGTGGACGGTGAGGCCGGAGTGGAAACTGAAGGGGAAGTGGCGTCCGGTGACCAAGTACATTTTCCGCGAGGCGATGAAGGAGATGCTGCCGGAAGAGGTCCTGCAGCAGCCGAAGGCGGGATTTGCCGCGCCTGTGGACTACTGGCTGGCGGGGGAGTTGCGCCCAATGGTGGATGATCTGCTGGCGGAGAGCCAGGTGCGCCGCCGCGGATTGTTTCAGGCTGAAACTGTACGCCGTTTTGTAGAGGAGCACCGGCGCGGCGAGGAAGACTGGTCGATGCAAGTCTGGCAATTGCTCACGCTGGAAATCTGGATGCAGCTTTTTCTGGACGGCGGGGCGAGACGGATGTCTGAGGAACTGGCTCACACATCACAGCAGATCACGGCATGACATCGGGTCCTCCAATGCAGCCGGTGAGCGTTGCCGAGCCGCCATCCCAGCAAGAGAGCCGATGGGGGCGAGTTCTGGAAGAAGCGTCGGGTTTGCTGCGAGGGCCGCAGCGGATTCCGCAGCTCATGTTCAGGCTGGCTCAAGATGAACTGCGAATGCTGTTCAAGGAATCGCAGCTCTACTCATATGCGCACGCGACGCGATCGAGCGCAGAGATGCTGCGAGCGATCGTCGAGTGGATTCTTAAAGCGCAACGAAGCGATGGCGGCATTGCCGCTTATTACAGTCTGCTGACGGGGTATTCAGAATCGTATCCGGAGGTGACCGGGTACATCGTTCCGACGCTCTACGACTATGCGCGTGAGGCCGGGGACGAGAATGCGCGCAAGGCAGCGGAATCGGCGACACGCTGGCTGCTTACATTGCAGATGGCGTCGGGAGCATTTCCGGGAGGGCTGCACGGTGTCGAGCCGCAGGCGTCGGTGTTCAATACAGGCCAGATTCTGCAAGGGCTGGTCCGCGCGCATGCGGAAACGGGCAATGCTGACGTCTTGAAGGGCGCGCTACGAGCCGGGGACTGGCTGGCGTCTGCGCAGGGCTCGGATGGATCGTGGAGTGGACCGGGTGCGTATCAAGGCGTCGCCCACACGTACTACAGCATGGTTGCCTGGGCGCTTGCACTGCTGGCGAGAGATTCGGGCGAGGAACGATATGGTCTCGCTGCCGACCGTAATATCGACTGGGTGTTGCCGCACTTTCAACGAAATGGTTGGATTGATGGCATCAACCTGCAGGGGCATCCGGCGTACCTGCATTTCGTCGCCTATGCGATTCAGGGGACACTGGAGTGTGGAATCCTGCGCCAGAGGAACGACGCGATTTTTGCGGCTGCGGAATCGGCATGGGTATTGCTCCGCAAATTTGAAACTCACAAGCACTTGTGCGGAGCGTATGGTCCGGATTTCAAGGGAGGCCTGGGATTCTCATGCCTGACGGGCAACGCACAGATGTCGTGTGTGTGGCTGCGATTGTATGAGGTCACGCGCGATCTCCGGTTTCTCAACGCGGCGCTGAAGATGAATGAAATGGTGGAACAGCATGTGCCTCTGCGAGGGCGAGGTGTTGCCGGCGGTGTGGCGGGTTCGCATCCGCACTGGGGGGCTTACCAAGCGCTGCGCTATCTCAGTTGGGGATGTAAGTTCTTCGCGGATGCGTTGTTGCTGCAGCAGCGATTCTTGCGAGAATTCGAGGCATCGGCATGCGCATAGCGATTCTGTGTCCGAGTCCGTACAGCGAGACGAGTTGCGCGGTGTCGGCGCACGTGGCGAGGCTTGGGTACGTCCCGGTGGGAGCGCTGGCGCTGCCATCGTGGGACCGAAAGACGCTCGTGCGCAAGATCAGTCAGTGGGGACTGCGGGAGTCGCTGCGGTACGCGCGCGCCAAACTGGCGCCGGGGACGGCCAAAAAACCAGAACGGGTGCGGAACCCGTATCTGGCGAAATACATCCGCCACAGGGATGGAATCTTTCAGAACATGCACGAGGTTGCCCGGGCCTATGGCTTTCCGGTCGTGACGTGCAGGAACCAGAACTCTGCAGCCGCGCTCGATCAGTTGCGGCAGTGGGCTCCGGATGTCGTCATCTTCACGGGGGGAAATATCCTGCGGGGGCGGGTACTGGCAATTCCGCGTCTCGGCGTGATGAACTCGCATCTCGCGCTGCTGCCGGAACTTCGCGGGATGAACACGGTCGAGTGGTCGCTGCTGTGCGGGGTCCCGCTCGGCATTACGATCCACTTGATGGATAGCGGCATCGATACGGGGCCGATTCTCCTGCGGCAGGAGTTTCGCGACTTCCGCGATTGTCTTTCACTCACAGATCTGCAGAACCGCATGATTGGCGCGGGAATTGAGCTGATCGGCGAAGCGATCGCAGGGCTGGACAAAGGGACGATTTCTGCTATCCCGCAAGCAGACCGGGAAGAAGACCGGCAATTTTTCGTGATGCACGACGCATTGAAAACTGAGGCGATGCGCCGGCTGAAACAGATGAAGACGAACGCCGTGGGGGGGGCATCCGGTGGGTAAGTTCGTTACAGCGGCACAGGCCACCTGGGCGTTCGGGGCGCGCGATGGATTCCTGCGCCTCGAATATGAATTGAGCCGCAGCTCAGGTCTGATGTCGCGACGCATGCGCGCGGTTCAGGGCTGGGAGAAATGGTCACTGGAACGAATCGCGCCGAACACCCCTTCAGACGAACTACTGAACACGCTGCGCGGCGCAAACCGGCCATTCTTTTTTTCGGGATGTCAGCAACTGGCACCGGAGTTGAAGAAGATCGTTGGACCAGATGGAGAACGCGCCGCGCAGGCCGAAGCGTGCGGAGTCCTGGAAGGCACGCTGCCGTTTTTTGGGCGTCCCCAGACAACCGGGAGTTTTCCTCCGAATTGGTTCCGCAATCCGATGACAGGGGGAACCGTAGATCCTGAGCGTTCGTGGACGCAGATGCGATTCGCGTCCAATGACTACGGCGATCTCAAATTCATTTTGGAACCGTCGAGATTTCTGTTTGTGTATCCGCTGGCACGTGGGTACGCGCTGAGCGGCGAGGAACGCTTCGCTGAGGCCTTCTGGGCAAGCGTCGAAGACTGGGCGCGCAAGAGTCCGCCAATGTCGGGGCCGCTGTGGGTGTGCGGACAGGAATCGTCGCTGCGGATCCTGGCCTGGTCGTTTGGGCTGTACGCATTTCTGCATTCGCAGGGGACAACACCGCAACGGGTGGCGTTGCTCCTGTCGATGATCACAACGCATGCGTGGCGCACGGAGCAGACTCTCGGCTATGCCCGTTCGCAGCGGAGTAATCATCTGGTCAGCGAGGCAGTTGGACTGTGGACGGCTGGCACACTGTTTCCGGAATTGAAGCATGCGATGCATTGGCAGCGCTTGGGAGCAGCGCTTTTGAAGGAGTCGGTTCTCGACCAGATCACGCCGGAAGGCGTCCACCTGCAATATTCGTTTCATTATCAGCGGATGGTTCTGCACCTGCTGCTGTGGGCGTTACGCCTCGCGCAAGTCCGAGGGGTCGATCTCGATCCGGAGATAACGGCGCGCACGGCTGCTGCATTCGATCTTCTTGGCGCATTCGTGGATGCGGAGTCCGGTTGCGTACCGAATTATGGCTCCAACGACGGAACGAACCTGCTGCCGCTTTCCGCATGCGACAACGGCGACTTCCGCCCACTTATGCAGCTTGGCGCGCGCGTGCTCGGGCGTACATCCAGTCTGGAGTCGGGACCGTGGGACGAGACGGCTTTATGGATGTGTGGGCGGACTCCTGCTCGGGAAGGAGTGAAGAAACCCGCTGTGCCGTCGCACTCCGGCTACTATCGGCTGGGATCGCGGCATTCCTGGGCCATGGTGCGCGCGGGCCGCTATCGACGACGTCCATTTCAAGCGGACCAGTTACATGTCGACCTGTGGTGGCGTGGACTCAACGTCGCATGCGATGCGGGGACGTATCTCTACAACGGCCCGTCGCCGTGGGACAACGGTCTGGCGGGCACGGCAGTGCATAACACGGTCACGGTGGACGATCGCGATCAAATGCGCCGAGCCGGACGATTTCTGTGGCTTGACTGGGCGCAAGCGAGCGGGAGAGTGACACGTACAGGTGATTCGGAGTGCCCCGATCGCTTCGAAGGGGAACACGACGGCTACCAGCGAATCGGCGTGACGCATCGCCGGACGGTGCAATCTGTGTGCGAAGATGCGTGGGTCATCACCGATGACCTGGTGGGAAGCGGGGAACATACGACGCGCCTGCACTGGCTCTCGCCGGACTGGCCCTGCGAGGTCGTTTCCGATTCGCCCCTATCGGCAATACTCTCGACACCACAAGTTCGCTTCCACTGGAACTTCTACTGCAGTTCGGCGGCGAGTGGGAGGGTGATTCGCGCGGGAAAGGTGCGGACGGGCGGTCCTGCAAATGATGTCAGCACACTGGGATGGCGATCTCCAACCTACGGGGAACTTTGTCCGGCGCTTTCTCTGGTTGTGTCGGCGCGGCCGATATTGCCGGTGCGATTTGTTACGGTCGTGTTCGCAGGAGACGAGTGGAAGCTGAAGCAGGATCGAGACATGCTGATGGTCGATTGCGCTGAATTACATCATGAAGTAAGTCTCGCGCCGGGGAAGTCAGTGGTGTGAGCCGTATCCCGTCGTACAATTGGCGATTGACGAAGACGCAGGTGCGCGTAACGAATCATGAGACAAGTCCTGCAACAGGTTGATGGCGGCGACATTGACGTCGTCGAAGTGCCCGCGCCGAAGCTGCTCGCCGGGTGCGTGCTGGTGCGGACGGCGGCATCTCTCGTTTCCGTAGGAACGGAGCGGGCATCGTCGGAGTTCGCCCGGAAAAACCTGCTGCAGAAGGCGCGGATGCGCCCGGATCTGGTTCGCGAAGTGCTGAACAAACTACGGCGAGACGGACTGATGTCGACTGTTGCAGCGGTCCGCAGCCGACTCGACCAGCCCAGTTCCCCCGGCTACAGCAGTGCCGGGACCGTCGTGGCGGTGGGCGAAGGCATTGCCGACATACAGCCAGGTGATCGCGTGGCGTGTGCGGGAGTCGGCTACGCGTGCCACGCCGAGTTTGCGTGCGTGCCGCGATTGCTGGTGGCGCGAATTCCCGACGAGGCCGTGAACTTTGACCAGGCGGCAGCAACGACAGTCGGAGCCGTGGCGCTGCACGGCGTTCGAACAGCGGATGTGAAGTTGGGTGACGTGGTGGCGGTCATCGGACTTGGACTGCTCGGGCAACTGACGGCGCAGATTCTTGAGGCGGCCGGATGTCGAGTGGTGGCAATGGATCTCAACCAGCGCCGAGTGCAACTGGCGTTGCGGCTGGGCGCGCACGGGGCGTCGGATTCTTCCGCGGGATTTCTTGACTTGTGCCAGCAACAGTCGGGCGGGCGTGGGGTCGATGCGGTTCTAATCACAGCGCAGTCGGCGAGCAGTGATCCGGTGAATCTGGCTGCGGATATTGCGCGGGATCGCGCCGCTGTCGTTGCGGTCGGAACGGTAGGGTTAAATCTCGAGCGCAGGAAGTTTTACGAAAAGGAACTCGACCTGCGGATTCCGCGGTCCTATGGGCCGGGACGATACGACGCTGCCTACGAGCAGAAGGGGTTGGATTATCCGATCGGTTATGTGCGATGGACAGAGACGCGCAACATGGAGGCATTCCTTCAGTTGCTGGCCGACGGCAAGGTCGATGTGGGTGCACTCATCACGCACAGGTTTCCGATCGATCGCGCACAAGCAGCATATGAGTTGATCGCCGGAAGGACGGAGGAGCCTTTCCTGGGTGTGCTTCTCACATATCCCGATCATGCGGAAGCGATACAGCGGGTCGAACTCAAAACCGCGACCCAAGCGGGCCGAACTGTGGGGGCAAAGTCCGTCGGCGTGGGGCTACTTGGCGCCGGAAGTTTCGCGGTGAACACGCTCCTGCCGGCCATGAAAGGAGTGGACGGCGCGGATCTGATCGGTGTGTGCGCGGCCAACGGATCTCACGCCAGTCATGCCGGCAAGAAATTTGGATTTCGATACAGTTCGACGGACGAGAGCGCCGTCATCAACGATCCAGCGGTCAACACTGTGGTGATCGCCACGCGACACAATCTGCATGCGTCGCAAGTGCTACGTGCGCTTCGAGCAGGGAAACATGTGTTCTGCGAGAAGCCGCTCTGCCTGCATGAAAGTGAGTTGATGGAGATTGCTGGTGCATTACAGGAGGCCGGCGGGCAGCGATTGCTGATGGTCGGCTTCAACCGGCGTTTTGCCCCGCTGGTCGTGCGCCTGAAGATCTTTTTGGGAGATCGCCGCGAGCCGCTATCGATGCACTATCGGGTGAATGCAGGATTTTTGCCACCGGATCACTGGCTGCAGGATCCGGAACAGGGAGGCGGGCGCATCATCGGAGAAGTCTGCCACTTTGTAGATCTGCTGACGTTTCTCGCGGGCACGCCGCCGGTTGAAGTCCAGGCCTACGGCTTGCCGAATCCCGCAAAGTACAGCAGCGATAACGTTGTGTGCTCTTTGCGCTTTGCCGACGGGTCTCATGGCACGGTCAGCTATCTAGCGAATGGAGACAAAGCGTATTCCAAGGAGCGGCTGGAAGTGTTTGGGGGACACGCCGTGGCTGTGCTTGAAGATTTCCGCCAGCTCGACCTGGTACGACAGGGTCATAAACAGACTTTCCGGACGCGTTTCCGCCAGGATAAGGGGCATCGCGGCGAGTGGGAGGCATTTGCCGCCGCCGTGCGCAATGGTAGTGCATCTCCAATCCCGCTCGCAGAAATCGTCGCGACGATGCAGGCCACATTTGCGCTGGAAGAGTCGCGCGCGTCCGGCCAGCCGGTCGTGATTCGTGGAATTTCCGGGCAGTATTCCCAAGCCTCGTGAAAATTCTCTACGTTTCGCAGTACTTCCCTCCGGAGATGGGCGCGCCAGCGGCGCGCGCCGCCGAACTGTCCAGGCATTGGGCGCGGATGGGGCACGAGGTCACTGTGCTGACGGGATTTCCCAATCATCCGACGGGGGCGGTCCCTCCGGAGTGGCGCTCGCGGTTGCGGGAACTCGTCTACAGGGAGACTGTTGACGGCGTGAACGTTGTGCGCACGTGGTTGTGGCCCCTCCCTAACCGCAAAGCACACGAACGTATTCGAAATTACGCTTCGTTCTGGTTGTCGGCATCGCTCCGCGGCCTGGGCCTGGACCGGCCGGATGTGGTGATCGGAACTTCACCGCAACTGTTGGTTGCGCTCGCCGGGTGGTGGATCGCGTGGTGGAAGCGGGTACCGTTTGTTTTCGAAGTCCGTGATCTTTGGCCGGAATCGCTGGCGGCGGTCGGCGCTGGAAGTGAGGGAAGTATTCTGCACCGTACCTTGGGAGCAATCGCGGGGTTCCTCTATCGTCGTTGCGATCACATCGCAGTGGTTACCCCGGCGTTCAAGGAGCATATCGTCCAGTATTGGAAGATTCGGCCGGAGAAAATCTCTGTCGTCGAAAACGGAGTGGAGACAGAGCTCTTCCGTCCTTGCCCACCGCTGAAAGTTGCCGGAAGCGAGGGCCGCTTCGTGATCTGCTACATCGGGACCCTGGGCATGGCGCATGGCCTGGAGACGTTGATTGAGGCTGCGGGAAAGTTGAAGAGCAGGTTCCCGAGCGCGCTGTTTCTGCTGATCGGCGAAGGTGCGGAAAAGGAGCGTATCGTGCATCTGGCCGCGGAGCGTGGGCTGGACAACATCCGCTTTCTGGACCAGCAGCCGCGGGACAAGATCCCCGCCTACATTGCCGGCGCGGATGTGTGTCTCGTCATGTTGAAGCGAACCGAACTGTTCAAGACTGTCATTCCCACGAAGCTCCTGGAATACATGGCGTGTGAGCGGCCAGTCATCGTAGCTGTTGACGGTGAGGCGAGGCGACTGATGGAAGAGGCTGAAGCAGGCATCTTCATCGAACCGGAGAATGCCGACGCGCTGGTCTCTGCCGTTATAAGGCTCGCCGGCAACCTCGAAGAGAGGAGATCGATGGGCATGCGTGCGCGCCAGTATGTGGCAAGCCGGCTATCGCGGGGGAGTACAGCGCGGGCGTACATCGCGGTGCTGGAGAGGATACGGGGAAGCGATTCCGTCAGGGGTGAACCGCAATCACCGCCAGCGCCGTCGTCATCGACATAGCCGCTTCGGCGCTGCGGAAAGCAACGGATTTGGTGGTGCTGCTCGGAACAAACAACACGTCGCCCTTGAGCATCGCGACATCCGCAGCTTTTGCCTGCAGGACTTTCTTGAGCGGAACCGGAATCTGCTGCAATCCGCTCGGCGTTTGCCGCAGGATTTTCGCGTTGTTGAGAGAAGCGGTTCGAGTTCCGCCGCCTGCCAGCGCCAGCGCCTTCAGTACCGACAGCGTGTTGTCCTCCACCAGGAAACCACTGGGTCGCCCGACCGCGCCTACCACATAGACGATGCCAGCGCGGGACACAATAATCGTGTCCCCGGGCAGAACCGGCACGTTGTTCTGCGTGTCCTCTCCCAGGTTCGTGGCCAAGTGCAGTTCCGTGCGTTGATCGGGGTTCTCGCGGTGAATGATCGTGACGTTGCGCCCAGCCTTGTCGGTAAGCCCGCCAGCGGCAGTGATCACGTCAAACAAGCGGCGGTCGCCGATGGCAGAGTATGGACCAGGGCGAGCCACTTCCCCCATGACGTTGATGGCCTGGGATGTGGATTCGCTGACGAAGATGGTGACATGAGGACTGCGGACGAATCCACCGTCGGAGAGCCGCTTCTGGATCAGTTCCTGCGCCTCTTCGACGGTCAAATCTCCGACATGTACGTAGTCGATCAGAGGAAGGTAAACGTCGCCATTGCTCCCCACACGAGCCTTGGTGTTCAGGTCGGGGACACCGTACACGCTGACCTCGATCAAATCGCCAACGCCGAGCTTAGCAGTGGAGCTGGCCTCCGGCGGGGACAGCGCGGACCGCTCCTGGGACGTCTGACCGGGTGGAGGAGACGGGGCGGTGACGTCTCCCGGTACGGGAGTCTGAGCGTGTAGAGACGGGATCGCCAAACTCAGAACTAGCGGAGCCAAGCTCCAGACGCAGAGACGGCGGAACCGCCGTGACATGCCACACTCCTGGGGTTTCGTTGGTCGAGTCTAACACACGATCGCACCAGCCGCTCCAGTGCACGAGCTATTAACCAGGTGGGCACAAGTGGCACGTTTTCCACAGTTCTGGGCTGTGCAATCGTTGAATCGTCTGAGCGTCGGATTGTATAGTTCGTAACAACGAACGAAGAAAAGCTTGGAATGAAAGAGGGCTCCGCGGCCCCGCGCTCGGTCTGATACAGGAAGGATTCTGGCCGGAAGGACTGTCGGATCTTGAGTTTCCTATTCTTAGCGGTATTTGGCGTCTCCTTGGTTGTGTCGTTCATGGCGACACGCCAGGTGCGAGACTTGGCATCGCGCCGCGGCTGGGTGTCACTTCCCAAAGAAGGCCGCCATGTTCACCAGATCGCGCTGCCACGTCTGGGCGGTGTCGCGATCTTCGCCGCCTTCTCCCTCAGCCTGGTTCTGTGGCTGGCGCTTTCTTTGGTGTATCCCCGCGTGCTCGACGGCGTCGCACCGGCTACTCTCTTGCGGATTTACGTCCCGGCTTGCCTGATTTTCTGCCTGGGGATTTATGACGACCTGCATGGAGCCGGACCATACCTGAAGTTTGCGGTGCAGGCGATAGCCGCCGGCATGCTATTCGCAGGCGGAATGCGGATTCTGGATCTCCCGGTGCTGTTCGGGATCCACGGCTTGCCATGGTACGTGGGCCTGCCCCTGACGGTGTTGTGGGTGGTTGCGATCACGAATGCCTTCAACCTGATTGATGGCTTGGACGGGCTGGCAGCAGGCTCCGCGTTGTTTTCCACAGTCGTCTTCTTCATCGTGGCGCTAGTGAGTCACTCGTGGCTTGGGGCGCTGGTGAGCGTGGCACTGGCCGGTGCGATTCTCGGATTCCTCCGATTCAATTTCAATCCGGCGACAATTTTTCTCGGCGATAGCGGCAGTCTTTTCATCGGATTCGTGTTGAGCGCGCTCGCGCTAGCCGGGGCGCAAAAGGCACCGACCCTGGTGGCGGTTGCGATTCCCGTGGTTTCGTTTGGGTTGCCGATCCTGGAAACCGCGCTGTCGGTCTTGCGAAGATTGATCAGCGGGCGTCCTATTTTTACCGCAGACCGCGAGCATATCCATCACAAGCTCCTGCAAATGGGAATGACGCACCGGCAGGTCGTGGTCGTGCTGTATGCGGTCTCGGCGCTCTTCGCGATGCTCAGTCTGTTCCTTCTGTGGCCCACGGGCAGCACACTCGGTCTGGTACTGGCGGTGGTCGGCACGGGAATCTGGCTCGGCGTGCAGCACCTGAACTATCTGGAATTCGGAGAGCTCCGGCGCGTGGCCCAGCGCACGATTGAGCAGCGTCATATTGTGATCAACAATCTGGCGGTGCGGCGCGCGGTGGAAGACCTCAAGGCGGCAGGCGATTTTGAACAGGTGCGGAGCATCGTGATGGCCGCCTTCGAGAGCAATGAATTCGACGCGTTCGAGCTGCAGGTGAAGACCACGCCGGAAGACCAGTCAGGCTATTCCGATGTCTACAAGCCCTTTCAATGGAGCAAGTTTCCGCACATTGTGTCCTTGTCGAGCTTGCCATCCTGGAGGTTGAGCCTGGATCTGGTAACGACCTCGAACCGGCGGCGAGGGTCCCTGGTGGTGCACCGCGTCTACAGCCAGCGTGCTCTTCACCTCGACGTAAATCTCGTGACTTCCGAGTTCCCGGTAGCGCTGGCGGACGCCATCGATCGGATCCTGACGACGCCGGAAGTGCTGGAACCCCAAACCGACGGCGATGTGCAGTATATTGCAGCCAATCTATAGTAGTTTTCGCTTTCGTTTCTTCCCAATTGCCCGATTCGCGACGAATATTCTGAGTTAATATAGGGTTCTCTTCGCACCATGGTTGTGAACCCATGGAACTGAGCTCTATCAGGTTGCAGGACGTTCCCGCCAGAGACCTATCCGCCGACCGGCGGTACCGGATACGGCACAGGCCGCACACGCCGGCATATGCCAGCTTCAACCATTCCTCGGCCGGGATGGTGGTCGATCTCAGTGAGCTTATTGACTTGCACGAGGACGGATTCGCGGTGCAAGCGAGCCGTCGTCTTCCCGTAAACCAGAACATGAGCATTACTCTGGATCTCCCCGAAACCAAGGCTTTGATTCCATGCAGTGGGCAAGTGGTATGGAGCGACGGAGCGGGGCGGGCGGGTATCCGCTTCTCCGGTCTGACTGACGGAGCCCGGAGGCTGCTGAAGGAATGGCTGTTTATCAATCTCATGGTGGCCTGTACGGTGGCAGCGCGACGGCAGCGCGCGGCACGTCCTGTTGAAACGCTTCCCACGGAGAGCAGGCCCGCGGAGTCGCGGCCGGTTCCTTCGCCCGTCCCCTCGCCAATTCCCGATTTGACCGGGATGTTGTCGGCGATCGAGGCCGTGAGGCGGGAGGTGCGGGCCACAGGCGACAATTTAGACAGTGCGTTTCGCCTGATCACGGAGCGTGCCCTGAGCCTGACCGGAGCCACGGGTGCAGCGCTGGCATTCCTGACGGACGACAAAATGGTCTGCCGCGCTCAGGCAGGGGAGCCAGCCCCACCCATCGGCGCAGCGGTGGATGTGAAACATGGCGCATCGGGAGAGTGCGTTCGAACGGGACGGATGATCAAGTGCGACGACACGGATACGGATTCGCGTGTGGAACGCGATCTCTGTCGAATCCTTGGGATTGGATCGATCCTGGCCGCTCCGATCTTGTCGGATTTCCGAGTCGTGGGTCTGATCGAGGTATTCTCGCCGCGAGCGCACGCCTTTACCGACGTGCAAGAGACGGCGCTGGACCGGCTGGTGGAGATTGTTCCGAAAGCCAAGGCGGAGGTGAAGTCGATCCCATCGAGTGAGCACGCTCCGGCCGGAGAATCCGAATCTTCGGCGCATGCGATTCGGGAGGCTTTGTGGGAGCCGGAGGCGGAAGCACAAGAGCCGTTGACCGGGGTTCCGGTTCGGCCCCTGCATCTCGTCCTGCTCGTCCTAACGGCGGCCGTGACCGCGCTTGTACTAGGCTATCTGCTGGCGCCAACGATCGAGAAATGGTGGCTGAAGAAACCGAACGCGGCTGCCGCGCCAACGACCGTGTCGGCGGCGACGCCCACGGCCAACGCAAATAGTCCTGAAGGGCTGCGCATGCTTGCGGAACAAGGTGACGCCGATGCGCAGTGGAGCCTGGGCGTGCGGTATCACACCGGAGATGGTTTCGTTCAGGACGATGCTCAAGCGGTGCAGTGGTTTTTGCGCGCCGCGGAGCAGGGACATGTCTCCGCTCAGGCCACACTCGGCGCGTACTACTGGGCGGGCCGCGGGGTTCAGCAGGATCTTTCCAAAGCTTACTTCTGGTCGGCGCTGGCGCTGGCGCGAGGGGACGATGACAGCAAGTCACGCCTGGAGGGTCTCTCCTCGCAGATGACGCGGGCGCAGGTAGCGGCGGCGCGGCAGGACGCGGAAGAGTGGCTCAGACAGCATCACGCCCAAAGCAGCAAGTAACCGGGGAAAATCCACATATGGCCACCTTCACGCCGTAGAATATTGCTGTGGCCACGCTCCGCGACATCCTCGATGAGCGCGTTCGAGAGGCCGATCCTGCGCTCTACGAGATCCTCGACAATCGCAATCGGCTGCGCTGCTATTCCTGCGGTCATTGTTGTCCCATTCCGGAAGGCCAGCCCGGCGTCTGCAAAGTGCGCTTCAATCGCGGGGGGAAACTCTATGTTCCCTGGGGCTACGTAGCCGGCGAGCAGTGTGATCCCATCGAGAAAAAGCCGTTCTTCCACGCGTATCCGGGAGCGCTCGCGTACAGCTTCGGGATGCTGGGCTGCGACTTGCACTGCTCGTATTGCCAGAATTGGGTGACGTCGCAGGCATTGCGCGACCCGCACGCGATATCGCCGGCGCTCGAGGCTGACCCGGAATCGTTGGTACAGGACGCAGTGGCGCAGGGCGCGAAGGTCGTGGTCAGCACCTATAACGAACCGTTGATCACCAGCGAGTGGGCGGTTGCCATCTTCCGCGCTGCAAGGCAGGCGGGACTTCTGACCGGGTACGTTTCCAACGGGAACGGGACGCCGCAAGTGCTGGAATTCCTGCGGCCCTGGGTGGACTTATTCAAAGTAGACCTCAAGAGCTTCGACGATCGCCACTACCGTGAGCTCGGTGGCCGGTTGCAGCCGATCCTGGACACGATTCGGCGGCTTCATGAAATGGGGACATGGGTCGAGATTGTCACTCTGCTCATTCCCGGTTTCAACGACTCCCGCGACGAATTGCGCCGGCTTACGGAATTCGTGTGCAGCGTCTCGCCCGACATCCCTTGGCATGTGACCGCGTTCCATCAGGATTACAAGATGACGTCGCCGAAGGACACGCGTGCGGAGGATTTGCTGTGCGCGGTTACGATCGGACGCGAAACCGGTTTGCGTTATGTGTATGCCGGCAATCTCTCCGGGCAGGTGGGCGATCTCGAAGACACTCGTTGCGCTCAATGCGGCGAGACACTGATCCAACGCTACGGATACGTAATTGAAGAGTATCGTCTGACGCCGGAAGGAAGCTGCCCGGCGTGCCACGCGGTGATTCCGGGCCGCTGGTCGCGGCAGTTCGATGGCCAGATTGCGGCACGTCCTTTTCTTCCGCGCCGGCGCTCACGATTGGTTAGAATCCTCACGCAACAATAATCCGTGTTCATGCGAACCTTCAGAACATTCCTGCTGGCACTGGCTTTGGGTTGCGTGGCGGCGTGCTCGCCTCGCGACTTCCTGACCCGCCGTCTGGCAGCCGATCTCATTTCCGGGAACGACACATTCAGCGCGCCGCAAGTATTCTGGCTGCGGACCGGAATTGTCTCGAACAGGGATTTCAGCTTTCCTGACACGCTCGTCCTGCAACGGCGAGGATGGATTATCGGCACACAACAGCCGAAGTGCCCACCGGGCGTGGATCCGCCGCCGTGCTGGGATGTGGTGTTGTCACCCGCGGGGGTCGAGACGTTCCGTCCATTGCTTCCGGCCGGGCCGCAAACCGGGAATCTGGCTCCGATTCGAGTGGCGCATCGCGAACTGGTGGAAGTGACGGGCATCAGCAAGGCCGGCAATTTTGCCGAGGTGGAATTTCTCTGGCACTGGATTCCCCTGAATGACGTCGGAAGCGCGCTCTACGATAGCGGGGTCCGCTACCGCTCCACGGTGGGATTTCGCAGTTATGACGATGGCTGGCGCGTGATCACGGAGCCGATGAAGAACGGACAGCCCCTGGATGAGGCTCTCAGCGGGGCGCGTCCCGCGCCATAGACTGGGCGCCAATGCGCGACACGTTTGCCATCTGCCGCATCTGCGGTGTATACCTCTCTTGGTTCCAAACCTATGCGCGCAACAATTGTTGTCCTCGGGTCACTCCTCCTCTCTTTTGTCCTCTTCGCACAAGACACCAAACCAAAACTTACGATTGATGAGTTCTTCAATTCCGTCAGCTTCAGCGATGTGAAAGTCTCCCCAGACGGGAATGCAGTAGTTTTCGCAGCGGAGAAAGCGGATTGGGAACAGCAAATCTTCCGCTCGGAGCTGTGGCTCTATCGCATCACGGGCGGAGGTGGCAGCCTGATTCAGTTGACACAGTCCGGCCATGACAGTGCGCCACAGTGGTCGCCGGACGGACAGTGGGTCGGATTCCTTTCCGAACGAAAAGGCTCGTCCGAGAAAGATGGAGACGCCGGCGATAAAGACAAGGAAGTTTCCCATTTGTTCTTGATTTCTCCCAACGGCGGGGAAGCGTTTGCGATTTCCTCCGGCGACGAAGAAGTGCACGCGTTCGCCTGGGCTGCGGATTCGAAGGCGATCTATTTCTCGACACGCGACCCATGGAGCAAGGAGCAGAACGACGCCCACAAGAAGGACTGGAAGGACGTGGTTCGTTTCCGTGGAGACGAACGTGGCGACGTGATCTACCGCATTACTCTGGATGAAGCGATGGCACGCCACGCCGCCCAGGGGACGAAGGAGCCGCCAGAGTCGGAAAAGGACACAGGCGCCACTCCGGGAGCAATCGCGGTGAGCCGTTCGCCGAAGCGCGTGGACGAGATGGTGATAGCGCACGACGGCAGCCGCCTGGCGTTCATGTCCAATTCGATCTCCCAACGGAACGAAAAGATCGAAGAGTACGAGATTTACTTGGTCAGCCTTGCGGCGGGGCCCAGTGAAACGGCCCCCACCCGACTGACGCGTAACGAAGCACTCGAAGTCCACTTGGAGTGGGCGGGGGACAACCGCCATCTGTTTTTCCAGACCAGTCTGGGCTCGGTGGAAGGGAAGTACGCGGACTATCAGCCACGCCTGTATTGGATCGACACGGTTTCGGGAGAGATACAGCGCTGGTTCGGCGACTACAAAGGCGAAGTGGCCCGCTATGCACTCATGCCGGATGGATCTGTCCTTTGCGCCTGCCGCGAGGGAACGGAAATACAGCTGTACTCACAGGGCAATCCCAAAGCACCGATCCTGCCGCATAAAGGATGGGCGGGACACTACGAGGTTCCGGACGTAAGCGAGAAGTCGCAACGGATCGCGTTCCTCTACTCCGCCATCGAGAAGCCGACCGAAGTCTACGTTGCCGACGGTCCAGACAAGCTGATGCAGGCACGGCCAATCACGTCATTCAACAAGCTGTTTACCGAGCGAGACCTGCCCAAGGCCAAGCCGTATCGCTGGGTTTCCGATGACGGCACACCGGTGGAAGGAATGCTGATGTATCCACTGGGAAAATTCGAAGCGAAGAATCTGCCCATGTTTGTGCTGATTCACGGTGGACCGCAAGACGCGGACGGGAATCACTTCGAAGCAGACTGGTACCAGTGGGACCGCCTGGCCGCCACACAAGGCTGGCTGGTATTCGAACCGAACTATCGCGGATCAACAGGCTACGGCGACAAGTTCGCGCTACAGATCGTGCCGGAGATCGTGTCGAAGCCGGGCAGGGACATACTGACCGGCGTGGATGCGCTGGTGAAAGATGGCATCGCGGATCCGGACAAACTGGCGGTGGGGGGCTACAGCTATGGCGGCTATATGACGAACTGGCTGATCACGCAAACAACGCGTTTCAAGGCCGCGGTAACCGGTGCAGGAGCCGTGGAGCACATCGGAAACTGGGGCAACGACGATACCGGGTTTGACGATGTGTATTTCCTGGGCGGCCTGCCGTGGGAGGTTCCGGACCGCTATCGCAGCGAAGGCGCGATTTTCCAGATCAACAAAGTGAAGACTCCGACACACATGGTCGGTGGCGCCGATGACATTCGTGTGGCCGTGCTGGAGAACTATCTGCTCGACCGTGCCCTGCACGAATTGAACGTGCCGAGCGACCTGCTGATTTTCCCGGGCGAGGGACACTCGCTGGGCAAGAATCCGTGGCATGGGAAGGTCAAAGTGCGTGAGGAATTGAAGTGGCTGCAGAAGTATGGCGGCGTCGGGGGGACGAACTAGGTCAGGCAGGTTCTACTTCGTGCCGTGTCCGATTGCGGCCTGCTGTGCCTCTGCCATCTTTAAGTGGCGAGGCGCGGTTGCGGCAAAGCGCGCGATACCCTTGTAGAGTGCTTCCGCAATCTGCTGGCGGTAAGCCTCACTCTGCAGGTTGCGCTCATCGGCGGGGCTACTGACAAACGAAATCTCGGTCAGAATCGACGGCATCGTCGTGCCGGTGAGCACGACGAACTGTGAGTCCTTGACGCCGCGATCGCGGATCCCCGGGCTGCTGGCGGCCAGCGTTGAATAGAGGGACTTCTGAATGCTGGAGGCCAGCCGGCGCGAGTCCTCAATCTTGTCGTGTAGTTCTCCTGCCGACATCGAGACCGGCATGGGCGGGGTCGAGTTGTTATTCTCTGGATTCTCAACGTCGCGCGACCCGGGAGCGGTGAAGGTGTTGGTGTAGTAGGTTTCAACTCCGCGAGCCGACGCGGCACTGCTGTAGTTGGCGTGCACAGAGACGAACAGATCAGCCTGCGCCTGATTGGCAAAGTCGGCGCGTTCGTCGAGCGGCAGGTAGACATCAGCCGTGCGCGTGTAAATCACTTCCGTGCCCAGACGAGTCTGGAGCAGTTTGCCGAGACGCCGGGTGACGTCGAGCACAAGATCTTTCTCTTGCAGGCCGTTTCGTCCTACGGTACCGAGGTCCCATCCGCCATGGCCGGCATCGAGCGCGATGCGGATCCTTCCCGCTTTGGCCAGAAGCTTGTTGTCCTCCGGTCTTGCAGCCAGGGGATTGAGCGCCGCGGAAGTACGATTGTCTGCTGGAACGTTTCCGGTTCGATTGGACGCGAGGGCGCGGTCGATCGCGCGCAACTCCACAATAAGGCGGTACGGGTTGGACTCCATGCTAACGGAAAAATTCGAGCCGTCGCGCGTGTCGAGGACGACGCGAGTCACACCCGGAACGGGTTGCGCCACTCGCACGCGGGTCAGAGCGATATCGCCGACATCGATGGTCTTGCCTTCCAACTCCGGAGCCAGCGCGGTGTCGTGAATGTCGAAGTAGATTCGTTCCGGGGACATGAGGCGGTGCACCTCATAGGGCGCCTGGTCCTGCATATCGATGACCACGGTGCTGCCCATCGGAGTCGACCAGTGGCGGATGTTGCTGACCTTCGGCAAGGCCGACAACTTGCCCGGAGTCATTTCTGAGCTTAGTTTTGCCGGATCAAGAAGATGATCGGAAGGCACAGGAGCGGAGACCGGTGTCGGAGTGGGAACGGCAGATGGCATCGACTGCGGGACCTGTGACACTTCACGATCATGTTGCCGCATGCCGAACCATACGCCAGCCGAGAACAGCGCTGCCACGGCCACAAGGATGAGCACGACGCTCAGCCCGGGATGCGGCGTTCGGCGCGATGCCATGTGAGGCAGAAACGCTGGTGCCGGCAGGTCGGCCGCGTCACGCGATTCGAGTTTGGATGATGTTTCGGTTGATTCGGCCAGAACGAGTTCGGGCGCCAGGTCAGCCAGCGGCGGGCTCACCTCGCGGGCTGGCGCTTCAGGAGCAGCAGGTGCCGGGGACGAAGCGGGCTCGAAAGTCTGCGGCGTCAATCCTGAACTGACCGGCTTGGCGGTGAGGACTTCGTCCAGAACATTGGTGAGCCAGTTCAGGCGCCGGTCCTGATCTTGCGGCTTGAGCGCGGAGAGTACGAGTTCACTGAGCAGGTCGAAGCAACGAACATCGTCGTCACTGAGGGCAAATGGAATATTCGAGAAAGCCTGTAAGACGCCGAGACGCACCCGCTGTCCGCGCAGAGGGACAAGAACGCTGGAACGTGCGCCGATCTGCCGCGAGAGATCCTGGTCAACGCGAGCATCGACATCGCAATCGTCGCAACGAAGGATGCGGCCCGAATCCAGGCAATCCTGAAGGAACTCTGACTCGCGAAGAAGTGGAATCTCACGGGCGATCGCCATGGGGCCTGCTGAGGCACGGACGATCAGATCCGAGCCTTCTTCAAGGGCAATCAGCACGCCGTCTGCATGAGTGATGGAAATAGCGCGGTCACAGATCAATTGCAGCACTTCATCGAGGACGAAGCGCTCCGTCTGGAACAGATCCTGGTCGAAACCGGAAGGCGCACCCTCCATACGGCGATTGCGAATGCGCTCATGGAGATCGGAAAACGCCAGCAGCGCACGCAATGCTTCCTGCCGCGCCAGGGATTCGAGAACACGGTTGCCTTCCTGAAGCGGAAAGCCGGGTTCCTCGGCTTGCGGCAGCCCGTCCCAATCAACGCGGGTTGGATTGGCACTCATTGCTGGAATTGCGAGAGAGCGTGACCGTCCATATTCACCGTGTCCGCAGGCTGGTGGCAGTCAATCAAACCTGGTGAGGGCACTGATGCGCCCCGGGTCCCGCGCACTCTAGTTCTTAAGAGTAATGGTCCAACCGCACACATCGCAATGTCCGATAGTACGAGGGCCGCATATTGCACCATTGGTGTCAGCAGCTGGAACGGGGTCGAGCCGTGTTCCGCGATTTTCTCTCGCAATGGTTTCGTTTTGAAGGAGGGAAGGAGCGGTTTGCGCTCGGCGGGGATTCGTCCTATGCTTGATGTAAAGTGATGGTTAGTTGCAGGTTGCGATGACTGACCCTAAAAGCGAACGAGAGCAGAGTAAGTCTAGTCAATCCAATTGGTTATGGGTTGGAGCGGCTACGACCGGACTGGCCGGTCTGGCTCTTCTGGTTCTCCGGGGCTGCTGGCATCGCAGGATGAGCTGGCCCGTGCGGGCGCAGGGACATGCGTATCAGGTGTGCCTGGGTTGCGGAGTGAAAAGGCTTTTCGACGAGAAAAGATTTCAGCCGTACGGACCTTTCCGCTACGATCTGGCGGAGTTGATTTCCTGGGACCGGGCACGAAGAGAGGAATCCAAGCCTCCAGGGGCTCCGGCCGAGCAGCGTCCAGCGTCCTAGAGCGCAAGCCACGCGTCAAGTCCGGGCAGGTACGACCTCGCTGCGGTACCACTCTATCGTCCGGCGCAGGCCTTCTTCGAAGCTCACCAGCGGTGTGTATCCCAGATGTTTTTGCGCCAGGGTGATGTCAGCCAGGGAGTGCTTAATGTCGCCGCTGCGCTCGGGTGCGTATCTCACCGTGCCGTTGTAACCGGTGAGAGGCTTCATCAGCTCAAATGTTTCATTCAAAGACGCCCTTCTTCCAGTTGCGATGTTGAACACGCGCCCGGCGCATTCCGATGCAGGAGCTAAACAAGCCAGCAGGTTTGCCGACACGGCGTTGTCGATGTAGTTGAAATCGCGGCTCTGTTCACCGTCGCCGAAAATCGTAGGCTGTTCGCCCCGCAGCATCTGCAGGCTGAACTTTGCGAGAACGCCGGAATAGGGCGACGAGGGATCCTGGCGCGGGCCGAAGATGTTGAAGTAGCGCAAGCTCACGGTTTCCAGCCCGTAACAACGGTGGAAAGAAGTCATGTAGTACTCGCCGGTCAGCTTGGCCACGGCATAGGGAGAAATCGGATTGGGGTTCATGGCCTCGTGCTTGGGAAGGGTCGGCGTGTCGCCGTAGGCAGAGGACGAAGCTGCGTACACGACGCGCCTTGCTTTGGCATCGCGTGCGGCGACCAGGACGTTGACTGTTCCATCGACATTCGCCCGGTTGCTGCCCAAGGGATCGATAACGGACTTGGGCACGGAGGGAATCGCCGCCTGATGCAATACGTAGTCCACGCCTTCACATGCCTGGCGAAGGGCGTCGAGATCGAGAATATCGACACGACGGAAATCGACCTGGTGGATGACTTCCTGCAGGTTGTCCTGATTGCCTGTAGCGAGGTTGTCGATGCCTCGCACGTCATCGCCGCGATCCAGCAGTGCCCGAACCAGGGAAGATCCAATGAACCCGGCGGCACCGGTCACAAGGTATTTGGCCATAGCCAATCATGATAGCGGATGAATCGCTTTGGGCCGGGATGCGGGGCGTCGGCGAGCGGCACGGGAGTAACGGCAACGGCGAGACGGGATGCCTCCCTGGGATGCTGGTTCTTCAGGAACGACGGCATCGTTGCGCGATGCGAAAGAACTCTTCGCGCGACAGCAGATGATGATTCACGAAGTAGCGACGGACTTCATCGAGGAAGACAGCGGGTTCGGTCGCCTCAAGCACTTCCGGCGAAACGGCCTGCCGAGTCAGCCCGGGGTCAGGGGCTGCGGCCTGCCCGGCGAGTGCGCCGAGGAGTTGTTCCAGCTGAGTCTGTTGCCCGGGCTCCAGTTCGTTTAGACAGATGCCCATGCCGAGGAAGGGATAAGAAACACGGACGGTACCTTGCGCGCGGACACGAATCCCCAAGACCTCGAGTATGAGATCAACCTTAGTTCCGACCGGAAAGGTCGTACTCATCTCAACGTAGCAACCGTGCAGGCTGACATCCGTCAAGGTTCCCCACATGCGTACATCGCTGCCGTCGGGTTTGAACTCCGCCGAACCCGCGCAACGAAACCTGGGGCTGCGCCTGCGTTCCTTGCCGGTGTACGGAACCTCTGACGAAGGGCCCGGACCCTTTCTGACGGCTGCGTTAGTGACCACCTCTTCCTCCGTTTGCGTTTTCAGGCGGCGCAGGTAGTTGGCCCCGTCCTCACTCTTCCGTGTTTCCGGGTTCAAGCCCGGTTGCTCAGCGTAGAGGTTGGGGTCCACCTGATGGGTGCCTCCGAAGGCTCTCATTACTGTCATCGGGTGAATCAGGCGGGAACTTTAGACGGCGGGAGACTTCGCCGAGACGCCGCGAATCACGCGCCAAAGGTCGTCCCTGCCCGCTCCGGTTTTGGCCGAGAACGGGACAATCCGGGCCGATGAATACTCTTGCGAAAACCTCCGAAGGGAGGTCTGGAGTTCGTTTCCGGAGAGCCGGTCACACTTGGTTGCAACCACAACGTAGGGCCGGCCGGTAGCGCCCAGGAATTCCAGCAACTGCTGGTCACTGGCTTGCGGCGGGATATTGGAATCGATTAATGCGAGGCAAAGGGCCAGGGTGGGACGGTTCCTCAAATACGGATCGACAAAGCGGGCCCAATCCTGGGAGACCTCGCGCGAAATCCTGGCATAGCCATACCCGGGCAAGTCGGTGAACAGCAGCTCGGGCTTGGGGTAGCCGGCGCGTCGAATTTCGAAGAAGTTGATGGACTGGGTGCGTCCCGGAGTGGAACTCGTCCGGGCCAACTTCTTTCCCACCAGGGAATTGATCACGCTCGATTTGCCGACATTTGAGCGGCCGAGGAACGCAATCTCAGGCAGCGACGGCGGCGGGAAGTGCCGCTGGTCGGTCGCTGCGAGCAGAAATCGGGAGAGGACGCGCATGACGCAATTGTCAGTTGCCAGTTCTCAGTTCTCAGTGAGCACTTTGCTGGATTAACTGAGAACTGGGAGCCGGGAACTGAAAACTACAACCCCAGCGGCCGTTTGTTCTCGACGTCTTTATCTTTGATCGGGTGCGCCCGATGCCACAAAGTCAACCCGCCGGCAATGACAATCCCAATGAGCAAGCTGAACAGGAAGAACAGGCGATAAGCGGGCAAGGCAATCAGGAGGGCTGCGACCATAGCGACGGCGACAATCAGTGCTGCCGAGCCTTTGATGCCGAATCCCATGGCGGTATTGTAGCGCCAAGAAACAAGTAGTCGGTAGCCAGTAGCCGGTAGTCAGTGAAAAGAGAAATCACCGACTACCCGCTGCCAACTACCGACTACCAGTTACCCGTTACCGACTACTGTCTTGCCGTCGGAATATCGCCGGCAGAGGGAGCGGGCGGGGCAATGGACGCGATCGCCTCTGCTTCGCTCGACGATTGCGGCAACGGCGATTCCAGTGCCAGAGCCAGAACCTGGTCCATGTTCTCCACAAAGTGAAGCTTCATCGCGGAGCGAAGATTCTCCGGCACTTCAGCCAGATCTTTCTCGTTGTCCTTGGGAAGGATAGCTTCGAACAGGCCAGCACGGTGGGCGGCAAGCAGCTTTTCTTTGAGTCCACCGATAGGAAGAACCTTGCCGCGAAGCGTGATTTCGCCGGTCATAGCCAAATCTCGCCGGACCGGAATCTTGCTGAGGGCGCTGGCGATGGCGGTCGCAATGGTGATGCCCGCCGAGGGACCGTCTTTCGGGATCGCGCCTTCCGGCACGTGAATGTGAACGTCAATATTGCGATAGAAGTCGCGCGGCAGACCAAGCCGCGGAGCGCGCGAGCGGACGTACGACATGGCGGCCTGCGCGGATTCCTGCATCACATCGCCCAGCTTGCCGGTGAGGGTCAGTTTGCCTTTGCCGTCAACGACGGTGGCTTCGGTCGAAAGGATGGAACCGCCGACTTCGGTCCAGGCCAAGCCGGTGACCAGCCCGACTTCGCTCTTCTCGTGGGCGAGCGTGTCGCGGAACTTCAGCACGCCAAGGAAGTCATTGACGTTCTCCGCGGTGAGCGCGACCGAGAAATCCTGACCTTCTTTGACGACCTTGCGGGCAACCTTGCGGCAGACGTTGCCGATTTCGCGCTCCAGGTTGCGCACGCCGGCTTCGCGCGTGTAAGAGCGGATGATGTGCTTGATCGCTTCGTCGGAGAACGACAGATTCTTGCCGGTCAGGCCCGCCTGACCCATCTGCTTGCGGACCAGGAATTGTTTGGCGATCTCGATCTTTTCCTGCTCGGTGTAACCGTGGAGGCGCAGGACTTCCATGCGGTCCTGGAGGGCCGGCGGGATGGTGTGCATCACGTTCGCGGTGGCGATGAAGAAGACCTGCGAGAGGTCGTATTCGACGTCGAGGTAATGGTCGACGAACATGAAATTCTGTTCGGGATCGAGCACTTCGAGCAGTGCGGCAGAGGGGTCGCCGCGGAAATCCATCGACATCTTGTCGACTTCGTCGAGCATGAAGACCGGATTCTTGGTGCCGGCCTTCTTCATCATCTGGATGATCTGGCCCGGCAAGGCGCCGATGTAGGTGCGGCGATGGCCGCGGATTTCGGCTTCATCGCGCACGCCGCCGAGCGACATGCGGACGAACTTGCGCCCGGTGGCCTTGGCGATCGACATCCCCAGCGAGGTCTTGCCCACGCCCGGAGGTCCGACGAAGCAAAGAATCGAACCTTTGGGATTCTTCACCAGCTGCCGAACCGCGAGAAATTCAAGGATGCGCTCCTTGATCTTCTCCACCCCATAATGATCTTCGTTGAGCACTTTCTCGGCGCGCGAGATATTGCGGATTTCCTTCGACCGCTTCTTCCACGGCACAGCCAGCAGCCAGTCGAGGTAGTTGCGCGAGACCGTCGACTCGGCGGACATCGGCGGCATGGCTTCCAGCTTCTTCAGTTCCTGCAGCGCCTTGTCCTTGACGTCCTTCGGCATGCCGGCGGACTCGACTTTCTTCTTCAGTTCGTCGAATTCGCTCTTCTCGCCGCGGCCCAGTTCCTTCTGGATGGCCTTGATCTTCTCGTTGAGGTAGTACTCTTTCTGCGCCTTTTCCATCTGCCGCTTCACGCGCGACTGGATGGTGCGGTCCATGTTGAGCTTCTCGATCTCTACGTCGAGCACGTCGCCAATGCGGTTCAGGCGTTCGGCTGGATCGAAAATCTCAAGCAGCCCCTGCTTCTCTTCGATCGAGAGCTGCAGGTTGGCGGCAATAGTGTCGGTCAGCTTAGCCGGATCTTCCATCCGGACAGCTGCGATCATGGTCTCGTAATTCAGCGACTGGCACAGCTTGACGTACTGCTCGAACAGGGACGTGACGCGTTGCATGCCGGCTTCGATCTGGGCGTTGGCCTCGGTGGCATAGCGGGCCACGCGAACCGTCGCCTGCATGAAGCCTTCGGTATCGGTGATCTGGAGAATTTTGCCGCGCTCGATGCCTTCGACGAGGACTTTGATATTGCCATCGGGGAGCTTGAGGCTCTGCACGATGTTGACGACGGTGCCGACCTGGTAGATGTCCTGCGGCTTGGGCTCGTCGATCGAGGCGTCGTGCTGGGTCGCGAGGAAGATCTTCTTGTCGCCGGCCAGAGCCTCTTCGAGCGCGCGCACGCTCGATTCCCGACCCACCACGAACGGCGTCATCATGTAGGGGAAGATGACCACGTCCCGGATGGGCATCATGGGCAACTTCTTGCTTTCGAACTTTTCCTTAGGGTTCGACAAAACTTCTCTCCCGTTCCTGGAATCCAGCACATCTCGGCGGGGACAGCCCGCCCTACTCGATCAACTTGCCGCTTTCTCGATCACTGCCAGCGAGATATCCCGCTTCTCCACCATCTCGCGGCTGATTTCGAATTCTTTGACGCGCTTCTGGCTGGGCAGACTATACATCAATTCCAGCATCAGCTCTTCCAGGATCATGCGCAAGCCGCGAGCTCCGACCTTGCGGGCCATAGCCTGTCGCGCGATCGCACGCAACGCGTCGTCGCTGAACTTCAAGCGGACGTTTTCGAATTCGAACAGCCGCTGGTACTGCTTGACGATCGCGTTCTTGGGACGCGTCAGGATTTCGACCAGCGCATTTTCGTCCAGATCCTGAAGCACGCCGACAACGGGCAGGCGGCCGACAAATTCCGGAATCAGGCCGAACTTGATGAGGTCCTCCGGCTGCACATCCGACACCATCTCGAAGGCGCGCTTGGAGACCGGCACGGTCTGGTCCTTCTCGGCGTCCTCCGCGGAGCGGAACCCCAGAGCCTTCTTGCCCATACGCCGACCGATGATCTTCTCCAGGCCGACAAAGGCACCCCCGCAAATGAAGAGGATGTTCGTCGTGTCAACGGGAGTGAATTCCTGGTGTGGATGTTTGCGTCCGCCTTGCGGTGGCACGTTGGCGATGGTTCCTTCCAGAATTTTCAGCAGGGCCTGCTGCACACCCTCGCCCGAAACGTCACGGGTAATGGAGGGGTTCTCATCCTTGCGGCCAATCTTGTCAATCTCATCGATATAGATGATGCCGGTCTGGGTTCGACTCACGTCGCCTTCGGCAGCTTGCAGCAGCTTGAGGATGATGTTCTCGACGTCCTCGCCGACATAACCAGCCTCGGTGAGCGTCGTGGCATCGACGATGGCGAACGGCACGTCGAGCATGCGCGCCAGAGTCTGCGCCAGCAGGGTTTTGCCGGTGCCGGTCGGGCCAATCAACATGATGTTCGACTTGGTCAGTTCGACACCGTCGCCCGTCTTCTGACGGTTCATGTAAATGCGCTTGTAGTGGTTGTAAACGGCGACGGCCAGCTTCTTCTTCGTTTGTTCCTGCCCGATGACGTACTCGTCAAGGAACGTCTTGACTTCCTGCGGCTTGGGAAGCTGGTTGGGAACCGAGGAGGGCGGAGTCGCGGTGCGGTCATCTTCCAGGATGGAATTGCAGACCGCGACGCACTCATCGCAGATATAAGCCCGGGGATAGTCGCTGGGAGAGGAGATCAGCTTGGCGACTGCGTCCTGCGACTTGTGGCAGAACGAGCAGCGCAAAACCTCTTCCGATCCTGATCTGTTTTTCACTTCGGCCTTTCTCCTTCTCCTGCCACTGCTGCCGGGGCTAGCCTGGTCCAGCCGACCGGCGTCTGGAGCGCCGAGACCTCAGGCAAACTGACCGGCGAGAAAGCCGATCATACCCTTATCTCGTTTTGTAGATGATATCGTCTATGATTCCGTACTCTTTTGCCTGTTGCGCGTTCATGATGAAGTCGCGCTCCACGTCCTTTTCAACCTTGTCCAGTTTCTGCCCGCTGTGCTTAGCTAGTAACTGATTCGTAATCTCGCGCATGCGCAGGATTTCGCGGGCATGGATGTCGATGTCGGTGGCCTGCCCGGACAGCCCGCCCATCGAGGGCTGATGGATCAGGATGCGCGAATTGGGCAGCGCCAGGCGTTTCTTGGGTTCGCCCGCCGAGAGCAGCAAAGCCGCCATGGAGGCGGCCTGTCCGATGCAGATGGTGGTGACATCGTTCTTCACATATTGCATCGTGTCGTAAATCGCCATGCCGGCAGTGATCGACCCGCCGGGCGAGTTTACATAAAGCTGGATATCCTTCTCCGGGTCTTCCTGCGCCAGGAACAACATCTGGGCGATGACCAGGTTGGCGATATTGTCGTCGATGGGAGTGCCAATAAAGATGATGTTGTCGCGCAGCAGCCGAGAATAGATGTCGTAGGCCCGTTCGCCCCTTCCGGTCTGCTCAATGACCATAGGTACCAGCATCATTCGCTCCTCGTTCATCCTCACCCTTGTCACACTCCAACAGCGAAAAACGTTTTTGGCGTCGAGGGGAGGGGGTCGAAAAATCCTTCTCAGGCGGACTGACGGTACAGAAGATCGATGGTCTTCTCGTTCCGGATTCTATTCCGGATTCTATCGAGGCCCCCATCCTTCGTCAAACGAGCTCGCACCGCTTCCGCCGTCTGTTTGGTCTGCCGGGCCAGGGATTCTACCTCCTGATCCAGTTCTTCATCGCTGACCTGAATGTTCTCCTCATCGGCCACTCTTTCGAGGAGCAGCGAAGCTTTCAGGTCCTGAATGGCCTGATCCCTTTGTCCGGCACGAAGCCGGTTCAAGTCCATCTTCTTCATCTGTTCCGCAGTCAGACCCTGTGCCGCGAGGGCACGCAGGCCCCGTTCGAGGCGGATGTCAATCTGGTGCTCGATCAGCGACTCCGGCACCTCGAAATCATTCCGCCGGACCAGTTCGGCAACCAATTTGTCTTTTGCTTCGTGCTCGCCCTGATGCGTGCGTTCGGCGTGCATCTGTTCGCGGATCCGCCCGCGTACCGCGTCCATGCTCGAGAATTCGCCGAGCTTCTTGGCGAACTCCTCATCGAGTTCGGGCAAAGACTTCTGTTTGACCGCTTGAACCTTCACGGTATAGCTGAAGGTTTTTCCTGCGAGCCGTTGGTCCTGAGCGTCATCGGGATATTTCACATCGAAGGTGCGCTCGTCACCGGCATTTGCGCCAGTCAGGTTCTCGGTGAACTCCGGCATCGTGTTCTTGCCGCCGAGTTCAACCAGTACTTCATCCATGTGGACGGGCTGGCCTTCTCCCGCCTGGGGCGTCCCGTCGAGCGATACCTGGGCGAAATCGCCCGCCCCGAGAGGCCTGCCTTCGACCGGATGGAACTCGGCACGTTGTTCGCGCAGATCGGAAAGCGCCTGCTCGACATCTTCATCGGTAACGGTGATGAGCGGATGCTCGGCGCGCAATTCTTTGTAGCCTTCGACTTTCACTTCCGGAAGTACTTCGAACGCTGCTTTGAAACGGAGCGGCTCGCCGTCGTGGACGTGCAAGTCGGTCACACGCGGCTGCGAGATCGGATGCATGCCCAGCCGCTCGGTTTCCTGGCGGAAGTATTTCGGCACCAGCGATTCGACCACGTCGGTCTTGATCTCTTCCGAAAAACGCTGGCGGATGATCGACGGGGGCACGTGCCCGCGGCGAAAACCAGGCAGGCGCGCCATCTTCTGATATTTCTGGATCAAGGCTTCGGTCTGACGCGCCACTTCCTGCGCAGGAACCTCGACCGCGATTTCGCGCTTGGTGGAGCTCTCTTTGGCTTCTGTGGGGCTCACGCTTGCCTTTCAACGAGGGGGCCTGACGTGGGGATGCCGTGCTTTCTTCCTGGTCCGCCCCAGACTTGAGTGTAAAGACATGTCAAAGCGAACGTCAAACGCAAGGGGACGGGGATGAGCCCACTAAAGTAACGGGGGAATGCAGAAGGCGGATTGCAGAATTGGCTGCGAGCTACGAGCCTGGAGCTACGAGCAACCTAGACCTATTCACTCGTGGCTCGGAGCTCATGGCTCAGAGCTTTTTCACTCTTGCTTTCTGACTTCTTGCATTCTGAGTCCCCTTTTTTCTTTGCAATCTGACTCTGCCTTCAGACCTCGCTCGTACAATGAAACGAATGCCTGTTCCCCGATGGCTGAACGTGCTTAACACGGACGTCGTGGCATGCACGCGCTGTTCGCGGCTGGTTGCCTACCGACAGAAGGTCGCGGCAGAGAAACGGCGCGCTTATCGCGACTGGGACTATTGGGGAAAACCTGTTCCGGGTTTTGGCGATCCGGACGCGCGGGTACTGATTCTTGGATTGGCTCCGGGGGCCCATGGATCGAACCGCACAGGTCGGCCATTCACGGGCGATGCTTCCGGCAACTTCATGTATCCGGTGCTGCATGAGACTGGCTTTGCCAGCCAGCCCAACGCAACAGATCGCAACGATGGACTGATACTCAAGGACATCTATATCACTGCGGCCGTCCGTTGCGCGCCTCCGGACAATAAACCTCTGCCGCAAGAACTGGCTGAGTGTGCGCGGTTTCTCGACAGGGAATTGGAAGGATTAAAGAAGGCAAAGGTAATCGTTGCGCTGGGCAAGATCGGCTTCGACGCCTATTTGAATCATCTGCGGCGCGGGACTGTGATCGCCAGCCGCGCTCCTTATTTGTTCGGGCATGGTCTGCATTACGCAATGCCAAATGGGAAGACTCTTCTTGCTTCCTACCATCCGTCCAATCAAAACACGAACACCGGCAAACTGACGCGGCCGATGTTCGTGAAAGTCTTTCAGGAGGCGAAGCGGCTGGCGAATCGAGGGTAGCGCCGGCGCTTCGCGGGCAATCCGGTGGCGACCTGCCCATTAGCTCTCCGCCCGCAGTCAGTGGTGCGGCAGGCGCGCCTACTTTAACTTCGAGACTGTAACTTCGAGCTGGAACTGCCGCTTGGAGTTGGGGTCATCCACGACACCAACGACGACCGGCTTTCCTGTCATGACGAGTGTCGCACCGCTGATCCTCAGCTGTCGGA
The DNA here is from genome assembly GCA_035519435.1 of Terriglobales bacterium. Taxonomy (GTDB): domain Bacteria; phylum Acidobacteriota; class Terriglobia; order Terriglobales; family Acidobacteriaceae; genus Acidiflorens. The sequence goes on from DATIWL010000044.1 coordinate 48,466, forward strand.
GCACAGGCATGGAGCTCTTGTTCGCCTGATCGGGCACGGCGAAATTGCTGAGGTCGGCGCGGACTTCCAGGTCGAGGGCAGACTTGATCTCTTGCAGGCGAGCCGAAATGTTGGTGCCGACATCGAGATATTCAATTTCTCCCTGCTTCATTTCCACGGGCACGCGTGTGCCGATCTTGAGTTCCTGCCACTGCACGCCCTGGATCAGGCTCATCGAATACTGCCGCGTGTTGATCTTCTTTCCGTCCTCAAGTTCATGCAGAGAAAAGTCGAGCCGGTACGCAGCCAGCGCCGCATCCGCATCGGCTTTCGTTGTTTTTCCCGTATCCTGAGCCCTTGCCGGGCCGATCGCGCCCCAGAGATACATTCCTAAGGCCAGCAGCCAAACCATCGTTTTTCTGGACATGCGTCTTCTCCTTTGTCATTCCGGTTGATCTGAACTTGTGGGACTCTGGGGGATAGGTGCAGTCATTTCCCGTTCTTCCTGCTTGCGAAGGAGCGTCTGCGCCCGGGCCACCAGCACCGCCCGTTCTGGAAACTCCCGCACGTACTGCGTCAGCATTTTTTCCTGGTCGTTGAGTGGCAGTGGAGATGGGAATTGGTCGAGCTTCGGTTCCTTCGCCTGTTTGGCCACGACGGATGTCACCCGCCGCCGGGGACCTCGTACGACGGCCTTCGTCTGTTCCGTGACAGGTGGCGAAGGCGGAGTTTGTGTGGAGGTTGAGGCTTCTTCGCGGTGCGTCGTGGGAGGTATGGCGGTCCGGCTCGGAACCCTCCGCGTGTCGCGCAGGCCCACCCACACGGCAACCACGACCACGGCCACTGCGGCCACGCCCACCATCCACCACCAACGCCGCTGCGTCGCCAGCCGGTCTTTCTCTGCCTCTGCCCGGAGATTTGCCAGGATCCTGCCTTCGAGACCGTCGCGTGGCTTGGCCTTGCTGTACTGAGCGATCGCAGAATCCAGCCACTGCTCGATGGCTCGTTCCTTCTCTTGGTCATTCATGACTATTTCCTTGGGCCGATCAACGCACTCAGCCGATCCCGCAGAACCTGCCGTGCCCGAAAGGCACGTGACCGCACCGCGGCTTCGCTGATGCCGAGTGCTTCCGCAACCTCTCGCGGCGAGAGTTCCTCGATCGCCGACAAGACCAGCGGATCGCGCAGCGAATCCGGCAAGGCGGCAATCAGTTTCTCCAACATTGCGCTCCGCTCCTGCTCCAGCAAAACCTGCTCCGCTCCGGCGACGGGCGATGGCAGTTCCTCGGAGGCCTCCGTTCCGGCAGCCAGCGGCCTGCGCCTCCGCTGTTCTACCGCTGTGCGCCATGCGATTCTCGCCAGCCACGCCTTCGGGTCAGCAATGGCAGAGAACTTCCTACCGTAGCGAAGCGCACGCAGGAACGTCTCCTGGGTGGCGTCCTCCGCTTCCGCCGCATTCCGAAGCACCGAGCAGGCGATGCGATAGACCAGCCGGGAGTGTTCGCGGACGGCCATTTCCAACAGATCTTCTTGCTTCTGCGTCAGTTCTATGGCTTCGCCTGCCATGGCGGATTCCGCTATCACCGGCCTGCTCCCACCCATAAAGAACGCCACTCCATTGAATTCGTTCGGGAAAAAACCTCAAGGACGTGGGCATTGGTGCCGATTAACATAGGGGGCGGATTCCCGCGGCGGGAGTGCGACCGGTGGGACATCGGGACGCGGCGTTTCGGGGATGAGGCCGCCCTTTCCGGAGCCTTTCCTCGGCAGCGACATCACAATGGATTGTGACGTATGTCGCATTGCGAAAGACCGCGGACGCTGTACATTATGAAAATGAATTTCAATTTCATTATCATCCGGAAAGTGATGCGATCCATGCGCGCGTTCCCGATTCTTGTTCTCATCCTCTTCCTCAGCCTTGGCGTTCCATCTTTTGCCGACGAGCCGCCCGCGATCCAGGACAACAGCTTCCTGGTGGAAGAGGCCTATAACCAGGAGAAAGGGATTATCCAGCACATCAATACGTTTTCTTACTACGTGAACAGCCGCGACTGGTCCTACACCTTCACCCAGGAGTGGCCGGTCACGGGACAGCGCCACCAACTCAGCTACACGCTGGTGGATTGGCGGCCGGGTGCCTTCGCAGCACACGGATCCGGCATCGGCGACGCGCTTTTGAACTACCGTTACCAGTTGATCGGCTCGGGCGACACCCGTATTGCCGTTGCACCACGGTTCTCGGCGATTCTTCCCGCCGGAAATTCCGACTTCGGACGCGGCTACGGCGGGGCTGGAGTGCAAACGAACCTGCCACTGAGCGTGGTGGTTCATCCGAAACTCGTCACCCATTGGAATGCCGGCGCCACGCTCGTTCCGCGCGCCCGCAACAGCGCCGGTGACGTTGCGGCGAGTTGGAGCTACAACGCCGGACAGAGCTTCATCTGGTTAGCGCATCCGCGGTTCAACGTCATGTTCGAGACCTACTACGTCGACGCGCAGACGGTCGAGGCCCCGGGCAAGACCGCCTGGTCCAAGACGCTATTCCTGAATCCGGGTTTTCGCTGGGCCCACAACTTTTCGAATGGCCTGCAGATCGTGCCGGGGTTTGCGGTTCCGGTGGGAGTTGGACCGAGCGCCGGAGAAAAGGGGCTGTTCTTTTATCTGAGCTTTGAGCACCCTCTGCGATTTCTGGGCAAGTAAAGGGCGTTCCTCTGGTTACGCAAAGGTGAGGGCCATTGACGGCAGGCATACAATGGCCGCATGAGTTTTGGCGATGCCAAGCAACGGTTCGGCATCTGCTGGCTGTTCTTCGGTTACACGCTGGCCCTTCATGTATTGGATGAGGCAGGCCACGATTTTCTGTCGGTCTACCTGCCCAATGCGATAGCGATTCGCCGCGCGGCGCCATTCCTCCCAATTCCGATCTTCAACTTTCAAAGCTGGATTGGCAGCCTCGCTCTGGCGTTGACCTTCTGGCTGGTGCTAACTCCTCTGGCGTTTCGAGGGTATAAGGCGCTGCGGGCTCTCGGAGTCTTTGTCGCGATTGTTCCCGGACTGATGAACGGTGCAGCTCACATCCTCTCTTCTGTCTACATGAAGCGGTGGATGCCGGGGGTTTACAGCGCGCCGCTGCTCTTGCTGTCGGGCACGGCGCTGCTGCGCAGTGCGCTGATGAAGGACAAGGCAGACGGGACGCGCGCGACAGAGGCTGGGCGTTAGAAGCCGACCATGACAGGCTCGGCCTCGAGCGCGATTCCCCATGCCTCGAGTACCGCGTGCTGAATTTCGTCCTTGAGGCGCATGATCTCAGCGGCGCGGGCTCCTCCCGTGTTGATCAACGCCAAGGCATGTTTCTTCGAGATTCCGGCCGCGCCGAGAGTGAATCCCTTGTGGAAGCCGGCGCGTTCCACCAGCCATGCAGCTGAAACCTTGCGCTGTGCATCGAGAGCCGGATAACTGGGAACGGTCAGGCCTTTCTCCCGCGCCCGCACGACCAGTTCGCTGAACTGGACTTCACTGAGGACTGGATTCTTGAAGAACGAGCCGGCGCTGCGACAGTCGTCCTCGCCCGGCGCGATCACCATACCCTTGCTACGGCGGATTTGAAGGACGGCTTCGCGCACTTGTGCCAGGGATGGCGCTTGCACCGAAGCAGCGAATCGCTTCTGCAGATCCGCGTATCGCAAGGCAGGAACGGCGCCCGACGCCAGACGGAAGGTCACACGAAGAATGATGTATCGTCCCTTGTCGGTAGTGTTGAAGATACTCGCACGGTAGCGAAATCCGCAGGCTTCCTTGGGAATTACGACAATCCGCTCTTCATGAAGATCAAATGCCTGCAATGACTCGATCGTCTCCGAAACGTCCTGTCCATAGGCACCAACGTTCTGAACCGGGGTACCACCGACGCTTCCGGGGATTCCGCTGAGACACTCGATGCCGGCGCAATGGTCAAAAACGGCTAGGGAGACGAAGGCGTCCCATTCCACACCGGCACCGACTTCAAAGAGTGTGCCTTTGCCATCTTCAGATCGACGAACGCCCTCGACGGAGATCTTCAGCACGAGCCCTGGCCAGCCGGCATCGGACACAAGAAGGTTGCTGCCGCCGCCCAGGACGAACAGGGGCAGACTCTTTTGGCGCACAAATGCGACCGCCTCGCGTACCTTATCTTCGCCGGAGACTTCCGCAAAATAGCGCGCGGGTCCTCCCACTCCCAGAGTGGTCAGCGGCGCGAGGGGGACATTTTCCTGAACCGTCATGACAGCACTATGCCTCTGAGCATCTCATGTTGGTGGCCGCAAGGCATATGAAGAAGGAGCTACGAGCCTGCCAGGGGCCGCCGTGTGGAGTGGGGAGCTCCTGGCGGTTTCAGAAGCGAAACAGGTAGGACGCTTTGACAAAGAAATTTCGCCCATCGTTAAGCAGGCGTCCGCCTCGCGCCAGATCTCCGTTGGTATCAAGCTGGGGCGGGTTCAGGATGTTCTCGAGGTTGCTGTTGTATCCGACATAGATTGCGGTATTTGGATGGACAAGGTAGGTGACGAGAAAGTCGGCGTTGAAATTCTTGGTGGTTTGAAGGGAGGTGAAACCAGGCGTGGCCAGAACCGCGGCATACTGTCCGATAAATCGAAAAGAGAGCTCCTTGCTGAACTGATAATTCACGCGGGACCGGATGATGTGATTGTTCATGCTCCCCAGCGGCGCGCCGCAACTGGCGCAATTGTGAAGCCGGAACAGAATATAGGTGTTGTCGATTTTCAGGCCACGGGAGGGGCGAATCGTGACCTGCACGTTCGCGCTGGTGCGGCTGGCCAGGAAAGGCGCGATGGTGGTGGACGGGTCGGCTGGGTTGTAGGGCGGGTCGTAGTTTACGCGCTCGCCCCAGCGGACATAACTGTGCAGTGAGAACTTGCGGAAGTAGTTCGTGTCGATAGCGAATTCTGTCGTGTGCCGTGTGTATTTCTGAATGCGGTCGATGCCGTCGAAGTCCTGAGGCCGCAACCGTTCCATTTCCTTGGAATAGAACGCCGTCAGGAAGGTTGACCCGACCAGTTCCACGCGGAGAGAGGGAATAAAGCCTGAACCGATCTCGTTCCCTGCATGATCGTAGGTCAGATACTGTTCGAACATCGGGCCCCAAGAGATCAGGTGCTTGCCCTCCGGGCGGAAGCTGTACTGCACGCGCTGGTAAAGATTGTGAATATCCGGTTGCGGGTCGAAGCCGGTCAATGTCCGGAAGTTGGGGCTGCGATCGGCGTAGTCGAGGAAGTAGTTCAGTTTGCGGCCATCGCGCTGGAGAATGACTTCGGCGGCGGATCCGGCCTGATAGGCTCCGCTGGTATCGAACAGATTGAAGTTGTCGTCGTCCGGATTTATGGTCGCGCTGAAGACGCTCTGCACGCTCGCAGCCCAGTTCTCATTCAACTTGAATCTGCCGTCGATGCTGCCGACACGGTTGAAAAAGCCGCCGGCCTCACGATCCGCGTAGAGGACGCCGATGGACGACTGGCTGCCGACGTCGTAGCTGACGCGGCCGATGGCAAACAGGGCGTGTTGGCCAAACAAGGGGTTGTTCGGCGAAACTGCCTCGCCGGGGGAGTCGGTTCCAGCGATGAGCGCCCCGACTGCCCACGGGCCATCCTTGCCGGTGAGACGCGCGCCCCATTTGGGATCAGCGATGCGGCGCGTGAACAGCAACTGAATCGGTGTCTGAAAGTAATTGGAGTTTTCCAGAAAGAACGGCCGCTTCTCGGGGAACTGGACTTCGAAGCGCTGATTCACGGTGATCTGCGGGTCGTCGGACTCGACCTGGCTGAAATCAGGATTGGCGGTTACGTCAAGAACGAACTTGTCTTTCAGCACGACCTTGGCGTCGAGGCCGACCTGTCCAAACGCAGCCCGTTGGGTATAGGAGGGACGGTTGGGGTCGCGGAGATCGAGTTCTTTGAATGAACGGAAAACTCCGTAGGGGATCAGCTGTAAATTGCGGCCGGGAGAGATGTGCTCCATGCCGGTCGCCTGGCCGGCCTGATTCAAGCGTCCGAGAATGCGGCTGGAATACTGCGGCCAGAATGCCTGCTCGTTCTTCCGGGGCAACTGGCGGGCCAATAAAAGGCCCCAAGTCTGGGGGTCATTCGAAGCGAAGCGCAGGCTGCGAAAGGGAATCGCCATCCAGATCACGAAGCCGCGATCGGTGACCCGGCCGGACGATCTCCACACGGCGTCAAACGACATATCGAAATTTTGGTCGATCGTGCCCGGACCTTCAGTCCACAGGGCATCCGCCTGAACGCCCACTGCATTGGCGAAGAACGCGTAGGCGTGCCGGTGGTCATTGAATGTGTCCAGCATCAGTTCGACAAAGTCGTCGTCGAACACGTCTTCGCGCCGCGACAACCGGGCACGCACGCGGCGTGGTTCGCTGTCGAAGCAGACAAAGATCGCGTAGAGATTCCGGGCGTCGTAGCCCAGATAGACGTCGGTGCGCTCCGAGACCGCGGCGCCGTCGCTTGGCATTCTCTGGCGGAACCCATCGGCGCGAACGAGTTTCCCCTGCCACGCGGCATCCGGCTCCATAGCCAGGAAATCTTCGAGGCGGGGAGGGGTGTCGACGCGAGGGATGCGAATGCTGCCGAAGTCGGAGATGCCCGCCGCGGCAAAACTGGCACAGCACATCAGCAGCAACAGCCATCGGAGCTTCGTCGTGAGCGGCAATCAGGGCCTTAGACGAGTACAGACATGGGTTGTGAGCGGTACCCCCCTGCACCGAACCGCCAGTCACAAGCACCGGTAAGCAGGATCACATCAGGGAACTGAGCCCGTCTCCGATCATAGACAAAGACGGCTTTGATTCCTGGGTAGCGGACAAAGCAGTGTACCGAAGTGATGGCACCCATGGGGGACAAAGGGGAAGACGCATGGAGGACGGCGGATCGTGGCACGCAGGCCGACTGCGATAGCCGTGAGCTGCTGACGGGGCCACAGAAGCAAGTACTCGAGCGGGCGGTGGCCAAACTTGTGCTGCAGGGGCAGCGGGTCGGCGTCAGCATCGATCAGATGATTCTGCTGCTGGGCTCCGGGTTAACCGTAGGCGAACTGCTAGAATACCTCGCCGACCGGAATGGACAGGTCTCCTGACAGGAGCGGAGGCCCCACTGGCGAGAAGGGAGATCGGGATGATCCGCATGCGCGTGGGCCTTGTCACTGTGCTGCTCGGCGTCCTGGCGATCGGGCAGCAAGATTCGGGGAAGAAGTCCGATTCCGCGCGACCGAATCCTATGTCGGGCAAACAGCTGTTCGCAACGTTTTGCGCGATGTGCCACGGCGCCGAAGCCCGAGGTGGTGGACCATTCTCACCACAACTGAAGACGTGGCCTCCGGACCTCACACGGCTAAAAAGCGAGAACCAAGGTGTGTTTCCGTCGCTCCATGTGGCCGAGGTGATCGACGGCGAGTTCAACACTCCTGCCCACGGATCCAAGGAAATGCCAGTGTGGGGCCCGGTTTTTCGCTCCCTGGCGCATGGACGCGAGGATAGTGCGCAGCGCCGCATCGACAACCTGGTGAAGTACATCGAGTCTGTACAGCAGAAATAGTCCTTTCCTGCGCCCGGGGTCTCTCAGCAAACCATTTGCGTGCTGGCGAGGTATTCGCTAGTCTCTTCGGATGCCATTGCGCCCCTTTGCCACTCGCCCTCGAACACCTTTCCTCGCCGCTGCCGTTCTGGCGATCCTACTGAACATCCCTCTCGTATGCCGGGCACAGCAGGGTGGGAACAGCCAGAGTCCCCCGGATGCTCCGTCCGCAACGGCGAATTCCTCCTCAAGACATAAGACTCCGGCTGCCGTTTTCGGGACGCTTGCCAGACGGTCCATCTTCTTTCCCGACATTGCAGCGACCCCCGGCGCTCTGTCGACGGGAGACAAGTTCAAACTCTTTGCCAGCGACAGCATTTCTTTTGGCTCTGTCGCGGAATCGGCGCTGGCGGGAGCCATTGCGCAGGGGATGGACTCTCCGGAGGGCTATGGGCAAGGGTGGGATGGATACGGGAAGCGGTTTGGCTCGTCAATGGCGCGCCGCGCTTCGAGCGAATTCTTCGGGACATTTCTGCTTGCGTCTGCGCTTCGGGAAGACCCACGATTCTTCCCGCAAGAGAATCCGACGTTCACGGGCAGCGTGAAATATTCTGTGGAGCGCCTATTTGTGACTCGCAGCGACGCGGGTGAGGACGTGGCGAACTGGTCGGGCCTGCTGGGCCCGCTGATGGCTGAGGGGCTGGCAAATGCGTACTGGCCGGAGCACGAACGGACGGCCGGCCAGACGTTTGAGCGATATGGCACCGACCTGGCCAGCCGGATCGGAACCAACATGCTTCGCAACTACTGGCCCGTGTTCTTCAAGAAGCTGCGTGGCTCCTCGCATGCTTCCGGCCGCAAACCTTGAAGGTTCCGGGGAAGGACGCATCTAACCGAACGAAGCCGGGAAAGGCTATAGTTGAGTGGTCCGGAACCGAAATGGGAGACCGAGTTTGACGAAGAGAATGCTGCTGTTGCTTTACTTTTGCGCATGGGGCATAGCCGGCGCGTCCGCACAAAATTTCAATCACTTCAATTTCAATGTGGGCGGTGGATACGGTGGCGCAACCGGTGATGTTGGGAAATTAACCGGAGCTTCTTACAACGGAGTTGTGGGCGGGGGCTGGAACTTCAGCCGGCGCGTCGGCGTCAAGGCCGAATACATGTACTACAACCTCTCGTTCAAGGACAGCGTCAAGCTGGACCAGGTCCCAGGCGCCAACGGACGGCTGCAATCGGCCACACTCAACCTGTTCTACCAGGTCTCACAGCAGGGGAAGACGGGAGTGTATGTGATCGGGGGCGGGGGATGGTATCAGCGCTACGTCGACGCCCGCAGCCAGTTCCTGCCGCAAGGAACCGTCTGCCAGCCGGCGTGGCAGTTGTGGGGGATTGATTGCACTACCAGCAACCTGGTTGATCCAGCGCAGACCCTTACGTCCCATTCTGCCAGCGGCGGAGGCTACAACTTCGGCGGCGGGATTACGTATCGCATCACCAAACGCATGCGATTTTATGTCGAGGGTCGTTACCACCACGCCTATACCGCAGATCTGCATACCAGCGTTTTTCCCGTAACCGCGGGACTGCGCTGGTGAGACAGCAGCGCGCCATTGCGTGTACTTGGCTTGCAGCGTATCTGGAATGTTACCTTCCTGGATTCACAAACGCGCGCGGGCTGCCGGCTCGTCCCTGAGTGTAGAGCTGGAAAGGCGCCCAGTAGACAGGATGGCTGAACTTGCCTTCATGCAGGAGGGCGAGTTTCGCCGAGCGAAGCGCCGCATCGGGGCTGGCGCCCCGATTCAACTCATCATAAAGTCGTGCCATCAGTTGCTCGGTAGGCGTGTCGGTGGCTTGCCACAGAGCTGCGATCACGTTGTGCGCACCGGCGCGCAAAAATGCCCACGACAACCCGACCAGACCTTCCCCGGAATAGAACTTCGTGCCGGCGCCGAAACAGGATGAGATGGTCACCAGGTCCGCGCGCAAGGGGTGCTGGATGATGTCACGCGCATACAGCTTGAAAGACTCATCCTTCTGAGAATCCTTCGACAAAATGATGGCGGAGTCCAGGGGACTGAGCCGGCTCGCGGTTCCGTGCGCGACAAAATGGACAAAGGAATATTGCTCCGGCGCATTTGTGAGGTAGGCCTTTGGCGTCGCCTGCTCTCGCTCAAAGACTCGCACATGCGTGGCCGGAAAATGCGCCGCCACCGCTTGCATCTGCGCGGCGGCCTTCGCCAGTTCGGGATACCTGGGATCGGGTGAGACATTGTTGCCGATCAGGAGAAGATTCCGCCGTACCGTGTCGCCGCGATACGAAGCTCCGAGGAGCCGGAGTGAGCTGGAGTTGGCGATTGTGACATCCTCGATCCAGTAATGGGGCGTGGGATCGGGAGCAATGAGAGCATCGAAGTTCAGGTTGTTCAAGCTGCTGTCGGGAAGGACGAAGACCGAGCCGCTACCGGACCAGACCGCCTGGGCAGGGGCGATCAGCGTGCGATAGAGCCACAGCCCATCCGTTTGAATCGCAGAGCTGGACGCGGGAAGACCCGCCAGCGCGTCCCGGTACCGGCGCGCAACCACATCGATTTCGTGGCGGGGCAGGAGAGTTGCGATGCGCACTGTGCGTTCAGAAATAGCCCAGAGATAGGATTGCCTTTCCCCCAGCCAGTAGAACAAGAGCGTGCCCTGCACCGCGCGTGCGATTTCCCGGGGGCGCAGCGGAGGCGCGCCGAAAGCAGTCCTGGCCGGGGGACCTCCGAGGCTTTCCGCCAGGGTTCGGGCGCGGCTGTAGTCAGCCCAGCGCAAAGCTTCCTCCGAACGTCCCCGTTCGACGAGGAAGTGAACATAGTCGTCATAGATCCGCCAGCCGTTGGTGAGGAAAGAGAGCTGGGAAGATTCGTGCCGGATGGCCTCACGAGCGCCTTCGAAGGTGGCCAAGGCGGCGCGGTACTGGCGGTCAGCGCGCTCCAAGCTGCCCTGATCTTCCAGCAGCCTGGCGAGAGAATGCTCGGCTTCCCACTTCAGATAAACAGGACAAGCCGGGTCGGATGCAACGTCACGATAGGTATTCTCGGCGTCGGCCGCCTGTCCGCGCTGCGCGGCGATCTGCCCCTGGACCAGGCGCGGGTAGAGCTCGTCGACATGGATCTTACTTTCTCGCGCCAGTTGCAGGGCGCGTGCGGCATACCGGGCCGCCGGATCGATCTGCTCCATCTGAAGATTGAGCCGGGCCAGAACCCGGAGGGCATTGTAGATGTCCTGCTGAGCCTTGATGCTTTCCGCGAGATCGAGAGCCTGCGCGAACGACTGGGCAGCCTGTTCGAACTGATGCCGGTCCATGTAGATGTAGCCGATGTTGGTGAGTTCGTTCTCGCGGTCATAAACGAAGTCCAGGTCGCGCGCCGTCTTCTCCGCCTCGACGAACAATTGCAGAGCCTGATCCGCGTCGCCGAGCCGGTAATACGCCCATCCGATGTTGCTCCTGGCGGTGAGCGCGGCGAAGCGGGCGCCGATGGCTTGGGCAGCCTGATAGGCCGCTGCAGAACGGTCAAGAGCCTCATCGAAGTGCCCTTGCGAAAGTGATTCTGCCCCCAAATTCAGGAGCGACCCGGACTCCAGAAATGCGTCGCCATGAGCGCGAGCGAACGAGAGGCTAAGCTGGTAGTAGTGCTCGGCAGAAATCGAATCCAGGCGTTCGCTCGCCAGGAGGCCTTGCGCCTGGAGCAGCTCTCCGCAACCGGTGCCGGGATGGACGTCGCACAGCCGGGAGGCATCATTCAATGCGCGTTCCGCTCCAGGGAAATCCCTGGTGCGGATGTCGGCTACCCCAACAATAGTAAGGATAGGGACAGCGAGATCCGGTTCATCGGAGGGAAGGGACGCGGACTGCGCCAGTTTCCGAGCCTCCTCGTATTGGCCGCGCCACAGGGCGGCCTTCGCTTCCAGGATGCGGAACTTCCGCGCCCATTTCGGCTGCGAGCGCTCAAACTCGTCGTGCCGCAGCCTGGCCTCGCGCTGGCAAGCCTCCAGATCACCGTGTCGAAAGAGGAGTTCCGCGTGCTCAAAAGCAGATTGCGGGTTGACCTGCCGCTGACAGGCCAACCCGCAAAGAAGAAGGATCACGAGGCAACATTCAACGATAATCGCGCGTCGCGGCCGGGACCGATCCGGCCGCCGGCGTCGCTTCCTCGCAACCCGAACACCGCAATCAACAGCAACTACGGCTGGTGATGGCCGTTGGCGGTCACGGTTCCGCCTGATGCCGTCCCGTGTCCCACGCAGCCCAGATTCATTTTGATATTGGTCAGTTGGAAGTAATTGCTGGGCTCTTCGTTGGGCTCGTACAGCTTCTCGCCGACTTCGATCTCGCCCAAAGCGACGGTACCAAACTCGGGAATCACGAGGACGTGGCCGAACGATCTCACACCGGGAAGCGGAATCTCGCCGATGCTCTTCACCAGGGAGCATGTAATGCTGGGTTTCTCGGAGCCTTTCCGGCCCGGCTTGCAACTGCCGAGGAGACCGTTGATCCGCTCAAGTCTATCACCGTACTCTTTCTTCAAATTCGCAGGCAGGCCTTCCGCGTAAGCAATCTGCTCCGTCTGTTCCTTCACGGCAGTCAGGAACTTTTCGTTGTCGAGGTAGGAGCAGCGGTTGTCTTTTCCGCAGATGCCGTAGTCGAGCGTGAGCTCAAGCGGGAATCCGCTGACGCACACGTTCTCGAACTTGGTTCCGAGAAAGGTCACGTGCGGGAAATGGCCATTCTCAAGCGGATGGTCGGTCGAGACCTGGGAGACCATTCGATCGGCGGTGACGATCTCAAAGACATTCAGACCCTCCAGGATCGACGTGGACAGCGTCACCCATCCGTGATGTTTCAGACTCTTGCTTCCCGAAACGCGGGTATGACCCAGCTTAAAGGAGATGAGCCCCTCAATGCTGACATCTTCGATGAGCCGGGTGAGGTGTGTGGCGCGGCGGCCGGTCAGGGTTACGGGGACGTGCTTTTCGATCTTCTGTTCGATGGGGCGCTGTAACTCTCCGACGAGTACATGAGCTTCGGCGTGGTATTCGTGAGTGGCTGGAGTCATAACTGGTGTCTCCGTCATTGTCGCCATGATTTCTGCTCCCGCTTGATTGAATTCACTTCTGGAATCGCAACTCAAATGAAGCCCGACCGGCTTCCTTGGCTTCGCCGGCAGGCGTTATTCCATGGAGCACCACCGTGTAAGTGCCGGGCTGGCGATCGGCCGCGGGCACCTGTACCGGCCACTGGTCCTGGCTTTCAGCCGCCGGTAACGGGAGAGACCATTCTATCTTTCCGGCCGAGTTAAACAAGTCCAACGTGTAGCGCGAGTAAGTGGCGTCGGGAGGAATCCTGATAAAGAGAAGGAATCCATTTCCGGGCGGCACCGTGATCACGTTGCCTTCGCTTCCGAACGTTCCGACGTTGACCGCGGTCCATCCCAGGACTCGAGGGCTTTTCAGAGCCTCGTTCAGATGGGGCACGGTTACCAGATTTTGATATGCGACGACGGCCAACAACAGCGCGAGCGCAGGGGCCGCAATCGAGGGACGCAACCAGGCAAGCCAGCGGGGTAAGCGGCGACTCGGCACGGCAAGAGCCGGCACGCCCGATACCGCTGCCTCATCGGCAAGCACGACCTTGCTCTTCTCGATGAACAGGGTGGCTGCCCGAAGGTCGAGCGCGCAGTCGGGGCAATCAAAGAAGTGCTCTTCAAATCTGTCCCTTGCCTCGGGATCGAGTTCGTTGAGCAGATAGCGCTCGGTCATTTTGTCTCGAACCACCACGTCGTGGTCCATCGCTTTGGAATACCCCCTATCAACAATAGTGAGCCGTCTCGTCCCCCCGTTTCAAAAGCAGTCAGGCCTCTGCAAATGCCGGTGGATCGTCCCCGAAGTTCTTTAGATAGATTGCCTTAAACGCCTTCTTGGCGCGATGCAACAGGACCCGCAAATACTCCCGATCAATGCCGAAGTCACGGCAGACATCGTCTTTGTCCCGCTCCTCAAGAAACACCTCTCGCAGCACGCGGCGGTCGCGCTCGGAGAGCTGCTCAAGGATCTCTCGAACTTTTTCATCGGACTGTTTCGAGGCGAGCGCGTCCGCCAAATCCTTTCCCTGCGCCGGGATGTCATCGCTTGCGGCGCCATCGAGCGGAGTTTCGCGCCGGTTGCCACGATATTGCTCCATAAGGACGTTGTTGCACATCGAATTCACATAGGCCCCGAGCCGGTCGGGTTGCTGGATCCGGCCTGCCCGCAACGCGGCAAAAAAGCGCGTGAATGTCTCCTGCCGGACGTCCTCGATGGCCTCTCGCGAAGGCAGGCGAGAGCGCAACTTGATCTGAATCAACGAAGAAAAGTAGGAGACGAAGTGCTGTTCCGTGCGGAAATCTCCCGCTCGCAATTGGGACAGATAATCCGCGTCAAAGGACTCAAAATGCAAGCTCCTACCCTGAGGAACGGAAGGTGGCAGACAGTGTAGCACCCGCGGAGCAGGCGCCGGCCCGTTTTCCACGACTGCGGATTGAGGTGGGCGCTTGAGAAAAGTGTGGCTGCTGCGGGTGCGGAGGGTGGGCGGGATGGACCGAGCCGGACGCACTGGGAAGAGACTAACTCCTGAGAGATTGAGCGAACACCCGCTGGAGAAGGCTTTCAAAAAGTGCCGGAGTCGCTTCCCCTTCGGCTCCGGCACCTTAATGGGATCCCAACCGGGGGTTTCCAAGTCAGGGTCCTAAACTGTGGAGTCACCATTTGGTGATCTCATCCACTTGTCCAGATAGTGCACAAGGGCGCAAGAGCGTTTCACGGAATCTGTAAACGCCGCTTCTTGCCCGCTCGCCAAGCCCATTCCCCCGCAGCTGCCTTCGTTTTTTTTCGTCCTTGGTCCTCCCCGCACTGGTACTACCTGGATTCACGAAGTCCTGAAAGATCATGGGTTGAGATTCGCGACAGTTTGACCGCACGCGCTGAAATGATCCGCCGCATGCCGTGCGTCCATAGCCGTTCTTTCCGCCCAGCTCGCCCGGGAGCTAGATCGGCTGTTATAAGCTCGGCTTCTTCCGATGCCAGGCTCGTGCCTTTGCCAGTTCCCGAAATTCAGAAATCTGCGACTTAACACTGCGTGCGAAAAATCGTCGGCTAAGGACATCGCCAGGGGTGAGACGACCCCAGGAATACCAAATGGGATTAGAACATGTTGGAACAAGATCAGGTTTAGGAACGGAGGGAAATGCTTGAAAAACATGGTGGCCAGGGACGGAGTTGAACCGCCGACGCCAGCCTTTTCAGGGCTGCGCTCTACCACCTGAGCTACCTGGCCACTGCGGATGCGCACGTGACTGCCAACCGGTTGGGGGCTGACGTGATCCACCCGTTTGCGACAACGGGCGTCTTGCTCGGAGCAAGCAAGACATCACTGATGCGCGATAACCTCGCGGAACTTAAAAATTATAACAACCGTCCCGCAATTCGCTCAATCTGAATTCAAGACAGTCGGGCGATTTCAAGCGGCCCAGGGTCGCCCGCAACGCCAATGCTTGCGGAGAACGACTCACTGTCCAGCGCGAACTTCGTGGTCGTTCAGCCAGCGAGCCAGCGTTTCGCCTTGCTGCGACTTCAAGTCAACGCAATCGTCGATCCGTTCCAGAGTCTTCGGCAATCCACGTTCTGTGCCGGGCACTTTGTGCCGTGAGAAGAATTCCTGAACGGCGTTCTTTTGCTCCGAAGTGCAGAACGTTGATGCCGCGTCCACAAGTTCCGCCCCGGCGAATCCGCCGAAGATCTTGTCGATCTCGCTCCAGTGGTCCTTAGTGAAATCCCATGCCAACTGCTGCGCCGCAGGGTGATCCATGATGTCCGCAATGACGGATACAGCATCCTGGCTTCGCACGTCAGGCGAGAGAGCACGGTCGAGACTGCGTGAAATCAGCTTGGGATCACGGAACGACGACAGCGCGCTGAGGTACACGTAGAAGTCCTCTGGAGTGCGCGCTTGCTTCTGCTTGGCCACCAGACGATCGTACAAAGCGACATCACCGCGCTCAGC
>DATIWL010000045.1:0-24954 GCA_035519435.1 Terriglobales bacterium
AGCCGGTAGGCTAATCCGACGCGCGGGGCGAAATTATTCAGGTCGGGACTGATCAGGCCGCGCGATCCGTTGCGATTTACCGGCAGCAGGAAGCACGGCGGGTTCGGCTCCCCGGTCGCCAGACACGGCGTCAATTCCTGGTTCTGGCCCTTGGGAACGATCAGCGACTGCGTGGCGAAGTCGAAGGTCGCTTGTTGATCATGTGCTTCCTTGATCGTACTGAAAAGCTCATAGCGCAACCCAAGATTCAGCGTGAGACGGTCACCCACCTTGATGTCATCCTGGACATAAAAGGCGTAGATGTTGCGGTGATAGTCCACATTGTGCAAGCTCACCAGCTGGGCTCCGTCCGAGACCCCCAGCAGGAAAGAAGCAAAGTCAGACCCGCCGGTGGGGGAGCCGTCTGGATTTGCCGGCAACCCGGGGTTATTCGTGAAGTCTTCTCCGAACTGGAGGAACCCACGGGGCGTGGACGGCTGGAAGATGGTGAACTGCTCTTTTCGGATCTCGGTGCCGAATTTCATCGCGTGACGGCCGCGAGTCCACGTCAGGTTCTCATTGAGCACGTAACTGTTCTGCTTTTCCAGGGATGGCAGGAATCCACTGCTGCCGATACAGGCGAAGTTGTTAAAGCAGATGTTTGGCAGTCCCCCAATCCCCGGACTGAACGGCACTCCCTTCAAACCCAGACCGCCTGAGACATCGACGCCGGCATTCGCCTCCAGGCGGTGCGAATTGATGCGGTTGTAGCCCAAGCGGGCTTCATTGACGAACGTGGGCGAGAAGAGGTGCGTCTCGCTGATTGCCACGCTCCGATACGCGTTGTCCTGATCCCCGGAAGTGAAGCCCCCGCCATCTAGCACGGATGAGAATGGACCTGGCGTTTGACTCGGCTGATCTTCGTAGCTGAACCGCCCGAACAGGAAGTCTTTCTGCGAAATGGTGTGGTCGATCCGAACGTCGAAGTTGTTCTGGCTGCTGTGGATCTTCGGATCCACCAGATAGTTGTTACCTCCAAAAAGGTCGGGATCCACGTTGGGCGCAGGAAACAGCGCTCCCATAGCCACGGCAACCGGATTCATCGCATTCGGCCCGTCGCTCGGAAAGATATTCGTGGGCACGCCGGATTCGTCTACGCCAATCGGAACCCCGCAATACAATCCCTCTCCGATCTGTTGCGTGAGCCGCGTATTGAAGATCTCCCCTTGATAAGTCGGATTGCCGCTGCAATCGAGAACAGGGTTGCCGTCGTTCATGACAGGAGAGCTCAGATCCAGCTGGTCAGAAAAGTTCCCTTGGATCTGGTCCTGCGTTGGGATCGCGAGCAGTTGCGGCGTCGCGCGCCGGACGCGCAGACCTTCATAGTCGACAAAAAAGAAAGTCTTCCCCTTAAGAATAGGACCGCCGAATGTTGCGCCAAATTGGTTTTGCTTGTGAGGCTGTTTCCCGAATGCGTCAAAAGCGTTGCGGGCGTCGAACATGTCGTTACGCAGGAACTCATACGCGCTGCCGTGAAGATCGTTCGTGCCTGACTTGATCACTGCATTCATGATGGCGCCGTTGCCTCTGCCAAACTCGGCGCTGTAGGAGTTGGTCTGCACTTTGAATTCAGCAATCGCGTCGACCGACGGCTGAATCACGTACGCACTTCCGTTGAGCACATCGCCCAGATTGGCGTTGTTGTCGATCCCGTCGAGCAGAAAGTTGTTCTGCAATGCGCGTGCTCCATTGGAGCTGAAGCCAAACGTGGTTTCCGTGCGCGATCCCGGCTCGCTCGGAGCGACTCCGGCGCCTAGCAGAGCGAGTTGGGCATAGTTCCGTCCGTTCAGAGGCAGCGTGGTGGCGCGGCGGCTGTCGACGACCTGCCCGAGGTCGGAAGTCTCCGTCTCCAGTTGAGGCGGCGCGGTCGTGACCGTCATTGTCTCGGTGATGGTGCCCACCTGCAGAACCGCATCCACCGCGAGACGATCCTGGACGTTCAGGGAAATCGGGCCAATCGCCGTCTTCTTGAAGCCGGCCTTTTCCACCAGCACGCGATAGTTGCCGATTTTCAGAGGGCCGGCCACGTACTCTCCGGCGACATTCGTCGTGGTTTCAAAAGCCGTTCCGCGATCCACGTCGGTGACCGTAACCTTGGCGTTGCCAATCAGCGCGCCGGAGGAATCCTTTACAGTGCCGACGATCATGCCGGTATCTTTTTGCCCCCAAGCCACGCCGGCGAGAAGCACTAATGCCACAAGAACAACCATCCCCAACCGCCAGGGAAACCGATGAAGCGGTTGCCCTGAGCCGTGATTGTTGACGACACTTCTCTGCTGTGGCCGGAAAGGAAGGTGTGTTATCGCAACGGCTCTCATTGGTCCTCCTGGCTCCAAGGGGCATCTGTGGATTCGGGCGCGCCACCCGGCAGCCCTAAACGCTATCGCTTTCGAACGCTTTCGATAGGTTTCGTATTCCTGCGTTTATACGCTCCCGCCCGGATTCCGTCAACTCTTCTGCTTCCTCGCCGCCTCTACAGGGGAACCGCTTCCAGGAGCAGGTGTTCGGTGAACGAGACCTTGAGCGCAGGGTTATCGGAATTGATCTCGCCGATCTGCCTACGGTTCTCGTAATCGACCACCCGATACCTGCCTGGCTTCAAGCCTCGCAGCTCAATCATCCCCGTCCAGCTCCGCTTGGCCGGCGCGTAGAACGCATAATTCATGCGCCCATCTTTCTCAATCGCGTACCCCTCCGGCGAGTCGTAACCATACGTGTACAGGTTGCGGAACTCCCCGCGAGACAGCATCTTCTCGTTGTAGAGATCGATCCACTTCTTCCAGTGCTGTTCCTTCTCCGCAGTCAGCTGAACGATCCTGAACTTTGGTCCGTAGTCCGGCCACGTGAACTTGGTGCCGAGGACCGCACCGACCCCGACTTCCGAGGCGAAGTCGCGTCCCTTATCCACCTCTTGCACCGTATTGCTCAAAACCACTTCGGTGAGTTCGACATGGTCGCCATATACCGCCGCCTCGGGGCCGAGCAGGGCCTTGTACATCTTTGTGCGAAGCCGTACCTGACGCGAACCCACCGGATCGGCAGTGACCGCCTGGTCGATGTAGGGCAGCCATGCCAGGCTGGGCGGAGTCCCGCAAGGACATGCCTGGGTCACGCTGTCGGGCTTCAGAGCGCGCGTGGTTTCGAAGATTGTCTTGTAGACCTCGCCGACTGCCTGGATCGAATCGTTCGGCGATTTGTGGTGATGCTTCGGGTTGTAGCAGGCGGGGACGGTGTAGGAGAAATCCAGTTTGTGGCCGTCGAAATCCCAGTCCCGAATGAAGCGCTCGGTGAGCTTTTTATAGTACTGCTGTACCTCGGGGACCGCTGGGCACAACGCGCCCAAATCGGCCGTGGCACGGGCGGGCTTGCCATCCTTGTCGAGGATAAGCCAGTCAGGATGTTCCTTGACCACATTGGATAGCTGGTACGGCCGATGGTTCAGGATGTCCTTGCCGTGACCGTCTTCGACCACCAGCGGAATCCACCAGAGAGTGATGTGAATTCCGGCATCGTGGTATGCCTTCACTACTTTCTGTAACGAGTCGTCGGGGAAAGTGTCGGTACGCGGTTCCCAGTCGCCGCGGGACTTGAACCAGCCTGCGTCCAGCGTGGCCCATTGGAATCCAAGCTCTTTCAATTTCGGAATGGTGCCCAGCATCTGTTGGGGCGTGAAATCCATCTCATAACCCCAGCCGCACCAGTTTGCTGCATAGTCAGAGGCGTTCGGATGCGCTAGGCTCAGGCCGCGCTTCTGCAGCATCTTTGAATACAGATGGAGCGGCTCGTAGAAGTCGCCTTTGAAAACCGCGACGAAGGTCAACGGAGTGGAGAGAGCTTCACCGGGGTGCAGCGGAGCGCCCCCCTCGAATGCGACCGCCGCACTCACCCGGCCATCGGTCAGAGTCCTGACCGGCAAGCTCATCTTCAGAGGGACAGTTTCCGCATGGCCAATGGCCTCGCCCATAGAACCGGTCCAGAAGGCAACCACCGGAATCCCGCCCCCAGTCTGGTTCTCGTCGTTGTGCTGCATCGTCTGCATCGGGTTCGGGCGGGAGAACTTGGCGTTCAGCAGCATCACGTCATCTTTGCCCCATGCTTCACTCGATCCGTGGAATGACCACATGGCATACGGCGGCACTTTGTTGTCGCCCAACGAAGCACTTAAAAAGTGTTGCTGGCTGATGATCTCTTCAATCGGGATGTCGGTTGCCCCCGAATTGTGAAACGACGCAGCTGTCAGGGCGACCGTGGGAAACTCGTCGTAGACCTCGACAACGACAGTGATCGCCAACGCTGGCACCGAACTGCTCTTGCCGGACACCTCGATGCGCTGCCCCGCTGCACCTAATCGGCCGGACGAATCGCTGATCTTGGCCTGGTCAAGGTCAAGAACGAAGTCTCGAATCTCCTTGCCGCCACTCTGGATTGAGTCGGCGCTGATGCCTGCCGCGTGGGGCGGATCATCCAGAGTCAGAGAGCGGCCATCGCGCAGGAGGCTGGCCTGAACGTATCCGCTCGGCAACAGGCGGAACTCCGCCGCCGGTGTCCTGATTGTAATGGCGTTACCGGATTCTGCCGTAACGTTGACCTTCGAACTTGCCGGTCCTGCCGCACTCTGCTTCCGGTCGCAGCTGATCGCGGAGAAGCCAATCAGAATCAGCAGAGAGAAGGAGAGCAGCAACCCGGCAGACATGGTTGGAGGACGGAAGGCTTGCGCCAGCCTCACTTTCATGACATACCTCCAGGGCAGGAAGTGGACTAGTGTAACGTTTCACCTGAGGCGAACTTGATATACCCAACAGCAACGCCTGTCAAGCTAAAAAATCTGATCTCATCATTGGCGACTGGAGGCGAGGTCTGACTGTCATGACTGACTCCCTCTGGACACGCCGGAATGCGTTGAGGTATGTCTTTGGTTCCCGCCCGTTGTCAGCGGTTTCGTCCGCCAAATGCGTGATCTCTTCTGCGCACCGCTCGTCGAGGCTTAGTCAGTTCCCGTGTCAGATCGTAGGCGATTCGGTGAAGAGGCTGAGGAACGACGGGCCGAATTGGACTCCGGATGCTTCTGCAAACTCGATCAGGCCGGAGAGCGAGGCTGCGGGATGGATGGTATGCGGTGAAGTTACCTTGTAACTTGCGAGCAGAACGCCGAACTCGAGTGCGGTCTCCAGAGGCCGCTCCGCCAGACTCTGCCTGGGTCGTGAAGTGCCTAAGAGCGGAATGCCCGCTGCCATCGCCGCCAGTACGCCACCAAGCAAACAATCTCCGGCGCCGGCCGTGGAGGCTACATCGACTGGCGGAACGGGACAGTAATTCCATGTGTCCTGATTCAGGGCATAGGCTCCGTTCTTGCCGCAACTGATGACCATTTGCAGATGCGGGTACGAACACCGGAGATAGTCCAGGCAAGTAACCATGCAGGCCCCGGGATCGTCGGCGGAAAGCCCGGAACCGATAAGCTCTGCCGCCTCAGCTTCGTTGAGCGAAACAAGATCGACCTGTTCAAACATCCCTGATTGCTTCGCGGCCGCGATCTCGGCCGAAACGAACGACGCAGCGCGGAAAGCACCCGCCCGCGTTGCGCGCTTCAGGAAATGGTCGCGCACTGCCAGCGGCACTTCCGGCAGCGACAGCGCGACCGTTCGCGGCCCGCCGGCAAGCACAGTGTCGATTTCCGGAAAGTCGTTCTCGCTAAGCTCCGCCGCGGCGGAGTTGTTGGTCGTGATGTTGCCGCCTGCGCCGTCGGGATACTGAAAGCAAACGCTGAACAACGTCGGCTTTCCCGGCAGGATCTTCACAAAACGCGTGTCGATGCCTACCTCGCTCATCTCCCTGAGAACGAATCGTCCCGCCTCATCGCTTCCCACATTGCCCGCCGGAAACAGCCGAAAACACTGGCCTCCCAGCAACTTGGCGATGTAGTGGATGACAATGTGGAGTTTGCAATAATCCCTGACGTCGAGCAGTGCGCCGAGTCTGCTTTCGTTGCGCCCCAGCGTTTGGTTCCCTTCGAGCGCGAAGAAGATTCCGGTGCCGAGGCCCCCGACCCCGACGAGTTGCTGGAAGGGAGAACGGTCATCAATCCGCAACACGCGCATGACGGGTGCTCCCTAGAGAAGCTCCCAATCAGGATTCTCGCTGATGGGGTGGCTCGCGGTTTCTTTCGTGGCTGTTACGATGGCGTCCGGGTGGCGCTGCAACAGGGTCATCGGGTATTCGGGAGTCGGTTCGGAGAACAGCGCAACTCGAAGTGCCGTTTGCTTCCAGGAACCCGTGTCGCTGTAGACGCGCACTTTGCGCGCAGACAGACACTCTTTCACTCCCAGCGTGATCGACATCGGCGGGACGAACTGGTAGGCTCCGCCGAAACTGCGCTGCGCCAGGGCAAGAATCGTATCCAGATTGTTCTCTTGCACGCGGATTGTCGAGTTTGCCACCTCTTCGATCGTGAGGGGGCTGTACGGGTGGCGCCGTGCCTGGTTATAGGCGATGTGGCCATCCTGTCCCCAACCGCCCACAGTGATGTCGATAGGCGCGGCCTCGATCGACACCCGTACGCGGTCCGCCGTGGAGGGCAGCAGCCAGAACCGCTGCTGCTCCGGTACGGCCAAATCCTCCTCGATCCCTCCGTAGAAGTACTTCTCCATAAATGTCCGAAAATTGTAGGGATGGTTTGCCGGCAGTGGGCGAGCCTGCCAGTCCAAGCACTCGTCCATGTGAAACACGGAGAGATTTCGCAGCGACACGCGGCGTGAATTCACGAGTTCGGTGAACGGAGCGTACCAACACTTAGGCCCACAAGGAATGATGGCGCGAGTCGGCTGATTCTTCAGGTTATTGCCTTCAATCACTTCTAGGAGTTCCCGCGCCATCAACGCGCCCATCTCAGTCGAGTCCTGCGCTATGCGAAAGGGAACGCGCCGCCCCGGATGGCTCACGAGATCTTGCGCTGGAATCTTGCACCATTCATAGAGGTTCTGCCTGGGAACGTGGCTCATCACATGTCCTGGTGTGGATCAGATTTTTATGATGTAACGTTTCATCTCATACAACCGACGGCCGCCCGATCGTTGCTGAGCATGGCTGCCGACCGCCTCACGAACTCCGTGCCGGGCAAGTCGAGTCGCGGACCACCAGCTTGGGCGATACTTTGCGGTGCTTGGGTTCCACTGGCCTGTTTTCCGCCGCCGCGCGGATCAGATCTTCGATCATCTCCGCTCCGAGCGATCCCTGCAGCTCAAGTTGTTGGTGCACCGTCGTCAGCGGAGGATTATAGAAAGCCGAGCCGGGCACGTCATCGAACCCGACTACGGAGCAATCTTTAGGGACCTGAAGTCCTGCCTTGGTGAGTGCGCGGATGGCGGCGCAAGCGGTCAAGTCGTCGAACGCCACCAGCGCCGTGAAATCAGAGCGCTGGCGAATCAACTCTTCGGCCAATTCGTACCCTTCCCTGTAGGTTGAATTGCGCCCCTTGATCTCCAGGATGAGCTTGGGATCGAGTCGTATACCCACTTCTTCAGCGAAGCTTTCCAACCCCTGCCAGCGCTGCAAACTGTCGACCAGAATCTTGGGGCCCTTGATGAACGCGATCCTGCTGTGCCCCAGATCATAGAGGTGCTGGATGGCCTGACGCGTACCGGCAGCGTTATCTACGACGACTGAACTCACGGGAACGTCGGCCAACTCGCGTCCGATCACGACCGCGGGAATGTTCCGTTCAGAGAATTCCGACAGGAGCTTGCGGTCGAGGTACAACGGGTTGGCGATAGTGATGATTCCTTCCACCCGGCGTCCCAGCAGCATGTCCAGACACGGGTGAAACTGGGAGCCGTCATCGAGTAAGTCAGTCACGATCGGAAACAACCCGGAGGGACGCAGGTGATTCTGAATGCCGCGCAGAATCTGGGTGCAATAAGGATCGGTCAAATCAAAGACCACCACTCCGAGCGTATGGCTGCGACGGCTTCGCAGGGAGCGTGCATAGAGGTTGGGGCGGTACCCGAGTTGCTTGGCAACCTTCCAGATGCGGGTGCGGGTGCGAGCGGAGATTCGCGAGGAGGCCGGGCCGGCGTTCAAAACCATCGAGACGGTGGTCACGGAAAAACCACTTTGGCCGGCCACATCCCGAATCGTCACCATGCGCGTCCTCGTGCTTCGAGCAGTCCCGATCATCTTTCCGGAAAGAGTATAGTTGACAAGCGCGGATTCGGCATCTACATTTTGTTGCGGTGTATCGTTTTACTAGAGGAAAATTGTGACACACTGCGGGAAAGCCAACCGCCTCCGGCGCATTCTCAAAGCAGGCCGTGGCAGCCTGGTTGTGGCCTTTGATCACGCCCTCGTCCTCGGGCCGATCCCGGGAACGACCCATCCCGGGCGCCAGATCGCCCGCTTCATCGAAGGCCGCGCCGACGCTCTGCTCCTCAATCTCGGCATGCTGGATCGGGTCGCCAAAGCGGCACCCCAAGAGAGTTTGCCGGGCCTGATCGTTCGGCTCGACTGGACCACTGCCCTCGGAACTGCAAGCCGGATCCCCGGTGGCCCGTTCCGTAGTTGCCTCGTAGCCCGCCCCGAAGACGCCCTTCGCCACGGAGCGGACGCGGCAATCGCGTTCCTGGTTGTCGGCAGTGGTGATCCCGACTTTGAGCGTAGCGAAATTCAGCGCGTAGCCAGAGTCTCGCGCGAATGCGAGCAACTGGGTCTTCCGTTGATTGTCGAATCAGTCGCGCGAGGGCCGTCAGTTGATAATCCGCGCGATCCCGAGTGGCTCTTGCTTCACACGCGGATCGCCGCGGAACTTGGAGCCGATGTCATCAAAACCGAGTACACCGGCGATCCCGGCAGTATGCGCCGGGTCGTGGAGAGCTGCCCAATCCCCATTCTCGTGCTGGGAGGAAGCCGCACGGGCAGCGACGCGGAGATTCTGAATGTGGTGGCGGGCATCACGCGGGCGGGAGCTGCCGGCGTTTTCTTCGGTCGAAACGTGTTCCAAGCGAAGGACATTTCCGGACTGATGGAGCGAATTCACGCGGTATTGCGCGGCGGCCAAGTGGAAAAGAAGAGGCGGTGATCCGTGAGCCTGCTGGCCATCGACATGGGCTCGAGCAGCTGCAAGGCGGTGGCGTTTTCTCTCGAAGGGCAGATCCTCGCAGAACGCGTCCATTCCTACACGCCGGAGACGCCGCGTCCGTCGTGGGCGCAGATGCCGGCGGACGTCTTCTGGGACGCGCTTCGCAACACCACGCACAGTATTGCCCATGCCGTACCGGAAGATCCCGTTGAGGTCCTTGCGATCAGCTCGCACGCGGAGACATTCGTCCCCGTCAATGAAGAACTTCAGCCAGTCGGACCGGCAATCTTCAACATGGACAGCCGCGCCGTTTCGCAGGCAGACTGGCTGGCAAGAACTCTGAACCCTCGGCACGTGTTTGACATTACCGGCCTTGCCGTTCATCCGATGTATCCCGTGCCAAAAATTCTGTGGCTGCGCGAGAACCAGAGCGGGACCTTTCGGACGGCTGCAAAATTTCTCGGAATCATCGACTATCTCCTGACGCGTCTTGGCCTGCCCGCCTGTATCGACTATTCACAGGCTTCCCGATTTCTCGCGTTCGACATTGTTCACAAACGCTGGTCGGCAGAAATTCTTTCTGCTTGTGAACTGACTTCCGATCGTTTTTCTGAACCCGTTCCAACAGGAACTGCCGTCGGGAACTTGCCCGCGTCGATTGCAAAGGACTTAGGACTTTCAGCCGGCACTCCAGTCGTCATCGGGGGGCACGATCAGCCTTGCGCAGCTCTGGGCATGGGAGTTGTCGAGGCCGGGCGTGTTTCCGCATCGCTCGGCACGTATGAATGTTTGCTCGCTGCGTCGGAGACGCCGTCGCTCAACGATGTTGCATATGGCGCAAACCTGAATACCTATTGCCACGTTGTACCGGATCGCTACGTGACGCTCGCCTATTTCCCCTCTGGAATCATGTTGGAGTGGTTCCTTCACTTGCTCTATCCGGACCGGGCGCCCGTGGGAGAGATCTGCGCCGCACTCGAGGCGCGCGCCCCATCGGGCCCAAGCGGGCTGTGCGTCACGCCTCATTTGCTCGGCACCTGCAATCCGGACTTCAACCCGTACGCCACCGGTGTGATCTACGGCCTTCGCCCCAACACCAACGCGGCTCAGATCTACAAAGGGATTCTCGAAGGAATCGCCTGCGAACTTCGCAGCATGACAGAGCTTCTGCGTCGAGTAGCGAGTTCCTTTCAGGACCTCTATGTAACTGGCGGCGGATGCCGCTCCCCACTTGGTCTTGAACTGCGGGCCGCGCTGACCGGGTGTCGCTTGCATCGAATGCGATGCCCGGAGGCAGTGTGCCTGGGAACGGCAATCCTGGCAGGGGTGGGCACGGGAAAGTATTCCGGTCTGGACGAGGCGATCGCCCAATTGGCGCAGGTTAAGGACACGATTGATTCGAACCCCGAGATCGCGCACAGCTACCAGTCTCAACTCCAGCAATATCGTCTGTTTTATTCCAGCCTGGCCGGGGTGCGCGCGATCCGCGCCACAACGGCTTCATGAGGAGGCGTCGTGATCGTGCCAACCGTCGGCTTCATCGTTTACGGAGTTCATAAAGATGGCTTGCAGGACCCGATGGGTACGCCTTTCATCGATGACGCGGTGGTCGCGCGCTCGATGCAGGCGCTGGTCGATGCCGGGATGAAGGTGGTCCGGCACGAAGTCGTGGTCGCTTCCAAGAAGGAGGCCATCGCCGCCCTGCGTCGAATGAAGGATGACCCGCACGTGGACTCTGTGGTGCTGTTCTCTGGGACCTGGATCTGGGCAGCGCACCTCGTGGGAGCGGTGCGCGACTACGCCGCTACGGGCAAGGGCGTCTTGCTCTGGACTCATCCCGGCTCGCAGGGCTGGCGTCCCGTCGGTGGGCTGGTCATGCACGGCGGGCTGCTGGAGATCGGCCTGCCGCACAAGTTCGTCTATGGGCCGGCGGACGATTCTGCGACGATTTCCAAGATCGTCAGCTACGCCCGAGCAGCAACCATGAAGGCCTGGCTCAATCTCTCCACCCTTGGGATCTTTGGTGGGCGTGGCATGGGCCAGACGTGCGGAGTGGCTGATCCTTCGCAATGGATGCGGATGTTTGGCATCGACATCGATTCACGCGATACCAGCGAACTTATCCGTACGGCGGAAAAGGTTTCCACGGAAAGAATTGACGAGTTAGCGCCGCGCCTGCGGCAGTTGTTTGGAAAGGAGCCCGAACGATCGGTGGTGAATGAACGTTCGATCCGCCTGTATCTCGCGTTGAAGGAGGTTGTGGAACGGGAGGAGTTCGATTTCTACACCGTTCAGTCTTTTCCGGGTCTGGGCGACCACTATACCGCCACCTGCTTTGCGCAAAGCATGATGCTCGAGGACGGGCACGGGACCTCGACGCTCGGCGATTTCAATACTGCGCTCACGGTTCTCTTGCTCACGAAGCTCAGCAAGGAGCGCGTCTACTACGGCGATCTCCAGCATATCGACGTAGTGAAGAAGGAGATCAAGATTATTGGTGATGGAGCCTGTCCACCCTCATTGGCAGGCAGACTCGGCCCAGCGGGATTTGCCGAGCACGGCATTCCTACCGAGGGCGAAGCCGGTGGCTTATCCGTGAAGCTGGTATGTAAAGTGGGCGACGGCGTTCTTGCGCGTCTGGGACGCGTGAGCGGTGCGTTCCAGATGGTGGTCACTCGCGCCACCGTCTTTGAGCCGCCGTCGGGCGAACTGGACAGGCGGCTGCACGAATGCGGCATTCCTTTCTGGCCGCATGGCTTTGTGACCGCTCATTGCGACATGGAACAGCTTCTTCAGCACTGGACGAACGAGTACGCCTGTCTGGGCTACGGCTCGCATCTCTACTCGGAGTTGGAGGATTTTTGCACGATGACCGGCATCCGGCCGATCATGCTGTAAACGCAGAAAGGAGGAATATGCCCAGCAAAAGGCGGGGCGTTCTCGTTAGCCTCGCGATCACAATTGCACTCACCGCGCTCGTCTTTCATCCTGTACTTGTCTCGGCCTCCGACAAACCCGCCGGCGCCGACGATCCTCTGAAAGCTCTTGCTGCGCTCAAGCCGATCGACGTTCATGTGCACGTATTCAAAACGGATCCGGCTTTTCAGCGATTGCTGGAGAAACTCAACCTCACGCTGGTCGACATTCTGGTCATGGACGACACGCTCTCCTATCGGAAAGAACTGCAGCCCCAGGTGAATGATGCGCTGGCCCTGGTGCGCTCCAGCCAGGGACACGTTGCGTTGTGCACGACCTTCGACCCCTACAGGTTCAATGATCCATCTTTTCCGGGCCAAGCAATCAAGCAACTCGATCAGAATTTTGAGCAAGGGGCTATCGCTGTAAAGATCTGGAAGAACATCGGTATGGAGATTAAAGATGCGAGCGGCAAGTTCATCATGCCCGACGATCCAAGGTTCGAGCCGATCTACAAGGAGATTGCGAAACAAGGCAAGACACTGATGTCGCATGTTGCCGAGCCCGACGTCGCCTGGGGTCCACCGGATCCCTCCGATCCCTCGTGGTCCTATTATCAGGAGAATCCGCAGTGGTTCCTTTACAACAAGCCGGGCTTCCCTGCCAAGAAGACGATTCTCGACGCTCGCGACCACATACTGGCGAACAATCCGAGGCTTCGCATGGTGGGGGTTCATCTGGGCAGCATGGAACGGGATCTTGAGGGGATCGCCCGCCGCCTGGACCGCTATCCAAATTTCGCGGTGGATACGGCGGCGCGCATGGAATACCTGATGATGGCCCCGACCGAAAAAGTCCGGGAGTTTCTCATCAAGTATCAGGATCGCATCCTGTACGGCACCGATCTCGATCTGGTGGCGGCCGCCGACATTCAGGAAACGATCAAAGACTGGGAGTCCACCTACGCGCGGGACTGGAGGTTTCTCGCTACCAGCGACACCTTCGAGCACGAGGGCCGGACAATCCACGGTCTGAATCTGCCGCGACCGGTGCTCGAAAAGATCTATCGCGGCAACGCGCTTCGCTGGATGCCGGGATTGCACTGACACAATAGCGATGCCCGCTGGGCGCGACGGCAAATTGATGCCTGCCAGTCAATCAGCCGCAGATGCAACCGCGAGCTTTCGCAGGCGACGCGCTTTGTCACTCTACCGTTTGTACCCGATTTTGCGCAGCAGGTCGTGCCGCCAAACCACGTCCTGTTGCCCCTCCACGCCCTTCGGCGGGCTGCCATCGACGACTCCGAGCACACCTCTGCCCTGTTGCGTTTCAGCAACGATCATCTCGACGGGGTTGGCTGTGGCACAGAAGATCGAACAGACTTCCGGCACATTGCGGATCGCATGCAACATATTGATGGGATACGCCTCCTGAAGCAGCAGGACAAAGGTGTGGCCGCAGGCGAGCGCTTGGGCATTGCGTACGGCCACATCCCGCAGAAGGGGATCGTTTCCGTCGGACCGCGTCAGACATGCCCCGGAGCTTTCATTGAACGCCAAGCCAAACTTGGCTCGGGGAACCGTCGTAGCGACAGCCTCATAGAGGTCTTCCACGGTCTTAATGAAATGAGACTGGCCGATGATGATGTTGGCCTCAGCCGGTACTTCCATGCGAACGGCGTGTATCTCGACCATAGCTCGCCTCCATGACCAGAAGCCTCATGCAATGCGCTTGCGATCGACACGAGCGCGTTCCTCGTAACGGCTGTTCTTGACGTCCACGCGGATCGTCTCGCCAGGCACAACGAACGCGATCCCAGGTTGATCGGGATCTGTCTGATTATCGAACACGCTTTCCGCCCGTGCAGTGATTCCGATCACTCCGGACATGGTTCGTGTGACTGGCATTTCGCTTTCCTTTTTATTCGTCTCGCGTCGAAACTTGGGACCTGCTTGACCTAGAATGTCATTCGCCAGAGCAGCACAGAACCGAGCATCCCAGAGGCCAAATCTACAATGCAAATCCTAGAGCCGTTGCTGGTTATCTTTCTGTTTGTATTCACCCTTCACGCTCAAAGGTCTCCTTTCCACGGAGTCGATACCAGCGATCTCGACCGGACGGTGGATCCCTGCAACGACTTTGCCCAATTCGCCAACGGCGCCTGGCATGCGCGCAACCCTATCCCCGCGTCGATGACGCGCTGGAGCAAGCGCTGGCAGGCCGGCGAAACAGCGAAGGACCGGTTGAAAGACATCCTGGAGTCGATTCCGCAGGACAACCCCAAGGGCAGTACCGAACAGATCATCGGTGACTACTACGGCGCCTGCATGAATGAATCGCGAGTCAATGCCCGCGGCGCGGAGCCGCTCAAGTCCTGGTTCGCGAAGATTGATGCGTCCAAGGACATGGCGGCCCTTCAGCCTGTAATCGCAGAATTGCACGACATCCAGGTGGTCGTGCCGTTCGCTCTCTCCGGACAGCAGAATGTGCACGAGCCGACGCAGGTCCTGGCCGACATCAGCGCCACCGGCTTCAGCCTGCCGGATAGGGACTACTATCTCAAGCCCGACGACCGCTTCAAAGAAGCACGAACCAAGTTCCTTGAGCACGTGGCGAGGATGTTCCAGCTGGCCGGATGGGACGACAAGTCTTCCGCTGCCGCCGCCCGAACGGTGCTGACGATGGAAACCAAGTTTGCCGAGGCGTCGCTCGACAGAGTTGCATTGCGCGATCCCAGCTCTATCGATCACAAAACCACATTCTCGGAATTGCAGGCCCTCGCGCCTCACTTTGACTGGGCGGGCTACTTTGCACACAAGCAACTGCCGCAGAGCCTAGACATCAATGTCGATCAGCCCAAGTTCGTGCAGGAAGTCGATCGCCAGTTCCAGCAGACTTCGCTCGCCGATTGGAGGATCTACCTGAAATGGAGCCTGCTGAACTCCATGGCGGAAGTACTTTCCGCGCCCATTGAGCAGCAGGATTTCGAGTTTTTCGGCAAGTACCTGAGTGGCACGAGTGAAATGAAACCTCGCTGGAAGCGCTGCGCAGAGCAGACCGACCGCCTGCTTGGCGAAGCGCTAGGCAAGAAGTATGTCGAAAAATATTTTCCGCCTGAAGCCAAAGCCCGCATGCAGGAGATGGTCCGCAACCTGCTTCTGGCGATGCGTGACGACATTCTCACGCGCCCCTGGATGAGCGACGAAACCAAAGAGCGGGCGCTCGCTAAGGTCGCAACTTTCAATCCAAAGATCGGCTATCCCGACACGTGGAAGGATTACAGCAAGGTCGACATTCGCCGCGATACGTTTTTCGAAGACAATCTGGCAGGCCGCAGGTTCGTGGTCGAAGACGACCGCCTGACGATCGGTAAGCCCGTGGACCGCGGACGCTGGGGGATGACTCCTCCAACCTCCGACGCTTACTACAACCCGCTCCTCAACGAAATCGTCTTCCCCGCCGGCATCCTGCAACCGCCCGCTTTTGATATGAACGCCGCAGACGCGGTGAATTACGGCGCCATCGGCGTAGTGATTGGGCACGAAATCTCGCACGGCTTCGATGACGAGGGAGCGCAGTTCGATTACCTCGGGCGTCTGCGCAACTGGTGGACCGATGCCGACCGCAAACAGTTCCAGGAACGCGGGGCCTGCGTCGCTAACCAGTTTGATAACTACTTCATCGAGCCAGGCATTCATCACAATGGAAAGCTGGTGCTCGGTGAGAGCATCGGCGATCTGGGTGGCGCGAAGATTGCCTTCCTCGCCTATCAGAAATCGCTTGAGGGCAAGCCTCGTCCTGCTGACATCGACGGGTTCACGCCCGAGCAGCAGTTCTTCATCGCATGGGGACAGTTCCGTGGGGATGCGATTCGCCCGGAGACGCAGAAATTGATGGTCCAGGCGGATCCGCACCCGATTGCGAAATACCGCGTCATCGGACCGTTATCGAACCTGTCGGAGTTCCAAAAGGCGTTCGCTTGCAAGGTGGATGCGCCGATGGTCCGGCCCGCAGATAAACGCTGTGAGGTCTGGTAGGCGATCAACCGATCTGTCAGACCGGGTCGCAAGCGCCGCACCAAGCCAACGGCATCATCGCTGCTTTCTACACCGAGTAGGAGACGTTCTCGCCGTTCACTTCGGTCGCGGCGACAACCGTTGTCGTCACGGCGCCGGAAGACTTGTTTCCCCGCCGCATGGCAACGATGCCGGTGCGCACCATCTCGATGACGCCGTAAGGACGGAGCACTTCGAGCAGGCCGTCGATCTTGTCCTCGCCCCCGGTGATCTCAATGGTAAGCGACTCGGGCGCGACATCCACCACGCGGGCGCGAAACACGCCTGCCAGCTCCAGTACATGCGACCGCGCTTCGTGCGTGGCCGCTACTTTGATCATCGCCAGATCGCGAACGATCGAGGCTTCATGGGTGATGTTCTCCACGAGCAGCACGTTGACTAGCTTGTAGAGGTTGGCCTCAATGCGGCGCGCCTGGTCGCGGTCGGCCTCCACCGTGATGGTCATGCGCGAGACTTCAGGCTTTTCCGTCCGACCCACGGTGAGCGAATCGATATTGAAAGCACGTCGCCGAAAGAGAGACGCAACCCGCGTCAGCACGCCCGGCTTGTTCTCTACATAGACAACGAAGGTATTCATCATAGGAACCTGCTCTGAAGTTCACTCGCCGTTGGTCGTTAGTCGTTCGGCGAGGCCGGAGATGCGTCCCGCATCGCTAACGATCCGCGAACGATCAACGACTGAAACAACCTATTCATCCGCCGCCGTCTCCACAATCGGACTCGGCCGGCGAATCATCTCATGCAATGCCGAGCCTGCGGCGACCATCGGGTACACCGTGTCCTCCTGCTCCACCTGGAAATTGATGAGCATTGGGCCATCGTGCTTGCGCGCGGCGTCGACCGTTGGAATCACTGCAGAGCGTTCGTGCACCGTCGCGGCCCTGATGCCGTAGGCTTCCGCGAGTTTGGCAAAATCCGGATTCAACAGCGGCGTAGCCTGGTAATTGCGCTCGTAGAAGAATTCCTGCC
Source organism: Terriglobales bacterium (assembly GCA_035519435.1). Classification (GTDB taxonomy): domain Bacteria; phylum Acidobacteriota; class Terriglobia; order Terriglobales; family Acidobacteriaceae; genus Acidiflorens. The sequence goes on from DATIWL010000045.1 coordinate 17,071, forward strand.
ATTGGCGCACCATGCCGAGGTAGCCGTTGTTGATGATCGCGATGTTGATCTTCAGATTTTCCTGAACGATCGTCGCCAGCTCCGACATGGTCATCTGGAACCCGCCGTCGCCGACCACCACCCAGACTTCCGCCTCGGGCCGCGCGACTTTTGCGCCGATTGCCGCGGGCAGCGCGAAGCCCATCGTTCCCAAGCCGCCCGAGGTGATCAGGCTGCGCGTCTTTTCGTGCTTGTAGTACTGCGCCTCCCACATCTGGTGCTGGCCCACGTCGGTAACCACGATGGTTTCGGCATCACGCGTCTCGTGCCACAGATCGTTGATCACGTGCGCGGCATAGAGATGCCCGGTGTCGGGCAGGTTCTGAATGTCGCGAACAGCCGAGTCGCCCTTGAGCTTGTCGATCTGATCGAACCACTCGCTGCGATCGGGCGATTCGATGTGCGGCAGCATCTCGCGCAGCACCTCGCGCACATCGCCCACCAGCGCCACATCGACCTTCACGTTCTTGTTGATTTCGGCGGGGTCGATCTCGACGTGAATCTTCTTTGCGTTCGGCGCGTAGTTCTTCAAATTGCCGGTAACCCGGTCGTCAAAACGCATACCGAGCGCGATCAGCAGGTCCGCGTCCTGGATAGCGTGATTGACCCACGCTTCGCCGTGCATGCCCATCATGCCCAGGTTCAGGGGATGCGATGCCGGGAATGCGCCGATACCGAGCAGCGTCAGCGCAACTGGAACGCCGGCGCGTTCGGCGAAGTCGCGCACCTGCTGCATCGCGCCTGAAATGATGATGCCGTGTCCGGCCAGAATCACCGGCCGCTTCGAGTTGTGAATCAGGTCGAGAGCGTGGTCGTATTCCTTCTGTTCCGGAGACAGATCCGGACGGTAGCCGGGCAGTTGCGGAGCCGCGGCCTCCCAGTCAAATGCGCAGGTTGTCTGCTGGGCGTCCTTGGTGATGTCGACCAGCACCGGGCCCGGGCGGCCGGACTTCGCGACGTAGAAGGCCTCGCGAATCGTCTGCGCAACCTCGTTGGCGTGGGTAACCAGATAATTATGCTTGGTGATCGGGAGCGTGACGCCGGTGATATCGGTTTCCTGGAATGCGTCGGAGCCGATGAGTTTGCTGCCCACTTGTCCGGTGATGCAGACGATAGGAGACGAATCGAGCATCGCTGTCGCGATACCGGTGACCATATTGGTGGCGCCTGGGCCGGAAGTGGCAACCGCCACGCCCACCCCACCCCCGGCGCGCGCAAAGCCGTCAGCCATGTGCGTGGCGCCTTGCTCATGCCGCACAAGGATGTGGTGAATCTTGCTGTGCTTCAGCGCGTCGTAGGCGGGCAGAATGGCCCCGCCCGGGTATCCGAAAACGTGCTCGACCCCTTCTCGCTCCAGGCACTCCCACAGAATGCCGGCGCCGGTCATGGTCGCGCCTTTCTTGTCGTCTTTCATTCCATCCCCTTCCCTGCAGTCACCCCAAAGGCAAGAAATCCCCGCCCCTTTGGCTATGAATAGCACTCCCGATTTTGGAAAACAATCTTCCCCGGAGGTGCTGGATGGGGTAGCAGCCGAAGTCCGACTATGATAACCGACCGGACGGTCGGTCGGCAAGCCGTCCCGTCTCCTCCCTCGTCTGTGCCAGCGCGCCCCAGAAACGGGCTTGCTATGCTCACGGTGGGCCCTGACAGGCTCCCAGTCAGCGCAGGGGAGTGAGCTCCCGGAAGGTCCAAGGTATGGCTGCACAGTCCGAAAACGAAGGGCGTCATTCCGATGCCGGGCTTTGTCGGAATTGCCGGCACTCTCGACGAATTGAGTCGGACCGTGGGTCGGTCTTCATTCGCTGTGAATTGTCGTTCGCAGATCCGCGCTATCCCAGGTATCCGCGATTACCCATACTGCAGTGCCGGGGCTATCAGGCGGCCGAGGAGCCTGACTCTTGCCGTCGGCGGGGCCGGCTCCTGACTGTTGACGGTTGGCCTTACCTCACATAGAAGTACCTCACGATGTGAAAGAACACGGGGGCGGCGAAGCACATCGAGTCCATGCGGTCGAGAATCCCGCCATGGCCTTTGATCAGCGTACCGTAGTCCTTCACGCCGCGATCGCGCTTGATGGCCGACATGGTCAGGCCACCCGCAAATCCCATGCATGTGATCGTGAGCGAGACGGCAGCGGCAACCGCCGGGCTGAATGGAGTCATCCACCACAGCGCCGCGCCGATTGCGGTGGCAGTCGCGATGCCGCCCACAAACCCTTCCCAGGTCTTGTTCGGACTGATGACCGGCGCGATCTTGTGCCGTCCGAGCAACTTTCCCCAGACGTACTGCAGCACGTCGCTGAGCTGATCTACGAGAACCAGGTACAGCATCAGTTTGGCGGGACGGCCATAGTTCGGGATCTTCAGCATCAGCAGGGCCGGCGTGTAGCTCAGGCAGTAGATGCAGATCATCAGTCCCCATTGAAGTGTCGACGCGCGTTCCAGGAAAGCTCCGGTGTCGCCGGCAATGGCCATCCGCGTGGGCACGAACAAGAACGCGTACACGGGGATCAATATGGCGAACATGCCGTACCACTGGATACCGATCAGACAATATTGCAGGGGCGTGAAGATGAAGAATGCCCAGAACAGCGTGCGATGATCTGCGCGGCGCGTCGGCAAAAGCGTAACGTACTCGCGCAGCGCCAGCAGCGACATCAAGCCGAACAGAACCAGCGAGCCGACCGGGCCGATCACCAGAGTGAGCGCGAAGATCGCGCTCATGATCCACCACGCGCCAATGCGCGCGTTCAGGTTGCTGATCGTGGCCTGCGCTTCCGGCTTCTTGATCGCAGTCTTCAGAACCAGTCCGATCAGACTGGAGACGGCGAGCAGGCCGAGAACACCGGCGAACGCCCAGACGAGTTGTGGATCCAAATTCTTCACAGGTTCCGTAACCGGCACAACGTTTCCCGGGCACGTTCCAGAAACTCGGCTTTCGACTCGTCCGCCTTGAGCGTGATCGGCGGCCCGAATGTCAGCCGGCTGATAAATGGTACGGGAAGAAATTCACCCTTTGGGAGAATGCGGTTCAAGTTACTCAGATATCCGGGCACCAGACGCAATTCCGGCTTGCGCTGGCAAAGATAATAGAGGCCACTCTTGAATGCCGCTACCTCTTCCCCCGTGCCGCGCGTGCCCTCGGGGAACAGAATGAGCGAATTGTCACTGCCCATGGCTTCGACCATGTGATCGATTGCCTCTCGCGGGTCCGGCGCTGGCTGCGCTTGACGCCTGGCCACCAGCACGGCGTGGAAGACGTTCACGGCTACGGCCCGGCGCAGGCCCCGTTCCCAATAGTCCTGCGCGGCGACCGGCCTGGCTCGGGCCCGGATCGCGGCAGGCAGCGACGACCACAGCACTACGAAATCCAGATGACTAGTGTGATTCGCGAAATAGACGGTCTGCCGCGGGTCGGGCTCCGAATCGATCCAGCGCACGTTGACGCCGCTGATCAGGCGCGCTGCTCCGGCGATGAGCCCGGCCAGAAGGTTCATCGACGTTTCAAGTCCGCTGCGATGCGCGCTGTACGGCGCACGCAGGTGATGAGCATACCGGCAACCATGATGAGAAGCGCGAGAGCGATGGCGCGACCGGAGATGCCGAGACGGGCTTCGACACTCGCCACCACACACGCCGCGGTCAGCAGGGCCATGCGATGCGGCTTCGCCATCGGTCCGATGAAATACTGCGTGACTCCCATCGAGCCCCCGAGCAGGCGAACGTAGGCGGTGAGGACAGCCAGAGTTGCGGCCAGCCAGCCGAGTTCACGGCCCCAGGGATAGGGGGTGATCGAATATCCAGCCCCCACTAAAATGGCCACGTCGGCGAAGCGGTCCGGCATGTCGTTGAAGATCTCCCCGTAGACCGTCCGCTTGCCGCCTTCGACGGCGACCATGCCATCGAGCATGTTGCATAGCAGGCGAAGCTGGATGCAGGCGGCAGCGGTCAGAAAGAGAGCAATCCGGACAGCATTGCCGGAGTAGGCGGTGTAGGCCAGGCACACTCCAGCGCCTACGGCAAAAACGAGGCTGGCGACCGAGATAGCGTTGGGCGAGGCTCCCGCACGCGTGAGCATCCGCGCCAGAGCCTGCGCCCAAGCGCGCTGGCGGGTCTTGAGTGGGCGCCGCGGCGGCGCGGACAGGGTCTGCGGAGAGGCGCTCATTCTATTGGTAGAAACGGGAGAATTGTGCTACTTAGTGATCGGGACCGCAATTCCAAAGTGAGAACCGCCTCACCGGGGGCTCCCGAATGGTGTCGAAACACATTGTGGCATTGAGCTTCCTGCTTGGAGTGGCGGGTGGATTTGTCGCCTATGCACTCGCCTGGGGCCTGTTTGCAACTCACCAGGAACTGGGCATGGATTCCAGGAGCGCATTGCTGATCGCTGCGTGGACTGTCCCCATCGTCTTTGGTGCAAGCCTGATCTACTTCGCAGCCCGCAACGCCGGCCGGCGCTACTGATCTTCTAGAAGCCGGCCCAACGTAGGCTTGTGCTTGGCGGGCTTTGTCTTCCGCTTGTCGGGGATGACGCGTGCCGGCTTAACCGACCCGACTCGCTCCCGGGCCATTTCCCGCACTGCCTGCCCGGCACTAAAGGTCTTTTTCTTTCGTTTGCGGGTCATACGGACTCTGGCTCAATCTGTCCCGCATCTTCGCACATCGCTCCGTCAAAAGTGCAATAATCATGAGGGTGTTCCTGACACCAGTCCCCTGAGACCTGTAACCTGCCTTTATGGATGAACGCGATTTTTTCGACGAGCGGCCGGACAAGAAACCTGCAACCCTGAACTGTCCTCACTGCCATCAGTCAGCCGAATACGAGATCCAGTGGATCGTTCGCACGAAGAAGAAGAACCTGCCGCCTCGCGCCGACGAGCGTGACCGCGCTAAGTTCGCCAAAGCGCAGTCGTATATGCTGCGTCGCGACGACATGATGGTCTGCAAGAACATGCGCTGCCGCAAGCGCTTCGAGATCACGAGCGTACAGAGCGTGGCGTTTCTGGACTAGTTGCCAAGCGAGGCAAGGCTCACGAGCGGCCGGCCGTGATCGATGCAGCCAGCTTGCGCACGCTATGGAGCAGGTTGCTCAGCGTCTGCGATCCTTGCCCATTGCCTTTACGTGGCTGATCGCTGAATCCTTCCTCTTCCATTTGCTTGGCGGCCAATGCGAATCTCTGGGAACTGGCATCGTCCATGGCGATAAAGCGGAAGGCCTGTGCCAGGGGAATGCCGTCGGCGCCCGTCTGCAGGAACTCGATTTGCGCCGTCACCTTGCCGAAGACTGTGCTCAACGCCATTGTGCCCATGGTCCCGTGATGGATTGGGCCCTTGGACAGCACAGCCGAACCACCGGTCAGGGAAAGTCGCTGGATCACCCCTACGAATTTCTGATCGTCCACGACAAACAGCGCGCGTTCGTTGTTCGGCACGCGGATGCGGGGCGCGCGGTTTCGTTTCGACGATTTGTCCGACTTCAGCCCCACATCGAAGAGCATAACGTGACTGGGGCGGCGGTCAAGGTTACCTCCGTTCCGCAGCCAATGGCGCTCATTTATACTGGCTAGTTTTCCTGCGCCGCCCCGACGGCGCAGGGTGGGGGCTCTCCTTGAAGATCCTGGTGTGCATCAAGCAGGTGCCGCAGAAAGACGCTCCGCTCAAGCTCAATGAAGCGGGGACCTGGATTCGTGAAGATGTGTCCTACGAAGTCAACGAGCCGGATGCCTACGCCCTCGAAGAGGCCCTTAGGCAGAAGGAAAAGCATACTGGCGAGGTCGTTGTGGTTACCGCGGGCCCGCCACGGGCGCAGCAGGTGCTGCGCGAGGCTCTCGCCAAGGGCGCGGACCGGGCGATTCATCTCGAGGACGACGGCTTTGTCGGACTCGATGCCTACAACACCGCGCGGGCGATTGCCGCCGCGATCAAGGATGAACAGTTCGATCTTGTCTTCACCGGCCTGCAGTCGGACGATTACGGGTTCGCGCAAACGGGTGTGATCCTGGCAGAGATTCTTGGCTGGCCCCATGCCACGATCATCATGCAGATTGAGAAGAACGAAAACGGCATCCGTGTGAAGCGTGAACTCGAAGCCGGATTCTTCCAGTTCGTAGACATGCCCTTGCCGGCGGTGCTCACGATTCAATCCGGCATCAACAAACTGCGCTACGCGACGCTGATCGGCATCAAGCAGGCCAAATCGAAGCCCCTGCGCAAGGTGACGATGGCCGAAGTGCAATCGGCCTTGGCCGGAAATCTGCAGAAGATCGAGAAACTCTATATTCCCCAGAAGGCGAAGAACACGCAGTTTCTCGAGGGCTCTGCGGCAGAGGTCGCGAAAAAGCTGGTGGACAAGCTGAAGAATGATGTGAGGGTACTGTAGGAGTTGCCTGCTTCTGGCTTCTAGCTTCTGGCGGTCTTCGCGAGAAACGAGAAACCAGCCACCAGGGACTTTCTTTCGACGTGAGCGCCGTCACTGCGCGGGTTGGGCCGCTGGGACAGAATTTGTCGGCAGTTCTGGGAGGCCGATATGGCAGATGCGGAAGAGAAACAGGAAAAGGGTGGCACGCTGATGTTCGCGGGGTTGGCGGTCTGGGTGGCCGGACTGCTGGTGCTGTTCTATCTCCCCGCGGGATTCCGGCTGGGACAGCAGTGGAAGTTTGAAGCGATCCTGATCGGCCTCGGCGCATTGGGCGGAGTGCTGATGGGTGTGGGCTGGAAGATGCGCAAGAGCGGGTGAAAGCAGCGGATTCTCGAGGCAAGGGTCCTTCGACTCCACAAGACGATTCGCTTGGCGGAATCGTCCTGCTCGCTCAGGATGACGGAGTTCAAGCGGTTTTCGCTGAGAGCCGAGAGCATGGAGCTGAGAGCTGAACATATGTCAGACACGATTCTGGTTGTTGTCGAGCAGCGTGAAGGGAAGTTGAATCGCGTTTCGTGGGAGACCGTCGCCGCGGGGCAGGCTGTCGCAGCCTCAACAGGCTGGTCGCTCGAGGTGGCGGTTGCCGGTTCGAACATAGGCGCCATCGCGAGTGACTTGGCTGCAAAGAAAATGGCGAAGGTATATGCCGTCGAATCTTCGAAGCTCGAGCCCTACACGCCCGACGCCTTCGCCTATGCGCTAAAGGAATTCCTGGCGAAACATTCCGCGAAAATTGTCCTCATGCCGCACACCTACCAGGTGCGCGACTTCGTGCCGAAGCTCGCCACGGCGCTGGAAACTACGGCCATTACCGACGTGGTTGGCTACAAGTACGAAGGCGGAAAGCTCCTCTTCACCCGTCAGATGTTCCAGGGGAAGTTTGTCGCGGATGTCAGTTTCACCGGATCCGGTGCTTGTTTTGTGACCTTCCAGAACGGGTCGTTCCGCGCCGACAAAGTCGAGGCAGGCGGTTCAGCGGCTCCAGTCGAAACCGTGAGTGTCGAAGTGCCCGACAGCGTGGTGCGCAACAAGCCGCAGGAGGTCTTCAAGGAAGCCAAGCAAGCTGTGGACCTGACGCAAGCAGAGATCATCGTTTCTGTGGGGCGCGGGATCAAAGAACAGAAGAACATCGAACTTGCAAAACAGCTGGCCGATGCGCTGGGCGGAGAAATTGCGGCATCGCGTCCGATCTGCGACAACGGCTGGCTGCCCATGGACCGCCAGATCGGGTCGTCAGGCCAGACGGTCGCGCCGAAGCTCTATCTTGCCCTCGGCATTTCGGGCGCTATTCAGCACATCGTCGGCATGAAAGGCGCGAAGAGCATTGTCGCAATCAACAAAGATTCCGAGGCGCCGATCTTCGAGATTGCGGATTTCGCGGTGGTGGGGAATCTGTTCGATATCGTTCCCCCGCTGATTGAAGAAGTG
>DATIWL010000046.1:0-5999 GCA_035519435.1 Terriglobales bacterium
CTCCTCGCTCCACCCATTCCGTGAACACTTGAGTCGTCGTCGAACTGCGCAGCTCAGTGACTGGGCTCGATCCTGATCCGGTCGTTAACGGCGTTCTGAAGACGCTGCTTACTGCCAAGATACTTCTCGGTCGTCTGGACCGAGACGTGGCCGAGAAGAAATTGGATCTGGTCCAGTTCCCCTCCGGCATCGCGACAGAGGCGCGCGCAAGTCCGGCGAAGGTCGTGCGGGGCTAAATTCTCAATGGCTACTCTTTTCGCACAGTCCTTCACGACGTGCCATACAACCCGCTCCGTCACCGCGTTTCCCCAGGTCTTGCCTGCGCGGCAAACGCACCGAAACACGCGACCTTCGCTCACGCCAGCGAACGAAAGCCACGAATCAATCGCGGTCTTAACCCAATCCGGAACGGGCACTGTCCGAAGATGGTGACCCTTGCCGACCAGGTCAACAACGGCCCAATGATTCTCGCGGCGCTGGAGGTGGGCGATGTCAAGTTCGGCCGCCTCTTTCCGGCGCAGGCCGCAGCCCAAGAGGACCCCGAGCAGCGCCCGATCTCGCTTGCCCTTGAGCGTGTCGGGATCAGGCACCTGCCAGAGCGCCCTTGCCTGATCGGCGGTGAGCCAGTTCCCCAGACGGACGCCGAGATTCTTCGGGCCTTTTACCCGCCGGATGCCAGCGGCGAGATCCGGGCTGAGGAGGCCGGAATCAGCAGCTTCGTATGCGAGACGCCGGACCGCTGCGAGCCTCGCGCTAATCGTGCCCGGCGCAAGCTGACGTGATTCCAAATGGATTCGATACCAGGTGACAACGGCCTTGTTGAACGAGAGCCTGGGCTCGGAGCAGTACCACGCGATGAACTCGTCTATTGCATGCCTGTATCCTCGCTGGGATTCCTTCGAGGGCAGGCTATTGAGAACCGCCGATCTTGCTTGATCCAGGTCCGGCAGACTCAAGTTGTGCTTCTGGGAGGACTTCTCACCTCGTTCGCGTTTGCCGCGTTTCATTGCCGGGGCCTCCATGCCCCAACAGATGAACGCTCGCCTGCACCCGAGCTCTACCGGAAATCGCAGCCTTGTCAAATGGCAAAAGCCGCGCGGACCCGTGCTTTCACCGACTCCCAATCGCGGCCGCTGAGGTGGCCAATCACCGTCAGTTCCGAGCGATGGGCCGTCAGGACGTACGCCCGGAAGCAGGACTCTGCGCGGAGTCCTGCGGATTGCCAGTCCTCTAGCACGTAATCAGTGGTGGCCGGCGTTCTGGGCAACTTCGTAGTGAGAATCCCTACCACCACATCCGGACGCTCGGCGAGATACCTCGCGCTCGCGATGACCACGGCCGGCCGGACCTTCGTTTCCTGGGCGCCGACCAGGACGCCGACCACCACGTCGCCAGGCGTCAATCCCGATCCTCTGATTCCTCAGCGACGAGACGCCGCAGCGAGGCGGCTCTGAATTCATTCAGGTCTTCATCGGACCAGGTATCGGACCAGTCGATCCTTCGGTCCGGCGCGAGTTCTGCTAATCGCTCTGCGAGCGCAGATAGCTCTGTCGCCGTTTCCGCAGGCAGGCGGCGGAAGGCGGCCACCAACGACGCTTCTCGCTCGTTGAGCTGCATTTCCATATCCCATATTCAGTATAGCGGGCAAACCACCGGCCTGGCCTTTCACCTGGCCGTGTAGTCGCCTTATACGGCCAATCTCTGCCCGCTATGCGTCGGGCTTGAGCTTCCGGGTTTCCGCGAGGATTTTCGTGAGTCGATTGGCGAGTTGGTCGAGGCGATGTTTCATGGCGCTGTCGGGCAGCGAACGGCAGAACATCTCGACGGTATGTTGAGCGAACAGCAGCGAATCGACGACACCGTCCAGACCGCCGCGCGGCGAGAAGTTCGGGGTTTTCGGTTGCGGCGCGAGATGCCGTGGCTGCGATCGGGCCAGGTGGAACTCCCGTTGCAAATCGCTTCCAGCGACGTCGACGTAGCGCATCGTCATCTCGGGATTAACATGCCCGAGCAGTTTCATGAGCGCAGGTAAGCCCACCCCTGCACGTACCATCTCACTGGCATATGTATGCCTGAGTTGGTGTGGGACGATGCGGGTGCGGATACCGACGCCAGCGACAACATCGGGGAGATAAGAGCGCAGTTGCTTGACCAGGGTCTGCTTGTTGCGGGGGCGGGCCAGGAGCCGGCCGTCGAACGGGAGTGGATCGAAAGAACGGAAGAAGCGTAGACGATGTACGAGTGTACAGACGAAGGAGTCCACCGGGACCATCCGCTCGGTCTTCAGCTTGCCAAGAGGAACGTGAATGGCCCACCGGTCCGAGCCGGCATTATGGAGGCAATCATAGGCAAGATCAACACATTCCCCGATGCGCATTCCGGTGTGGCGGATCAGCAGCAGGACATTGGAGGGCAGATCATTGCGGCGGAGCAGTTCCTGCTGAATTAACTGATCCTGCTGGGGTGTCAAGGCGCGTGGCAGCCGTTGCGGAGCGCGCGGAATGTCTTCGCGACGGATCAGATGGGCCAGATCTGGGAGTTGCGCGCTCCAGGCAAGATCTTCCAGCATGCAGCGCATAAGCAGCAGGCGTGCGATGTAGACCGCGGGCACCAGGTTGTTCGAGCGCAGATCGACAAACCAGCCAAGAATGTGGGGATCGCGGCGCAGTTGATTAAGCGAACCGATGTCGGGATGTTGCTCACCAAGATAGATCAGAAAGGAGCGGACGACGGCCCGATACTGGCGGACAGATGCCGGCGAGAGAGCTGCCGTCAGAGAGTCAATCGCTTTCTGGAACTGCTGCACCAACGGATGTTCCAGCGGAGCGTAACGGCAGGGTTTCACGACGCCGCGCCTGGTGCAGGCCTGATGTGCTGAGCCACGGCTTTCGCATACTGCTGATAGACCTCAAGAGGGGTGACTTCGACATAGACCATCGTTGTTTCAATCCGCGCGTGGCCCATCAACTGCATCAGGGCCGGTAGGCTGACACCTGCACGCACCATGTCTGAAGCAAATGTGTGTCGAAACCGGTGTGGGTTGGCCTTCTTCACGCCCGTAGTGCGGCGATGGTACCGAAACAAAGAGCGCAATCCGGCCGGAGTCATACGGGCGCCGCGAGCGGGGCCTTTCAGGGAAACAAACAGAGCGTCGGTCGAAGTTTGCGGCCGTTCGAGCCGCAGATAGTGGTCAAGGAGTTCGGTTGCCTCCGGGGCCAGCGGCAGAAATCGGGTCTTGTTGCCTTTGCCACGCACCCGGATCTGCGATTCCGATAGCAGCAAGTCGCCTCGCTGCAGATCCAGGACCTCTTGCGACCGAAGCCCCTGCAGCAGCATCAATCCTACGATTGCCAAGTCCCGTGAGTTTCGAAAGCTGGACCAGAATCGCGCCACTTCGTCCACGGACAAAGGCACGATGGTTCGTTTGGCAGTCTTGACGCGCAATCGGCTTAAGGTTGGCCGTGGCCTGCCGATGCCCATGGGCGCTCGCTGCCAGTAGGTCGACTGGAGGGCCGGGGCGATCTGGCCAGGCGCGCCAGGAAAGGCGATGCGCAAGGCGCGATCGACGATGGCAACCCGTTGGTTGATCGTGGCGCCCGTCAACTCGCGTTCCTGGCTGGACTGGAATCGCACATAGTCGAGCAACGTCGATTCGGTGAGTGCATCTTTGGTGACCGCGTCCGTGTGGTGAACGCTCTCCCACCAGCGGAGAAAGTGCAGCAGCTCGTGCGCGTAGGTTCGCAGAGTTGCGTCGGCCAGGCGGCGGAGTGTTTCGTAGTCGAGATACTGGTTGATCCAGCCGATTTCACGGTCGGCGGTCTGTTCGATGACCCGATACGGGCACCGTGCGTGGTTGTTGGAGGGCCTGTGCACTACCCGGAAGGTCATCATCGCGCCGCCTCTAGAAGGCACTGGAACTGGTGAGCATCGCCGCCCTGGGCAAAGAAGCTGTTTGGATCGTTTCCTTCGGGCAGCGAGACGGCGCGCGCGATTACGCCTTGTTCTGTGAGCCGGTTGGCGAGTGATTGTGCCGCTCTCTGACCGCTGCCGTTCTGGTCGGCATCAAAGGCGAGATAGACGGTTCGCGGACCGTCGCAGAGTTGGCGGAACTGGCGGGCATTGAGGTTGGCGCCTAACGAGCAGGTGACGCTGTGAAATCCAGCCTGTCGCACCGCGGCATAGTCGAATAGACCCTCGACAAGAATCACATCAGGGTGTCGGCGGACCCGATCCCAAGCGTACAAGCCACCTTTGGCGCCCGGCAGAAACCGATGCGGCGGCGCTGCCGCCGAGAGGCTGCGGCCATAGAGGTTAGCTTCCAGCGGGAATACGATGCGATGGGTATAGGTGTCGTAGCCGGCGCTGGTGACCAGGCCGGCGTCGCGTTGGCTCTGGAGAGGGTAGCCCAACTGCGTCAGCCAACGCCGCAGACAGCCACCCGGAGCGTAGCCAACCCGCATTTCCTCGATCAGTTCCGGCGAGTGGATTCCGCGCTGATTGAGGTAAGCGACGGCCTCGCCGTGGCGGTGTAACTGAATCCGGTAGAGATCTGCGACTGCCTGAAGCAGCGGCGCCGACCCACGCCATTGCCGGAGCAGCCACAGCGCCTGTGGGAACCTCACCTGGTGATAGAGCTCGGCAAAGCGAATCACGTCGCCGCCGCGCCCGCACCCATAGCAGTAGAACAGGTTCTTGCTGGGGTCCAGCAGGAAGCTGGGTTTGTGATCGGCGTGTAGCGGACAAAGCCCCATTAGTCGACCACGGCTGAGACACCGGGCCGGATGCCAATCATGAGTTTGCAGATACTCCAGCAGCGGGATCTGCTGCTTCAACTCGTCGAGGGCTTGACGACTCACGGACTTCTTACCTCGAACGGCAGAATACGGCACAGCGCGGGCAGATCCCAGGCAACAATGGTGGGCGCCTGGAGAAAGTGTTGGCCTCGGGATCCGGCCCAGCACCACAAGCTGAGTAGTCGTCGCTGTGCCCAGCGACGCACGGTGGATGCATCTGGCAAGCGTGATGGATTTTGGCAGTGCGGCACTGCTTGCTCAGCAGTGTCGCCGGCGATGATCCGCTCGCAGGCTTGTTGCCGGCAAGACACGCTGAAGTGTCCCGAAGGCGCCAACCAGTTCGGCAAGACCGTGAAGGTCTTCCCGCACGGCCGGCAAATCCCGCGCCGCACCCAGATACGATCGTGTTGGTCGTCGTGGGCCTGGCGGAGTCGCCGGCCGTGGCCAATGATCGTGTCGTCCTGGCACAGCGGGCACAGCCGCGGCAGGAGATGTAACGGCACTACCCCGGTTCAATGTTGTCTTTGGCGTCGGGCAGTGCGATAAAAAGAATCACGGCTGGCGTGAAGGCCCGCCTCTGACCGTCGCCTGCTAACTAAGTTTCGATCTGCTGGCCGGGCCTTCACCCTCCCGGTAAAATCAGCATTCGAACGAAAAAAGAATACTGCTTTCCGCTACCCGCCGCGAGTTGCCCACCTCAGAACATTGGCCGGTTATAAACGCCTATGGGGAGATTGGCCCCAAACGGCATTGTGGCCCCATTCTACGAACCCATGCACCATGCGCTGCTGTCGTTAAGATAGCGCCTATGGGCGGATCGCCCGCCCCGCCTGACTAAGCCAGCCTGCCGTAGTGGCTCGCGAAATGAATCAGCGGCCGGCCTTCCCCCACGTGCGCGCGGACCATCTTCCCCACTACGATATCGTGATCGCCGGCCGTGAAGCGCTGGTAGACCGCGCACTCCATCTGCGCCAGGACACCCTCGATCAACGGCACCCCGGTCTCGCCGCTGCTCCAGTCCACGCCGTCGAAACGGTCCTCTCCTTTGCGGGCGAAGCGCTCGGAAAGCTCGCGTTGATCCTCGGCCAGCACGTTGATTCCGAAATGGTCCGCCGCGCGGAACGCGTCGATCACGCTGACTGCGTGTCCCAGGCAGATCAGGATCAGCGGGGGGTCGAGCGATACCGAAGTGAAGGAGCTCACCGT
>DATIWL010000047.1:0-53335 GCA_035519435.1 Terriglobales bacterium
CCTCGGACGGCTGCCTAAACTAGTTAGGCTGCGTATGCCATCTGTTGATTGGCAATTATCATTTTGCACGCGATTACGGATGTGTGCACTCCGGCATGCCTTCGGGCCGCAAGCATCCCCGTCGAAACCGTGACGCCCCCAACTTGGTGGGATAGCCCCTGCAAAGAACTGCCTGTATTTTCTCACCCCACGCCGCGATCTTCAAACGTAGCGAAGGGCGCCCTCACCCGTCTTCTGCTAGAACTTGTTATCCCGAGCCGTCCGGAGACGCTGCCGAGGACGAGCGAGGGATCTGCATTTTTGCAGCTCGCGGGCGGCCCATCGACGTGAGAGTTTGGCCTGGCTTTGACGTTGATCCCGAAGGTAGTGGCGCACCACCAGTAATTTCCCGTTAAAGTATCAACCGGACTCGCGCGATACTCGCCCGGTCACGCGGCCCACCCGCCGATAAAAGCCAAGTTCCCTAGAACATAGTGAACATTCACCGCCTTGCCCCCGGTTTATCCCATCTTTTCTGAGCCTGTCTGGGCTTTTTTCTCACATGTAGAGGTAGAACGCGTCCCGAAACCAGGCGGCTGGCGGAGACCCGTCGAGCAGCGCGGAGCTAGAGGGTGCGTTTCGTGCGGGCAAGCGACGGGTGACGGTGAAGAGGCGTCACGGGCCGATGGTCTGCTGCGGTGGGGAGACTCGCGAACGTGGCGATCTCAGTCTGGAACTCGAAAAGGATAAAAGAGTCATGAAAAAGGCGAACGCCACAATTTCCAGTTTCGCGAGAACGGCATCGATTGTGCTGATGTTGACGGCCGTGACGGCGACGGTATCGGCTGCGCAAACCTTTACCACGCTAGTAAATTTCGACAGGACCAACGGTGCTAATCCAGCGGCGTCTCTCATCCAGGGCACGGACGGGAACTTCTACGGGACAACGTACGGCGGCGGGGCGAACGGCAATGGCACGGTCTTTCAAATCACCCCGGCGGGCACACTGACCACGCTGCACAGCTTCGACCTTACTGACGGGGCCTCGCTAGCCGGTGCGTTAGTGCAAGGCACCGATGGGAACTTCTATGGGACGACCAGCACCGGCGGGGCAACCTTCTCGGGCACGGTCTTCAAAATTACTCCGGGCGGTACGCTGACGACGTTGTATAGCTTTTGCTCCCAACTCGGTTGCCCGGACGGCGAAAGCCCTGAAGCGGGGCTCGCGCAAGGCACCGACGGGAACTTCTACGGCACCACAAGCGGTGGCGGGGCAAACAAGTGGGGCACGGCTTTCAAAATTACCCCGGGCGGTACGCTGACAACGCTGTACACCTTTTGCTCCCAAAGTGGTTGTACGGACGGCGCTGCCCCTTACGGGGGACTGGTGCAAGGCACGGACGGGAACTTCTACGGGACGACCAGCCGCGGCAGCGGGACAAACCTCACGGGCACGGTTTTCAAAATTACCCCGGCGGGCACCCTGACGACGCTGTACAGCTTTTGCTCCCAAAGCGGTTGCCCTGACGGCTCCTTGCCAACCGCCGCGTTGGTGCAAGGCACGGACGGGAACTTCCACGGGACGACCAGCCGCGGCGGGGCAAACAACTCGGGCACGGTTTTCAAAATTACCCCGGGCGGTACGCTGACGACCCTGTACAGCTTTTGCTCCCAAAGCGCTTGCACGGACGGCGGCACCCCTTACGAGGAGCTGGTGCAAGGCGCGGACGGGAACTTCTACGGGATGACCAACAGCGGCGGGGCCAGCGGCTTGGGCACGGTTTTCGAAATTACCCTGGCGGGCACGCTGACCACGTTACACAGCTTCGGCGGCGCTGACGGCTCCCTGCCAAGCGCCGGGTTGGTGCAAGCCGCGAACGGGAAATTCTACGGGACCACCGAACAGGGAGGTACCAGCAGCAATTGCGGCAGTGGGTGCGGGACCGTCTTCAGCCTCGAATTGGGGCAGGGCGGGAGCGCAGTGACACTCTCGCGCACTTCGCTGGCATTTGCCAAGCAGGTGATCAACACAACCAGCGCAGCGAAGAACATTACGGTGACCAACTCCGGCAACGTGCCGGTGATGTTCAGCGGTGTCACGACCAGCGGGAACTTCGCCGTTTCGGCGAATACCTGCGCGGGCTCACTAGCGGTGGGCAAGAAGTGCAAGATCGGAGTGGTCTTCACGCCGACGCAACTGGGCCCGTTGACGGGAACGCTGACGATCAGCGACGACGCGGCGAACAGTCCGCAGACAGTGGCGCTGTCGGGCACTGGCGTCGTGCCGGTTACGCTGACTCCGGAGAGCGCAACGTACCCGACGCGGACGGTGGGCACGACCAGTCCGGCAAAGACGTTTACCTTGACCAACTCTCAGAACATAACCCTGGACGACATCGCGATCGGGACCACCGGGGACTTCGCGGTGTCGGGGACATCTTGCACGACGAGTTTGCCGGCCAAGGGGAAGTGTAAGATCAGCGTGACGTTCACCCCGACGGCAACAGGGACGAGGACAGGGCAGTTGAGCGTGAGCAACAACGCGAGCAACAGCCCGCAAACGGCAAGTCTGACCGGCACTGGAAAGTAGGACCGACCGGTGGCCCACTCAAGCCTGGAGTCGGCTTGAGTGAGGGGAGTGTAGTCGCGGCGCATAGTCCGCCGGGCGGGTGAAGAGGAAAAGGGATGTTCAGGTGCACGTGGCTTCGAGTCATAAGCGGAGCAATCTGTATTTTGTTTATCGTCCCCGGTGTTTCCGCTGGACGCCACAAGGACCACCCGTATCGTTATTCCGTCGTGGATATGTCGGTATCTCTTGCAGTTGGCACCGTCCGGACGCCGGAGTTCCCTGTGAGCGGGCAATGGTACGACATCATGGTTCAGGTTGAGAAGCCTCTCCTATTTAATCAATTTAAGCAAATGGTGTGTATGATGGGCGTCACGGCGGGGCCACTCGATTTGAAGGATTGCACCAACAAGGAGCCTCTGTTGCAAGCGGACTGGACCGTGCTGGATGGCGACCACGTCGTTGACAAGGGCACGATCCCCACCCGGTGCGATGCAAATTCGAAGACAAGCACATGTACAAGTTCCTTGGGGATTTCGGCGGAGAGGCTGGCAAGAAGTATGTGGTGGAAGTGAAATTCACAAAGGACGGCCACCTCTGAATATCGCAAACCCGCACCTGATAATTATTGAACACAGGAACAATTGATAAAGGGCGGGTGGCCTGATTCGATAACCGAGTCGGCTTCTTTTCTCCGAGCCTTGGCGCTTGAGCGCTTCAAAGTCTACTCGGTCCCATCGGAGCCAACGCGGTTATCGAATCCGCCCGCGACCTGCGCATTTGTCAAATTCCTGTCAATTTCTCGTCTGTTTTGAACCAGATACGCTGGTTCCCCTGGATTTCGCGTTATCATCCCCTTGAGATCATGCGAACTGCGGAAAACAATTCCGTGACATCCACAGAGACGGTCGAAGCGCCGAAACCGAGCGGCGACCGGATCCTCATCATCGAGGACGATCGCGCTGTCCAGAAAGCTTTGCGACGTCTCTTCGAGAGCGAGGGTTTCCACGTCGATGTTGCCGGAAACGGGGCTGAAGGGCTGGAGTTGTTTCGGGCCGCTCCGGCATCGGTGGTGGTGCTCGATCTGCGCCTTCCCGGAATGCTCGGACAGGACGTCTGCCGCGCCATCAGCCAGGTTGCGCCATCGGTCCCGATCATCATCCTCAGCGCACGCACCGACGTGATGGACAAGGTCTTGCTGCTCGAACTTGGCGCGCACGATTACGTCACCAAGCCCTTCAGCCCGCGCGAACTGCTCGCCCGCGTACGCACCGCGATGCGCCGCTCCACGCGCACGCCAATGGCCGAGACGTTCTGCTTCTCCGACGTGAAAGTGGATTTCACGCGCATGGAAGTCCATCGCGCGGGCGAATCCGTGCAGCTGACCGCGCAGGAATTCAAGGTGCTGAAGTTCATGATCCAGAATGCGGAACGCGTGCTCACGCGCGAAGAGCTGCTCAATCACGTCTGGGGATATCGCAATTACCCGAGCACGCGCACCGTCGACAACCACATCCTGAAGCTGCGCCAGAAGCTGGAGCCGGACCCTGCCAATCCGGTACACTTCCGCACCGTACACAGCGCCGGCTACAAGTTCGTACCATAGTCGGAGCCGCATAGAGGGTTCACATGGGTGGATTGCGGCTACGCACGAAGTTCCTGCTGTCGATGATCGCGGTTTCCGCCGCGCTGACCTTTACCACCCTCTACGTCGTGCGGCGCACGGTGCAGCACCAGGTGCGCATGGAGATCGAGCGCGACCTCGAGAACTCCGTTTCCAGCTTCCGCAACTTCCAGAAAGAGCGTGAGACGACGCTGGAGCGTTCGGCGGCGCTGCTGGCCGATCTGCCGAACGTGCGGGCGCTCATGACCACGCCTGACGCGGCAACGATTCAGGATGCCTCGCGCGACCTCTGGAAGCTGGCAGGAAGCGATGTGTTGCTGCTGGCGCGGCCATCCGGAAATGTCGTGGCGTTGCAGGCAACGTCGCCGGATGTCGGGCTGCGCGAAGCACAGCAGTTCTTTCCGACCATCATGACCGGCGACGAGTCGCGGCACTGGTGGTATGTCGAAGGCCATCTCTATGAAGTGTTCCTGCAAGACATCTACTTCGGTCCGGCAACCGGCGGGAATGTTCTTGGGTATCTTGTGCTTGGGTACGAGATCGATGACCGCGTCGCGCGCGAACTGAGCCAGGTTGCCGCCGGCGACGTTGCCTTCCGCTATGGGCAGTCGATCGCCCGCAGCACGCTGAAACCGTCGCAGGAAGCGGAACTGTTGCGGGCTCTCAATGCTGCGTCGAAAGAGGCGTCGGGCGTGCGCCAGCTCCACCTGGGCGACGAGAGATTTCTCGTCGCGTCCGTAGATTTGTCGTCGGCGGCAACCCCGGGATTGGGATTGTGGGTGCTGAAATCCTTCGACCAGGCGACGGCATTCCTGCGCAGCCTGAATGAGTTGCTGCTGGCGCTCGGTTTGACCGCAGTACTGGCGGGAAGTCTGCTGGTGTTCCTCATCTCGCACACGTTTACCCGCCCGCTGGGAAATCTCGTTGCCGGAGTGCGGGCGCTCGGACAAGGAGACTACACGTATCCGCTCGAGGCGCGGGGGGGCGATGAGGTGGCGGAAGTTACAGGCGCATTCGCGCGCATGCGCACTTCGCTCCAGACCACGCAGGGCGAACTGCTCGACGCGGAACGCCTGGCCACGATTGGCCGGATGGCCAGTTCCATTTCGCACGATCTGCGACACTCGCTGGCCGCCGTGATGGCCAATGCGGAGTTTCTCTGCGAGAGCAACCTGACGCCCGGCCAACGCGAAGATCTGTACGCGGAAATTCGCGTAGCGGTGAAGCAGATGACCGACCTGATTGAGTCGCTGCTGGAGTTTTCGCGCACCCGCGAAGCGCTGCATCCGTCGTTCGGCGATGTGCGCGAGGCGGTCGACTCGGCAATCAAAGCGGTGAAAGCACATCCGGAGTTCCAGCCCGTGCGGATCCGTGTGTCGTGGGAAGGCGCGACCGAAGGCTGGTTCGACTTCAAGAAGCTGGAGCGCGCGCTGCTGAACCTGCTGCTTAACGCCTGCGAGGTCGTGCCGCGCGAATCGGGAACGATCGAAGTGTCTCTGCGCCGCGCCGGCGAGACGATGGAAATCCGGATTCAGGACAACGGTCCGGGTATCGCCGATCTCGTGCGCGACAAGCTGTTCGAACCTTTTGTCAGTTATGGGAAAGAAAATGGAACCGGCATGGGGCTGACGGTGGTGCAGAAGATCGTGCAAGACCATGGCGGAGATGTGGTAGTGGAACGGACGTCAACGCAGGGCACCACGTTCCGCATCCATCTCCCGCTGAGCGCGTCGCAGGAGAGTGCGCTGGCAGTAAAGAGCGCGACGTAGTGGGCGTCCGCTGAACGGCAATCATCCCGGGACAACTTGTGGAGGCGAGATGAGTACGAGAGCTTCGTACCTTGGTTTCCGATCCGCGATGCTGGCGGGCCTTCTGATCGCGGCAGTTGTGAGCGAAGGGCAAGAGCCCGCTCCAGCAAGCGAGCCGTCGCTGGCTGAGTCGGTGAAGGAACTGCGCGAGCAGATCCGGGAACTGCGTGCGGCGGTGGCGGAAGTGCGGGCGGAAGCGCAGCAATATCGCGCCGAGGCAGCTGAGCTGCGGAAAGAACTGGCGGCCGTGCGGACGGTCCCGGGCGCGCAAGGCACGATCGAGGCGGCCAGCGCTGTGGCGGAGAACAGCGCCGCTGCGGGAACGCCCACCACCGCGCCGGAGCGGGATCGCATTGCCGCCCTCGAGGAGGAGTACGAGCTTCTGGCCGGCAAGGTGGACGATCAGTACCAGACGAAGCTGGAGAGCGCGTCGAAGTATCGTGTGCGGCTGTCGGGAATCGTGCTGCTGAACCTCTTCAGCAACAAGGGAACGGTCGACAACATTGATTTTCCAGCTCTTGCCTACGATCAGCCACCGGGAGCTTCGAGCGGGAGTTTTGGCGGGACACTACGGCAGTCGCAGATTGGTTTGGAAGTGTTTGGGCCCGATCTGGCGGGCGCCAAGACCCGAGCAGACATCCAGTTTGACCTTGCCGGAGGATTTCCGCGCTCGCAGAACGGCGTAAATGCCGGACTATTTCGGCTGCGAACGGGAACCATGCGCCTGGACTGGGCTCGCACTTCCATCGTGGCTGGACAGGACGGATTGTTTTTCTCGCCTGAGACGCCGACATCATTTGCCACGCTGGCCACGCCGTCTTTTTCGTACAGCGGAAATCTGTGGGCATGGGTTCCGCAAGTTCGTATCGAGCACCGTTTCGCGGTCGGAGAAGAATCCAGCCTGCTGGTGCAAGGCGGGATTCTCGATCCGCAAAGCGGCGAATCGCCTGTGCTCAACAACTACCGGCAGCCGCAGGCTGGGGAGCGGTCGCAGCAGCCCGCACTTGCCACCCGGGTCGCGTGGTCGCGAAATGTATTCGGGCAGGTGTTGCGACTCGGAGCCGGAGGCTACTACGGCCGCCAGGATTATGGATTCTCCCGCGACGTCGATGCCTGGGCGGGCATGGCGGATTGGAATCTGCCACTTGGCCGCATGTTTTCCCTGAACGGGGAGATCTACCGGGGAAGGGCAATCGGCGGGATTGGAGGCGGCATCGGCCGAAGTGTCCTCTTCAGTGGCGATCCCGGGGCAAGTGATACGCAGGTCCGCGCGCTCAATTCCGCCGGGGGCTGGGCCCAACTCAAGTACCGCGCAAGCAGTAAGGTTGAGTTCAACGGGGCGTTTGGGGGAGATAATCCTTACATGGCCGACCTGCGCGCATTCACATCGCCCCAAGCTTACGGAGATCCGAGGCTGACAAAGAATCAGGGGAGCATGGCAAATGTGATCTATCGGCCGCGTTCGAATCTGTTGTTTTCCGCCGAATACCGGCACTTGAAGACGTACACGATCGATAGCGGGACATACAGCGCGGACCACGTGAACTTAACGATGGGGGTATTGTTTTGAATTGGGGCTTGAGAATTTGGGTTCCAGGCTTCGGGCTTCCGGCCGCAGGCTTGGGATTTCGGGCTGGCCTGAACGCCGCGGCCTGGAGCCTGGTGGTCGTTGTGTGCGCCGGGCTCTTTCCGTTGCATGCCCAGGTGGCGACCGTGCATGCCCGGATTGAAGTTGAAGGAATCACGAAGGCGAATCCGAGTTCCTTTCCCGCAACCGCCGTCTGGCTGACTCCAGTCTCTGGGACGATCAACGGAGCGGTTGCCGGAACGCCCGGTCCAGCGGCCGGCCTCAAACTGGTGCAAAAGAACAAGAGTTTCGAGCCCCATCTCCTTGTCGTTCCGGCCGGGAGCGTGGTGGAATTTCCTAACCGCGATCCCTTTTTTCACAATGTGTTCTCGCTGTTTGAGGGGAAACGGTTCGATCTTGGGTTGTACGAAGCGGGCACTTCGCGCCTGGTGCACTTCGACCGTCCGGGAATCAGTTACATCTTCTGCAACATTCACCCGGAAATGAGCGCGGTGGTGATTACGCTCGCGACGCCGTTTTATTCCGTATCCAGCCGTGATGGCCAACTCGGCATTTCCAACGTGCCGTACGGACGCTACATGCTGCACGTTTGGAGCGAGGGAATGCGTCCGGAGAGCAGGGACTCAGGGGGGCGCGAGGTCACCATCAGCGAGAATTCGAGTTCGCTGGGAGTCATTCGTGTTCCACCGATCAACAAGCAGAGTCTGGCGCACAAGAACAAGTACGGCCGCGACTATGATGCGCCAACTCCCGACAACCCGGCCTATCATCAGCAACCGTAGGCGCCAGCTTCCAGCGAGTGTGTCCCACTTCTCCCGGCATCGGTCTACACTGGTAGCCAGCCATGAAGATTGAAAAACTCCTAAAACGCTATCGCGTGGAAGATGGAAAGAAATTCCGCCTGAAAGACCACGATCCTTCGGACACGCACGGTCTGAAGTCTGAGTTCAAGCCACAGGCGCGGGACCTGCTCGCCAAGGGCGTGCAAGAACTGGCGCGGTTGCAGGATATCCTCGCGGCGCAAGACCGGTGGGCGCTGCTGTTGATTTTCCAGGCGATGGACGCTGCAGGCAAGGACGGCACCATCAAGCACGTGATGTCGGGAGTGAATCCGCAGGGCGTGCAAGTGAGTTCTTTCAAGGCGCCGTCGAACGAGGAGCGCGATCATGATTTTCTCTGGCGGACGAGCAAGCGCCTGCCGGAGCGCGGCGACCTCGGCATTTTCAATCGTTCGTACTACGAGGAAGTCCTGGTTGTGCGCGTGCATCCGGAACTGCTGGCGACCGCGAAACTGCCCGATAAACTTGTGACCAAGAAGATCTGGCAGGAACGGTTCGAGGACATCAATGCATTCGAGAGCTACCTGACACGCAACGGGATTGCGATCCGGAAGTTCTTTCTGCATGTATCGAAAAGCGAACAGAAAAGGCGTTTCCTGGAGAGGCTCAACCATGCGGAAAAGAACTGGAAGTTTTCCGCGGCCGATGTCAAAGAACGCGAGTGTTGGGATGACTACCAGGCGGCGTACGAGGACATGATCCGGCACACAGCGTCCAGACACGCTCCCTGGTACGTTGTGCCGGCCGATAATAAGTGGTTCACGCGTCTGGTCGTGGCAGCGGCCGTGGTGGACGCGCTCGAGAGCCTGAAGCTGAGTTACCCGAAGATCGACGGGCGTCTGAAAGCCGATCTCGATGCAGCAAGGAAACGGCTGACATCGGAGTAATGGAGGCGCCAGGCAGTTGTCTGCTGGAGCCTGCAATTTTGCCAGGGCATGCGCATCGATGCGTGCGCTACTTCGTCAACGTGATGGGCAACGGCTGATCGTAGGGCTGGATGATCACGCTGACAGTCTTCCGCTTGTCGAATCCGTCCTTGGCGACGGGGAAGCTCACGATGATTGTTCCCGTTTGCTTGGTGCCCGGCATGAGCTTGGTCTCCGGAGCCAGTGCCGGTTGTGAGTTCTCCTTCAGTACCGGGAAGCCCTGGAAGTAACGTTCGAAGTCGACGGCTGAGGCAGCATCGTCATCGAACGTCTTGTCATCCGCGCTGGTGAGGCGCGCCTTCAAGGTGTGAATCCAGAGCGGCTTCTCGCCGCTGTTCTGTAGCGTAAGTGTGATCGCCACCATGGTGCTGTTCTGGCCAGGAACGTCAACCGCAGTGACGAAGTCGATGGAGCCGGCTCCCTGTGGCTTGGCACGGTTGATGTACGCGTAGATCCCCAGAATCACCGCGACCACGGCAAGGCAGAGAACGACCACACCGGCAGGCGGAAGATTGCGTTTGGCGCCGCTGAATTCCTCTCCAATCTGAAAATCCGAAGAGGGTGGCTGGGGTGCGCCGGAAGACGGAGAGGAAGGCGGCGGAACAGGTTGATCGGCCATAGTTTGGCGTCCATTGTACTCGTTACATGGGTGTTCTTCTTGTCTTTGGCCGAATGCAAACGGCGGTTTCGGAGGTTGGGCAAGAAGCGCTCGGAGTTCAGTGACTTTGGTTACTTGCCGGAGGTCACGGTTGCTGCCACGATGCAGAGGAATTCTTTCGGAGGTACTCGGCGGTGAAACGGAAAACTCTCTTTGCCGCGATGCTCTGCGCGCTGCTGGCGACGACATTGCTTGGTTGCGGTGGATCCAACGAACTGCAATCGATCCAACTGACGATCGGTGGAACAGGCGGTACGTTCAACCTGCAGGGAATCGGTGGAACGCTCCAGTTGAAAGCGGTTGGGACCTACAGCAGCACAAAGACCAAAGATCTAACCAACGAAGTCACCTACACAGTTGTGCCGGAAGGAACGGACGTGAACGGTGTGCCACTGTTGGCGCCACCCATGACCGTGACCCTGAACACAACCGGTCTGATGACCGCGGTCGATCCTGCCGTTTGCACCTGGGAGAACCTGCAGCAGGATGAGACCAAGGACCCTGCTTGGGTGATCGATGGGATGTACAAGGTCACCGCAACGTTTGGCGGCGTGACCTCGCAACCGGTATTTGTAGCAGTGGCCTCGGCAGCCGGGAATGGCCCGCCGGCCGGCGCCTGCGGCCCTTCGTAGTCTTTCTTCCATTGACCTCCGCTTCGGGAATGGGGACGGTGTTCATCACCGTCCCTTTTGCTTTCTCCCCCCGGTTTGAGTCGTGACGACGGGGCCTTTATAATCTCCTCATTGGCCCGGAAGCGGGTCATATTTTGTGTCCGCGATCCTGACCAAGACCCTTCAATCACTGATGAAAGTCCGCCCCGGAGTCGAAGTTTCCGCCCAGTCCGATATCGGTTGCCAGCGCGAAAACAATGAGGACGCGTTCGGCTATTGGGAGCCGGAGGAAGATGAAGAATTTGCGCGCAAGGGGCGTCTGGCGATCGTCGCCGATGGGATGGGGGGCTATGAGGGCGGCCAGGAAGCGAGCCATCTGGCGGTGGACACGCTCATCTCAATTTACCGCGACCGTGTCGCCCCGAACCCCCAACAAGCGTTGAACGAGGCAATCCTGGCAGCTCACGAGCGGGTTCGGGAGTATGGATTTGCCCATCCCCATCTGCGGGGGATGGGAACGACGTGCACGGCGATCGTCGTGGCCGGGGAGACATTGCACTACGTTCATGTGGGGGACACGCGGCTCTATCTGGTGCGGCATGGCGAGCTGAGACAGATTACCCGCGATCACTCCTACGTCGGACGGCTGGTGGAGTCGGGCGTGATCAGCAGGGAAGAGGCGGAAAGGCATCCGCAGCGGAATATTCTGACGGCGGCGCTGGGAACGAGCGCCGATCTCATCATGGATTCGCCGGGATTGCCGGAACAACTCCGGCCGGGAGACGCGCTTATCGTTTGCAGCGATGGGCTCTGGGGACAGGTCCACGATCGCGAGATTCTGAAGACTGTGGGAGAAAACGACCCGGACGCTGCCTGCCGCGAACTGATCCTCCTGGCCCGAGAGCGCGGCGGACCCGACAACATCACCGTGCAGATCCTGCGATTGGCATGACAGGCCCCGCCCACAAGGGCCCCTTTCGATACTGCATGTCACCTGCTGCGGATGTGCAACATTGTGCACTTCTGTCTCATTTGCGCTGGCATTTCTCGCTGTAACCCACTGAAAAAGAGTCACTAAAAAGCTATGAGAGAAAATTAACTTTGGCAGAGCGGTTGCTTTGCCTATAATGCCTATTAATTCAATAGGCTTTCTGGGGGCGGCGATGAAAGTTTCACAAAAAGGGCTGTACGCGCTGCAGGCGCTGATGATGCTCACACGCCGGTATAGCCAGGGGGCGATCCGCATCCGCGACATCGCCTATGAAGAGAACCTGCCGGAAAAATTTCTGGAACTGATCCTCCTGGAACTGAAGAACGCCCGCATCGTGGAGAGCGTGCGCGGCGCCAAAGGTGGATACCAGTTGCGCCGTCCGCCAGAGGACATCCGCATGGCGGAGATCATTCGGCTGGTTGACGGTCCGCTGGCGCCGTTTGGCGATGCCGAGCAACTGCGCAGCCTGATTGACCGGGACGAGGATCACCGGGCTTTGTACCAGGTGTTTCTGGATGTACGCGATGCGGCAGCGAAGATTCTGGAGAACACTACGTTGGCGGACCTGGTCAACGGGCCGCCGACATCGGTGAAGCGTCGTTCGGTAAAGAAAAACAGGAATACCAGCGTTCTCCCGATGGTGGTGCAAGGGGGCGGGAAAGAGGGCCATGACTAAACGGAGTTTCTTGAGTGGCATAGTGCTTCTATTCGCCGGAGTGGCATCGGCGCAGACTGTGATCCACGTCGGCGCATTTCCAAACATCACGCACTCGCAGGCCATGGTGGGCAAGGCCAATGGGTGGTTCGAGAAGGCCATGGGGCCGAAGGTGACGATCGACTGGAAGGGCTTCAATGCAGGTCCATCAGCCATCGAAGCGCTCTTTGCGGGCGCGATCGACATGACATATATAGGGCCAAACCCGGCGATCTCGGGATATGTACGTTCCAACGGAGAGGCTCTGCGCATCGTGGCGGGGGCGACCAGCGGCGGAGCAGCGCTCGTGGTCCGCAATGACTCGGGAATTCAGAAGCCGGAGGACTTTCACGGCAAGAAAGTCGCGTCGCCGCAAATGGGCAACACCCAGGATGTGGCGTTGCGGGCATGGCTGATTGCGCATGGGATGAAGTCGGCGGACAAGGGTGGTGACGTCCAGGTAATTCCGTTGGCCAATCCGGATCAACTCACGCTTTTCGTAAAGAAGGAGTTGGACGGAGCATGGGCTCCAGAGCCGTGGGCGACACGCCTGATCAGGGAAGGCAACGGGCGGCTGTTTCTCGACGAGCGAACGCTGTGGCCCGATGGGCGGTTCGTAACGGCGCACCTGATCGTGAGGACGCAGTTCCTGAAGGAACATCCTGATCTGGTGAAGAACTGGATCCGTGCCCACGTGGAATTGACCGAGTGGATCAACGGCAACCTCGGGGAAGCGAAGAAGCTGCTCAACCAGCAGATCCAGAAAGAGACAGGGAAGGCATTGCCGGATGCAGTGCTGGAAGAGGCATTCGGGCGGATGCAGGTCACGTACGATCCGGTCCGTGCATCGTTGATGACGGCAGCCAAGTCGGCGTTTGACGCCGGATTCCTTGGGCGCACAATGCCCGATCTGTCCAACCTCTACGATCTCTCGCTGTTGAATCAGGTGCTGGCGGAGAAGGGAAAGAAGGCCATCCAATGAGCACGATTCCGCAGAATTCCTACCCAGTTCCGGAACATCGTGGAATGGCACACGGGGGAGCTGTGCGCAAGGCAGCCTCGTCGCTGGCGGTGGTACCGATGCGTCCGGGGGTGGAGCGGGCAACTCCCAAGGTGTCTCTCGAAGGAATATCGCTAGCCTACGGGACGAATGCAAAAGGCCGATTGATTGCTCTGGAGGACGTCAGCCTGCAGGTGAGTCCGGGCGAATTTCTCTGCATTGTAGGGCCGTCCGGGTGCGGCAAATCCACATTGCTGCACCTGATTGCTGGTCTGCACCAGCAGACCTCGGGCCATGTTCTGGTCGATGGCCGGCCTGTCAGCGGACCGGGGACGGACCGCATTCTGATCTTCCAGGAACTCGGGTTGTTCCCATGGCTTACTGTCGGCCAGAACGTTGAGTTTGGCATGAAGATGAAGGACATCGCGAAGGCCGAACGCGAAGAGAGGATTCAGCACTACCTGCGGTTGGTGCACCTTTCTAAGTTTCGCGACAGCTACATCCACCAGTTATCGGGAGGTATGCGCCAGAGAGTCGCTCTGGCGCGCGCATTGGCAACCGAGCCTGATGTGCTGTTGATGGATGAACCATTTGCTGCCTTGGACGCGCAGACTCGCGACCTGCTGCACGACGAGCTGGAACGCATTTGGTCGGAAACCGGGCGAACGATCGTGTTCGTGACCCACAACGTTCGTGAAGCAGTCCGGCTGGGGGATCGCGTCGTGCTGCTGACCTTCCGTCCCGGCCGTGTCAAGAAGGAGTTCCCGATCATGCTGGCACGTCCACGGCATATCGAGGAAGCCGAGGTGGCGCGAACGGCTAAAGAGATCCTGAATTGCCTGCGCGAAGAAATCAATAAGTCCTTGGACGCGGAGTATGCCGATGAAAAAACTCGCTAAGCAGATCATCTTTTACGGCGCTCTGCTCGGAATCTGGGCTCTGCTTGCGAAACTTCATGTGTGGCCGCCGTATCTGTTTCCGGCCCCGTGGAGCGTGGCGGAATCGCTATGGGCGGGATTCGCCGATCATAGTTTCTGGATCGGCATCACCGTGACCATGAAGCGCATGCTGATTGGGTACGGCCTCTCCGTCGTGCTGGGGATGATCCTGGGGCTCGGAATCGCCAGCAACAAGTTCCTGGAAGAGACGCTGGGCGGCCTGCTGGTCAGCCTGCAGTCCCTGCCCAGCATCTGTTGGATTCCGTTGGCAGTGCTCTGGTTTGGCCTGACGGAGAAGGCGATTCTGTTCGTGGTTCTGATGGGATCGGTACTTTCCGTCACGATTGCGATGGAGGACGGCCGCAAACAGATGCCGAAGATCTATGGCATGGCGGGGCGAAATCTCGGCGCGCGCGGGTTTCGCCTTTTCTGGTCTGTGTTGCTGCCGGCCAGCTTGCCCTTCGTCGTTTCAGGACTGAAGCAAGGATTCGCCTTCGGGTGGCGGTCTCTGATCCAGGCAGAAATGATCTTCCTAAGCCTGGGATTGGGCCAGTTGCTGATGATGGGACGCGACCTTAACGATATGAGCCAAGTGCTGGCAGTGATGATGCTGATCATCATACTGGGATTCATCATCGACGGACTCGTGTTCCGCACCGTGGAGCGCAAACTGCAACAGCGCTGGGGGTTGTTGCCGTCTTAAAGAGAGTCGGTGCCCAACAGGTTCCGCGACTGTGAGTCTAGACAGCGGGACCCTTCCCATTTCTCTCCTTTTCATTTCTAATGCTGCGCTATGCTCCGGAAACTTGCGTGGTTGGGCCTGGCTCTCTGTTCCGTGGCGGCGCTTGCCGCCGATCCCAATGCTGAGAAACTGATTCAGGAAGCGCTGAAGCCTTCGCCGTTGGAGACGAATCTGCGCCACCTGACGGATGAAGTTGGCGGCCGCGTCCCCGGCACTCCTGCGATGCAACGCGCCGTCGACTGGGGCCTAGCCGCATTCAAGGACGCGGGCGCCGACAGCGTTCACAGCGAAGGATTTTCGATCAAGAGTTCGTGGGCGGAAGGCGCCACGCAGATGAGTGTTTCCACCTACGGGGGAAACACGTCGTTTCCGGTGCGCGCGGTGTCGATCGCGTGGGCTCCGGCACTGGCTTCCACAAAGCACATTCCGATCATGGACGTCGGAGAGGGCACGGCTGCAGCGTTCGCCAAGGCGGGCGACATATCGGGGAAACTGCTGCTCGTGCATACCAAGGTGCTTGCGAGTTGGGCCGATCTTTTCTGGGAATACGAGCAGGCGCCGCCTGTCATTGCCCTGGCAGTGAAAGGGAAAGCCAAGGCGATTGCCTTTCTGGCAACTCGGGAGCACGACATCCTGTACCGGCACACGAACGCGGTGTTTGGGGAGATCGATCAACTTCCGATGGTCATCGTGGCGCGCGAAGACGGGGAGCGAATCGCACGGCTGCTGGCCGCGGGTAATCCGGTGTGGGCCGAGCTGGCGATTCCGAACAAGATCGGCGGGCCAATCAAGACGTCGAACGTCGTCGCAGAACTGCGCGGCAGCGAGAAGCCGGACGAGTTTGTGATCCTCGGAGCTCATTTGGACTCGTGGGAGCTTGGAACCGGCGCGCTGGACAACGGATGCAACGCGGCGCTCGTCATCGACGCGCTACGGGCGATCAAGGCTTCCGGGCTGAAGCCAAAACGGTCGATACGGTTCATTCTGTTCTCGGGAGAGGAGGAGGGACTGATTGGCTCGCGCATGTACGCGGTTGATCACCGCGCCGAACTCGACAAGGCGGCAGGAGTGGTGATTTTCGACTCGGGAACAGGCAAGGTCACGGGATTCTCAACGGGCGGCCGCAAAGACACGATTGCTGCTGCACAGGAGATGATCGCTCCGCTCGAGCAGTTTGGGGTGACGAAACTTTCTCCCACCGCCGAATCGGGAACGGACCATTTCGATTTCATGCTGGAAGGCGTGCCCACGTTCGTTGCCGACCAGGAGGAGTCCAACTACCTGGTGAATTACCACGCGACGTCCGATACCTACGATAAGGTCGACTTCGCGCAGCTCAAAAAGCATGTCGCAGAAGGAGCGGTGCTCAGCTTCACGCTGGCAAACGCCGACGGCCGCGTAGGGCCGCGCCTAAGCCGAGCCCAGATCGAGCAGACCTTTCACGATTCCCACCTGGATGAAGACCTGAAAGCGATGGGGATGTGGGACGACTGGGCTACCGGGAAACGGGGAAGGGCGCAGTAAGCCGCGCCTTGAGCCGCTAGCAGTTACACGAGTGGATTCCGGGTGACTGGCTCGCGGCCCGCGACTCTAAGCCCGCAGCTTTATCGTAAGATTCTTCTGTGCTTCTTTTCTGGATACTCTTCAATCTTTTTGTCGTGGCGATGCTGGCGCTCGATCTGGGAGTGCTGAACCGTCGTGCCCACCAGGTTCGCTTCAAAGAGGCGGTAGCGTGGTCGGCCGTGTGGATCACGCTGGCCGCCGCCTTCGCCGTCATCGTCTTCTTCTGGCATGGCAAGACGAGCTCACTGGAATTTGTCACCGGCTATGTCATCGAACTCTCGCTGAGTGTAGACAATCTGTTCGTATTCCTCGTCATCTTTCGCTATTTCAAGGTGCCGGGCGAGCAGCAGCACAAAGTCTTGTTTTGGGGGATCGTGGGCGCGCTGGTGATGCGCGGGGTGTTCATTCTCGCCGGTGTGACGCTGATCCGGCGCTTCGAATGGATCACGTATGTGTTTGGGGCGATGCTCGTGTACTCCGGATACAAGCTGCTGCGACAGGGTGAAACGGAGATCCATCCGGAGAGAAATCCGGTGCTGCGCATGTTCCGGCGCGTGTTCCCAGTGACGCATGAATATCAAGGAGGCAAGTTCTTTGTGCGGCGTGCGGGCCTGTATGCCACACCGCTGTTCATCGTCTTGCTGGTGATAGAAACCACAGATGTGCTGTTCGCGGTCGATTCGATTCCCGCGGTGCTGGCCATCACGGTAGATGCATTCATCGTGTACACATCGAATGTTTTTGCCATTCTGGGACTGCGCTCGATGTATTTCGCGCTCGCTGGAATGATGGAAGCGTTCCACTACCTGCACTACGGGCTATCGCTGGTGCTGATCTTCGTCGGCGTCAAGATGCTGGGGACACATTATTTTCACATTCCGACGATCTGGGCGCTGGGGACGGTCATCGCGATACTGGGCACATCGATGGTGGCATCGGTATTGAAGCCCCGGAAGCCGGCGGCCCGAAGCTGAGTTCTCGTAGGCTATGATGAACGTTCTATGATTCGCATTCCTGTCGCCACGCCGTCGCGTTCCTATGAAGTCCTGCTCGGCAGCGGCCTGCTGGCGCGCGCGGGGGAATGCCTGAAGCCGATCGTGGCCAATCGGCCCGCATTTGTCGTGAGCGTTTCTCCGGTGCGACGGCGGTGGGGAAAAGTGCTTGCAAAATCGCTGTCTGACGCGGGGCTCAATGCCGAAATTCTTCAGATGCCCGATGGGGAACGCTTCAAACGGCTTTCATCACTGGAAAAGCTCGCTGAAAAGCTCGTGAGCGGGGGAGCAGACCGCGGTGCAACATTGATCGCCCTTGGCGGGGGCGTGGTGTGCGATGTCACGGGATTCCTCGCGTCGATCTATATGCGGGGAGTGGAGGTCATCCAGATTCCGACGACGGTCCTGGCGCAGGTCGATGCCGCGATCGGGGGGAAGACTGGAGTCAATCTGAAGTCGGGAAAGAATCTGCTGGGAACATTTCATCAACCACGCGCGGTGTTGATCGATCCGGCGGTGCTGGCAACGCTTCCATCGCGGGAGTATCGGGCCGGGCTGTATGAGTCGCTCAAGTGCGGGATCATCGGCGATGCAGGATTGTTCCAGCTGTTTGAAGACCGGCGGCGGGAGATTTTGGATCGGGATAAGACGGTTGTCGAGAAGGTGATCGCGGATTCGGTGCGGCTGAAAGCGGCGGTGGTCAGCGCCGATGAACGCGAAGGCGGGCTGCGGCAGGTGTTGAACCTGGGACACACCATCGGGCACGCGCTCGAGGCCGAAACACGCTACACCCAGTTGCTGCACGGCGAGGCGGTGGGGTGGGGAATGATTGCGGCCACAAATATCGCGCTGTCGGCAGGGAAACTGGACAGCGTTACGGCGGGTCGGATCACGAGCGCGATCCTCGGATTTGGCCGGCTGCCGCGGATGCGCGTGTCAACAGCGGGTATTCTCAACCGCCTGCACTCCGACAAGAAGACGCGTGCCGGCGTAGTGCATTTCGTCCTGCCGCGCGAGATTGGGAAAGTGGAGATCGTCGGCGACGTGCCGATTGCAGTCGTGCGGTCGGCGATCGAGGAGATGCGAACACTGGCGGCGTGAGGACCGCCGCGATCCCAGAGGTTTTCGCCCAGAGCGTCAAAATATCCATACTTGATGAAGCAGGAAGCCAATCCGCGAATCGTCGGGGCCGCGCCGGTCGGCGCGCACGACCGGGAATCCGCTTCGCGCGCCGTGCGGGAGATGTTTACGTCGATTGCGCCGCGATACGACCTGCTCAATCATGTTTTGTCATTCAATACAGACCGGTTGTGGTGGTGGCGCACGGCGCGAACCTTTGATTCGATTCTCAGACGGCCGGACGCGCGGGTGCTGGACTTGTGCTGCGGCACGGGCGACATGACCCTGGCATTGTGGCGCCGGTCGAATTCGGCGAGCCCACAAATTCTGGGAGCGGACTTCTCTCACGCCATGCTGCAGCGGGCTTCGGCGAAGGGAAGCGGAACCTCCTTGCGCTGGATCGAAGCGGACGCGCTCCAGTTGCCGTTTGTGAACCAGCAATTTGATCTGGTGACGTCCGCGTTTGGATTTCGGAACCTCGCCGACTACGATGCGGGGCTGCGCGAGATTGTGCGCGTGCTGCGTCCAGGCGGCGAATGCGGAATCCTGGATTTCGGCGACCCGCGCGGGCTGCTGGGACGCGTCTACCGAATCTACTTCAAGAAGGTCCTCCCCGCAGTCGGTACGGTTATTTCAGGTGTCGAGGGGCCGTACAAATACCTTCCCGCGTCGGTAGAACGCTTTCCGTCGCCGGAGGAAATGATCGAAAGAATGCGGCAGGCAGGATTCCGCAAGGCTTCATGGATACCCTACACGTTTGGCGTGGCCGGGCTCTATCGGGGGAGCGCGTGATTTGCGAGGATCAGTGGAGGTTGCGGACCGAATCGGCGAAGGCGTCGCTGATGGTATGGCGGATCACGCGCTCATATTCCGGTCCGAGGAACTTCTTCAGGCGGTCCGTATTCATGATGTATTGGCCGGTCATGTAGGGAACCGCGTCCGGCGGGATGGCGGAAATCTTCGTACTCCAGAGAAACTGAAGAACCTGGCGCATCGCCCACTTGCCGGGAACCCGTACCAGCCTGGCTCGGGCCATGCGGATACACTGTTCGAAAGTCAGAGGCTCGCCGCGTCCTGCCACGTTCAACGTTGTCAGCCGCTGCACTTCCGGCTCACGCTGCAAGATCCAGGCGATCAGGCGCGCCATGTCGTCGACGTGGATGAACTGGATCTTGTTGTCGAGATACTTTCTTCCGTAAGGCAGCATGCATGGCAGGCGCTTGGCTTGTTCGCGCATGCGGGCGGCGCGCTTGCCTTTGCCATTCGGAGTGCCGCGGAAGGCTCCCATCAGGTAATTCTCGACCGTGGCCCCCGCAAAAATGTGAGGACGCAATATGAAAGCGCTGCAGTTTCGCAACGAAGGGGCCCGCTGCTGCACGACCAGGTCGCATTCCTTCTTGTGAAGGGCGTAAGGCAACGTGTGCGCGTGGAGCGGCACATCTTCCGTGACGGCATCGGGCAGATTGGAACCGTAGGCTGAGACGCTGCTGGGAAAGATGAACTGGCGAATGTTCGTCCCGGCGTTACGGTTGGATTCGGTGATCGCTTCCATCACCCGGGCAGTTCCGGCCACATTGATCTGCCACATGCGATCGACGTCAACCACGCCGGAACGCAGCGGGTCGATGACAAATGCCAGATGGACCACCGCCTCGGGATGCAGTTCGCGGAACAGGAGGAACAGTTCGCGCGTAGAGGCTTCCTTGCCAAGATCCAACGGGACAAAGCGTTGCACCTGGATCCCCGCCGGAGGGACAACATCGACACCAATGATTCGAGCGCCGGGAAGCATCGGCGCAAGACGCTGTCCGAGATTGCCGGAGATGCCGGTGACGATTACGGTTGGTTGAGCCGTATCCATTTAGTCGGGCTCGACAGTCTCCTCTTCAGGTTCAGAACCCGGCTTCCCTGGCTGCGGCTGCGGTCTTGGAGTGATGCCGAAATACGTCTCGTTGAGCTTCGATGTGCCCTGATATTCCAGCATGGCATCGCGGAAGCGCTGGCTGACGATCAGGTTCCTGATCTCCGGCTTCACACTCGCAAGCGAGAGCGTGTTCTTGCTGACGAGCTTGTAGACGTAACGTCCGCTCGGGTCGGAGATGACGGGAGAAACCTCCCCAGGCTTCAGATCGAATGCCACCTTATGACTTGCGGGGAGGCTGTTGGAGCGCAGCTTGTCCATCTTGGTGGAAGGCGGTTTTCCTTTCAGGCCGGCGGCCAGATAGGCTTCTTTCTCAAGGACGTCGAAACTTTCACCCTTGGCAGCCCGAGCCTGCAGCAAGTCGGCCGTCTTCTTCATCGCCGCTTTGCCGGCCTTCTCGCGCTCCTCGGCCTCTTCCTTCTCCTGGGCGGGAGTCTTCTTGACGCCGGTTGCTTTCGGCGCTGTCAGCTGCCTGTTGACCGGAACATAGAGGCGCAGCAGGCTCGCTTCCTGATACTTGTCGGTGTTTTCGCTGTAGTACTTCTCGATGTCCCCATCGGAGACCTTGCCGGCCTCTTCCTGCAGCGCGACCGTGAGCTGTTGCGAGAGGATCTGCATGCGAGCAAAACGTATCAACTCTTCGAACTTAGGTTGCTTGTCGATTCCCCGCTTGTCTCCTTCCTGGCTCAAGGCCAGCACCTGCGCATAGCGAGTCGCGAGGCGGACTTTGACCGGGAGCGACATTCCAGGCTGAAGAGCGTCCGTCAGCCTTTCGAACTGCTCTCGCGTGACGATCGTCTCACACGTTTGACCTTTCTTCGCCGGATCCGCGCATGGAGTCTTCACGGTGATCACGGGGTCGGCGGGATTGGTTGTTGCGACGGCTTGCTCGGATGGCGCCCCGCCAGCGGCTTTTCCTGCCGATTGCGGGACGGGCGCTGGCGGGTTGCCTTGTGCAAATGCCAGGCTGCCGAGCAGGAGACACACGGACCACAGGGAACGCATGAAGCAATCCTCCGGAATGGGCGTTGCAGAAAAATCATCCTAGCATGCCATGCACGGAATCGGCAGTTACGGAGGAGTGGCGTGATCGGCAGCGCGAAGCGATAATGCCGACATGCCGGAGCTGCAGTCCGAGTTCAGTCCCGAAGCGATGCGCCGTGAAAAGCGGGTCGTCGCCGGCAATTCTGTGGTGGCCGCGCTGCTGATCACGGCGGCGAAAATCGCGGTCGGAATCACCACCGGTTCTCTGGGAATTCTGTCGGAGGCGGCGCACTCCGGGCTGGATCTGATCGCGGCGGTGGTGACCTTTCTTTCGGTGCGTGTATCGGACAAGCCGGCCGACGCCGATCACCAGTACGGCCACGGCAAAGTCGAGAATTTCTCCGCCTTCATTGAAACCGGCCTGCTGCTTCTGACCTGCGTCTGGATTATCTCTGAGGCGGTGAAACGCCTCTTCTTTCACCGTGTGGAAATTGAACCGAGCGTCGCCGCGTTTGCGGTCATGTTCATTTCGATTGGGGTGGACGCGTGGCGTTCGCGAGCGCTCGGCCGCATCGCAACGAAGTATGACAGCCAGGCGCTGGAAGCCGATGCCCTTCATTTCTCCACTGACATCTGGTCGAGTGCGGTGGTGATCCTTGGCCTGGCGGTCGTCGAAGTTGGCCGTCTCTACCGGACGCCCTGGCTGATGAAAGCCGACCCGATCGCAGCGCTGTTCGTGGCCGGCGTTGTGGTCTACGTCAGCTCGCGGCTGGCGCGCAAAACGGTGGACGCTCTGTTGGATGCGGCGCCGTCGGGCGTGCGCAGCCAGATCCTGGAACGGATCCGCGGTGTGGATGGCGTGCTCGAAGTGGATCGCGTGCGGATTCGGCGCGCGGGCAATCGTTACTTTGCGGATGTCTCCGTAGGCCTCTCCCGCAATTTCACCTTTCAGCGGTCGGAGCAGATTGCCGACGAGGTCACTGCTCAGGTGCATCGCGTGCTGCCGGAAGCCGACGTCATGGTGCATTCCGCGCCGCGTGCCCGGGGATCCGAAAATATC
Organism: Terriglobales bacterium; assembly: GCA_035519435.1. Taxonomy (GTDB): domain Bacteria; phylum Acidobacteriota; class Terriglobia; order Terriglobales; family Acidobacteriaceae; genus Acidiflorens. The sequence continues at coordinate 22,604 of DATIWL010000047.1, forward strand.
TTTGACCGCATTCGCGCCGTCGCTACACGGCATAACTTCAACGTCCATGACGTCAGTGTGCAGGATCTCGACGGCAAGATTCATGTGGAACAGCATCTCGAACTCGACGAGCAACTCAGCATGAAGCAGGCGCACGATGAGGTCAGCCGGCTGGAAGCGGAAATTCGCAGCGAGGTGCCCGAAATTTCCACGATTCTGACCCATATCGAAAGCGAACCATCCACGATCGAGACGGGCGAGCAGATGGTGCAGGAGCCGGAGCTCGAAAGAAAGTTAAAGGAAATCAGCAGAGAATTTTCAGAAGTGATTGATATTCATGAGTTCCAATTCAAGCGCATCCGTGACCATCTGTATATGGCCTGCCATCTGACTCTGCCGGACGATATGCCGTTGTCGCGCGTCCACGATGTGCAAACGTCGCTCGAAATCCGTTTCAAGCAAGCGGCACCGCAACTGTTCCGCGTGCTGATCCATCCGGAGCCGGTCACGGACAACCGGAGATAGGGCGGTTTGAGATTGACCATTTACGATTGACGGGAACGCCATGATCCACGCCACTGCACTCTGGACCGACCAGGACCGTTTCATCAGCACGGCATCTTCCGGACACGCGATCGTGCAAGACGCCGGCAAGGAGAAGACCGCCAACAGCCCGATGGAACTTGTACTGATTGCGCTGTGCGGGTGCACCGCGTCGGATGTCGTCGGCATTCTGCGCAAGAAGCGGGAGCCGTTTACAGGGCTCGAAGTCCACGCCACCGGGGAACGCGCTGACGGCTACCCGGCCGTCTACACGGAAATCAGGTTGACCTATCGCGTGCGCGGAGAAGTGTCCAGGAAAGCGATGGAAGACGCCGTGCGGCTTTCGAAAGAGAAGTACTGTTCCGTGTCGGCGATGTTGGCGAAGACAGCGAAAATCACCTATGTGATCGAGCACGTCGCGTGACGCGAGGCGCTCATCCACTGCGGGGCTATTTCTTCATCGCCGGCGCAGCTTTGTTCTGGGGCATGGCGGCCACGCTGGGCCGCGCAGCGTTTACCGGCAAGTTACTTCCCGGGGGAGCGCTGCATGAAATCGACCCGTTGATTCTCTCGCAGAGCCGCACCACGCTTGCGCTGGCAGTATTGCTGCCGATCCTCCTGTTGCGGCAGGGGACGGCAATCCTGAAGGTGCCGCGGCGCGATCTCATCCAATTCGGTTTGTTGGGAATCTTTGGCGTCGCCACGTCGAATTACTTCTACTACGTCGGCATCCAGCGGACGAATGTTGCAACCGCAATCATCCTGCAGTACACGGCTCCGGTGTGGGTTTTGCTTTATTCCGTGATACGCGGCGGCCAAAGGCCTTCGTTGCGGCGCACGCTGGCGGTGGCGCTGGCGGTGATCGGGTGCGCGTTGGCGGTCGGATTTGTGGGCACACGCGGCCTTCGGCTGGATACCTGGGGCGTGATCGCCGCGACGTTGGCGGCATTTTGTTTCTCCTTCTACAACATCGGCGGACACGGAGTATTGGCGCGCTATGATCGCTGGAAAGTCCTGCTCTGGGTACTGATATGGGCGTCGGCTTTCTGGGCGATAGTCAATCCGCCGTGGAAGGTTGTGGCGGCCCACTATGGGCGCGAACAATGGACGTTCCTGTTGCTGTTCGCGTTCGTCTCGATCATCGGGCCGTTTTCCTGTTACTTCGCGGGGCTTCAGTATCTGGAACCGACCCGGGCTGTGGTGGTGAGCTGCCTGGAACCGGTGTTCAGCATCGTTTTCGCCGCGATGGCGCTCGGAGAGTTGCTGCGTCCACTGCAGACTCTCGGCATCGTTGTGGTGCTGTTCGCGATTGTGCTCATCCAGATGCGGGAACGGACAGTGCGAGAAGAGGAATTGGTTGTGGAGCCGATCGAGTAGGTTCGTTTCGCAGGTCCTTCACTCCAGGCTGCGGCCCTTGGTTTCGGGCAACTGGGTTGCCATGAGACTGGCCAGCAAGAATGCGGTGGCGCACAGGTAGAAAGCCCAGCTCAGGCCTTTGATCTGGCCAACCCATCCAATGGTGAGCGGGGCCAGCGAACTCATGGTGCGGGCACCGTTGTAAGTGAAACCCAGAGCCCGGGCGCGCACGCGCGTCGGGAAAATCTCGCTGCCGATGATTCCGGAACCTGAGAAGAATCCAGTGCCGAAAAACGCCACGATGGTCCCCAGCACCAACAACACGGTCTGCGAGCGAGCCAAGGCGTAGATCGGCACCAGAATCGCGGCGATGAATGTGTACACGGTGAACGAGCGGCGGCGTCCGAGATGGTCGGCGACCCAACCGAAGCTGGCGTAGCCGGGGAACATGCCGAAGAGGTTCAGAACGACGAGCAGGGAAGTCGTCCCCATGACGCCGAAGCCGCGTCCGCCTTGCTCGACGGGCAAAGAGAGATAGGGCGGAAGCCACGTGAATAGGCCCCACCATCCGAACATGCCGAAGAAATTGAGCAGCAGCAGAGCGATGGTGCTTCTCAGATACGGCGGACGGAAGATCCTTGTGAACGAGTCGTGGTCGTAATGGCGCTGTGCGTCGGCGACTCGATGCGCATCCACCGCGAGTCGATGATGTTCTTGCCACATCCCGGACTCGGGCACGCGGTTCTGAATCCACAGCGTGATGGCGGCCGGCAGGATTCCTACGAAGAATACGGTGCGCCAGTTGGCGTAACGCAGGACGATTCCCGCAACCAGCGCCGCCAGAGCGAAACCGATCGCCCAGGAACTCTGCACGATCGCAATAGCTTTGGCGCGCAGTTCGTCAGGCCAGGTTTCGGCGACGAGGGTGGCGCCTGTGTTCCACTCGCCACCCATGCCGAGACCGAGAATGAAACGAATGATCGCGAGCGAGACGACGCCGGTGGAGAGTCCGGAAGCGAACGAACAGACCGAGTAGGTCAGGATGCTCAGCATCAGCGCGCGTTTGCGTCCGATGCGGTCAGCAAGGAAACCGAAGAGCACGCCGCCGATGCCGGAAGCCAGCAGCGTCAGCGTATAAAGCAGGCCAGACGTGGCCTTCGACATGCCGAAATCGCGCATGACATGCGCCAGCACAAGCGCATAGAGCATGGCGTCGAAGGAGTCGAGCATCCAGCCGAGCGCAGCAGCAAGGAGGGTACGTCGTTGGCCGGGCGTTGCCTGACGCAGAAGCTGGATCGGGCCGATGGGCATGCGGGGAAGGATTGTATATCAGCGGACGTGATGCGGTGCTTGAGGCTGTAAAAATGACGCCGACACTGGCAATTCACTTCGGGATTACCAATGACCCGTTCTGATATCCATTTCAACCATGGTGCTGTTTTGATCTCTTAGCTCTTGCTGCTTCAAATTTGTGGGCGAGTTCGCGCTCAGCAAGGCCTTTAAGGTGATCAATGACAAGTTGATATTCCGGATAGGCCTGGTGATTCTCGACGTCGGCCAAGAATGTAATCAGATTTGATTGTTTGTCGAACGGGAGCTTCTTCACAAGTACAACAAATGTCTTGGTGTACTGTCCGCCAAAAGTAGTAGTGGCATGTTGCAGGTAACTAGGTGCGTCTGCATCATAATGAGCATCTTTGCTCAGTCGAACGAGCAACTCTCCTACATCGACTTCGTGGCGCCCCGCAAGCGAATAGAGGGCCTCGACGTACTCGTGGCCATCGTACAGTGGGCTATCAGGTTCAAATAGTTCCAGAAAACTCTTGTAGGTATGTGGGAACGCCTCAAGGTAGCGCTCTTGGATGTTTGGGTCGTCCGAAGTCTTCTGAAGTTGTTCCAAAGCTTGCGTAAGTTGCGCGGCCGTCTTGGACACTTCTTTGTCAACCGCGGAGCTCGCAACAGGAGAACAAATCAACAGTAGGCAAAAGAGCACTCTTGCAGGCATGGTCTTAGCAGGAAGATCTTCCTGACTGAGACATTGTAGTACGTTGTTACCCGATAGGAACGACCTCTACCTACGCCAGCCGACGGAGATATTTCTGCGCTTTTCCGACATCGCGTCCGATCTGCTCGCGCAATGCTTCCACCGATGGGAATTTGATTTCGTCGCGGAGGCGATCGAGGAAGTGGAGTTCGACTTCAGTCTCAGCGGTTACGTCGATGGGATGGAAATTGAGCAGGTGGGTTTCAATGGCGAATGAATCGGGACCGAACGTCGGGCGGTTCCCGACATTGGTGACGGAGTCAAAGCACTCTTCGCCGATCCGCGCGCGTGTGATGTAGACGCCGTCTTTAGGAACGAGTTCTTCATAACGCGCCAGGTTGATTGTGGGAACTGTGTATTTCGAACCGTAGCCACGGCCGCGCCCCGCGTTCGAGAGCAGGCTAAAAGGGCGCGCGAGCAAATGACGCGCGCGGCTGACGCGGCCTTCGCGCAGCAGTTTCCGAATGTGGCTGCTGGAAACGGTTTCGCCACGCAGGCGCATCTCCGGATAATCGTGAACCTCGAATCCCATCTCGAGCCCCAGCTCGCGGAGTGTCTGGATGTTGCCGGAAGCCTTGTGTCCGAAATGGAAATTGAAACCCTCGTGAACCTCGCAGGCACGCAGTCGCTTCTTGAGGATGTCGTGCGCAAACTGGTGCGGCGTCATGAGCGACAGGTCGCGCGTGAAGGGCAGCAGCAAAACCGCATCGACACCCGTAGTCGCCAGCACGCGTATCTTTTCCGGCGCAGTCGTAAGGAGCTTGAGATCGTGATCGGGCCGCAGAATGCGCATGGGATGCGGCTCGAAAGTTACAGCCATCGACATGGCATGCCGCGCCTTAGCGCGGGCTACGATTTCCCCGAGCACGTAGCGGTGCGCGCGATGGACGCCATCGAAGTTACCGACCGAGACCAGCGTCGGCCCGAAGTCTGCGGGAATATCGGCGAGTTTGTGAAAAACGAGCATTGAGCTTATTGCGAGTTTCTAATCGCGAGGTCGAACGACCAACGACCAGCGACTAAATCTCAAACTCCAGTTTCATCCCGTCGTAGGCCAGTTGCACGCCCGCCGGCAGCGTCGCGCTAGTAGCCACGTGCGGCAGATCGTGACAGATGTGCGTGAAGAATGCGCGCTTCGGCTTGACGGCATCCACGATCCGCAGCGACTGCTCCACGGTTGAGTGCGTCGGGTGCGGTTTGTACCGCAGTGCGTCCAGAAACAGGATGTCCAGATTGCGCAACCGGTCGAGCGATTCCGCGGGAACGTCGCTGTGATCGGTCAGGTACGCTGCTGAACCGAAGCGGAATCCCAGAATCGGCGTTTCGCCGTGAATCACCGTGATCGGCTCGAAGTGCGCGCCGAACAGTTCGACTGGACCCTCGATCGGTTTGAGTTCGACCTGGGGCAAGCCCCCGAATTTGTAGTCGGCGTCGAAAATGTAACGGAACATGGCGCGCAGGAACTCGGCTGCATGGGGAGTCGCATAGAGGGGAAGCTTGGCCGGTTTGTGGGCAAAACTGAGCGGGCGCAGATCGTCGATTCCGAGTATGTGGTCGGCGTGGGTGTGGGTGTAGAGCACCGCGTCGATGCGCGTAATCTTCTCGCGCAGCGCCTGTTCACGAAAATCGGGAGTCGTGTCGATGAGGATGTTGCGGCTCGCGTAGGTGATCATCACCGACGGCCGAGTGCGGCGGTCGCGCGGGTCGGCCGATTGGCATACAGCACAGTCACAGCCAATCGTCGGCACTCCCATGGAAGTGCCGCTCCCGAGAACCGTCAGAGTTGCCCGCATCAGCCCTTGATTCCCGTCGGCGTGCCGGGTGCCTCTGGCCCGCGGGCCAGAGCGTTGGTCACTTCCACGTATGCCATCCGCAGCTCGTAAAGGCAGTTCTGCAGGAAGCCTTGCTCTTTCGAAGTGAGGTTGCCCTTGGTCTTGTCAGAAATCATGCCGAGCGTGTCGATGGTCTGGCGCGCACCGATAAGGTCGACGCGCGGCGTGCCGCCCTGCTCCACCATCAGCCCAAGTTGCATCATGGCGGTCATGTAAAGTGACGCCATGAATCGCTCGAAGGTGACTTCCAATTCCTTGGACGAGTGGCCGCTCAGTTCGACCCGGGCGTCAAGGTCCTTCGAGGACTGTTTGTAGGCGTCATGCTGTGCCTGTTGCTCGCTAGCGGTCGGAGGCGGAGGCGTTGCCGGCTCGGGCAAATCGGTCAGTACGACTTTTGGCTGTTCGGCCACAGGGGACGGCGTTTCTTCAACGGTCTCCGTACGCAGTTCTCCATCGGCGGTAAACAGTCGCCGGTCGCTGACTTTGAAGCCGGAATCCTTTTGTTCTGCCATAAATGAATCCGTCATGTCGTAGTGTACCGCTTCCGATGTCCGCTACTGGATCGGCGTCTCAGCCCTCGTCAGCCTTGCATCCCCGGCATGCAGCGGCTTTCCGATCGATTCCCGGCGCAGGTAGCCCAATGTCACTGCCCGGTCCCCCGACGGCAGGGGCAGAACCGCGCCGCTCGTGATTTCACCGACGTCTTTGCCTTCAGCCTGAATCTTCGTACCCGGAACCGGTAACACACCTTGCACAGCAAACGCAGTGAACTGGCGGTGGACCGCGCCACGCGAACGAATGCGCTCGACGATTTCCTGTCCGAGATAGCATCCCTTGGTGAAACTCAAGGCGCGCATTTGGCCGGTTTCCTGGGGCAGGTCGCGCTCGCGGATGTCCTGTCCAAACTGAGGAATGCCGCGCGAGATACGGAACAGATTCAGCGCCTCGGAGCCGGTGGGTTGGGCGCCTGCCTTGACCAGAGCATCCCATAGCGCCGAAATGCGTTCTGGCGCGATCCAGATCTGCCAGGAGTCTTTCGCCTCTTCCCCCGAGTGCAGCACGGTTACAGTGGTGTCGTGCCACGGCACTTGCGCAAATTGCAGGTACGCAAGATCGGCGACTTGAATTCCGGCGCGTTCGAGAACCGAACGCGATTCCAGCCCCGTTAGTCCCAAGGCAGTGAGCTTGTCGTTGATATCCGCGACTTCTACATCGTCGGCGATGATGTAGTGATCGAAAATCTGCAGAATTTTGTGTCGCTGCGATCGCTCCATATCGGCCAGCAACGATTCCCCACGGTTGAAGGCGTAGAGGTCAGCCTGGATGTGTCCCTGAGCATTGAGCAGGAAGGCATACACGCCGTAGCCGGGTGCAAGGTCCCGGACATTGTTCGAGATCATCCCGTTCAGCCAACGAACGCGATCGCTGCCCGTCAGGACGATTTTTGAACGCCCTCCAAGGTCGTAAACGCCACATTCGGAGAGCAGTGCATGGAACTCGGCGCGGACGTCGCCGTAGGCGGACTTTGGCAACATATCTACGCTCGGGATAGTGGTCGTGTCCATGCAGGAGGTTTCAGGTCTCAGGTGTCAGGAAACGAAACACGCTTGCCCCAACCTCAATTATAGCTAACGGGCAGGGATGGGCCGTGCGGTGGTACGAGGACGAATTAGAGGCGGAAGCCAACACCTTTGCCGTATAGTGGACGCGGGAAGCACAAACGTCGCCCTGAGACCTGACACCAACCCTGTGATACCTTTCCCCAAGTGGGCCTCACGAAACGAGTTGCGGTCATCCCTGGAGACGGGATCGGCAAGGAAGTAATCCCCCAGGCAGTTCGTGTGATCGAGGCCGTCGGAGCCGATCTGGCGCTGACTCATTTCGATTGGGGAGCCGACCGCTACCTGGCCGACAAGACCACCGTGCCACCCGACGGATTCGCCATGCTGGCACGTGATTTCGACGCGATCCTGGTGGGGGCGTTCGGCGATCCGCGAGTGCCATCCAACATTCATGCGAAAGAGATCCTGCTTGGCATGCGCTTCACGATGGACTTGTATGCCAACGTCCGACCGGTCCGGCTGATGGATGCTGCGCTGTGCCCCCTGAAGGGCGTCGAACCGAAAGATGTGGATTTCGTCGTGATCCGGGAAAACACGGAAGGCGTCTATGGTGATGTGGGCGGGGTCTTCAAGCAGGGAACAGCCGACGAAATCGCCATTCAGGAAGACATCAACACCCGGAAGGGTGTGGAACGCATCCTACGATATGCGTTCGAATATTGCGCCAGGCACAAGAAGCAAATGGGGTCGCCCCGACGGCGCGTCCTGATGTGCGACAAATCAAACGCCATGACGCACGCTGGAGGACTCTGGCAGCGGGCATTCAAAGAGGTGGCTGGAGAATATCCGCAGGTCGAAACACAACACATGTATGTGGACGCGCTCTGTATGCAGATGGTGCGGGACCCGCGCGGATTCGATGTGATCGTCACCAACAACATGTTTGGCGACATCATTACCGACCTGGCTGCGGGCTTGCAGGGCGGGCTGGGGATGGCTGCCAGCGGAAACCTGCATCCCGGCAAGACCTGCATGTTCGAACCTGTACATGGTTCGGCGCCGGCGATCGCGGGAAAGAACACCGCCAACCCCTTCGGCGCAATTCTCACAGCATCGATGATGCTGGGGCATCTGGGGTTGGCCGCTCAGGCCGAGAGGATCGAGGCGGCGGTGCTCGAAGCGGTGCGGCAGAAGAAATGTACTGCCGATATCGGAGGATCGCTCGGAACACGGGAGGCTGGCGAGTGGGTGGCAAACTGCGTTGCGCGCGGCTGACAGTTTCGATGTAAATGGAGATTGATGGCGATCACAAGACTTCAGATTCGAATCGCGTTCCTGCTCGCGCTGCTGGCTGGCACCTGTGTTGCGCAGACATCACCGCCGCCCGCACGAGAGAACAACAAGAATCTCGGCGAACTTGGACTTCAAGTTCAGGAACAACCTTCCGGTAAAGGCCAAAGCGCGGGGGAAGGCTCCAATGCTGCGATCCCCCCAGAAAAGACCATTTCGCCGGCGGAAGCGAAGGAACTCTTCAAGTCCGTCGACGAGATTCTCGAATTTGCCAGCCAGGACACCAAGCTACCCATCAAGGAGAAAATCAAACGGCGGCTGGTGGAGCGGAAAGAGGTGCAGCGTTTTGTCCAGAAGAGCATGAAGGAGGACAAGGACACGCAGCGCCTGGAGCGCTCGGAAGTGGTACTGAAAAAGTTCGGCCTGCTGCCGCGCGACTTCGATCTGAAGAGGTTCCTGGTCGAAATGCTCGAAGAGCAGGTCGCAGGCTATTACGATCCAAAAACCAGGACGGTAAACCTGCTGAACTGGGTCGATGCCGACTCGCAGCGCCCGGTGCTGGCTCATGAACTGACCCATGCTCTCCAGGACCAGTCGTTCGGGCTGGAAAAATGGCTGCGTGCAAGCGACGATCCGGCGCATGCAGGTGAGCCGACGCCGGCGGACATCTCGATCGACGAGGAGCAAGCGGCTCGCCAAGCTGTCGTGGAAGGGCAGGCGATGGTGACTCTCCTCGATTACACGCTGGCGCCGACCGGCAAGACCATGCTCGACATGCCGACCATTGTCGAGGCGATGAAGCAAGGAATGCTCGTCGGGGCCGCGGACACTCCCTCCTTCAGCAAGGCCCCCATCTTTCTCAAGGAGACGTTGACGTTCCCCTATCGCTACGGCATTGATTTCACCGCGGCGCTGCTCAGCGCCGGCGGAAAAGACCTTGCGTACTCGGGAGCATTCAAGAATCCACCGCGCACCACACGCGAGATTATGGAGCCGCAGACCTACCTTTCCCATGAGAAGTTGGAACCGCTCAAGTTGCTGGACTTCGATAAGGACTTCGCGGGATATGACCGCTTTGACATCGGTGCGATAGGGGAGTTCGACATCTCGGTGCTCGTGAAACAGTATGTCGGCGATGACGAATCTGCGCGCCTCTATCCCGACTGGCGGGGCGGATACTACTTTGCCGGTCGTCCGAAGGGCAGCAAGACGGCGCCGCTCGGGCTACTCTATGTGTCGCGCTGGTCGAGCACGGAAAAGGCGGCGGAATTTGCCGCGGTGTATGCCAGATCTCTGGCGAAGCGGTACAAACAGGCACAGGCACTTGGTGGAGATGGAAAAGTCGCTGAAGACGCACCGCCGGTCGATGCTTTCCGAACTCTGCGCGGACGTCACGCGTGGATGACCGACGAGGGCACGGTGCTGATCGACGTGCGTGGGGACACAATCCTGATCAGCGAGAGCCTGGACGAGGAGGCAACAAGGCGCGCACAGGCGGATTTGTGGGGAAGCAAATGAAGTCGCCCGCCTTCGCTGGCGTGCTCTGTCCTACTCCCTTCCGTTCCTGTCTGCAGCTTGCATTCTTGCGCGGCCGTTCTCGACGTGGAAGCACCATGTGGATTCTCCGTGCCTCCGTGTCTCCGTGGCGGAATTACTGTCCTGTATAATCACGAGTTTCGCGGTCAATTTCAACCCTATCAGGAGCAGGCTTGCAGCAGGCAGAGATCGGTATCATCGGCGGCAGCGGCTTGTATCACATGCCCGGATTCAGCGACGTCAGTGAAGTCCGGCAGCAGACGCCGTTTGGCGATCCTTCAGACGCTTATGTTCTGGGTACGCTCGAAGGACGCAAGGTTGCCTTTCTCGCGCGGCACGCCCGCGGGCACAAACTGCTTCCTACCGAGCTGAATTTTCGCGCCAATATTTACGGCTTCAAACAGCTGGGCGTCGAGCGCATCGTGTCGGTCTCGGCTGTTGGTTCGTTGAAGGAAGAACACAAGCCCCTCGACTTCGTCATCCCGGACCAGTTCTTCGACCGCACGCGGCACCGTGTGGATACGTTCTTTGGTGACGGCCTTGTAGCCCATGTGGGTTTTGGCGATCCCGTCTGTGGAGAGATGCTGAGGGTGGTCGAAGGGGCCTGCGGAAGCGTTGGCGTCCATGGCAAGCACGGCGGAACATACGTCTGCATGGAAGGTCCGCAGTTCTCGACGAAGGCGGAGTCGAACGTCTATCGCGGCCTGGGCATGGACGTGATCGGCATGACCAACCTGCAGGAAGCGAAGTTGGCTCGCGAGGCAGAGATTTGTTATGTCACGATCGCGATGGTGACAGACTACGACTGCTGGCATCCACATCATGATTCGGTGACGGTAGACCAGATCATCGCTGTGTTGGTCAAGAACGCAGAAAACGCTGCCAAAGTAGTGAAGGCGACGGTTGGCGCCATGCCGAAGGCGCGCTCGTGCAAGTGCGGTTCCGCGCTGGCAAACGCGATGATTACCGAGCGCGATAAGATTCCTGCGGCCACGAAGGAAAAGCTGAAACTGATCGTGGGAAAGTACTTGGAGTAAGCGAGTAGGGAGTTGCGAGTAACAGCCCGCGGTTGACACTCGCTACCCGCTTCTCGCCACGCTCCGTGGAGACTCATGAGCATCGTCGTAGTCGGATCCGTCGCATTTGACACCATCGCCACGCCGTCAGGAAAGGCGACTGACATTCTGGGCGGTGCGGCCACGTATTTTTCGCTTGCGGCCAGCTATTTCACGCAGGTCCGCATGGTCGCGGTTGTGGGCGACGACTTCAGCGCAGCCCACGAAGCTGTTTTGAAAGACCGTGGCATCGACACTCGCGGCATCGAGCGCACGGCGGGCAAGACATTTCGCTGGGGCGGACAATATCTCGACAACCTGAACGAGGCGAAGACCGACTTCACCGAACTCAACGTGTTTGAGAAGTTCCAGCCGCATATTCCTCGCGAGTATGCGGATACGGAGTTTCTCTTCCTCGCCAACATTCACCCCACGCTGCAGGCGGCGGTGCGGCTGGAGATGGATGGTGTTCGCCTGACCGGTGGCGACACGATGAACTTCTGGATCAAGGGCACGCCGAAGGAGTTGGCAGAGACGCTGAAGCTCGTCAATGTGCTGCTGATCAACGACACCGAGGTCCGCATGCTGGCTGGAGACAAAAGCATGCCGCGCGCCGCCAGGAAAGTTCTCGCGATGGGGCCGAATGCCCTCGTCGTCAAGCATGGCGAATACGGCGCGACCATCTTTTTCCGTGAAGGCGCATTTGGTATCGGCTCACATCCGTTTCGCGCGCCCGCGCTGCCGATCGAAGAGGTCAAAGACCCCACCGGAGCGGGGGATTCGTTTGCCGGCGGATTTATGGGCTACATCGCCTCACAGGGCGAGATCAACCGCGAGGTCCTCAAGCGGGCGCTTTTCTACGGTGGGGTGATGGGGTCCTTTGCCGTGGAGCAGTTCGGTACCGAAAGATTGCAGAATCTGAACCGCCGGGAGATTGACGCCCGCTTCCAGCTCTTCCGGGAACTCACACACCTCGAGTGAGAAGGTTATTGATTGTTGATTTTTGCATGATTGATTGAAACCAGCGCCGTGAAGAAGAAATCAACAGTCAGCCATCAGCAAGCGACAAATCGAGCGGGCGAGCTGCCCCTGCTCGTCTGCGCCGCCTCCGCGATTTCCCTTCTTTCCTTTCTCTACTACTTCCAGCGCGGAGAGATTCTCTTGTACGGCGACGCGGTCGCGCATATCAACATCGCGCGCCGGGTCTTCGACTCTCAGACTCCGGGATTGCTGCAACTGGGCACCGTGTGGCTCCCCCTGCCGCACCTGCTGATGGTTCCGCTCCTCGTGTCGGAGTTCATGTGGCGGACCGGCATTGGTGGGTCGATTCCTTCGATGATCGCCTATGTCGTCAGCGTGGTTGGAATTTTTCGCCTTGCCGGTGGGATGTTGCAGACCAGCGAACCAGGCCGCCGATTTGCGCGCGCAGGGGCCTGGATTGCGGCTTTGACTTTCGGGGCGAATCCGAACCTGATTTACGTCCAGGCGACGGCGATGACCGAGACTCTGTACCTGGCAACTTCCATCTGGGCGGCTGTGTTCCTCTTGCGCTGGATCGAGAGCCTTCGTATCGGACCGAACAGGGAAGAACAGGGGGAAGCCTCGCTTTGGAAATGTGCCCTGTGCCTGGCCGCGGCGGAGTTGATCCGCTACGACGGATGGTTTCTGGCGATGGCAGCTGGTGCGCTCGTTGCTACGATCGCGCTTCGCCGCTGGAGCGATCAGGGTCTCCGCCGGGCGGCGGCAAAACTTCTTCTGGCGATTGCCGCCGCACCCGTCTTGTGGCTGGCCTACAACGGAGTGTTCTATGGCGACCCGTTGGAGTTTGCTCACGGTCCGTACTCCGCCAAAGCGATTGAGCAGCGCACTGCAAAGCCCGGATATCCCGCGCATCCGGGGGCGGGAAACCTCATTGTGGCGGGAAGTTTCTTCCTCAAGTCCGCTCAGCTCAACATGGCCCCGGGAAACTGGGGACGCATCTGGATTGTGATTGCCCTTGCAGGATTTCTCTTTGCGAAGAGATCATTGCGGACTGCCCCTGTCGTCTTGCTGCTTTGGGTGCCGCTGCTCTTCTATGCGGTTTCCATCGCATACGGTGGAGTGCCGCTGTTCGTTCCGACGTGGTGGCCGCATACCTGGTACAACATCCGGTACGGCCTGCAGTTCTTGCCGCTGTTCGCCGTGGCGGCGGGACTGGCGGCTGCTCTTGCAATCGAATTCCTGTCGAAGCGCTACTCGGCGAGGCGTCTTCCGCTCGCCGGTTACGGCGCGGCGATTGCCGTGATTGCGATTTGCTATGCATCGGTATGGTATTCGCAGCCGCTCTGCTTCACAGAGGCCTGGGTGAATTCGCGGACGAAGCTGGCCCTGGAATCGTCGGTAGCCAGGGTCGTGTCGGTCTTGCCGCCGACTTCGAGATATTTGATGTATGTCGGAGATCACGTCGGCCTGTTCCAGCAAGCAGGAATTCCGCTGCGCCAGGTCATCAACGAGGGGAATCACCGTCCGTGGATGAGGCCGAAGGATCCAGACGGACTATGGGAGCGCGCTCTCGCTAATCCGGGTCGATTTGTGGAGTTTGTTATTGCTTACGATGGCGACGTCGTCGACGAGAAAGTCGAGAAGAAGAACCTCGAACTGCTGACGGAGATCCACACCACGGGACAGCCGCACGCGAGAATCTACGCCGCCCATCCAACCCTGAATCAATCACGTTAACGTTGGCGTGCAAGTCGGGCAGGAGAGGCGTGCCCGCGGTGTTAGAATCCGCTCGAAATCACTTTTTTCGATGATCCCGGCCTTGCATTCCGTCATGGATCCGCTCTTTCGCGAGATGGAGCAGGTTCTGTCGTCCACGCTGGCACGCCTGGTGCTGGCTGCCATTCTGGGCGGAGTGATCGGACTGGAGCGGCAGCTGCGGCACAAACCGGCGGGACTGCGCACGAACATGTTCATCTGTCTCGGCGCCGCCATGTTTACCGTGCTTTCGCGGGAACTCGCCGGAGGGCCGTCAGATAGCGCTCGAATCGCGGCCCAGATTATCCCAGGCATCGGATTCATTGGCGCCGGTTCTATCCTGCACGCGCGGGGATCGGTCACTGGGCTGACGACGGCGGCGACCTTGTTCGTGGTGGCGTCGGTCGGAATGGCGGTGGGCGGCGGATTGTATATCACCGCGGCATTCGCAACCGTGTTGATCCTGCTGGCGCTGGCCGTTCTGGGCAAGCTGGAAGCCGGTTTCTCTCTAAAAACCCTCCTGACGACTTTTGAAGTGACGGGCACGAGTGTGGAAAGCATGCTCCGCGAAGTCAACCGCAGCCTGGAGGATCAGAAATTGACCATGCAGAGCGTCCATCTGGCTTCGACGGACGGACAATCGCGCATGACCTTCGCCGTGGAATGCGGGCGCGACGAACGCAACGTTCTCTCTGTGCGATTGCACGAGTCCAACGTTTTCGCGAGCGTTTCGACCGTAGGCAGTTTGGAGCACGAATGAGCTCCTCCTTCCAGAGGATTCCTTTCACGAAAGCGTCCGCGTGTGGCAACGATTTTCTGATTGTCGAGGGCGCAGGATTCGCCGGGGATCTGGCAGCGATCAGCCAGCGTATGTGCGACCGACACAACGGGGTCGGCGCTGATGGCGTGGAGTGGCTGTTTCCTGACGCCGAAGCCGACATCGCGGCCCGCTTGTTCAACGCCGACGGCTCGGAAGCGGAGATCTCGGGTAATGGTACGCGGTGTGTCGCGGCATGTCTCTGCCTGCAGAAAGAGAAAGCAGAATTTGTGGTTCGCACGGGCGCCGGTCCGAAGAGATGCACCCTTAAAGACCGGCAGGGCTTCACGTTTGAATTCGAAGCGGATATGGGCAAGCCCTCGGTGGGAGACGAGTTGACGATCGATACGCAGCAACTCCACGTGGCGGGAATCAGGGTTTCGATGGGCAATCCGCATTATGTGATTTTTGTCGATCGCTTCGCGGAGGGCTGGCAAAGACAAGCCGCTCTGATCGCAGCGCAGCCGGTGTTTCCGGATGGAACGAATATCGAATATGTGGCGGTTCGCGGCCCCAGCGAAATCGAGATCCGGCTGTATGAGCGGGGCGTCGGAGAGACGCAGTCCTCGGGCACGGGTGCGTGCGCGGCCGTGGTTGCGGCAATTGCCAGCCGGCGCGTAACGTCTCCGGTAAGGGTGGTTGCGCCGGGGGGCGCGCAGGCCGTGCGCTGGGAAAATCATCTCTATCTGCAGGGACCGGCAGCGCTGCTCTGCCAGGGAGCCTTCTTCGTTTAAGATCGGACTATTCATGCCGACCATGCCAGCTTCGCGAATCAAGCCTGCGGCACTGCGTTCCGGAGACAAGGTTGGCATTGTCGCGCCGGCATCGAACATCAAGCGCGACCTGCTGGAACAGGGTTGCGACGCGCTGCGGAAGCTGGGATACGAGCCCTTCTACCTCGATTCGATCTTCGATCGCGATCTGTACTTTGCCGGCAGCATAGAACGGCGCGCTCACGAACTGGAAGAGATGTTTGAGCGCGAAGATGTACGGGCTATCGTTTGTGCGCGCGGCGGCTACGGGTCGAACTATCTGCCGCTGACACTCGATCCGAACAAGATCGTCCGGTATCCGAAGATTCTCGTCGGCTACAGCGACATCACAACGCTGGTGTGCTGCATGGCGGATTCGGCGAACTTTGTGACGTTTCATGGGCCCATGGTGACCAAAGATTTCGCCGTCGCCGGCGGAGTGGATCTCGCCTCGTGGACCGCGGCGGTGAGCGGGGCGCCGGAATGGGAGATTGGACCGGATTCCGGTGCGCGGCCGCTGGCAGCAGGCATGGCGGAAGGTGTTTTGTATGGCGGATGTTTGTCGATGCTGGTTGCTTCCATCGGGACGCGGCATGAGATTCGGACGGACGGGACACTTTTGTTTATGGAAGATGTGGCGGCGAAGCCATTCCAGATTGACCGCATGCTGATGCAGTTGAAGCTGGCAGGAAAACTGGATCGGGTGCGGGGCATCGTCTTTGGCGAGATGCTGGATTGCCGACAGAGTCCGGATCAGGACTACACGCTGGAAGAAGTCGTCATGCGGGTCGTGGGTGACCTCAAAGTCCCAGTGGCGTTTGGTCTGCGGTCGGGACATGTCTCGCGAGCAAACATCACGCTGCCGATCGGAGTTCGAGCGCGCCTCAACGTTGGTAATGACGTAACACTCACGATTTTGGAAGGCGCGACAGAAAAGCGATAACCACGGGGGACACGGGGCGATCTCGGCAAACAGGGTACGGTAATGGCGAGTATTCTGCTTGCTCGCGGCTGATAGCTCGTAGCGTTTGACCATGAGTAATCACTCAAAACATATCCACCTCATCGGCATCTGCGGCACCGCAATGGCGTCGTTAGCGGGTATGCTGGCCCGCCGCGGATTGCGTGTGACGGGTTCGGACGCCGCGGCCTATCCGCCGATGTCGACGTTTCTGGAATCGCTCGGCATCGCGGTGGCGCAGCCATTCGGCGAAGCGAATCTCAAACCGTGCCCTGATCTCGTAGTTGTGGGCAACGCAATATCACGCGGGAACGCTGAGCTTGAGCATGTGCTTGATGAACGAATTCCGTTCTGCTCCCTGCCGCAGATCCTTCATGACGAGTTTCTGCTGGGGAAAGAAGTACTGGTCGTCGCGGGCACACACGGCAAAACTACGACGACTTCGATGCTGGCGTGGATTTTCGAGACGGCGGAACTGAAGCCGTCATTTCTGATCGGGGGGATCGCGGAGAATTTCGGCAGCAGCTTCGGTCTCGGCGACGGGCGCCACTTCATTCTGGAAGGCGACGAGTACGACACGGCATTTTTCGACAAAGGCCCGAAATTTCTTCACTACTTTCCCGATGCCGTGATCTTGACATCGGTGGAGTTCGACCACGCCGACATCTACAAGGATCTGGATGCAGTCGAAACGTCTTTCAAGCGTCTCGTGAACCTGGTGCCACGTCGCGGACGGATTATCGCGTTCGACACCGGTGAGAGCCTGGAGCGCTGCCTGCAGAAGGCCCTCTGCCCGGTTGAGCGATACGGAGCGTCCAGCCGCGCCACCTGGCAGATCGCGAACCTGAAACTTGGGGCCGAGCGCACGTCGTGGTCGGTCTTGTGTGAAGGCCGGCTGTGGGCCGAATTCGAGTTCGCGCTCGCTGGCGAATACAACGTGTGGAATGCGACTGCAGCAGCCGTCCTGGCAGCAGACTGCGGAATTCCGAAAGAAGTGATCGGAGACGCGCTGCGCTCGTTCCACAGCGTGAAGCGGCGGCTCGAAGTGAAGGCTCACATCAACGGGATCACGATCATCGACGATTTCGCGCACCATCCGACGGCCATCGAGCAGACGCTGCTGGCATTACGTTCGCGGTATGCGGGGGCGCGCCTGTGGGCTGTGTTGGAGCCGCGATCGAACACGATGCGTCGCAACGTGCTCCAGTCACCGTTGGCGGCAAGCCTGGCATCGGCGGACGAGATCATCGTGGCAAAGGTATTCAAGTCGGAGGCGATTTCGGAGACGGAACGGCTGGATCTGAACCGCGTAGTCGAGGAAATCGAACAACGCGGGCGGAGGGCCCGAATCGCCGCTGATGCCGACTCGATCGTGGACCTCATTGGTCCTGAACTAAAGTCCGGAGACGTGGTCGCCATCCTGTCCAATGGCGGATTCGGTGGCATCTATGAGAAGCTACCGAAGCGCCTACAAGAGCTTGGGGCAGGGACTTCGCGAGCATCTGATCTGTAGGGCCGCCCGGCTGTTTCGGCAAGTGTCGAATAGCGGGGAAGCCCTTATCTGGAAACTGTGCACAACATGGAATCGGCGATGAATGCGGAGAATGCCTTCCCGGAGCGAAAGAACGCTTCGCCATTCCGCACGATTCTCATGCTCGCATTCTGGGCCGTGGCCCTGCCGATCGCTGCGCTGATGGGAATTCCCTGGACGTATCTCACGAAAGATCTCAGCTTCCTCTATCGCACATGTATGTGGGGGGCGTTCACGGGCGTGCGGATTGCCGGTGTCCGTGTCCAGACGATCGGGTTGGACAAGATCGACCCGGCGCGCACCTACATCTTCATGTCGAATCACATCTCGAATCTTGACCCTCCAATCACTCTGCCGCTCATTCCGCGGCGCACATCGGTGATGGTGAAGAAAGAATTGTTCAGTTATCCGATTCTGGGCAAGATCATGCTGATCGGTTCCCTGGTTCCGGTCGATCGCGGCAACCGCGACGCCGGGATCGCTGCCGTTCGCGAGGCGGTGAAAGCGATTCAAAAAGGCCTCAATATGACGATCTACATCGAAGGCAAGCGCTCCTTCGATGGCCGCCTGCTGCCGTTCAAGAAGGGACCGTTTTATCTCGCGGAAGAGTGCAGAGTGGCTGTCGTGCCGATCACGATTTCAGGAACCGAAGAGGTGATGCCAAAGGCGCGGTTTTCAATTCAGCCGGGAACCGTGAAAGTGCAGTTCCATGATCCGATCGAGCCGGAAAATTTCGGCGACCGTGAGCAGCTGATGGCGAAGGTGCGTGCGGTGATTAACAGCGGACTGCCCGAAGGCCTTCGTAACTGACGTTCTATTCTTTTTCGATTAAGATGTCGCACGCGAGGTGTTCAATGCCCTCTTACTTGCGTGCAATTGTCGTTGCTCTCCTTGGTTTTGCCCTAGTAAACACTGTCTGGGCCTCCGATCTAAAAGTTGTTGAGAAGCAGGCCATGATGGAATATTACGGCCACAATCTCCTTTTAACTCGTCCATATGTCAACAACAAGTTGCGCTTTAACTCCGCTGGCGCGCTGCTGGGCCCCTCGGAAGAGGGGCCGTGGACCACGACTGGAATAATCCACGTCGACAATATCGAACTCAAACCCAACCGAATTCGCGTGTCCGGAAAGCGGGAAATCATTATCTTACGAACTGAAAATGGGAAACTCGGCCTGCAACCGATCTACCTTACGAAGAGCATGGAAGTGGAACTGGAGCCCACGACAACGATCCGCACACTCGATGACGTCAAGCAAACCATGGCACGGGTTTTTCACGAGGAAAATATTGGAAGGAAACTCAATCAGTATTTTCGAGGGACGGTGACGTTCACTGGTGTTGACCCAAAGACGGGGCGCGTCGCGATGGCGGGGGGCCGGGATGGCATCTACGGCTATCTCGATGACCGACCAATTTATCTCCCCACGAAGGAGATTGACCTGCCGAAGGTGACTCATAAAGAAAATGCAGAGTACACCGAAGCTGCGAGAGTAAAGCGGACACAGGGAAAGATGTTCATGATGGTGGTCGTGGACGAGAAGGGCTATCCGGCGATCCTTCATCTCTTGAAGGACCTTGGGGATGACATGGACATCCAGACCCTGGCAGCCACATCCCAGTGGCGTTTCAATCCCGCGAAAAAGGACGGAAAGCCGGTCGCTTCGATCTTCCAAGTCGGGTGGGAAGCCGTCACGTACTAATATCTCGGGACGCGATCCTTCCCGAAGGCTTATGGCTTGGATCGAAGGACGCGGGCCAATTCCGGCAGTTTGTTGAACACCGCCGAACATCTCAGCCACAGCTTATTGTCGATCGCGGGATAGCCGCTCACTGTAGCACCTGCCGCCACGTCGTTGGGAATTCCGCTCTGCGCGGTTGCGATGGCGCCGTCGCCGATCTTGCAGTGGCCAGCGACTCCAACCTGTCCGGCGAGAATCACGTTCTTTCCCACTTCGGTCGATCCAGCCAGCCCAACTTGTGCACAGAGGAGCGTATCTTCGCCTACGTTAGATCCGTGCCCGACTTGCACGAGATTGTCGATCTTCGTGCCGCGCGCGACGCGCGTTTCACCCACGCTGGCGCGGTCGATGCATGCGTTCGCTTGGACTTCGACATCGTCATCGAGAACCGCCGGACCAGACTGGACGATCTTGTGCCAATGTCCCCGATCATCTTTTGCAAAACCGAAGCCGTCAGCGCCTACGACCGCGCCGTTTTGCAGCACGACGTTGTCGCCTACCCGGCAGAATTCGCGGACGACTGCGTGCGAGTGGGCGAAGAAGTTGTTGCCGATCCGGGCGCCACGATAAATGGCCACATGCGCGAGCAGGACGGCGTTGTCACCGATCGTGACTTCCTCATCGACGACGACATAGGGTCCAAGGTGAGCGGCTTTTCCCAGCTTGGCGGTGGAATGAACCACGGCGGTGCGATGAATCCCCGGAGCGTACGTTGGCGGCTGGTAGAAGAGTTCCAGAGCTCTCGCCCAGGCGAGATACGGGTTCTTGCTGCGCAGCATCGCCGTCGCGATGGCAGGGAAGTTCTCGGAGACGATGACTGCGGACGCCCGTGTCGCCTTCGCAGCAACGGCGTACCTGGGATTCGAAACAAAGGTGAGCTGGCCGGGCCCCGCTTGTTCAATGCCGGCAACGCCGGTTATCTCCGCGTCGGGGGACGCGTTCTCGAGCGATGCGCCGACAGCTTCGGATATCTGAGACAGTTTCATATGAGGGCACCTGTGGGAGCGAAGAAATTGTAACGGAAACGGATTGCGAGCTACCGGTCTCTCGGGATCACGAAACCCCTACTTCGTGCTAATTCTTGAGCAACAAGGCCATTCCGGAGGGGCTTGCGAGATCGAGTTTGAGGCCGCGCAGGAATTCCGACGAGTGCTCGACCATCTTTGAGAATGACTGCACGAGTTTGACTACGTGCTCGGCGCCGAACTGCTCGCGGTAGTGTCCGGCCATTCCGATCAGCAGGCCTTTGATCATCGCGTATTGCAGGCACATCAGGAAGTACGACGTCAGCGGAGTGTTGGGCTCCCCCGGAGGAATTGGGCCTCTCGGGAACTGCGTTCGGAAGATGTAGTTGGAGAGATAGTTCTCCATGATGGACGGATGCTGCTCAACAAACGGCCGGTAGTAGCGGTCGTGCGCCTCGGCATAGGCCGGAGCCATGGCTTCCATCGGCAGATTGGCGTCGTATCGAATTCCGCGGATGAAGTCCTGGATGCATTCCTGCATCCGCACGAACCAGGTGTTTCTGTTTTGCAGGCGATGCGCGACTTCAACTACGGCTGCCAGTTGAGCTGCGGTTTGAACCGGAATCCCCTCCATGGATGCGCCGAGCCGGTTGAGTTTGACGATTTCTGCGAACTCTGCGAGCAGCCCAGGCAAATAAGCCCAGTCGTTTGCTGTGAAGACTTCCGAGATTCTTCGGCTGAACATCCCCAGAAGAAACAGCCTTTGCCAGAGAGGATAGGCGCGGTCGTGAATCAGCAGCAGGCTGAAGGTCTGCACATCGGAGTAGTGCTTCTGCGGATTGCCGTTGGTCTTGGCGGATTGGTCCGCCATCCGCAGGAATCGCTGGTAGCGCGGACGGTCGTCGGCATCGTTTCTTTCTACGGGAACCAGGTTCTTTTGGAAGAGGACAAGGCGTGCCGCCTCGGGACAGGAGAGATGAAGAGGCTTCGCCGTCATCCCGTTGAGAGGTTCCTGCACCCGCGGGTAGGAGTGGCAAATCGGAGACAGGTAGGCGGGACCGAAATCTCTGTGAACGCTGCACCAGCGCTCGGTGGTGAGAAAAGGGCAGGTGTGCGACGGCGCAGGGAAGACCAACTGTGCATACCTGGAATCAGTCACCGCATCCTGGATGCGGACAAGGTGCTGCTCCGCCACTGAGCGAAGCTGCGAAATGGCCTGGTACTTTTCGTAGGTTGCCTTGTCGAAGTAAACGTTCCAGGTGCGGCAGCACAAGTCCTCGCATTCGGGGCCGATGCAGCGAAACTCCTTCTCGTAGTGGGGCTGGAGGTCCGGCAGACTAAGCTCCTCTTCTCTGTCGCTGCCGGTCCAGTCCCGTTGGAGCTTACGCGAGTTCCGACACAGCTCCATTAAGGCAGGATGAGAACCAGCCTGGTAATCGTGATGATCAGCAGCATCTGCTCTGCCAAACGGTGCGGGTCGGAAATGAAAGGTCTCCTTCGAGACCAGGGATGGAAAGGAATGCAGGGGTTACGATTCGAACATCGGTACCTGCCGCGTGTCGGGAGGGCCTTTGCGGCGGCGGCGCGCGGCGCCGATGACGGCCAGCACGGTCAGGGCATTCAGCGATGTGCGGGGTACAAAGATGCGTTGCGTGTTCGAACGGAGATCGGGCGGCGTGATCAGATAGCCGTCCGCCGGATTGATGGAGAGATCATTCGGCATGATGCCTTCGATGACTTCGCTATCCTTGAATTTGAGGCGAACCCAGAGGCCCTCAGTTCTCGGGCGTGTGGTGAACGTTTTCCGGCTCAAGACCTCCGAATCGGAAAACTCGCGAACGAAATAGACTGCCCGAATGTCCTTCAGATCGATCGCCACCACATTGCCGGCAGTGTTGAGCAGCTCCAGCTTGCCATCAACCACGAAGTTCGCGGGAGAGACGTAGCCGCTGACCGAATCGCGGTCCGTCTTGCGAACAATGACTTTCTTGTGAGTCGAGGGCATGGAGCTATGGAGTCATTGAGAGATTGAATCATTGATTCCTTGATTCACTGAGACATTTAGTCGCGATCCTGGATACGCGCAGGCATTCCCAATGACTTGATCGCAATGATTCAATCTCTCAATGTCCCCGATTGTCGCATTTTTGAGGCTTGCACACTCTGCCCTCGCGTTCGTAGTAGCCAAACGGTAAACCTTTGTGTTATTTTCTGTTGCTTGCCGCATTTGAGGACTTGTTGTATAAGTCTAATATCTAGAGAGGGTTAGATTCCGCTCGCGGGACAGTTCTCCAGGTCATAAGCTCCCGCCTGTGGAAATCTTGTGGATAACGCCCCGCTCCAGCCACGGCTCGGCGACTAGGAAGGCATGGCCGATTACATCTACACCCTGGAGACCCGGCTCACGCCGGACCAGCAAAAAGCAGTCAGCCTGGTACAGGACGCCGCCAAAGCGGCGGAGATGAACCTCTATCTCACAGGCGGCGCGGTCCGCGACATCATTACCGGATTCCCCATTCGAGACCTGGATTTCACCGTCCAGGGAAATGCTCTCAAACTGCAGAAGGATCTGGAACGGGCAGGCGCAACGATTGGCGATGCCGACGGCGAGACGCGATCTTTGCTGATCACGCTGCCGGGCAACGTGCGGGCCGAGGTCGCGATGGCGCGATCGGAGACCTATGAGAAAACCGGCAAGCCGCCGTCAATCGCTCCCGCGACCATCATCGAAGACCTCCGCCGCCGCGATTTCACCGTGAATGCGATGGCCTTGTCGCTGAACGAGGGCTCGCGCGGCCTGTTGATGGATCCCTTCAACGGCGTTGCCGATATTGAGTTGAAGGTTGTCCGCATTCTGCACAACTACGCGTTCCTGGAAGATCCTTCGCGACTGATTCGCGCCACTCGTTTTGCCGCGCGTTTTCACTGGCCGCTGGAAGAGCGAACCCAGCTGCGTTATGACGCTGCCAAAGAGAACGGATATATCGAGTACATCCGGAACGCGTCGATTGGATACGAGATCGAGCAGTTGGCCTACGAAGACGATCCGCTCAACATTTTGAAGGCCTACGAGAAAGAAGGCTGGCTCAAGCTGCTGAACGCGCACTGGAGTCCGGCGAAAGTGGACGCTGCCGGCCTTGGCGTATTGATGAAAACGCGGCAGCAGATGAACGAACTCGGCTATACGCCGGACGTCGCTCCAGCGGTACTGTACTTCCTGACCTCGCGGCTGGGCGACAAAGATATTTCCGAGCTGCGCAAGGCGATCCCGCGCAAGGATCTGGTCGAGGCATGGAAAGACCTTGAGGACAACGCGAAGGATTTGGCGAAGCGTTTGTCAGGTAAAGAGGCGGCAACGCCGTCCAGGACATGGCAATTGCTGTCGTCCGCGAGCCCGGAGATGATTCTGTTCCTCGCTGTGACAGCGCGACAGCAGGCAGTCGTGCAGAAGATCAAGAACTTCTTCACCAAGTGGCGGCAGGTGAAGCAGAAGATTCCCTTGCCGGAGATGACGGAACTGCATATTGCGCCGCAACTGCCGGCGTATGACAAGATTGCCAACGACGTCTTCCTGCTGTTGCTGGATGGAAAGTTGCGCTCGCGGACGGAAACGCTGAAGTTCCTGAAGCCACTGGCGCCTCCACCACCTCCACCGCCTCCACCACCGCCGCCAAAACGTGGGCGCGGAGCGAAAGCGGCAGCAGCTGCGGCGGCTGCGGCGGCCGCGACCGCGGCACAGGTGAAGGCGGCTACGGGCAAAGGGAAGGGCAAAGCGGTTACGCCTCCTCCGGCGCTCGCAAAACCGGAGCCTGCAAAGCCAGCTCCCGCAGCCAAGACCAAGCCCGAGAAGGCGCCCGCCAAAAAAGCAGCGAAGCCGGTTAAGCCGGCGCCGAAAGCCGCGGGCAAGTCGAAACGCAAGAAGAAGCGATAGCTTCCGTCCGGCCTCCCCGTGTGGCGCCTCTCGCTATTTTGCGCTGCACTATTCTCTGGCATTGCGTCATGTCTTTGAGCCGATAGAATAGAGGCAATGTCTGGCTTAGGTCCTGTCCTCGCATGAGTTCCCAATTCGTCCACTTGCACCTGCATACGGATTACTCGTTGCTCGACGGCGCGTGCGACGTGGAAAAGCTCGTCCATCGCGTGAAAGAACTCGGTATGCCGGCGGTTGCCATGACCGACCACGGCAACGTCTTCGGTGCGGTTCATTTCGTCAATGCGGCCCACAAGGAAGGTGTAAAACCGATCGTCGGCTGCGAGCTCTATATCTGCAAGAAAGAAGACCACAACATCGAGCGGACACCGCCCGAAGGGGATACCTACAACCATCTGCTCGTGCTGGCGGAGAACGAAGAAGGCTACCGTAACCTCGTCAAGATCACGTCGGAAGCGTCGCTCCACGGCTTCTACTACAAGCCGCGTGTGAGCAAGAGGTTCCTGGCGGAGCACTCCAAGGGATTGATCGGGCTCTCCGGCTGCCTGAAGGGCGAAGTCGCCGAGCGCCTGATGGAGAACAACTACGCCGCCGCCCGCCAGGCCGCCGCCTTCTACAGCGACATCTTCGGCAAAGAGAATTTTTTCCTGGAAATTCAGGATCAGGGCCTGGAGATGGAGCACCGCATCCATCCTGCGCTGTTTCGCCTGGAGAAGGACCTCGGCCTGCCGCTGGTGGCCACGAACGACAGCCATTATCTCTGCGAAGAAGATGCACACGCGCAGGATGTGATGGTCTGTATCCAGACGGGCAAGTCTTTGCAGGAAGCCAACCGACTCAAGTTCGAGGGCACGCAGTTCTACGTCAAGAACCATGACGAGATGTACCGCGTGTTCAAGGATTCACCGGATGTTCTGACGCGCACACTCGACATTGCCGAGCGCTGTACCCTGCGCCTGGAAAAGGTGCCGAGCCCGTTCCCGCATTTCGAAGTCCCCGACGGCTACACGCTCGACAGCTATTTCGAACACGTGACGCGGCAGGGATTCGCGCGCCGCATGGAGGTCCTGCGTGGACTTTCAGAAAAAGGCCGGCTGAAGCACTCTCTGCCGGATTACGAGCAGAGGCTGGCGCGGGAGCTCGCCATCATCCAGCAGATGAAGTTTTCCGGATATTTCCTGATCGTCTGGGACTTCATCCGCTACGCCAAGGAGCACAACATTCCCGTGGGCCCGGGCAGGGGATCGGCAGCGGGGGCGCTGGTGGCGTATTCACTGGGCATCACGGATCTCGATCCGTTGCAGCACGAGCTCCTTTTTGAACGCTTCCTCAATCCGGAACGCGTCTCGATGCCCGATATCGACATCGACTTCTGCATGAACCGGCGCGGCGAAGTCATCGACTACGTCACCCGCAAGTACGGCCGCGAAAACGTGGCCCAGATCATTACCTTCGGCACGATGGCGGCGAAAGCCGCGATCAAGGACGTCGGCCGCGCGATGGATGTCCCCTACAGCGATGTTGACCGTATCGCGAAGATGGTGCCGACCACGCTCAACATCAAGCTCGACGATGCCATCAAGGAATCGCCCCAGCTCCAGGATGCCTACGAGAAGGATCCGCAGGTGCGGCAGTTGCTCGACACGGCGCGCAAGTTGGAAGGCCTGGTCCGGAACTCCGGCGTACATGCCGCCGGGGTGGTGATTTCGCCGCGGCCTCTCATTGAGCTGGTCCCGCTGCATCGGACCAAGAACGACGAAATTGTCACTGCCTTCGACATGGTCGCCATCGAGAAGATGGGGCTGTTGAAGATGGATTTCCTCGGTCTGACGACGCTCACCATTCTCGACGACACACTCAAGCTGATCGCGCAAACCCACGGTCAGAGCGCGGGCGCACCGGTTCTCAGTGACGCTGAGGGATGGCCCAAGCCCATCCCCCTCACGCTCGACGACATACCGCTGGAAGATGAGAAGACCTACGAAAAGGTCTTTCACAGTGGCCTGACATCGGGTGTCTTCCAGTTTGAGTCGCACGGCATGAGGGACGTGCTGCGCCGCTACAAGCCCAACTCCATTGAAGATCTCACCGCGCTGAATGCGCTCTATCGTCCCGGACCGATCCAGGGCGGTATGATCGACGACTTTATCGAACGCAAGCACGGACGCCGCAAGATCGAGTACGAACTGCCGGAACTGAAGGAAATCCTGCATGAGACGCTGGGTGTCATCGTCTATCAGGAACAGGTGATGCAGATCGCGAACCGGCTTGCCGGCTATTCGCTGGGCGACGCCGACCTGCTCCGCCGCGCCATGGGCAAAAAGAAGCCGGAAGAGATGGCGGCGCAGCGCGAGCGGTTTGTACAGGGCGCGGTGCAGCGCGGTTTTCCGCCGAAAAAAATCGAAAAGATCTTTGACCTGATGAAAGAGTTTGCCGGGTACGGCTTCAACAAGTCGCACTCAGCGGCGTACGCGCTTCTCGCCTACCACACGGCGTATTTGAAGACGCACTATCCGGTTGAGTTCATGGCGGCGCTGCTGACGTCGGTCACCGGCTCGACGGATGACGTTGTGAAATACATCAAGGAATGCCGCGAGATGGGAATTGCCGTCGAGCCGCCCGACATCAACGTCAGCGATGCGAACTTCACGCCCCACGGACAAGCGATCCGCTTCGGGCTGGCGGCGGTCAAGAACGTCGGGGGGAACGCGATCGAGTCGATTACTGCCGCGCGCCGGAAGCTGGGGCGCAACATCCGCTCCATCTTTGAATTCTGTGAGGAAGTCGATCTGCGCCTGCTGAACAAGCGCGTGCTGGAATCTCTCATTAAGAGCGGAGCGATGGACTCTCTCGGCCGCCGCGCTCAGCTGATGCAGGCGCTCGACAAAGCGATCGAGCGCGCTCAAAAGGCCCAGCGCGATGCCGAGTCAGGACAGCACGGACTCTTCGGCGTTTTTGCCGATGAGGCTGCCACGCAAGGGAATGAGATCCTCCCCAACACGCCGGATTGGGATGAACACACGCGGCTGACCGCTGAAAAGGAGATTCTCGGCTTCTTCATCACCGGTCATCCCCTGGAAAAATACAGGGACAAACTGATCGATCTTGGCGCAAAAACAACGGAAGAGATCGGCGCCATTCGCACTTCGACGGCCAAGGAGGAAGTCATCACTACGGCCGGCATGATCACTGGCCTGCGGGTGCTGAAGTCGAAACGCGGCGATTTCTATGCCCAGGCGGCCCTCGAGGATATGACGGGCAAGGTCGACATGATCGTCTTTCCCGAGGCCTTCAAACGCCTGCAGGACAAGGTAAAGCTCGAGGTGCCAGTCCTGGTCCGCGCTGGTGTGCGCGTCGAAGAAGGTTCGAATCCGAAGATCACTGCCGCTGAAATCACTCCTCTCGATGAAGCGAAGGTTCCATTGCCCAAGGCCCTGCGCATTCGTATTCCGCTGGAAAGTGCAACCGCTGGCACGGTCGGAGCGCTTCACGCCCTGTTCAGCGAGCGCAAAGGTGAGGCAAAAGTCCTCTTCGACGTCGAGCGAGAAGGCGATTTCATGGTCGTGATGGAAGCCGAAGGCTATAATGTGATGCCGGACCGCAGCTTCATTGGCCGCGTGGAAGAACTGTGCGGGCGCGGCAGCGTACGCATTATCAGTTGATCCCTACCCGTTAACAGGTTCGGCGGATGAGTCGAGCGAGAATAAGACAAGCGGCAGATACAGGGAGCAACGCGGCGAGCCCGGCTCTCGCCGGCACGGAGTTTTTGTTGTCGATCGTGGAAGCACATCATACCCGCAGGAATGGAAACGTCATCAAAATGGATTCTGGTTTAAAAGCGCAGCACGAGCTGGAAAAGATTGAGGAACAGATTCAGCGCCTGGAGTTGCTGGAAGGGCAGAACGAGGAAACACGACGCCACATCCAGCAGTTGCACGAACGGGTCAAAGATTTGCGCCGCGAGATTTCAACGCAGCTGAATGCTTGGGAGCGCACCGAACTCGCTCGTCATCCGCAGCGTCCTTACACGCTCGATTACATCGAGCGCATCTTCACCGACTGGAGCGAGATTCACGGCGACCGCGGCTTTGCCGACGATCCGGCGATTGTCTGTGGCATGGCTCGTTTTCACGGGGAAGAAGTGTTGGTCATTGGCCATCAGAAGGCGCGCGACACCAAGCAGAAAGTCTACCGCAATTTCGGCATGCCGAATCCGGAAGGCTATCGCAAGGCGATCCGGGTGATGCAGATTGCCGCCAAGTTCCACCGGCCGATCTTCACGTTTGTCGACACGCCGGGCGCGTATCCCGGTCTGGGCGCGGAAGAGCGCGGGCAAGCCGAAGCCATCGCCTACAACCTGCGCGAAATGGCGAGGCTGGAAGTCCCGATTATCGTCACCATCACAGGCGAGGGCGGCAGTGGCGGCGCGCTCGCCATTGCAGTCGGCGATCGCGTCCTGATGATGGAGAACTCGATTTACTCGGTGATATCGCCCGAAGGGTGCGCGTCGATCATGTGGCGGGATGCGAGCAAGCGTGACATTGCCGCGGCAGCGATGCGGATCACTCCAAAGGATCTGACAGAACTGGGTATTGTCGATAGCGTGATTTCGGAGCCGCCCGGCGGCGCCCACACCGACCACGCCCTGGCGGCCGAACTGGTGGACAAAATTCTGCGGCAGCAACTGGCGGAACTGAAAAAACTCTCGATTCCAGATCTGCTCAATGGCCGCTACGCCAAGTTCCGCAACATGGCGCACTTCTTCCAACCGGAAGCATAAGACAGATCGGCTATCGATACCGCAACGCGGAACGTCCTTACTTTGCGTGCAACTCCCCGGCAAGGATCGGCAGGTGCAAGCAGGGCTGCACCATGAAGTCCAGCCGATTGATCTGTGCAAGCGCCTGATCGACCAGCGATGCTTTACATTCTTCGAGCGTGATCAGAAACGGCAAGTGGGATTTTGGGCATCCCGGTTTTTGCAGAACCGAGTCGATATTGATGCCGCACTGGTCGAGGATTGTGGCGAGTGTGGCGATAATGCCTGGGCGATCTCTCACAACAAAGCGAAGGTAGTGTTTGCTGCTGAAGTCGGACGAGACCGCAGGTGCCTTCTCCGCAGACCCGGCGGAATGGACTCCCGCCTGTTTGGCGCGAGCGATCGCAAGCACGTCGGATACAACCGCGACGGCCGTCGGATGGCCGCCGGCACCATGTCCTCCAAAGACGGTTTCGCCACCGTACACGCCGGTGGACATGACCAGGTTCTGGCTACCTTCAACGCTGGCCAATGGCGAATTCAGTTCCACCAGCGCCGGCTGTACCGCTGCAAACAGTTGATCGCCTTTCAACTCCGCCAGAGAGATTTGCCGGATCGTGCACCCCAGGCGGTCGGCGTATTCGAAATCGACGGAGTCGATCGCGGTAATCGACCGGCACTTGATCGCCTCCGGCTGGACGGTGCAGTGCAACCCCACCCGCGCGAGGATCGCAAGCTTCGCGCGCGCGTCCAGACCATCGACATCTTCCGAGGGGTCGGCCTCGGCGAATCCGAGCTTCTGCGCTTCGCGCAGGGCTGTGGCAAACGAAACGCCATTGCTTTCGATCTGGCTGAGAATGTAGTTGCAGGTTCCGTTGAGGATGCCACAGATCTTGAACAGGTCGTCGCCGGCTAAGCCTTCGTGCAATCCAGAGATGACTGGAACCCCGCCCGCGACCGACGCTCCGAAAGCAATCTCCTGGTTGTTCTGTCTGGCGAGACTAATCAACTCCGGCCCGCAACGCGAGATAAGCTGCTTGTTCGCTGTGACCACCGATTTGCCGGCCGTCAGGGCCCTGCGAATCCAATCTTCGGTTGGTTGGAGGCCGCCCATGACCTCGATCACCACATCGGCATCGGACGACAGCACATCGTCGATGTCTTCGGTCCAGACCATTTCCGGCGGTAGCCAGTTCACCTTCTTCCGCGCGACGTTTCGGTTGCAGATATGCGTCAAGCGCAGATTCGTCCCCTTACGTTCGTTGAGGATCTTCGCCACCGAACTTCCCACCGTGCCGAAGCCAAGCAGAGCCACCTTGCACATTCGTGGACTCGGGGCCG